>NZ_JBGANA010000035.1:0-63482 GCF_044222565.1 Prosthecobacter sp.
TGCCACCACGACGAACAAGATCCTGCCAGCGCAAAGTCCGACGCCCTGTGGACAAATGGCCACGCATGATCAACACCTCTTCGTCGTCCACCTCCAGAAACTTCGCCGTCACAACGATTGCTTAGCGGCATTAGGTCTAATTCGTTGTCACGGTGAGGCGGACGAACTTGCTGGGATTGGAGGTGCTCATGGCCGGGGTGACGCGGATGGTGACGTTTTCCGTGACGCCATCGCCGGTGGGAGTTGAACTCATGACCTGAACGTTGGCTCCCGTTTTGTCCCAGGTGGCGAGATTGCTGCTGGTTTCCACGGTGTAGGAAAGTCCGGTGCGCTGGATGCGGCGGCGGAACTGCATGGTGAGGTATTTGTCTCCGGTAGTACCATCAGTCTGCAGCGTGGTGGCTGGCAGCATGGAGCGCGGGTTTGCGGTGCCGGCCGGAATGCCCATGGCGTGCTCCATGAGGCTGCTGATGCCGTCGTTGTTGGTGTCCTGCACAGGATTGGTGATCTGATAAACGGTGGTGGTGATGGTGGCGGTGTTGGCCGGCACGACGCTGTCCGTGGCGGTGATGGTGATGGTGTTGGGGCCATCCTGGAGGCCGGAGAGTGGGCTGCTCCAGGAGGAGAAGGAGCCGGTGACAGGAGTGCCGGCCACGGTCATGCTGGCAATGCCGCTGCCCGCATCAAACGCGGTGCCGCGCAGAGTCCCGGTGGTGCCGCTGATGGTGGTGACGAGCGCTGTCACATCGGGCGGGGTGGCATCCTGGACGGAGCTGACGGTGCCTGACCACGCGCTGGTGACCGTCTGGCCGGGAGCGGCGGTATAGTCCACGCTCCAGTCATTGAGCTGCGGGGTGGCGCTGGAGTCCGAGGTGGAGAGGCTGGCGCGCAGCATGATGGCGGAGGCGGAGGCCACGGCAGGCAGGGTGTTCAGATCCGTGCCAGAGGCGACGTTGGCGGCCAGCACGTTGCTGCCAGAGTCCAGCACGCTGACGGAGAGAGCGGTGCCGGCCGGGAGCGTGGCACCATAGTTCAGGCGGCCCCACAGCTGACGCACGGCGGGAGAGAGGGTGCCCGAGGTGATGGTGCCGGTGTTGAAGCTGTAAACAGGCGTCTCACGAGTGATCGTGATGCTGTCAAACAGCATGGCGCTGCTGCCGTTGAGCGTCCGCAGGCCGGCGCGGCCGGAGGTGTGGTGGCTGTCGTAGGCGACGAGACTGGCGGAACCGCCGTTCAGGATGGGGGTTTCAACCACGCTGCCACCACTGACGCCGACCTTCCAGGCGTTAAGGACGAGACGGGGCCCGCTGGCGCTGAACGTGAGCCGGATGATGTCCGAAGCGGAGACCGTCACGGAGGGGAAGGCGGCGATGTTGCCAACGCCGGTATAGGCGATGGAGATGGTGGCGGAAGTGGCTGAATTGTAGGTGACCAGGGCCTGATAGCCCACGGGTGCGCCGTTCACGACACCGCCGCGCAGGATCAGCGCGCCGCTCATGGCCGCCGCCGGTGTTTCGGGGCAGAGGTAGGCGTCGATGGAGCCATCGTAAAAATTGTTGGCAGGGGTGTCCGCGGCCAGGCACCAGGCGTAGGCACCGCTAACGCGGCCTTCCATGTCTCCGTTCTGGTTGATCGGCAGTTCGGGCGAGGTATTCGGACCGGCGGTCAGGGCGCTGCGGGCAAAGGCATAACCAGAGGTCCCTCCCTGAACGGTGAAAAGGTTGCTCCAGGTCACGCCACTGGCGTTGAAGTCTTCCACCACTGCCGACGGCGAGGTGGCCGTGGGGGCGAGGGTCACGCTGCCGGCGACCGTGTCCGCAGACACACCGGAAAGCGCATCCGCAGCAAAATCCCCCCAACGGGTCTGTGACCAGGTGGAGTCTCCAAACGTGACCGAGCGCTGATACCGCAGTCGGTACCAGTACTGCACATAGTTGCCGAGGGCGGTGGCAGTGGCGCTGGTGCCTGTGGTGGACTGGTTGATGGCCAAGGTGGTGAAGTTGATGGGATTGTTTGTGCCCTGGATGTCATAGCTGAGGGCACCGCTTACTGGTGGCCAGGACAAGGTATTGGAGGTGCCGCCGGTGAAGAAGGGCTCAGAATTCATGGAAGGAGCAGCCGGGGCGAGCACGAGCCCCCCGACTGTGCCGGAGCGTCCGGAGCGGTCGCTGATGGTGAGGCTCACATCCTTGGCCGCGCCTTGCAGGGTGACGCTGCCGGACCAGACGCCGCCTGTGAAGGAACCTGTCTGGCCGGGGGAGACGGCGATGCCGCCATTCACCAGCAGGCGAAGCTGGGGCTGCGAATAGCTTCCGGCCACAACGGGTGTGGTGCCGCCATCCCATGAAACGGGGGTGCCGTTGGTGCTGTTGGCGCCGCCGGAGGTCATCATGATGGCGTCGGCAGAGGTATGGCGCGCGTTGGCTGTTGAGAAGATGTTGCTGTTGTCAAAGCTCAGGTCCACCATGAGGTTGTCCGTGCCGTTGTAGTCAAACGGCGTGCTGAAGGTGTAGGTGTTCCAGCCGACGATGGGTGTGGTCGTGCCTTGGTAAACGGTCACCCAGCCAGTCTCCCAGGCGAAGGTGCCACTGAAGCTGGCCTTCGTGGTGTGCTTGAGCCGGATGGTGTAAGTGCTGTAGGCGCCGCCGGAATTGGCGATGTTTAGAGCGAGACCGGAGAGGCTTATGGGGCGGCCGCCGAGCTGAGCGGCTGTGTAGATCACCTGGGTTCGCGTGTCATGGTTTCCGCCGTAGAAAGGAAAGACCGAGGTCGTTGCGCCATCTCCCACCAGCACCTGGCCCAGTCCTGGTGCGCTGACGGAGATGTCTGCGGTGCCGTTGTAAGTGTTGTCGGTGGTGCCTGTGGCATTGACCGCACGCACGGTGATGCTCTGGCTGGTGCCGGAATTGATCTGGCTGCCGCTCGTGAGGCCGGTGATGACAAACTGTGAGGACGTACCCGCGCCGACGGCATTGAGCGGGAACTCGCCCGAGGTGCCCGTGACGCTGCCGCTGGTGGCCGTAATAACGGCAACGCCAGCGCTTCCTATAGTGACATTCCCACTCCATAGGCCGCCTGAGAATGTGCCGGTGCTGCCGGGGGTGATGGTGTTTGCGGTGCCTCCGACCGTGCAGGCCAGCGCTGCGGAGGTGCCGTCAACCGCGGTGGCTGGGTAGCCATCGATGGTGCGAGCGCTGGCCGTAAGTGGGAAGGATGTGCCGGCAACGCCCGACCCTGAGAGCGTGGTGAGGCTGAGGTATTTGAGGTCATCATCGAACACATTGATCGGAGCGGTGCCATTGCCGAAACCGCTGGCGCTGGCGGTGACAGTGGCCGTCTGGAGACCGTCGGTGAGGCTGTCATTGATGATGTTCAGCGTGAAAGCCGCGGAGGTGCTGCCGGCGGGGATGGTCACCGTAGCCAGTGCAGGCTGGGCTTCCGTGGTGTCGTTGGAGGAGAGGCTGACAAGCGTATCGGTGGCCTGCGAAACAGGAATGGAAACGGTGCCTGAAACGCTTCCTGCGGATTCGACGGCAGATGCGGGCAGGGAGAGGGTGAGGGGCGAGGGGGACAGCGGGTTAAAGATGTTGCTCAAACCCAGCGTGGTCCCCGACTGCGCCTTCAGAAGAACGCTTGAGGTGTAGGGGACTGTGAATGAGCCGGTCCACACTCCAGAAACGAAAGCCCCTGTGATGGATGGGGTGGGGGTGAAGCCGGGGTCGGAACCCAGAATGAAATCCGGACGGAGGTTGGTGGTGGTGCCTGCATAGGACCATTGCAGCGGATCGCCGGAAAGAGCGTTGGCATAAACGGAAAGCGGCGCGCCCGCATCGGTGGCGCTCGTCATGGCGGTGGCGGGAATGACGCCCGTCGTGAGGCACATGTCCACCAGCACGTTCTGCGCGCCATCGTAGGTGAAGGGAGTGGTGAAGGTGAAGGTGTTCATTCCGGCAAACGCCGCCGTCGGTCCCTGGTAGCAGGTGGTCCAGCCGGTGGTCTCAAACAATGCGGACGCCGTGTAGTCGGACTTCGAGGTGTGCTTCATCCGAATGGTCAAGACCCCCGTGTTTGCGGAAGAACCGAGGGAGATAACGTTGAGAGACAGGGACTGGAACACTTTGGCCGCTCCGAGCTCCGCGGCGGTGCAGATGGTCTGCGCCCGGTTTGAGAAACCGGTGTGGCTGAGAGGATAGGACCAGCTGGAAGCTCCGGTGCCGGTCTTGGTGGCCTTCATGGCGGTGACGCCTGCGTTGCCCGTAAAGCTGCCCACGGTGTTTCCATAGATGTCCAAAGCGGAGACGGTGGTGGAGAAGGGCACTCCCGCCGTGGGCTGGGTGATGGTGCTCCAGCCAAACTGGACGGCTGTGCCATAGGTGACGGCGAAGGTGCTGCTGCTGCCTTTTCCTCCGGTGACGGGATCCGTGAGGGTGAGGACGGCGTTGGTGGCAAAGCTGGACACCGTCACACTCTGGGATCTTGTGCCACCGCTGAATGAGCTGACAGTCGTCGGCGAGACGGTCAAAGAAGTGGCGCCATCTACAGCGGTGAGGACCGGGGCCCCCGAGTAATTGGTGATGACGACATTGTTCACGTCGCGTGCGGTGAAGGTCACACCGAAGGGCGCATAGCGCACCTGGGTGCCCACGGCGGAAACGAGGAAGTTGTCCACGTCATCGTCGGTGACGCTGATGGTGGCGCCGCCGCTGGTGGTGTTGGCGGCGCTGGCGGTGATGGTGGCGCTTTGCGTGCCGTCACGCAGGGTGTCATTGACGATGTTGAGCGTGAATGACGCGGAGGTGGATCCGGCGGGGATCGTGACGGTGGAGGTGGCGGGCTGGGCTTCCGTGGTGTCGTTGGAGGCTAGATTGACCGTGAGTGCCGACGGCAGCGCAAAGGAGACCGTGACGGTGCCGGAAACGGTGGCCCCATTTTCAGAAACGGAAGCCGGCAGAGTCACCCCCAGAGCGGGGGTGCTGACCGTGAAGTTGCCCGTGGCGCCCGCGGCAACGCCGCTGCTGGCACGGAACTTGACACTGGAGGCCGTCGTGCTCCCAGGAGTGAAGCTTCCAGTCCATACGCCGTTGGTAAAACTGCCGGTGACCGTCGGAGTCACAGGAAGGGCGAAACTGGAGGAGCCGAAGCGTGCATTGGGCACCACGGCATTGCTGGCGGGGGTTGGGTTGGTCGTGCCGGTCCAGGTGAGAGGGCTGGCGTAGTCCGTGTCTGTCTGAAGCAGCACGGTACGGGTCGCGGAGGCGGTGGTGTATTGGACGTAGCCCTGGACGGTGCCGGTGGCGGAATTGTAGTAGCTGTAGTCCACCATGAGCGAACTGGTGCCGTTATAGGCAAAGGGTGTGGTGAAGTCGAACTGCTTCCATCCGGTGGAACTGATGGCCGGATTGCCCTGATAAACGGTCGTCCAGCCGCTGCTGTCCCAGGAGGCAGTGCTGTAACTGGTCAGCGCGCTGTGCTTCATGCGGATGGTGAAGTTGCTGAGCGTGCTGCCGGGCACGGTGCTGACATACAGAGCCAGATTGTTGAGGTTGCGGGCCGTGGCTCCCACCTCGCTGGGCAGGTAGATCACCTGCATGCGCTGCGTGCGGCTTTGCGAGCCGAGAGGAATGGACCAGACCGTAGTGCTCGTACCGGAGGTGTTAAAAGTCGGATCACTGGAGATGGCAAGATTGGCCGTCTGATTGAAGGAGCTGAGAGTGTTGTTGAAGGCATCCTGCGCGGTGATGGTGACCGGCTGTGCGATGCCATTGGCAAGGACCGAGGAAACCGAGCTGATGCTGAAGTGATCCAAGGGGCCGTACGACACGACAAACGGATTGCTGCTGCCTTTGCCTCCGGTGGTCGCGTCCGTGGCGGTGATCACGGCATTGGTGGCGAAGCTGGAGATGATGATGCTCTGGGTTTTCGTGCCACTGGAAAAGCCTGACATCGAGGTGGGGGAAATGGTGAGCGGAGTGACACCATCGAGAGCCGTGAGGGTGGGCGTGCCGGAGTAGGTGGGAATGGTGACGTTGTTCACGTCACGGGCCGTGAAGGTCACCGAGAAGGCGGCCGCGCGCACCTGGGAGGAAACGGCGGAAACGAGGAAGTTGTCCACGTCATCGTCAGTGACGGTGATGGTCGCGGTGCCGCTGGTCATGCCGCCAGCGCTGGCGGTGATGGTGGCGTTTTGAGAACCGTCCCGCAGGCTGTCATTGATGATGTTAAGCGTGAAGGCGGCGGAGGTGGAGCCGGCAGGGATCGTCACGGTGCTGGCGGCGGGCTGGGCTTCGGTGGTGTCATTGGAAGAAAGACTGACCGTGGTGGCGGAGGCCTGGGGCACATTGAGCGAGACCGTTCCGGACACTGTGCTGGCAGACTCGACGGCGGAGGCAGGCAGGGAGATGGAAAGGGTCGGCGGGCTGGTGGAGAAAAAGTTCGACATGCCGGAGATGCTGCCGGCGCTGGCTTGAAGCCGGATGCTGGACACAGCGGTGGGCACGGTCAGGCTGCCGCTCCAGACGCCGCCAGTGAAAGCGCCGGTGGTGGCGGGAGTCACCGCGATGGTGGTGCCAAAAACCAGCTTCACATTCGGGAGCTGCGTGGTGGTGAAATTGTTGGCGTAAGTCCAGGTGTAGGGATCGCCGTAGCCCCAGGAACGCTGATTGCTGCCGTAGAGAACCCGCGCCGACGCGGTGGTGGTGCCCAGGCAATAGCCTGCGGCGGCGGAGGAGGCATTGTCGAACACCACATCCACCAGCAGATTTTGCACGCCGTCATACGAAAACGGGGTGATGAAGTTGAAGGTCTTCAAACCAGTGGTGGCAACGCTCTCAGATGGACTGGAATACACGGTGACGAGACCGGTGTTGTCGAAATTGGTGCTGCTGGGATAGGAAGCGGTAGCGGTGTGTTTTACACGGATGGCAAAACGAGACATCGGCAGGCCGGGCAGGACGGAGATATTGAACTTGATTCCTGTCAGCAGTCCGGCACCGCCGATCTCAGACGGGAGAAAAATCATCTGAGTACGCGTGCCATCGTAACTGGTGTCGAAGGGCTTGCCCGCAGAGACGGTGCCGGTGCCAATGGTTGACTCGGAGGCGGTGGTAATCCCCTGCACGCTGGCGGTGCCTGTAAAAGTCGGGACGGTGTTTCCCTGGGCGTCCTGGGCGGTGACCGTTGTGCTGAAAGGCACTCCGGGAGACTGCTGGGTGCCGATGGCGCTCCAGCCAAACTGGCTCATGGTGCCATAGCTGACCGCAAACGCATTGCTGGAACTTGTGCTCCCCGCAACGGAGTCCGTGACGCTGACGATGGCGCTGGTGGCATAGCTGCCGATGGAAAGGCTCTGCGTTTTGACGCCGCTGGAGAAGCCGCTGAGCGTGGCCGGGGTGATGGGCAGAGAGGAGCCTCCATCCGCCGCGCTGAGGGTGGGCGTGCCCGCGTAGGTGGTGATGGTGACGTTGTTCACGTCCTTCGCGGTGAAGGTGACGTTGAAGGCCCCGTTGCGCACCTGCGGGCTTGGGATCGTGGTCATGGCAAAATGATCCACGTCATCGTCCAGCACCGTGATGTTCTGCGAGGAAGAGGTGAATCCGGCTGCCGTGGCGGTGAGGGCCACGATCTGCGAGCCGTCCTTCAGGTTGTCGTTGACCGGCGTGAGCGTGAAGTAATTGCTGCTGGAACTGCCGGCAGGGATGGTGACCGTGGCGGGGACGGTCAGCTCAGTGGTGTCGTTGGACGCAAGATTGATGGTCAGCGGACTGGTCACGCTGCCGGACAGATAAACGTATCCGGCGGAGGTCTGCGGAGCAGCACCCTCGCTGATGCTGCTGTAGAAAAGCGAGATTGTCAGATTGGTACTCTCATTGTCGAGGACTTGAATCGTCGCCGTGCCCGGGGTGGAGCCGGCCAGGGTGGCGGTAATGGTGGCGATCTGTGTGCCGTCGATGATGGAATTGTCCGGCGCGGTGATGGTGAAGGCGGCGCTGCTCTGACCGGCGGGAATAACTACCGAGGCAGGCACGGTGGCGCGGGCCGTCAGGGATGAAGCCAGCGTCACGGTTAAATCTGCCGCAGTGGGGCTGGCGAACTGCACGGTGCCCTGGGCGGTGGCTCCCTCGGTCACGGTGGCTGGCAGCGTCACGGTAACGGTGGTGCTGTCATTGTCGGTCACCGTGCTGGTGCTGGTGGCGGTGGGGTAGCCGGTGGCCAGTGCGCGGCACTGAACGGTTTGGGGACCATCCAGCACCGCGTCATCCACCACGGTGACATCGAAAGTGACGGTGGTCTGTCCGGCTGGAAGTGTGACCGTGGCCGGAAGAGTGATCTCCGAGGTGTCCAGGCTCTCCAGGGATACGGTAAGCGCTGAGCCCGGAGCGCTGGAGACTGTAACCCTGCCTGTGCCAGACAAGACGCCCTGGCCTTCTGCCACGCTGGCAGGGAGTGTGAGAGATAGCGTCTGCCCCGAGGATGTGGTGGTCACGGTATTGCTGGTGCCGGTGGCGCTGCCTGACGTGGCGGTGACGGCAATGCTCCCCACCGAACCCAGGCGGATGTCTCCACTCCACACGCCGCTCACAAAGGCTCCGGTGTTCACTGGAGTGATCAGCGCCGGGGCGCTGGATTTGACCAGCCGGAGGTTTGGCTGCGCGGTGCTCGTGTAGGCGTAGGTGCTCGAGCCACTCCACGTCAGCGGGTCGCCTGAGTATGCACCGTTGTAGATGGTCCGGGCGGCGGCGGACGTGGTGTATTTGCAATAAGAGGCGCTGCTGTAGCTGGCGCTGGCAAAGCTGATGTCCACCATCAGATTGCTGGAGCCGTCGTAGTCAAAAGGGTTGGTAAAGGTGAAGTAGTTCAAGCCCGTCGCGAGGGTCTTGCTGCCGGTGTAAACGACCGTCCAGCCGCTGCCCTCCCAGGAGGTGTCCGAGGAGTAGTTTGCCCGGGTGGTGTGCTTGAGGCGTACGGTAAAAGTACTGGTGGTGGGAGACCCCAGTGTAGCCACATCCAAAGCGAGGCCTGTGAGACGGCCCGCCGAGCCCGCCTCCGCCGCCGTGTAGATGGACTGGGTGCGGTGGACCTGATAGCTGGTGTCCAGAATGTAGTACGTGCTGCTGATGCCAGTGCCGACGGTGGTTTCACTGGCGGCGGATGTATTCATGGCCGTCAGCGCCGCCGTCCCCGCAAAGTCCGTGACGGGATTGTTCGCGGAGTCTTTGGCGCGCACTGTGACTGTTGCCGGCGCATTGACCACCAGAGGCGAGGAGATGCTGTCCCAGTCAAAGTGGTGCAGGCCCGGCGTGACCGTCATGGCGACCGGTATGGTCTGCTGGGGCTGCAGGCCGTCGTTGCTGTTGATCTGCAGACCTGCCTGATAAACCCCCGGCTGCAGGCCTGAGGCATTGAAGCCCACCTGCAGCGGTGTGCTGCCTCCGGGCGCGATGGTGCCGCTGGTGGGCGTGGCGGTGAGCCAGTTTGCCTGTTCGGCAATGTCGAGGAACTTGGTGAAGATGGCCGTGGTCTGCGCATCGTTGATGTAGCCGCCGCTCTGTCCCGCATAGAGCAGGTAATAGACCCGCGTCACTCCAGTAAGGCCCGTGACGGTGTGCTGGTCGTCATTGGTGTCCGTGGCATAGGTGTGCGCCACGCTGCCGTTGTCCGCGACGATGATGATATGATTGACCGAAGGGTCCCCGGCATTGTACACGCGTTTGACGAAGCCCTTGTAGTTCACTCCCGAGCGTGACGCGGTCAGCACTGCGGCATCCATCGAACCACCGCTGTCCGCACCCAGATTGCCGGTGATGCCGAAGGTCGAAAGGCCGGCGACATCCGCCGCGAACACAAACAAGCCGGGCTGTTTGCGCGTGAAGTACCTGCCTCCCGCGCCCAGGCTGGTGGCCGGGGATAAGATCACATTGTCGGAGTAGGAGATGGAGGTGCCGAGGTTGGTGTTGAGGTAGTTTCCGCCGTCATACATGTCGTTGCCACCATCCGAGATGTAGTTGCCCGTGACACCATCGGAGAAATCGTAGCGGTTCGGGATCAGTGCAGTGATCTCGGCGTAGCGGGCATTGATCTGCGCCAGGCAGTCGTCCAGGCCCCTGCCGAAGCCCAAGGACGAAACTGCGGCCGCCTCGGGCGTGCGGGGTTCCGACCAGGAAGTGGCAGGGCGGGAATCCGCCTCCTCTTTGGAGATGGGCATGGTGAGGCCGACGAATTCGCGACCGGAAGCTACGCTCACCGCATAGGAAGGGCTCAGGCTCCACGTCAGCGGACTGACGCCGGGGTTGCTCAGCGTCAGCGTACGCGTCTTCGAGGTGTTTTGGGCGATGCTGAGCGCAAAGCTGGACGGGCTGGCGGACAGACGCGGACCGGCCGCGACATCAAAGGCATTCGACAGCGTGGTGGCCGTGGGTGAGGCCACGGTAAGCTTCACATTCGTGCCAGGCCCCATGACGCGCACGTTTCCAGTCCACACGCCATTGGTGAAGGGAGCGAGCACGGCAGGCAGCACATTGATGGCGCCGCCATCTCCCGCGGCGGTCAGATTCACCGGACCTCCGACAGCCGTGGTGATGGTGACATCATTGACGTCCTTGGCGGTGGCGGTGAAGGCAAAGGCGATGCCTTCATTTTGCGAACCGGGAACCGTGGAAAGAATGAAGTGATGCACGTCATCGTCCAGCACATCGATGTCCGCGCTGCCGCTGGTGAAAGTGGCCGCGCTGGCGGTGAGCGTGACATGCTGCGTCCCGTCCAGCAGGAGGTCGTCCACGGGATCGAGATCAAAAGCTGCCGAGGAAGCTCCGGCGGGGATGGTGACCGAGAGGGTGGGCAGCGCGGTGGTGTCGCTGGAAGTCAGCGTGACGACGAGGTCCTCGGCCGTCTGGCCTGCGAGAGAAATCGTGGATGTGGTTAGCGTGGCCGCGCCTTCGCTGATGCTCGTGGGCACGCCATTGATGGTGAGGGTGCGCGCTTCATTGTCCGTGATCGTGAGAGTGTTGGT
Organism: Prosthecobacter sp.; assembly: GCF_044222565.1. Classification (GTDB taxonomy): domain Bacteria; phylum Verrucomicrobiota; class Verrucomicrobiia; order Verrucomicrobiales; family Verrucomicrobiaceae; genus Prosthecobacter. The sequence goes on from NZ_JBGANA010000035.1 coordinate 11,006, forward strand.
GCCGCTGGTCCAGCCGCCGACGGTGGCGGAGAGCACGGTGGTCTGCGGCCCGTCCACCAGGGGGTCATCCACCACGGTGAGGCTGAAGGGCACGGAGGTGGCGCCCGCGGGCAGAGTCACGCTGGCAGGCACGGTGGCCTCGGTGGTGTCGCTGGAGGCCAGCTGCACCGTGATGGCATTCGCCGGTGCAGCACTGGAGGTGATGGTGCCGGAGATCGTGCCCGCATCTTCGGCATAGGTGTCTGAAGAGAGATTGATCGTCAGCGTCGCGCCCTCGTCATCATTCACGTCGAGGGGTGTGCTGACCGCTGCGTAACCGATGCCAACCGCACCGATCTGAGTGGTCTGCGGCCCATCAAGGATGGCGTCATCGATGATGTTCAGCGTGAAGGGAGCACTGGTACTGCCTGCGGGAATGGTGACGCTGGCAGATGCCGGCACAGCGGCGGTGGCGACACTTGAGCTGAGGGTCAGGACCACATCCGCGGCAGGCGCTGGCGAGACGGTCACCGTCCCGCCGAAGGTCCCCGCATTTTCGCCGACGCTGGGGCCTGCAAGACTGATGCTGAGCGTGCCGTCCGCGGTCACATCAAAGGCATTGGAGTCTCCCGTGGCACTGCCCTGTGTGGCGCGCAGCCTGCCGCTGGTGAATGGCAGCCCGGCGGTGACGTCTCCGCTCCAGGCGCCGTTCACAAAGGTGCCCGTTTTCACCGGGGTGAGGGGCTGCGGGATGTTTTGCGGACCGCTGGCAGCCACCGCATTGGCCACGACACGGTCCATCGAGGTGTTGGTGGTGAAGTAGTCCGTGCCGATCAGGATCACCTTGCCGAGGTCTACATTGCGGTGCACCACCACGGGGTAGCCGGTGCTCACCTCGCGGATGGAGACCACTCCATTGGTGGTGGCGGAGTAGGTGCTCATCCACTCGTGCGTGATGGGCGGTGTGATGCCTGCATTGAGAAAGGTGCTGGTGACATTCTCCAAGGTTGTGAACTCGGGAGACGTCATCTTGGTCACAGTCAGCAGACCTGACTGGACTAGGATCTGCTCTTCGTTCACCCCGTAGGAGCAGACGATCACCGTGCCGCCCTGGGACACAAAGGTGTTCAAAGTGCTGCTCCAGGCCGTGCCCAAAGCCTGCATCTGAGAAAACGTGCTGTTTTCCTGCTCAGGTATCAGAAGCACGTGCTGGCCTGCGAGCGCAGTCGTTAGCGCTGACACAGTGGTGGAGGAGAAGGAGGTCTCCACATAGTCGGTGAAATAGCGTGAGATGGCGGTTTTAGTGTTCGGATATTCCTGAGCCGTGTCCGCGTAGCCGACAAAACTGACGACTTTCACCGTGGCGGGGCCGGCCACGCCCGTGAAGGCGCTGAGGCCCGCTGGGCCTTCGTAGTTCGTCATGGTGCCGCCTGAACTGTCCTTCGCAGTCACGGTCACGGGAAAGGGGGAGTTCACGCGCTGGGGAGAGGGCACCGCGTCCCAGGAGAAGCTGGCCACGGGCGCGGTGACGTTCAGCGTCACGGGCACGCCCACGGTGGGATTGGTGTAATCATTCGAGGTGATGTTAAGCTGCGCCGTGGTGGTTCCTTCCGAGAGCGAGGCCGCATTGAAGGTGACCGACACCATGGCGGACTGGCCCTCCTCCACCGTTCCGCTGGCCGGCGCGCATGTCAGCCAGGTCTGGGACCCGGAGGCATTCCAGGTCATGGTTCCCTGGCCGTTGTTGGAAAGGGTGAGTGTGCGCGTCTTGCTGGACTGGCGCGGGATGTCCAGTGTGAAAGAAGCGGGAGCGACGCCGAGGTGCGGGCCGGGCAGGACATTGAAGGCATTGCTCTGCGCCGTGGCCTGCGGGCCAGTGACGGTGATGACGACGTTCATGGCCGGAGGCAGCACGCTCACGTTTTGCTGCCACACGCCATTCACAAATTCCGCCGCCGGGTAGCTGTAGCTGATGGGACCGGAACCATTCGCCGCCGTCTGGGTGACAGGTCCGGCCACGGCAGGCAGCGTGAGACCATCGATGTCGCGTGCGGTGATGGTGAACTGAAACGGCGCGCTTTCCCGCTGCGGACTGGCGACCGTGCTCAGCGCGAAGCTGGCCGCATCATTGTCACGCACCGGGATGGTGCCCGTCACTGGCGGATTGCCAAACGCGGAGGCGCTGACGGTCACGGTCTGAGTGCCGTCGAGATCTGTGTCATCCAGTATTTCAGCGGAGAGCAGGACGCTGCTCTGCCCCGCAGGAATGGTGACGGTGGCAGGCAGGGTCAGCTCCGTGATGTCGCTGGAGGCCAGGGCGACCGTCACGGGCGTAACCGCTATGCCGCCGAGAGTGACGGTGCCCACCGTGGTGCCCACTCCCGCGCTCTCGTTTGTTTCCGTGTTCAAAGTCAGGGAGATGGCGGCCGCTTCATCGTCCAGCACCGTCACGGTGGTGCTTCCCGGCGTCCAGTTCGGCACGCTGGCGGAGATGGCTGCGGTGCGGCTGCCATTGAGCAGATTGTCATTGGGAAGCAGCAGGGTAAAAAGGGCGAGCGTCTGCCCGGCGGGGATCGTCACACTGGCAGGCACCTGGGCGGAGACATTGTCCGACACGAGCGTCACGGTCACATCCCTGTCCACCGGCGTGCTGACGCTCACGGTACCTTCCGGTGGTGAGCTTCCTTCTTGGACACTCGAAGGCAGGGTGAGAGTGATCACGGCCGTTTCATTGTCATTCACAAGAAGGGTCTTGATGGCAGGTCCGAAAGTCGCTGCGTTGGCGGAGATGAGCACCGGTTGCGTGCCGTCGATAAGAGAGTCGTCCAAGATCGTGACCGGGAAGGTCACGGAGGTCGAACCCGCGGGCACCAGCACGGAGTCGGGCACGGTGGCATCCGCCGCGCTGGACGCGAGGGAGACCGTCAGATCTGCCACCTGCGCCGGAGAGATGGACAGGGTGGCCGTGACAGGGGCGTCTCCTTCGCTGGCCGTTGCTGGCAGGGACAGGGAGAGCAGATTGTTGACCGTCTCGACGACTGCAATGTCGTCAATGGCGATGCCGTCCGTGGCAATGCCGTAGTTGTCGTATTGATTGAAACGGATTTTGAAATTCGAGCCGTAGGTGAGTCCGTGGGAGGCCATGACGGCGTCCATATCCACGACGTATTTGGTGTAAGTGTCCGTCAGCGAGCGCAGGGGTTGCACTTCATACCAGTTGATACCACCATCCGCACTGATGGCCACGCCGTCGAAATCATAGCCGGTGCCCGGGAATGGAGAAGGGGGAGGACCGTTGCCTTCATCGCTGTAGGATCTGGCCCAGAAACTGAGCTGCACGTTGTGGTGGCCGGCCATGTTGAGCGTGAGGGTGGCCTCATTGCGCGAGTAGTTGTCATCCACGCTGGAGTCCATCGTCAGATGGTAGGTGCCGGCATGGGGGGAGTTGCTGCTGGTGACCTGGGTGCGGTAGGAGTTCGTGCCAGTGATGGTCCAGCCGGCGCCGAGTGTCGGTGTGGCGAAAGGCTCGCTGAAGATGGGAATGGTAAAGGGATCCACCGTCAGGCTGATGCTGCGGGCGAGCACGGCGCCGCTGGTCGTATTGGAGAAACTCACCGTGTCCGTGTAGGAACCTGGGGGCAGACTGCTGGCGGCGGCATTGAAGGACGCGACGACGGTTGTGCTACCACCTGCAGCCAGAGTGCCGGATGCAGCGGAGAGTGTGACCCATGGCTGAGTCTTGGCGGCGGTCCAGTTCAGCGAAGAGGTGCCGGAGTTGGTCAGCGTAAAGGTTTGCGCGGCCGGAGTGAAGGGGCCGCCCACCACGCCGGAAGCCGTCGTGCTGGCGAACGGCGTCACGCCCAGATCGTCCGGAAAGTCAAAGGCCTCCACCAGGCCCACGGTGGTGCTGCTGGAGGGGGAGGTGGCGCTGGAGCCCATGCCGCGCTTGGCAAAGGCGGCCCAGATCTCGTTGCGGTTCGCGCCCCCGTTGTCCACCAGGTCGGCCTGGAGGATGGCATCGCGGGACTGCAGCATGTTCGGATTCACCGGGCAGAGCTTCATGGCGTCCGTCGTGAGCTGCAGCGTGAGCTGATTGCCCACCGCCCAGCCATAGCGGGCCACCAGGTTGGCGCGCATCTCCCACAGGGTCACGCACCAGACTTCGCCCTCGTTGTGCACTTCATCCGCGGTGCTGCCGATGACGCTGCTGCGGGGGATGCCTGCATGGGCGCTGGCCTGCGTGGGATCGATGTCCCTGAAGGTCAGCGGGTTTTTCGTGAGGTTCGTGGAGTACGGGTAGCGCCGGATGCCGTAGTAGTAGTTCTCGGTGAGGCCGAAGAAATTCTTCGTCGCATAGCCGCCGGCGGCATAGTTGCCGTTGATGTCGTCGGAGGCTTCGCTGAGCAGGCAGAGCGCATAAAAGTCGGACCAGCCTTCGCCCATGCCCTGGGTCTGGTTTTGGTAGATGCCCACACCGCCGCCCACCAGGCGGTTGCTGAGGCCGTGGGTGTATTCGTGGATCACCACCTCGTGGTCCAGGTCGCCATCGCGCTGGGGAGAGGGGTTGGAGAAAATGTACATCTGCATGCGGCCGGGAGAGCCGTCGGAAGGGGTGGAGAAGTTGGCATTGTCCGTACCGCTGCCGTCCTGCGCGTCTGCCTGCACGGCATCATTGCCCAGGCCGCCACGTCCGAAGTTGTTCGTCTGGAAATTGCCCGCGCTCTCGGTGAAGCCCAGCCCGTAGTAAACGTCGTGAATGTAGTTGCAGAGGTAGAAGAGATTGGTCACCGCTGCATCGCGATACGTGGACGGGGCCTGGGTGAGGTCCATCGTGAAATCGAAGTTACGCGTGGCGGAGGTGGGGCGTGGGAGATCGGCCACGTTGTCCGCATTCGTGTCGGTGTGCGCATCCACGTTGTTGCCCAGGGTTTGCGTTCCACCGTCGTCGATCCAGCCGTTGGGGGAGGCCGTGGTGTTCAGGGCGTCCAGCGTGACCAGATTCCGGCTCACCTCCGCCGGCTGTACGCTGGAGGGCGTGCTGTAACCCGGAGAGAATGGCGTGGGGCTGTCATACGGCTGGAAGCCGGGCTTGGCGTACACGCGGTAGCTTGCATTGCTGATGTCAGTGGTGATGCTCTGCCGCACCAGCACCGTGCCCTTTTCCGCATCCACCAGCACGCGGAACATCTCGTTTTGCTGCAGGCTGAAGGTCTCCACCTGCCATGCCAGGCGCAGGGTGCTTTCATCAATGGGCACCCAGGTCAGGTGCGCCGTGGTGTCTGAATAACCGGGCGCGGTCAGCTTCTGCGACTTGTCAGCACCGATTGAAGAGGCGGCCTGAGTGGCGACGACCGCGGCCTTTTGCAATTCCCCGCCCAGGTTCGTGGCCACCGTGGTCAGCGCGTCTCCAGCATCCAGCGGCGGCCTGGCCACCAGTGCCGCCTGGTCTCCAGCGGCCTGCACGGGGTCCGTGAGATAATGACTGCCCAGGGTCACCAGGTCACCATTTTTTGTCAGGTTCGCCTTCAGGATCGTCTGGAAGACGGGCACGCCGGCCACCTCCTGCTGCCAGACGACCGTGCGCATGCCGTTGTGGGCCGTGATGTCTTCACGAGTGACGCGGGACTTGCCCGGCTCCAGGGCGGCCGCCCCATGGCCAAACAGGGCTTCGTATTTGGTCACAAACTCCCGCACCGCTGCATACGGGTCCGCAGTCGCGCCCTTTCCCGTGGTCAGAAAGCGGCCCGCGGCCATGATGTTGCTTGGGGCGCCGGTGATGGCGTCGAAGTCCACCTGCACGCCGGGGATCTCCTGGCGCAATGCGGCGAGCGCCTGGACTCGGGTGGCGCTGGGTGCGGCAGCCTTAGCCTCCCGGCGGTCGATCTCCTCCACGCGCTTCTTCGCGCGGTCCAGGATGAAGCTGCGTTTCGCCTGGGCCACAGTTGGCTTGACAGCAGTGCTCGTCTTAGATGATTTCTCTGACGCAGTCTCTACCTCAGTTTTATGAAGAAAGCTTCTTACGGCTGTAACGACTAGCAATAAGGCTAGGACAAAGCCTAATCTTTTAAGAAAAATCAATTTCACGGCGGGATGATTCCCCGAGTGAACGTGTAAAGACAAGAATTATTTGGTGAAATAACGCGCGCTTTGCCCGATCGCGCGACTGACGGCAAAATCGGGTGCAAACCTTTCCTTGTGTAGCTGCGTGCCTGCGGCCATTTTTGTCTGCATGTACGCGACCACCAGCTTTGACTCCGACCTCGACCGCTTGGGTCTGGAAACACCCATTTCGGGCATCGACCGCGCTCTCAAACAGCTGTGGGAGAGTGACGAGGCAAAGACACGCGCCTCGCTGATCAATCTGGCGATCTACACCGAGGACTCCAGCCAGCTGAACAAGGACAACGAGCTGCTGGACAATGTGGCCGCGCAGAACGCCTGCCGCGCGCTGCTGATCCTCGCCATGCCGGAGATGCGGCCTCCGCGTGCGCGGGCGTGGATCCAGGCGCGCTGCCGTCCCTACCAGGGCAAGCAGGTCGTCTGCAGCGAGCAGATCAGCTTTGTGCTCGAAGGCGGAGACGCCACGCAGGTGCAGAACATCGTGTTTGCCCACCTGGACTCCGACCTGCCCCTGGTGGTCTGGTGGCAGGCGGACCTGTCCAAGAACTTTGAAGAACGCCTCTACAGCCGCATTGACACCCTGGTGATCGACAGCGCGCGCTGGGAAGATCCCGCCCGCCAGTTTGACGCGCTGCTGACCGCCATGAACGCGGGCCATGACCGGATCAATGTGCGTGACCTGGCATGGACGCGCTCCCACTTCATGCGCACGGCGCTGGCCGCCTGCTTTCAGGATGCCACCGCCTGCCGGAATTTCTCCAAGCTGACCACCATCCGCATCACCCATTTCAAAGGCCAGCGCACCTCCGCGCTGCTGCTCGCCGCTTGGATCAACCAGCGGCTGAAGGCAAACCTGGAGGTGGAGCTCAGCGAAAAGGACAGCGGGCCCGCGCTGCAGGGCCTGGTGCTCGAAGGGGAGGGCATCCGCGGCGAGGTGCGCCGTGACTGCGACTCCTGCTTTGTACGTGTGAACTCCACCTGCGGAGACCACAAGCACGAGGAGCTGCTGCCTGCGGACGTGGACAGCGACGCCGAGCTCGTGAGCGAACTGCTTTCCCGTTTTCATGGCAGCACGCTGTACTCCTCCATGCTGCCCTTTGTGCGCAGTATGTTGAAATAACCGTTCGACATTCCGCGCCGGGGATCTCAAGACTGTAGGCATGCGCCCCTGGCTCGAACTCGCCCGTATCTCCAATCTTCCCACCGTCTGGACCAACGTCACCGCGGCGTGGCTGATCGCGGGCGGCGTGGCCACGGATCACCGCTTTGCCTGGATGCTTCTCGCGGCCTCTCTGCTCTACACCGGCGGCATGATTCTGAACGATGCGGCGGACGTGAAGTTTGACAGCGAGCACCGGCGGGAGCGCCCCATCCCCAGCGGCAGGGTCAGCGCCAGCACGGCGTGGACCATGAGCGTGCTCATGCTGCTGGGCGGAGCGACGATGGCGGCCTGGTTTGGCTCCAATCCGCGCGTGACCGCCATCCTGGTGGCGGCCATCGTGTTTTACGATCTCTTCCACAAAAAATGGGCCGGCTCTGTGGTCATCATGGGCATGTGCCGTCTGCTGCTGTACCTCATGGCCGCCAGCGCGGTGTCCGGAGACGGCTGGATCCAGATGCCTGCTGCCGACCCCGCTGCTGCTGCGGCGGCGGATCCCGCGGCGGTGCCACCGGGATTCATCATCACCCTGCCTGCGGCGTTTGCGCTGGGCTGCTATGTGGTCGGCATCACGCTTGCAGCGCGCTCGGAGCACAAGGCGGGGATGGCGCCCGCGGCCTCCACGCTGCTGGCCCTGGCACTGCTCTACACACCGGGGATCGTCTTCATGATGCGTTTTGCCTCGGCGGGTGGGAATGCCATGCAGATATTCATTCTCGCCGCCTTTGCCATTCTCATCTCCTATGCCACCCAAAAATTGCGCCAGGGTGGCCAGGCCACCGGTCAGGCCGTGGGTCTGCTGCTCGCGGGTATCGTGATCGTGGATGCGCTCGCAGTATCCAGTGTCTCTGTGACCGTGGCGCTTGGATTCGTCGCTCTGGCTCCCGTGCTCCGCTTCTGGCAGCGATGGGTGGCGGCCACGTGAGTGAGGTGGAATACCGCGGATGGCTGCACCTGTTTGGAGCGCACTCCTCGCCACCAATCCCTTTCCATCCATTCGGCACACTCCCCTGCCCTACCCCAGTTCCACCCCAAAAAAATCCAGCATTACCTGCCGGTACACCCGCCGCTTGAACTTCGGCACCCAGTCCATCTGAAACTCAGACGGCTTGATCCATTTGAAGCCCGCAAACTCCCGGTGCGTCGCATCCAGGTTAAAGTCTGAGTCCGCTCCGTTGAACCGGCACAAAAAGTACGCCTGCTCCTGCCCGCCATAGATGCCGTACTTCAGACGCCCTTTCGCAAACGCATACCGGTAGCCGTCACGCCGCTGGAGGATCTGCAGCATTTCACGCTTCACCCCGATCTCCTCCTCAAGCTCCCGAAACAGCGCCGTTTCCGCATCCTCCCCTTCGTCCACGCCGCCCTGGGGAAACTGCCACGCATTCTTGATGTTGATCCGTTCCGCCACAAAGATGCAGCCGTCCTCCCGCTGCAAGATCGCCGCGACGTTCGGTCGGTAAACAATGGCTTCGGCGGGAATCATAGGCCGGACGGATGGCGCATTACATACCCTTTCGTTGGCCGCGAGCGGCTGCTCCAGCGCGGTCCGTCGCTGTCCGCGTCACTGTATCCCGTGTCCAGCCGCAGCCCCGCCACTTCCAAAAACACATGCCCCTTGCGCGCATACACCGTGATCCATTTGCCATGCCCGCTGCTGCCGAAGTTCCGGAAAGCCCCTGACACCGTGGGCGCGTTCAACGCCCCCGCTGCGTGCAGCACATACGAGGTCGTCCCGGAACAGTCATAGGCGCTGTCCTCAAAATGGGCATGCCCGCCGCCGCGCCGGTACGGCTTGGTGCAGATTCGGTTCCCTGCGGAAATCGCCCGCATCACTGCCGCAGGCGCATTGGCTGGCGGCACGGCCCTGCCCCCGATGATCACTGCAGTCTTGCCCGGGGCATATTTGTAGTTCCAGCTCGCGCCAGCGCTCCCGCCGCCGCATTGGCAGAGAAGAACGCAAAGGGACAGGGACATGACAAGAAAAAGCAAGCGCATCATCCGTGCCATCGTATTCAGCCCGCTCGAAATGACAAGGCGGGTCAACACCGCCTTGCCTTGTTTTCAAACACCCGCCAGAATCCGCCAACCATGATCAAACAACTCGCTGCTCCCCTGATGCTGGCCGCCGCCGCCTGCGTCGTGGCCTTTTCCGCCCCTGCCCCCAAGCACAAGATCCTCTTCTTCTCCAAGTCCAGCGGCTTCGAGCACAGCGTCATCTCCTGGAAAAACGGCAAACCCAGCTACGCCGAAAAAGTCCTCCTCGAACTCGGCGAGAAAAACGGCTGGGAATTCGAATTCTCCAAGGACGGTTCCAAATTCAGCAAGGACTACCTCGCCCAGTTTGACGCCGTCTTCTTCTACACCACCGGAGATCTCTGCAGCGAAGGCACCGACAAAAACCCACCCATGAGCAAAGAAGGCAAGCAGGCCCTCTTCGACTACGTGAAGAGCGGCAAAGGCTTCATCGGCACCCATTCTGCCAGCGACACCTTCCACACCGACAACGAAGCACTCAAAGGCCCCGAGCGTTACCTCAACCACGGCGAAAAAGCCGACGCCTACGTCCACTTCCTCGGCGCCGAGTTCATCAAGCACGGCAAGCAGCAGGACGCCAAAAACACCGTCACCGATCCCAAATTCCCCGGCTTCGAAAAAGTCAGCCCCACCTACGGCTTCATGGAGGAATGGTACTCCCTCAAAGATTTCTCTCCTGACATCCACGTCCTCAGCGTCATCGATGCCCCCGCCATGGAAGGCAAGGAGTACGAACGCCCCGCCTACCCCAGCACCTGGGCACGCAAAGAAGGAGACGGCCGCGTCTGGTACACCGCCATGGGCCATCGCGAAGACGTCTGGACCAACCCCACCTTCCAGGAAATCCTCATCGGCGGCGTGAAATGGGCCCTCGGCGATGTCAAAGCCGACGTCCCCCCAAACCTCAAGGAAACCGCCCCCGGCGCGATGACAAATCCCCCCTACGTCGCCCCACCGCCGCCCAAGCCTGCGAAGGCGGATGCCGCCAAAAAGTAGTCCAGTTGCGCCGCAACTGGAGCCTCTTCGGGTCCGTTTAGTCCGACTTTCCCTCTGTTAATTCCCTGTCCAAATCCAGTTGCAGCGCAACTGGACTACTTTCCCTACCATGCCCAAGCCCATTCAAGTCCTCATCTGGATTGCCGTCTCCGCTCTCGGGGCCGGTGCCGTCGCCTTCTCCGCCTTTCATAATGGGGAAAAGATCAACGCTCTTTGGCTCATCGTCGCGGGCGTCTGCTCCTTCGCCGTCGCCTACCGCTTTTACAGCAAGTGGCTCATGACGAAGGTGCTCGTGCTGGATGCTCACCGCGCTCCGCCCTCTGTCACGCACAAGGACGGCAAGGACTTCGTTCCCACCAACAAGTGGGTCGTCTTCGGCCACCACTTCGCCGCCATCGCCGGCCCCGGCCCCCTCGTTGGCCCGGTGCTTGCAGCCCAGTTTGGCTACCTTCCCGGCATGCTTTGGATCCTCATCGGCGCCACCCTCGGCGGCGGTGTGCATGATGCCATCGTCATGTTCGCCTCCATCCGCCGCGGCGGAAAATCCGTCGGCCAGATGCTCAAGGAAGAGGTCAATCCCGTCGTCGGCCTCGTCGCCATGATCTCCGTCCTCGCCATCATGACGATCCTCCTCGCCGTGCTCGGCCTCGTCGTCGTCAAAGCTCTCGCCGAAAGCCCCTGGGGCCTCTTCACCATCTTCATGACCATCCCGCTCGCCTTCATCATGGGCTTTGGTCACACCATCTTCGGTGTCAGCGTGCGCAACATCACCATCTTCGGCATCATCGGCCTGCTCGTCAGCGTCTGGGCTGGCAGCAATCTCAAGCAGTGGGGCATCGAGCACTACTTCTACAAAGATGGCGAGACCATCGCCTGGTCCATCATGATCTACGGTTTCGCCGCCTCCGTGCTCCCGGTGTGGATGCTGCTCGCTCCGCGCGACTATTTGAGCACCTTCATGAAGATCGGTACCGTCGCCGTTCTTGCCGTCGTCGTCATCTGGGTCGCGCCAGAACTGCAGATGCCCAAGCTCACCAAGTTCATCGATGGCAGCGGTCTCGTCTTCCTCGGGGGCGTCTTTCCCTTCGTCTTTATCACCATTGCCTGCGGTGCCATCTCCGGCTTTCATGCGCTCATCTCCTCCGGCACCACCCCCAAGCTCCTCGACAACGAGGGAGACATCCGCAGCGTGGCCTACGGCGCCATGATCACCGAGATGCTCGTCGCCCTCATGGCACTCGTTGCCGCCAGCGCCCTTCTTCCCGGCGAATACTTCGCCATCAATGCCGGCATCAACAAAACCATGGCCCCGGCCCAGGTCGTCGAAGTTATCTCCAATGCCGGCTTCCCCGTCACCGTCGCAGGCATGGACAAATTGGCTGCCGACATCGGCGAAAAGACCATGTTTGGCCGCGTCGGCGGCGCTCCCACCTTTGCCGTCGGCATGGCCCAGATGTTCTCCCGCGCTTTCGGACCTGCCTGGATGTCCTTCTGGTACCACTTCGCCATCATGTTTGAGGCGCTCTTCATTTTGACCACCATCGATGCCGGCACCCGCGTGGGCCGCTTCATCCTGCAGGACTTCCTCGGCGGCCTTTGGAAACCCCTGGGAAACACCCGCAGCCTTCCCGCCAACGTCTTCGCCAGCGCCCTTCTCGTCGCTGCCTGGGGCTACTTCCTCTACCAGGGCGTGGTAGATCCCCTCGGCGGCATCAATACCCTCTGGCCCCTCTTCGGCATTGCAAACCAGCTCCTCGCCGTCATCGCCTTCTGCCTCGGCACCACCATCCTCATCAAAATGGGCAAGGCGCGCTACATGCTCGTGACCGTCATCCCGCTTCTCTTCCTCATGAGCGCCACCTTCACCGCCGGCTACATCAAGCTCTTCGACTCAGATCCCCGCATGGGTTTCATCTCCGGTGCCAAGCTCTACGGCGACAAACTCGCCAAAGGCGGCACCCCCGCCGAAATGAAAACCTGGACCGCCCAGCAGTTCAACTTCACCGTCGACACCGTCGTCACCGCCTTCTTCCTCCTCGCCGTCGCCATCATCTTCCTCGGCTGCCTCGTCGAATGGATCAAGCTCCTCAGCGGTGCCAAAAAAGTCGTCCTCAACGAAGAGCCCTACGTGGCGTTGCCGGAGGGCGCTTGAATCGACGCGGCAGCACCCGTAGAACGAGCTTCCAATTCGTTTTCCCAGCCCCCCGCAAACACACGGCATGCTCAAGCCGCGGGCCAGGGTCTTGGAGTGCGGTCGCGCAGATGCACGGCGCAAGCCTGCATCGAAGCTACCGCTTTCTAGAGCTTCCAAGGGCACTCCATCCAAAGGCAGCCCTCCGGCTTGCAAAACTAGCATCACGCCCAGGCTCGCCACACATCATTCATTTCATCACCGCCTGAAGATCGCGAGAGCCATGCAGCACCCGCCAGATTTGCAGACGCTCACCGCAAGGCGCATAAAAAATGAGATAGCTGCGAAAGCCCTGAACCCTCCAAGACCGCAGTCCCGCATGTGCAAATTCAGGCCGCGCGCGACCAATCTTGGGATTCTCCGCAAGAAACTCAAAGGAATCGTAGGCAGCCTCCAAAAACCGGCGAGCGACCGCCTCATCGTCTTGCCGAATATAACGATAGATGGCCTGCAAATCGCAGAACACATACTCACTCTCATCGTATCGCACGGGAATCAGGCAGCAGCGATAATGCGTTGAATATTGGCTCGATCACCGGGAACAAAACGTCCAGCGGCGGCCTCATCAAGCCGGGTCTGGATAAGTGGCGGCGTTTCTGACTCTTCGCTCATCCAGCGCAAAAATGCCTGCCTTGCGACTTCGTCAGCGTCTTTATAACCTTGAGCCACTTGGCGCTGAATAAAGGCTTCAATAGGGCCTGTAAGCGTGAGTTGCATGGCATTCATTGTTTAGGACCAAATGCTTGATGTCAAGCCTCACAGAAGCATCAAAGCCGCGTGTTTTTTGATCGTCAGCCGCCTCAGCCTTCGTATGAAGCGCCACATGATTTCCAAAAACGCTCTCTTCTCCGCCGCTGGTCTTGTTGCGCTGGCCGTCTCTGCATCCGCCGCGCCCACCACCACCTCCGCCAACTGGCCCGAGTTCCGCGGCGCAGCCGCACAAGGCCACTCCGAGGCGAAGAACCTCCCCCTCACCTGGAGCCCAACCTCCCACATCGTGTGGAAGGCCCCCGTCCCCGGCATCGGCTGGTCCTCACCCGTCGTCATCGGCACCCGCATCTTCCTCACCTCCGCCCTGCCCATCGGCGGCGTCGAGGATCCCAAGGCCGACCGCTCGCTGCATGCCCTCGCCCTGGACGCCGCCACCGGAAAGCCCGTCTGGGACGTCGAGCTCTTCACGGCCAAAGCCCCCCGCGCCCACCGCAAAAACAGCCACGCCAGTCCCACCACCGTCTTTGAAGACGGCAAGCTCTACGTCCACTTCGGCCACCTCGGCACCGCCTGCCTCGACGCCGCCACCGGCAAAACCATCTGGTCCACCCAGGAGTTCGCGTACTCCCCGGTGCATGGCAACGGCAGCAGCCCCGTCCTCTTCGAAGACCTCCTCATCTTCAATGCCGATGCCGAAACCGAGCCCAAGGTCATTGCCCTCGACAAGACCACCGGCAAACAGCGCTGGACCTTCGCCCGCCAGTCCGAGGCGAAAAAGAAATTCTCCTTCTGCACCCCGCTGATCATCGACGTGAACGGCCAGAAGCAACTCGTCACCCCCGGCAGCGGCGTCGTGAATGGCCTCGATCCCAAAACCGGCACCGAAATCTGGCACTTCAATTACGACCAGGGCTACTCTGTCGTCCCCCGCCCCATCTACTCCCACGGCATCATCTACCTCTCCAGCGGCTACGACAAACCTGTGCTCTACGCCATCAAAGTAAACGCCGAGTCCAAAGGCGACATCACCCCCACCAACCTCGCCTGGCGCATCGACAAAGCCGCCCCTCACAATCCTAGCATGGTCGTTGTGGGAGAAGAAATCTACTTTGTCGCCGACAACGGCATCCTCACCTGCGCCGATGCCAAGACCGGAGCCATCCATTACTCCGAACGCTGCACCGGCCCCATCTCCGCCTCCATCCTCTCCGCCGACGGCAAGCTCTACCTCCAGGACGAAAAAGGCCTCGGCATCGTCGTGAAGCCCGGCAAAAAATTCGAAATCCTCGCCCAAAACGACCTCGCCGAACGCTCCCTCGCCTCCTACGCCATCATCGGATCCGACCTCCTCATCCGCACCGAAGCGAATTTGTACCGCATCAAAAAGTAGGCCCCTGAAGTACGATGGTCACTCCTGACCGTCGATCAGCGGCCCCGCAAGCACGCGCCCTTCACGCGTTACGCGAACCGTCCGCCTCCTGCGGATGCCGACCGGCGCCAGCCCCCTTCGCGCTCCCTGTCGTTAGCGCGTTTGGAACCTCGATGCCGCATTGTAATGGCGCTTCTCCATGCGCCCCACAGATTCAGGCCCGTCGTCTGAATCGTCCCATGATCGAAGCCCTGCTCGCCATCCTCGCTTCTCTGTTCGAATTCCTGCTGGCCATCGCGGAGCCAGTGATCTCCCTCGTCCTGGGCATCCTCAGCCTCGATCAATCCCTCGGCGAAAACTCCCGCCTTGGCGAGTCCCCCATCGCCCGTGAAGGCCGCCGCGATTGGCGCAACTGCGGATTCGGCTGCCTGTTCCTCCTCTTCTTCGCCTGCATCGCCTCTGCCTTGGGCTGGTGGTTTCTTTCCTGAGTCCAGAAGCCGCGAGCGGCCCTCGCGGACCACCCAAGTCGCAGTTCCAAACACGACGAGGCTGCGCCCCTCTCTCTTCTGCCATCTCTCGCGCCTGAGCTGCATGCGCATACCCAAGCGTTTCCACCAGCAACTTTGACCCGCCAATCATTCAAAAGCCCCCAAAACAACCCGAAAATCTTAATTTTGAAGCCAATCACCGCTTCCAACAGCCCAATTTAACCTCAAAAACCCTTATTTTAAATTGCAATTTCCCCATTTCACCCCACTCTACCCCTCCAAATCGCAATTTTCACCCCAACCATCATGAGCCAGCAAAAAATGGACGGCGCACAGGCCCTCATCAAAACACTCGCCGATCTCGGCGTTGAGTACGTCTTCGGGTACTCCGGCGGTGCCGCCATCCCGATCTTCGACGCCCTCCAGACCGTGAAGACGGACATGAAGTTCATCCTCGTCCGTCACGAGCAGGGCGCCGTTCACATGGCCGATGGCTACGCCCGTGCCACCGGCCGCCCAGCCGTTGTCCTCGTCACCTCCGGCCCTGGAGCTGGCAACACCATCACCGGCCTCATGACCGCGCAGATGGACAGCGTCCCCATGATCGTCCTCTGCGGCCAGACCGTCAGCTGGATGCTCGGCAAAGACGCCTTCCAGGAGGCTGACATCTTCAACATCACCGCCCCGGTTGTTAAGCACAACTACCTGGTCAAGAACACCAACTCCCTCCCCCGTATCGCCAAGGAGGCCTACCACATTGCCACCACCGGCCGCCCCGGCCCGGTCCTCATCGACATCCCGAAGGACATCTCCCAGGGCGTCTTCACCGGCACCTTCGATGAGCCCATGGACCTCCCCGGCTACCATCCGGAGAACGACTTCAAGATCGATCAGGCAGGCATTAAGGAAGCCGCGCGCCTCATCGCTGCCGCCAAGCGCCCCGTCATCCTCGCCGGCCAGGGTGCCATGATCGCCCGTGCAGACAAGGAGCTCCTCACCCTCGCCGAAACCCTCGGCTGCCCCGTCACCACCACCCTCCTCGGCAAGGGCGTCTTCCCGGAGACCCACCCCCTCTCCCTCGGCATGCTCGGCATGCACGGCACCGCCTACGCCAACAAGGCCATGATCGAGGCCGACCTCATCTTCAATGTCGGCTCCCGCTTTGACGACCGCATCATTGGCAAAGCCACCATGTTCGGCCGCAATGCCAAGCTCATCCACATCGACATCGACGCCGCCGAGCACCACAAGATGATCAAAGTGGACGTCGCCATCAAGGGCGATGCCAAGGCCGCCCTCAGCGACCTTCTCCCGCTCGTGGAAAAACTCCCCACCGAAGACTGGATCGCCCATCTCGACGGTTACAAAAAGAAGTACCCTCTCGGCTACAAGAAGCAGGGCGGCCTCCGCATGCAGCAGGTCATCGATGAGCTCTACAACCTCACCAAGGGCAAGGCCATCGTCTCCACAGACGTCGGCCAGCACCAGATGTGGGCTGCACAGTTCTACAAGAACGACAGCAGCTACCACTGGCTCAGCTCCGGCGGCGCCGGCACCATGGGCTTCGGCTTCCCTGCCGCCATCGGCGCCCAGCTCGCCTGCCCGGACAAGACGGTCGTCTCCATCTCCGGAGACGGCGGCTTCCAGATGACCTTGTTTGAGCTGGCCACCGCCGCCATCCACAAGCTGCCCATCAAGATTCTCATCCTCAACAACAGCTACCTCGGCATGGTCCGCCAGTGGCAGGAGCTCTTCTTTGAAAACCGCGAGAGCGGCGTCGATCTCATCGGCAACCCCGACTTCGTCAAACTGGGCGAAGCCTATGGCATCAAAGGCTGGCACATCCGCCGTCCCGCCGATGTGGAGCGCATCCTGCAGCAGGCTCTCGACTACAATGACGGCCCCTGCATCATCGAAGCCGAGTGCATCAAGACCGAAAACGTCTTCCCCATGATCCCCGCCGGCGCTGCGCTGGAGGACATGCTCATCGAAGCTCCCAAGCAGAAGATGGAGAAGCCCACCGGTTCCACGTAATCCGCAGCGCAACCTCGTAGTGCAACCGTCCCGGTTGCATCATGCAAGCCAGAGGCTTGCGCTACCTATGGACACCAACCGCATCATTCACGGCGACGCTGTCACGGAACTTCAAAAACTCCCCTCCAGCGTCGCTCAGTCCATCATCGCCGACCCGCCTTATTTTAACGTACTCGAAGATGAAGCCTGGGACACGCAATGGAAAACAGCCGCCGACTACATCGCCTGGTGCGATGCCTGGGTGGCCGAGTCCATGCGCGTCCTTCGCGATGACGGCCTGGCCTTCATCTTCGGCCAGCTAGGCAAGCGCGAGCACACCTTCCTCCACCTCATGTCACGCCTCAGTCAGCAGCACCAGTTTCACGATCTCATCATCTGGGATCGTGCCGTGGGCTATGACGAGCGCCGCGACAGCTTCACGCCGCAGTACGAAATGATCCTCGTCCTGCGCAAAGGCGAAAGCGTGAAGTTCAACAAAGGCTCCGTCCGCATTCCCTACGACGCCGCCACCATCGAGACCTATCTCAAGGACAAGCGCTACAAGGACAAAGACGCCCGCCGCGCCCATCTTGAAAAAGGCAAGTACGCCACCAACATCCTCCGCGTCCCCAGCCTCAAGGGCATTTCCAAAGAGAAGTGCGGCCACCCCTCGCAGAAGCCCATCGCCCTCATCGAAAAATTCGTCGCCTGTTCCACCGACGTCGGCGATCTCGTCCTCGACCCCTTCCTCGGCTCCGGCACCACCGCCGCCGCCGCCCAGCGCCTCGGTCGCCAGTGGCTCGGCATCGAGAGCGATTCCAGCTACATCGAGATCGCCGAAACACGCCTCGCCGCCGACGCCACCCTTTTTTCCAAATCATAAATCAAAAATCGTAAATCATAAATCTCATGAGCGACCGCATCCCCGCCACCACCGACAAAAAGCCCGCCCCGCAGGCTGACATCATCAACATCCACACGCTCAGCGTCATGGTGAACAACCAGCCGGGCGTCCTCGGCCGCATCTGCTCCGTCTTCAGCCGCCGTGGGTTCAACATCGAGTCCCTCGTCGTCTCCCAGACCCGCGATCCCCGCTTCAGCCGCATGACCATCGGCATCAGCGGCCATCCCGAAGGCCTCAGCCAGATCATCCTCCAGGTCAGCAAGCTCATCGACGTCATCCATTGCATCGAGCACACCGACCGCGACGCCGTCGCCAAGGAAATGGTCCTCATCAAGGTTGCCGCCACCTCCGCCGAGCGCACCGAGATCCTCCAGATCATCGAGCACTACAACGGCAAGACCGTCGATCTCCAGGAGGACAGCCTCATCGCCCTCATCAGCGGCAACACCGACAAGCTCGACGCCGCCGTCCGCCTCCTCACCAAGTTCGAAATCGTCGAAACCGTCCGCACTGGCAAAGTCGTCATGGCCCGCGGCCTCACCGAGACCTGAACCGCATCGCGGGAATGACGCCTGCCCATAATGGGATAAAAAATCTTGATGGTCTATCCATGAGCAATACCTCCAGTAGATTGGTTCACTTTTTACTGGGTTTGTTGCTTACAAACAAGAAGAACCAAATGTGAGGAGCGCGGCCCGTGAATGTCAGAAATTATGTTCTAAGCGGAATATTTTGTTTCACGAGCTGTGCCGCAGGCCCGAAACATATCAATTTAGGACATAAGCCCAGCATAAGATCTGCACAATTATTATGTTATATTAAGTGTAATCTGCGTCGTCATCATAGCTTGCCTCGTTTGGCTGAAAAAAAGGAGGAAGTATATGTCAAGATTGTTGATTTTGGATCGAACTTTCCTCTCAAGTTGCATGACGGAGAGCAACGCGTTTTTGTAAGATTTATCAACGACGATGTGGTGTTATCTTTAATAACGCCAGACGTCTATAGCGAGGAGGACATTCGGAACGCGCTGGTTAATAAAAATGCGCCCTCAGTGCCTGTTAATAATTTTGTTACAATCTACTAAAATAATGAGTGGCTCCGGCTTCGTCTTCGTCTTCGTCTTCGTCTGAACTGAATTTGCCATGTTAGAATATTTGAAGGCTGTAGTCGAAGAAATTTTAAAAGAGAAAAGCCGGGCACGCTGAATTGTTGAAACCTATCTTGTTCTTGTCTCAGCCATTCGGGTACCGTTGTAAATAGGATTAATTTACGCTGGAATTCCGAATGTTGAATGATCGAAAGCCAGAGCACCTCACCGTGCTCTGGCTTTTTCATGCACCAAGCTCCCAACCAATCTTCCTCGTCCCCCCTTTCAGAGGGCGCCGTCCATCAAGAACACTTTAAATCCATTTCATGTTCGACGAATCCAGTGAGGCCGACGCAACTCTCCCTCTCCCCGCCCCTGAGAAACGAAAACTCCAAAATCTCCCTCCGGGGAGAGGGTTGGGGTGAGTGGAGCCACATTTGGCTCCTCCGACATTATCTGGCGCTGGGAGCGTTGCCAACCGCCGTAGGTTGGGCGTGGCGACAGCCCGCCCGACCACCAGCGCAAGATGACGCCCTACACCTCGCAGCCGTCCTAGCCGCCGCCCCCTCCCGCCCCAACTCTCTCATCTCCAAAAAAATCCCTTGGCCTGACGCCTCTCCAAGCCGAAATCCAAAGGACGAACGGCCCCCCGCCAGCGTATCCCTTTTCCACGTCATGGGTTCGGCCTCCCTCCGTCCCGTCCCTTTCGTCATTCGCCATCCGTCCCCTTTTTCATGCGCATCCTGCACCTGACCCCCGGCACCGGAAACTTCCACTGTGGAAGCTGCCTGCGCGACCACGCGCTCATCAAAGCCCTGCGCGTCCGCGGCCATGACGCCCTCATGGCCCCGCTGTACCTTCCCCTCGTCACAGACCGTGAATTCGGCTCGCAGGAGCTCCCCATCCAGATCGGTGGCATCTCTCTTTTCATCCAGCAGAAGCTCACCTGGTTTCACAAGCTCCCCCGCTTCATTCATAAGTGGCTCAACAAACCCTCCCACCTTCGCTTCGCCTCCCGCTTCATGGGCATGACCAGCCCCAAAGTCCTCGGAGAGATGACCCTCGGTGCCCTCCTCGGCACGGACGGCCGCCAGTGGGGTGAATGGCGCGGCCTCATCGAATGGACCCGTACTCAGGGCAAATTTGACATCGTTTCCCTTTCCAACAGCCTCCTCATCGGCCTCGCTCCCTCCATCGAAAAAGAGCTCGGCGTGCCCGTCATCTGCTCCCTCCAGGGAGAGGACAGCTTCCTGGACACCCTCCCAGATCCCTACCGCGAACAGTGCTGGCAGGCCATGCAGCGGAATGCCCGCAGCGTCCGCCTCTTCATCTCCCCCAGCCAGTTCTACGCCGACCGCATGCGCCAGCGTCTCGATCTCCGCGCGGACCAGATCACCGTCCTGCCAAACGGCATCGACACCACCGCCTTCACCACCTCCTCCCCGGACCCGAACTGGCCCACCATCGGCTACTTCGCCCGCATGATCCACGGCAAGGGCCTCACCACCCTCGTCGATGCCTTCATCGACCTCGCCAAACGCGGCACCGTCCCCCGCGTGAAGCTCCGCATCGGCGGCGCCAAAACTCCTGCCGATGACAAATACGTCGCCGGCCTCCAGGCCAAAATTGACGCTGCGGGACTCACCAAGCGCGTCGAGTGGCATCCCAACATCACCTTCAAAGACAAGGTTCATTTCTTCCACGACCTCACCGTCTTCACCGTCCCCGCCACCTACGGCGAAGCCTTCGGTCTCTACGTCATTGAGGCCGTCTCCAGCGGCGTCCCCGTCATCCAGCCGGACCACGGCGCTTTCCCAGAACTCATCGCCGCCACCGAAGGCGGCCTCCTCTGCAAGCCCGACGACCCAAAGGCCCTCGCCGACTCCCTCGAATCCCTCCTCAACGACGACGAACTCCGCGAGAAATTCTCCAAAAACGGCATCTCAAAAGTCCGCCAGGAATTCAGTTCCACCCGCATGGCCGAACGCTTCGAGTCCATCCTCCAGGATGCCATGCGCAAATAATCCGCAAAGCCCCGCCCGCCGCCCTGTTCGTCATTCTCATTCCCTTCTTCCCCTTTTTCCTCCAAAGTCCCTCCGTCCATGACTTCCATCACCTTTGGCGAGGCCGTCCGGCGCTCAATTCAGAAAGACCCCCGCTACCATCCCGCTGCATACGAGCTGGTGCGCGATGCCCTGCACCTGGCCGCCAAAAGATTCCGTGACGAAAACGCCGAAGATCAACACGTCACCGGCCAGGAACTCCTCGCCGGCTTCCGCGACCACGTGCTCGCCGAATACGGCCCCATGTCCACCATCGTCCTCGACCTCTGGGGACTTCAGCGCGGCGAAGACGTCGGCATCATCGTTTACAATCTCATCGAGTGCGGCTACTTCGGCAAAAACGACGGCGACAGCCTCGAAGACTTCTCGGGCGGCTACGACTTCGCCCACGCTTTCTCCACTCCTTTCCTTCCAGCTTCGCAGCGTGAATCGCGCGAGCGAAAATCATCATGAAAAAAGTTCTGTCCCGCACCCTTTCCGCCAAATCAAACGCCCCCTCTGTTCCGTCCCTGGACGGTAGTGTCACCACCCTGCCAAACGGCCTGGAAGTCATCGTTAGGGAGGACCATGCCCATCCCCTCGTCAGCGTGCAGGTTTGGATCAAGGCAGGCAGCATGCATGAGGAGCAGCACACGGGCGCAGGCATCGCTCATTGCGTCGAGCACATGCTTTTCAAAGGCACCGAAAAGCGCGACCCCGCGCAGATCTCCCAGGGCATCCAGGCCCTCGGCGGTTATGTCAATGCCTATACCTCCTTCAATCGCACCGTCTATTGGATCGACGGCCTCGCCGAGCACACCGGCGGCTACCTCGACATCCTCGCGGACATGATCCGCAACTCCAAGTTCGATGCCGACGAACTCACCCGTGAAAAGGAGGTCATCCGCCGCGAGATGGCCATGGACAATGACGA
Source organism: Prosthecobacter sp. (assembly GCF_044222565.1). Taxonomy (GTDB): domain Bacteria; phylum Verrucomicrobiota; class Verrucomicrobiia; order Verrucomicrobiales; family Verrucomicrobiaceae; genus Prosthecobacter. The sequence goes on from NZ_JBGANA010000035.1 coordinate 33,036, forward strand.
TCCTGGCAGCACCATCCAGCACCTGATGCAGGCCACCGCCTTCCGTCAGCACCCCCTGCGCCACCCCATCATCGGCCATCGCGAAGTCTTTGATCAAATCTCCCGCGCGGACGTGTACGGCTTCGTTCAGCGCCATTACGTCCCGAACAACGCCTTCGTCGTCATCGCCGGAGACGTGGACCCCGCCGCCATCCTCGAAACCGTCCGCACTCACTTTGGCGACTGGCAGCGCCGCGCCTTTGATCCCGTCCTGCTCACCTCGGAGCCACGCCAGCAGGGCACCCGCTTCGCTGCCAAAAACTTCGCCACGGAGCTCACCCGCATCGCACTCGGCTGGCAGATCCCCGGAGAAAATCATCCGGACAAGCCCGCGCTGGATGTCCTCGCCTTCCTCCTCGGTTCCGGCCGCAGCTCGCGCCTCTACCAGGAGCTCCGTGAAAAGCGCAGCCTCGCCCATTACGTCTGGGCAGGCGCCTGGTGCGCTCCCGAAGTCGGACTCTTCAACATCGAGGCGGAGTGCAATCCCGACGATGCCGAAAAGCTCCGCAAAGGCATGCTCGAAGTCGTTGCGCTCATGCAAAAATCCGGCCCCGGCCGTGCCGAGCTCGACAAGGCCGTGCGCGCCACTCTCAGCAGCCAGATGCGCACCCTCAGTTCCGTCAAAGGCCAGGCCAGCAGCCTTGGCAACGGCTGGCTCCTCTCCGGGTCTCTCGACTACCAGCGCCAGTTCCTGGATGCCATCACCGCGCTCACCCCGGACGCCATTCGCGATGCCGCCCGCCACTACCTGCGCACTGACTCCATGAGCACCGTGCTCGTCGGCAGCGACGTCGAAAGCGCCAGCACCGTCAAATCCGCCGCCGATACCGCCCGCCCCGAGACTCAGCGCTTCAAGCTCAAAAACGGCCTCATCCTTCTCGTGGGTGAAAATCCGCGCCTTCCTCTCATCAGCATCCGTACCAATTTCCTCGCGGGTGTCCTTGCCGAGACAGACCTCTCCGCCGGTGTCACACAGGTCTCCGCCCAGATGATGCTCAAAGGTACCAAAAAGCGTGCCGCCGCACAGATCGCCTCCGAGCTTGAAAACCGCGGCGGCAGCCTCATCTGCTCCGCGGACGCCCATCGCTACATCGTCGGCGCGGACGTCATGTCCGGAGACGAAGAAGACGCGCTCGATCTCATCGCCGATCTCATCCTCAATCCCGCTCTGCCCCAGGCCCAGCTTGCCGATGTGAAGAAGCGCCAGATCGCCAGCATTCTCGAAGAGAAGGAGGATCCGCTCACCGTCGCCATGCGCAAAGCACGCCGCGAGATCTTCGCCGGCCAGCCTTTCCACCGCACCGCGCTCGGCACCGAAGAAACCGTCGGCGCTTTGAAGCTCGCCGACTGCCGCGCCATGCTGCACGCCAGCTTCACCACCGGCAACGGCATCATCTCCGTCTTTGGCGATGTGAAAGCCTCCACCGTCAAAGCGCAGGTGGAAAAAGCCTTCGCCAAACTCCCGCGCGGCAACCGCCAGATCCCCCTTGGCCGCGAGTACCACGCCAGCGCCAAGCCCGCCGCCTGGACCGAGCACCTCGACAAAGAGCAGGCCGTCATCGTCGTCGGCTTCCGCACCGTCGGCCTCGAAGACCGCGACGTGCACGCTCTCAATCTCATCGACGAAGCCTGCAGCGACATGGGCAGCCGATTGTTCAACCGCATCCGCGAAGAACTCGGCCTCGCCTACTATGTCGGCGCGCAAAACTTCGCCGCCATGGGCGCCGGCGCCTTCTACTTCTACGTCGGCACCGATCCCAAAAAAGTGAAGCTCGCCGAAAAGGAGCTCATGGCCCAGATCAATGACCTCGCCGCCAACGGTCTCCATCCCGATGAGATCGACCGCGCCCGCGTCACCTGGCGTTCCTCCCTCCTGCGCGCCCAGCAGGGAAATCCCGGCATGGCAGACAATTGCGCCTGGAATGAAATCAACGGCCTCGGCTGGGACCACATCCAGAAACTCCCCGCCATCATCTCCGACATCAGCTCCAAGGAAATCCAGCGCGTCGCCGCCAAATACTTCGGCGAGAAAAAAGCCTTCATCGTCCGCGTCCTTCCGAAGTAATCCGCATCCCAAGGCGTGGGGGGCTTCCGCGTCCTGCCACGTCCGCGAAATTTCAAAACATCGTTCGTCCACAAAGCGAATCCCCTCTCCCCACCGATGCCACGGCAACGCCCAAAACGACCTCTGGGGAGAGGCCGGGTGAGGAGCCGTCCAAAGCCATCATTGCATGCGCTCTGACCGCGCTTTTGCATCCCCGCGTCCACAAAGCGAATCCCCTCTCCCCATCGATGACACGGCAACACTCTAAAAATCTCCTCTGGGGAGAGGCCGGGTGAGGAGCCGTCCAAAGCCATCATTGCATGCGCTCTGACCGCGCTTTTGCATCCCCACGTCCACACCACAGATTTCTCGTGGCAGAAAGATCAAGCAGTTGCTACCCCTCCCCCATGACCCCTTCCGACTCCCAGGAAAACACCACCGCCGAACTCAACGCCCTGAGAGCTGAAATCAAAGAATGGGCATTCGGCATCCGCTGTGCATTCGCAGGATTAAATCTGCTGCCCCTTTATTACTGCACCCGAGGCCTGCAGTCAGCGCCCGCGTTCCAGAGCATCTTCAAAGACATGCTGGGTTCGCTGGACAAGCTGCCGCCCATGACCCGCTTCGTCATCACATGGTCTCACGACGTGCTCATAACCGTGTGGATCTTCGCCGTCCTGGCCATCGTCCTGATCTTCCGTGCCACCCGCGCACGCACGGTATGGATCACCACCCTGCTCCTCAGCACGCTTCTTCTCATCACCGGCCACCTCGTCATCTCCACACTCTTCGAACCCCTTGGCGCGGTAATCCAAAATCTCTCCGGCGGCACAAGCCCCTGAAAAAAACTTCGGCCTATTTTTCATTTTTCCAAATTTCCCCGCCAAACTTGGCCCACCGCCTGCTTTATCAACAACTCAGTTGGGGCGCAAGCTTCACAAACATTTCTCAGGTTCGCCTGAGGAAACACACAACGAGCTGGGGAGTCGCTTCATGGTTGGGACTCCTTGGTCACCTAAAGGCCCGGAAGGATTTTGGTTGGGTCCTTCCGGGCCGAGTTGTTTTTACGATTCGGCATCCCAAAAGAATGACACTCATATCGGGATCTCTGCGCTCACCAAAAGCTCCGCGATGCAAGAGTCCGGAGACGCCGCCAAATCTCTGCTCCCTCTGCCTCTCTGCCCTTTTCGGCAACATCGAACATCCCTGTGACAGATCCACGCCGTTGGTTTGAGCCGCGACACACCTCCCCTAAAGTTTTTTTCACACTTTCACTTCATCTTCTTCATCCTCTTGGCCCACAGCCTGCTTTATCTAAAGACCGTTGGGGCGCGAGCTTCATAAACATTTCTCAGGCTCACCCCTGAGGAAACACACAACGAGCTGGGGAGTCACTTCATGGTTGGGACTCCTTGGTCACCTAAAGGCCCGGAAGGATTTTGGTTGGGTCCTTCCGGGCCGAGTTGTTTTCAGTCCTCAAGGTTCCCTCCAAAAAAAATATCGGCAGGGCAAGGTTTTTCAGAGATGCTCCGTGTCTGCCAGACGCGACAGCTCCATCCGATGCGATTGTGCAGGGGGCAGCAACCACCTTCCCCGCAGCCGTATCCTCCGCCCACCTCCCACCATGAGCCGCGCATTCGTCAAAGAAGACATAGAAGAGCCGCAGCGCGCCACCCAGCGCAGACCGGCCACGGGCCTGCCACCCGGCGCGCTCAATCTCATGACATCAGACGGCGCACGCATCCTGCGCACCCGCCTCAGCACACTGCAGCGCGATCCCGCGGCCAGTCCGGACGAACTCGCCGCACTGCAGCAGTCACTCGATACCGCCACCATCATTGAGCACACTGCCAGGCCGGACGCCATCGTCTTCGGCTCACGCGTCACCCTTCGCCGCCCCGATGGCACCTTGGAAAAATGGCGCATCGTTGGCGTGGATGAAGTGCCTCTCGAATCCGGCTTCGTCAGTTGGCTCTCACCGCTCGGAAAAGCCCTGCTCGCCGCACAACCCGGCAAACCCTTTCGACTTCAGCCCACCTCGGAAATCTTCGGCACCGTGGTGGAAACAAGCTGACCTCTGCGTCCCATACATGCCGTTCCAGCCAGTCTGGTGCACGCATGTTGGATAATATCTCAGGCGCGCATCATAGGCGCATAACTTATCCATACAGTCATGTTAGCCAACTTAGAGACGGACCTGCCTTTATTCATTCACGACCGCAAGCCAGGTTACTTTTTCCACATTCCATGTTTAACTTTAAGTTACCACCACTTAGCATCTCGAATCTATGAGATACAGAGACCACTCCGCCGCGGGCAGGCTATCGGGAGTTGCTGCAACCCTTGCTGAATCTACAAAGCCACACACCTCCATGGGCAGAAACTTTCTCTGCTTCGCCTTGTGCTTGGCAGCTGCGCTGGCTTCCACTTCCTGCGGCCGTCAGCAGACTCTGCTCGTGCTCACCAAACCTCTCAGGCAGGACACCATGGTCACACGCACTTATGTCTGCGAGATACACCCCATCCAGAGCACCAAGATTCTCGCCCCCGAACGCGGCTATCTGGACGAGGTGAGCGTGCAGGAAGGGCAGCAGCTCAAAGCAGGAGCTGCCATGTTCAAGCTCCTGCCCCAGGCACGCAATAACGCGCCAAAGCGCACGGACTCGCAGCCGCAGGTGCCGGAACCTCCGCGCATCACCACCATCACCGCTCCCTTCGACGGGCAGACTGGCAGGCTGCGCCTCGCAAAAGGCAGCGTGGTGAAGAAGAACGAGGCGCTCACCACCCTGACAGACAACACCCAGGTATGGGCGGACTTCCACATGCCGGAGGCCCAATACAAAGAGTATTCCGCTTCCGCTCCCGCCGACAAAATGAACGAGGTGAAACTGATCCTGGCCAATCGAAAGCTCTTTGACCAAACCGGCACCGTCTCACCTCCTGCACAGACGGACGCGAAATCGACGGACTCCGTTCTTCTACGCGCACTCTTCCCCAATCCCAAAAAACTGCTGCGTCCTGGACAGGCCGGAAACATCCGCATGCAGAACAAGCTCAAAAACGCCCTGCTTGTTCCTCTTCAGTCCACCTTTGAGATCTCCCACCATCGCTACCTGTTTGTCGTGGACAAAGATCATGTGATCCGGCAGAGAAAAATCTCCGTCACCCACGAATTGGACAATCTGCTGGTGGTGAGCGCGGGAGTCGGCGAAAACGACACGATCATCTTCAACGCAGCGCCCAGGGTGCGTGAAGGCGAGAAAGCCTCAAACTACCAGTTTGAAGAGCCCGCCGCGGCCTTCGCGCCTCTGCTCTCGAAAAAATGACGCATTCGTTTTCCCCGCCCGAGACGCCGGTCTGCACCCGCTGAAACGAATCCCCCTCATTTTGATCATTGCAAATCAAGGCCTCCGTGGCTCATTCACCTCTCTTACCAACCCACTATGAAATCAATCGCACCGACTCTTGCCGCCTTCGTCCTTACGTTTGCCGGTCTGACCGGAACAACCCCTGCCCAAACCGTGAGTGACGCAAAACCCGTAAAAGTCGTGATGGAAACCAGCAAAGGCACCATCGAAATTGAACTCGATGCCGCCAAGGCTCCCATTTCCGTCGCCAATTTTGTCACCTACGTGAAGAAAGGCTTCTACGACGGCCTCATCTTCCACCGCGTCATCCCTGACTTCATGGTCCAGGGCGGCGGCTTCACCCCCGACATGCAGCAGAAGCAGCCGGACGGCCAGATCGAAAACGAAGCCAAAAACGGCCTCAAGAACGTCAAGGGCACCCTCGCCATGGCCCGCACCCCCAATCCCCACAGCGCCAGCTCCCAGTTCTTCATCAACCTCAAGGACAACAGCTTCCTCGACTACCCAGGCCAGGACGGCTGGGGCTACTGCGTCTTCGGCAAAGTCACCAAAGGCATGGACGTCGTTGACGCCATGGCCGCCGTCGCCACCGGCCGCAAAGGCCCCCACGGAGACGTCCCCCTCGAGCCGATCATCATCAAAAGCGCCAAGCTCGCGGAATAACCTTCCCGCACTTCGCTGCTAAACTTCCAATGCCAGCCGCTCACCCGGCTGGCATTTTTTATGCCTCCGCCAGCATGAGCTGCCCCTTCATCTGTCTTCGTTTCACCCGGCGGCATTTCTACACCTGGGGATGTTGCCAGCTCTTGTACACCGCCTCCAGACTATACCCATCAGGATCAAAAACATTCGCCGCATAGTACCGCGGATCATAGTGCAGCCTCGCTCCCGGCTTCCCGTTATCCCTGGCCCCCGCAGCCATGGCAGCCTCATGGAAAGCCCGCACCTCCGCTTCGCTGCGCGCGATGAATCCCACATGCACAGCCTGCGCCTGCGGTATCCCCTCTCGCAGCCAAAACGAAACCCGGTTGTCCCTCCCAAAACCCTTGAGATCCGGATGCCCCTCCGGTCCATCCTTGCCATCATAATCCACCGCATGCTCGATCCCCAGCGGCGCCAGCGCACGCTCATAGAAAGCGATCGAGCGCTCAATGTCCGAGACCGTTAGAAAGAGGTGATCCAGCATGGGGTCACATAAACCTCTTCACACGGTCGTGCACATCCCCTTCCAGCCGCTTCACATAATTCACCGAGTACTCCACCGGGCACATCTTGTCATCCCTCGTCAGCGGCGTCAGATCCATCGCAAACGTTAGCAGGCTCGTCTTGTCCGTCGTGTGGGAGTCAAAATACGTCGCATTCGCATGCCTCAGCCCCTCCTCCGCCAGGTCATAGCGCTTCCCCCCGCTGATCTGTGAATCAAACACCCCCAGCAGCGGCCTCAGCATGTGCGGGTGCTTGTCCACCCACAGCATCACCTTGTCGTCATGCAGCAGCCAGTCCAGCTTCCGCCACACCTCGCAGCCATACACCTTCTCCGGCCGCATCTCCATCGGCAGCTCACGGATCGCCTCCAGGCACCGCAAAAACGTCGCCACATGCGTGTCATGCCGGTCGCACGGATTGTGAAGATAAAGAATCTTCGGCTGCGCCTGCTCCAGGATAAATTTCAAATCCGCCACCGCAGGCGCATGCTGCGGCTTCTTGATGTCATCGCTCGGGTACCCCAGCTGCACCATGATGCTGTACTCCCCCACATACGCCGCCTTCCTCTGCTCAATCAGCCGCACCTTCTGCATCTCCTCGTCCGTGTAGCTCTCATACGGCCCCTTGCGCGGACTCCCCGCCCCGTCCGTCACCACCACCCCGCCAAACCACTGCTCCTTCTGCTTGAAGCACTCCGTGATCCCATGGTACGCCGCGATCTCCAGATCGTCCTGGTGCGATACAATCCCCAGATGCGTCACGCGCTTCAGCGCTGCCCCCGGTTCAGTTTCATCAGGAATGTAGAGGTCGTGTTTAGGATGTCGAAATTGCACAGCCCGATCATGCACCTCCTCCGCCAAACTGCCAACCCCATTCCCATTCGTCCCTTCCTAATCCCCTCCCCCCTCCCCTATCTCAAACAAACGCTCTATCTCCCCATCTGGAAAATTTTTCTACCCCTAATTTTTCTACCTCCACTCCGTCCCTCCCGCCCATCCCCCTCACTCCCCCACGTGTAACCCATGTCCTGAACCTCAAGCGCTACCCTCGTCCCGCATCCAGCATCCAGCATCCAGCATCCAGCATCCAGCATCCAGCATCCAGCATCCAGCATCTACCATCTAGACAAATCCCCCCGCCACCGCCATGATCGCCCCTCCCTCCCCAACCCCACTCCCAGCCCCCTTTCCATGAGCTTCATCGCCCAAATTTCCGAAGACCTGAAAAACGCCATGCGTGCCAAGGACACCCTGGCCCTCAATGTCATCCGCAATCTCAAGTCCGCCCTCAAATACGCCGCCATCGAAAAACTCGGCGCTGACGGCGAACTCGGCGACACCGATGCCCTCGCTGTCGTCCGCAAAGAAATCAAAAAGCTCCAGGACACCGTCGATGGCGCCGAAAAAGCCGGCCGCCCCGAAGCCGTCGAAGCCGCCAAGGCCGAGATCGTCGTCCTCCAGAAATACCTCCCCGCCGCCATGAGCGAATCCGAGCTCGGCGCGCTCGTGGACGCCGTCATCGCCGAACTCGGCGCCACCTCAAAGAAAGACATGGGCTCCGTCATGAAAGTCCTCCAGGAGCGCGTCGCCGGCCGTGCAGACAGCAAATCCATCTCCACCGAAGTCGCCAAACGCCTCGCTTAACCGCAGAACACGAAAAAACCCACCGCCTCTAGATTCAGAAGCATTCTCTGCGGTCTTCTAATCTCTCGCGTTGTAAAACCCGTGTCCGCTTAACTCCGGCCAACTGCCCACAGCCAACCGAGCACCGCCAACCGCATGACCTCCGCCATCATCGTTGCCGCAGGCAGCAGCCGGCGCATGGGCTTCAACAAGCTCCTCGCCCCGCTCGCCGGAGAGCCCGTCCTCCGCCGCACCCTCGCCGTCTTTCAGGCCTGCGATGCCATCGATGAAATCATCGTCGTCACCAGCGACGCCCTCCGCCCCGAGCTCGACACCTGGCGCGCCACCGGCACCCTCGCCAAAATCACCCAGGTCATCACCGGCGGCGCCGAGCGCCACCTCTCCGTCCACGCCGGCCTCCAGGCCCTCCATCCCGACAGCCAAATCGTCGCCGTCCACGACGGCGCACGCCCCCTGATCTCCGTCGCCCAGATCACCCGCTGCATCCAGGCCGCCCGCACCCAGGCCGCCGTCGCCTGCGCACGGCCCATGACCGAAACCCTCAAGCGCTGCGATCCCTCCGGCCGCATCATCGACTCCATCGACCGCGCCCACGCCTGGATCATGGAGACCCCCCAGGTCTTCCAGCGCCCTCTCCTCGTGCGCGCCTACGACGCCGTCCTCCGCGACTCCCTCCTCGTCACCGATGAAGTCTCCGCCGTTCAGCACCTCGGCGCCCCCGTCTTCGTCGTCGAAAACTTCGAACTCAACCCCAAGATCACGTTCCCGGCAGACATCCTGCTCGCCCAACGTTTTGTCGATTAACCGACCTCATGCCCGACTCCGCCTCCCTCGACGACGCACCGCATCTCCCACGCCGCAACTGGGCGTCCATCGTGCTCGTCCTCTTCGTCCAGGCGATGAACTCCTTCAGCGACAACTTCGTCAAGATGTTGCTGATCGCCCTCTCAATCATCATCGCCAAAGACTCCTGGGTCGGCCGTCACATGGAGCTCTGGCTCGGCGCCATCTTCTCCCTCCCCTACATGATCTTCGCCCCCCTCGCGGGCTACTGGTCAGACCGCTTCTCCAAGCGCAAAGTCATCGTCTGGATGCAGGTCATGCAGATCATCTGCTTCATCTGGCTCTCCCTCGCCCTCTGGATGCAGCGCGTCCCCGGCTCATTGGAGATCTCCCTCCTCGGCTTCTTCCTCCTCGCCGTCCAGGCCGCCGTCCTCAGCCCCGCCAAAATGGGCATCATGAAAGAGCTCTCCGGCTCCCGCCGCCTCGGCCGCGTCTCCGGCTGGCTCCAGGTCACCATGCTCGCCGGCATCCTCGGCGGCATGTGGGCCGGCGGCATCTGGTACGGCACCGAGTATGAAAAAACTCACGATGCCTGGCGCTCCGCCCTCTATCCCCTCATCATCATCAGCATCCTCGGCATCGTCGAGCTCATCGCCGCCATCTGCATCCAGTCCACCCCCGCCCACCCCGAAGTCCACTGGCGCAAAGGCATGGCATGGGAGCATTTCGAGAGCCTCAAAATCGTCTTCCGCCGCCGCTCCATCCGCCTCGCCGCCCTCGGCGTCACCTACTTCTGGTTCATCTCCAATGCCCTCAGCTTCATCCTCGTCACCTTAACAAAAGAGCTCCACCCCGACACCGGCCATGGCGATGGCCCCATGGAGCTCGCCAAAGTCGCCGGCATCCTCGGCATCGGCGTCATTAGCGGCAGCTTCTTCGCCTCCCACGTCTCCCGCAATCGCATCGAGCTAGGCCTCATCCCCCTCGGCGGCTTCGGCCTCGTCGCCGGCCTCCTCTGGTCCGGCCTCGCCACCCTCGGCTCCAGTTGGATGTACGCCGGCATCATCTTCACCGGCGCCGCCGGCGGCTGCTTCATGGTCCCCCTCTACGCCTTCGCACAGGACAAAGCCGAGAAGCACGAAAAAGCCCGCATCCATGCCGGCATGAATCTCATGGACTGCCTCGGCACCCTCGTCGCCGTCGCCATCGTCGCCCTCATGAAGGCCGCCGACCTCAGCGCCCCCACCCAGTTCCTCCTCCTCGCCATCCCCACCTTCTTCGCCGCCATCTACATCACCCGTCTCCTCCCGCAGGATCTCGTCCGCTTCCTCATGCTCGCCGCCGTCCGCTTCCTTTACAAAGTGAAGCCCGTCCACGCCGACCGCATCCCCGCCACCGGCGGCGTCCTCCTCCTCCCCAATCACGTCAGCTACGTCGATGCCCTCATCATCGGCGCCGCCACCGCCGGCCGCCGCCCCGTCCGCTTCGTCATGTGGGACGCCCTCTACAATCTCTGGTGGCTCAAATGGCTCATGCGCCTCATCGGCACCGTCCCCATCTCCGCCACCCGCGCCAAAGACGCCATCCGCGCCGTCGCCACCGCCCTCAAGGAAGGCGAGATCGTCTGCCTCTTCCCCGAAGGCCAGATCACCCGCCATGGTATGGTCAATGAACTCCTCAAAGGCTTCGAGCTCATGGCCCGCCAGGGCGGCGAAACCCAGGTCGTCCCCGTATATTTGGACGGCCTCTACGGCAGCATCTTCTCCTTCCAGGGCGGCAAATTCTTCACCAAACGCCCCAAGCACCTCCGCTACCCCGTCGCTGTCCACTTTGGCGAACCCCTCGCCCCACGCGCCGCCACCGCAGAGGTCGTCCGCCAGTCCATGCTCGCCCTCAGCGCCGAGGCCTTCCTCAAACGCAAAAGCTGGGCCCACGCCGAGCCAGGCGAGCTCGTCCCCTTCGCCAACGCCCTCCGCCTCGCCGAAATCGAATGGCACCACCCCGGCGATGTCTTCCTCTCCCTCGAGCCCGAAGGCAGCATCATCCACCGCACCGTCAAAGCCCTCACCCAGGTCCTCCCCGGCACCAAATTCATCGACCACGGCCCCGAAGCCCACCCCACCCACATCGTCGCCTTCACCACCCGCGCAAATCTAGACAAACTCACCGGCCAGGAACGCCTCTCCTTCTGCTTCGACACCTCTCCGGCCAATCCTCCTCTTCCTCCTACTCCTACTCTTCCTCCCCCTTCTGGATCTCCGTCTCAGTCCCCCCTCCCCGCCAATCCTCCCCTTCCGGCCAATCCTCCTCTTCCTCCTACTCCTACTCCTCCTCCCTCACCTCCGGCTACCGCCCCGTCTCCCCCACAGCCCTCTCAATCGCCCACCGCCGACGGCCCACTCACAACCGATTCACCGACCACTGACTCACCGACCACTGATTCGCCGTCCACCGCCGACAGCTCACCGACAACAGTCCACCGCTCACCGCTAACCGGCTACCTCGACTCCGAAACCGGCATCCTCCTCACCACCGAGGTCCCCAACCCGCCCATGCCCGTCGGCGACAAAGACCAGCAACTCGGCCAAAAACCCGGATCCCTCGGCCGCCTCCTCCCCGGCCTCGCCCTCACCTCCACCCCTGCAGGCCTCACCATAAGCAGCCTCCTCCCCGACTCCCCCCTCACCGCCACCATCCCCGGCGCGAAAATGGACGAGCAAGGCTTCTTGGTAGTCTAAGGGGACGCTAATCGCTCAGCGCCATTCGCGTCGGAAGCCCTCTAAACTTCGAGCGCTTGAGCCGCTCTTCTTTGAGTTATGGCATATATTCATCCTTGTTACTCCATTTTCTATATATAAATGAATGGATTAGATTAAAGCTGTTGCAAAAAGGACTAAAATTTGCTTGACGTGAAGATACCTATACACAACTCTCCGCATCCCCGAAAAAAAGCGGGGCATGGATTTATTACGCAAAAGTTTAAATCAAACAGATCAATCGGTTTCAAAACGCCGATTCGGTCCGTCAACTCTTAGAAGTGCTGCTGCAAAGCTTATTGGTAATGTTCCCGTGGAGCATCTTCATCCCAGCGGCGTTATAATCCTATTGGCATTTGCTATTCTTTGCGGTGGCTTCATTCAAATCCCCCACGAAGAGTCTAGTTTACGGGTGGTTTTACTGTTTGTGGGCTTCCTAACTATTGTGGGAGTGTGCGCACGGCCGCTCTCTAGCTCTAAAGGACGCTCGCTATTGCCACACATGGAATCTTCGTTGTCAAAGCAATCCATGGAAGCGCAACGGCCTTTTATTTTGGCTCGAGACATTGAAACTACTTCTTTGGTAAAAGCAATTCCTCAGATTAAGCGCAACCGCAGACAGCAGGCGGACGTGCAAAACGAGTTTCAATTTCATTAATCGGCTTAAGAAATCAATGCGATTGTAAAATCTGAGATTGCTCGCAATCTCGCCCCTCTTTTTGTCTTTAATGACTACCACGGTTGGATGGCCCAACTCGCCGATCAAGATACGGAACTCACCCCTCGTGCGCACGCGAAGGAGCATGGGTGAAATGGAGTAGGCACTCAGATTGGCCCAGCGCCATCTTCTCTAAACATATTGGAAACCATCCTTTATAGCGCATCTGACTGCGGACGAATATTCTGCTTTCGAGCGTGCACATCTTTTCAACAGCAACCGTGCAGAACTCTGTAATGCTGGAGTTGCTGCAATGGTTCCGTTTGCAACCAGGAAAACATACTTGAGCTTTTGCAACGAAGACAATCGCTTTGATTGTAAAGCTTTCCGGCGCAACCCTAAACCATCGATTGTTACGCGCCCTTTGCGTGAGCCGTTAATTGGGTAGGGGGTGTCTCCCCTGAAACCAATATGTTGCTCTGGATCTTCTAAACGGGGATTTATGAAAAGTGGCTTTTCAGCTGATACATCCTCCTTCGGAAATACGCACCTGTCCTGTTCGCTTTCCAATGGGAAATGATTTCGCTTTTCACGTTGGTTGCATATTTCACAACAAAAAAGAAAATTATTCCAATCATAGGCTAGCCAAAAATAACCGGGCCGTTCAAGCTTGGAACTCTTTACTCGCCGCCATCCTGCTTTCGGCCGAAAGTGCTCGACGTCACCGTATGCTATGTGTGTTACCTTTGATTCGCAAAAACAGCATTTTTCATGCTGAGCATCGACAAGTGCCTTCTTAACTGACTTATGGCCATAGATTGAGGAGGAGAAATTTAGTTTGTTCTTTCCAGTAGTGAAATTTGGCAGATCTGCGACTACTAAGGCTCGATTTGCCTGTGTTGCTTGGGCGCCTGAAGTCATCAGAATGTTGGGTTCGGCGCACTGTTGAATTTTAATCATCAGTTTACTTATTTCATTTTGTGTTCAGCGGCGACTTGCCGAAGGAGGTCCTCCACCTCACGCATTTCAGGCGTCTCTCCCATAGGTAACCTTTCGATTATTGCATCCAATATTTCGAGGCGCCTTTTGTCCTTTGCAGATAGTTTGGATTTTGAAAGTAATGCCGTTCGTTCATCGAATAGCTTTTCGGATTCTGGAGCTCGAACACGTTCTAGGCCGAACAAATCACTAGTCAGAATTTGATCGACGCGCCACTCTTTTATGGATTGCAAGTCTTGTTTAACAGAAACCGCTTTTCCATCTCGTTGTAGTAGAACAATATTATTGGCTTTACTGGACTGAATAATCAAAGGAGAGTGGGCGCTGACGATAAACTGTGTATTCGGAAATAGATCCGAAAGATATGTCATCACATTCTGCTGCCACTTTGGATGCAAGTGTAAATCAATCTCATCAATTAAAACTATTGCTGGCTCAGCTAAGGGGTTTTTACTCCCAGGATATCGTTGGTATAGTCTTCGTGTAAGATCTACTAGCCAAGATGTCATAGTCTGGTAACCAAAACTAAGGCTGCGTGAATCTAGCAACGCTCCTGAGACATGCTTAAACACAACTCGAACTAAAGGCGATTGGTCCGCATTTGCGTTCATCGATACTTTTGTGGTAATGTCATCAATGTCAGGAAGGACTTTCAAAAGTAGAGCCTTAACATTTTTAAGTGCATGGTTCGCTTTGGCTTGGCCATTGTGAGGAGTCTTAGCTAAATGATCCAATTCCAAAAGCCACTCCTCTGCATTGGAAAGTGGTCGGTCGTCGTCAAAGAGCGTTCGAAGTCCATCATCGGGATTGGGTCCATAGGGAACTCTAGACGTAACTGCCATCCGCCTTCCCGCCCCATATCCGTACATCAAGAATCCAGCCATGTTCGCGGGGTCAGCGGCAACTATGGTTGAAGTCATTTCAAAATGACCTTCTTTGCGGGACGTTTTAAATCCATACTTCCATGGAAAGAGGTCTGAACTTGGATCTGCTAGCAGAGTCCCTTTCTGCAATTCCAAGGAACACTCAAATAACTGATCTTTTGTATGCCGCCTTGGTAGCAACCATTGAAGCCACTCTTGTGCAGACCAAAGTGGCTGGACAACAGGCTTGTCTGGTGATCCTTTTTTCTTTGTAGGCAAAATGTCCGGTCGAACCGAAGCTCCCGCCAAACATTGCAAGATAGAAGTTTTTCCTATTCCATTTTCACCAAGGATAATTGTCCATTGTGCAGGGCACCCAGTTGAATCGAGCAAAGAAATCTCTACAGGATTTTTAAAGCAACGAAAATTTGTTATCTTAATACTTCGACAGTAGACAGGTGGAACCTCTGCTGGTTGGTCTGGGACAATAGGTAATTGTGAAATTTTCATTTAAAGCCAAAATGCATTAAGTTGAGCACCTAACATGAGCGTCGTGCCATTGAATAAACCTCCCATGGCTCTTCACAAACACCTTTTACCGCTCCTTCCTTTCTTTCGCGAGGACTTCCTTCTTGGTGATGTTCTGAACCGCTTCTGCCCTCTTCTGCAAAAGCGCATCCCACATCGCCCCCTGACAAAACGCCCTCATTCCTCAGATCAGAGACGTGTTGGAGAGGCGGGCGGGGTGCAAATTGTTGACAAATTACCGCCTTCCGGTCTGATCTCCAACCTTTGCCTTTTGCGACCTTCCCGCTGCCACAACCCGGTCCCAAAGCGAATAACCTGAGCCTCGTTTATTGACCAAAGCCAGCCCAGAGGAGTTTGAATGATCCAGGGGCAGTGAAGAAGCTAACCTCTTAAAGCTGTCCCGAACCATGAAGCCCAAACCACCCCTCATTCGCGTCCAAGGCAGCGGCCAGGTGGCCCCCACCCCGGACACCGTCATCCTCGATCTCGAACTCATCAGCGAACACCGCGACTAGGCCAAGGCCACGGCGGCTCATGGACACAGAAATCTCCGTTCAAGATTCAATTCGAAAACTCTGTGTCCATCGTGCCTCTGCGATGAAGAACTCTTGTCCTCCGGCCATTCCCCAGCCTCAATTCCGATGTGTCTTCCGTTTATTCCGTGCCTTCCGTAGGCACTCAAAATCTGGAATCTCTGCGTTCTCCAAAGCTCTGCGGTGCAAATCTCCGGCCAATCCGCACGCCCCCATCACCCCGCCAGCAAGGGGCTTGGATCTGACCTTCCGTTGGTGGAATGGGGTCATGGTGCAAATAATTGACAAAATAACTGCTCCTCCCTGGCCCATTTCCCCCGCCAAGTCAGCAGCGTCACTCACCGCAAGCCCTACCACAGGCACTCCCAAGCATTCATCCTCTCTCCATTCTCCTCCTCAGGCGACCGGATGAATCATCTCAATCAGCGTCCTCTCAGCCTCTCCTCAGCCCTCCAAATCCGCCGCCGCGCTGACTCCGCTCCCCCAGCCCCACCCGTCCCCCCCGCCCATCTCCCTCACTCGGTTTCGGTTCCGCGTATTCCGTTTATTGATTCGCTGTGCTCGGCTCCGTGTTCAGCTCTCAGGCTTGGAAAGCCGGGCCTCCCCTCAAGATCCAATTCAAAAACTCTGTGTCCATCGTGCCTCTGTGGTGAAGTTCCGGATTCTCCGACTGCCTTGATCATTCAGCTCTCAGGCTTGGAAAGCCGGACCTTCCCTCAAGATCCAATTCAAAAACTCTGTGTTCCATCGTGCCTCTGTGGTGAAGTTCCGGATTCTCCGGCTGCCTTGATCATTCAGGTCTCAGGCTTGGAAAGCCGGGCCTCCCCTCAAGATCCAATTCAAAAACTCTGTGTTCCATCGTGCCTCTGTGGTGAAGTTCCGGATTCTCCGACTGCCTTGATCAGCATCTTATGAGCGTCTAATCAGCGGTTAAAAACTCTGCTCCACCCTTCCTCCAATCTCAATCTCTGCCCCCTCCGCCTTGCCCTTCGTAGCTCGTGTCCTCCGACGAGTCCTCCCGAGTAACTTCCACTCAGGGACAGCGGCGAATTCAGACTCCAGGATCGATTCCGGCCTCTTCTATTAGTGTTTTATTAGTATCCGATTAGTGGTTCAAAATTCCAGTCTTGCTGCCCCCCTTTTTCGGCCAGCTCCTCCGGCATCCCGCTTTTTGCGTCTTTTTGTGCCTCTTTGAGGCCATTCCTCAGGTAAATCTCCTTTCCACAATCTAGCCGCCTTGAGTTCAGTTGCTCTGCGGCAAAATCGCTCGTCCCTTCGCCTCCGCAACGCCCTATCGCCCCCGTCTTTTCAGCGCCTCATCCGTTTTCCGGCATCCGTGTATTCCGTGTAATCCGTGGTTCAAATTCCGCCCCCCCTCCGTCTTCTCCGATTCACCCAAGCGAAAACCCCGCCGCCTCCAGCGCCGCGCGCAGCTTGGCCTTGCCCCCGCTCTCAATCACATCCCCGTGCCCCACGATCACCCGGTCAAAATCCCATCCCAGGATCGTCCCCAGCGACCCCTCAAACGCCGCCTTGTCCTTCACCCCCGCCTTCACAAACCGCGACATCCCCGGATGATGCTCCCCGCCCACGCCCACGCGCAGCAGCAACTCCGTCCACAGCGGCTCATCATCGCTAAAGTTAAACACCAGCTCCGTCAGAATCAGCGTCCGTGCCGGCACATGCAGCAATGCCGTATCGCGCGCATCCGGCGCCCCTTCGATCTCCAGCGCCAGCAGTTCGCCCTCCCACTCCACCGGCGCAGGCACGATCCGCTCCGTCGGAAACCCCACCACCGCCGAAAACCCCTCCGGTGCCAGATACGGAATCCCCGGAAACGCCGCGCGTCCCTCCTTCGCAAAAGTGTCATGCCGCAAAATCCCATCCAGCAGCCACCCCGGTTCCCCCAGCGCCCGGATCCCCGCCACATCCTCCGCCGAAAAAGGCCCCGTCGAGTGAATCACCACCTTCCCTGACCTCAGCCGGATCACCGTCACATTCCGCCGCAAATCCGCCCCCAGCAGCTTCAGCGGATAGCCCATCAGCCAAACATTCTCAGCCAGCGGTACCAGT
The DNA here is from genome assembly GCF_044222565.1 of Prosthecobacter sp. Taxonomy (GTDB): domain Bacteria; phylum Verrucomicrobiota; class Verrucomicrobiia; order Verrucomicrobiales; family Verrucomicrobiaceae; genus Prosthecobacter. Next base: position 50,529 of record NZ_JBGANA010000035.1, read on the forward strand.
GCAGTGCGTGTGTCCATAATCTCCCCCTAAATCGCCCCACCACCGCACTCCGCGCGTAAAAAAACACCCACCCATCCTCAACTCTCCAAGTCCGCCTCTGACATCCCTGTATTCGGTGAAATCCGTGGTTCACCTCTGATCTTCCTTTGCGTTTTTCAAATCTCAAGCGGCGCATAATTTCTGAAATTTTTCTACCCCTAATCTTTCTACCTTCATTCCGCCGTTTTCCTCAGCGCCCCGCCCTCACCCCAGGCCGCCAATACTCCATCCCTCACGCCTTTGTGGACCAAAAGATGAAATCTTTTTACCCTTAATTTTTTTACCCTATTTCCATCATCCACTTCGCTCTGCCTTCCCCAACTCCGGCCTTCAGAACCTCTGTGATCATCGCGCCTCTGTGGTTAAAGAAAGAATGGAAAACACGATCCAGCCACCGAGCCACACCACACGTCACCTCACAATGGCTGAAATCTTTTACCACCCATCTTTTACCAGCCCTCCTCCGGCACTCTGCTCCCTCTGCCCCTCTGCGGCAATCCGAACGTCCCTCCGCAGCACCTCTCACTCCGCCATAAACAGCGCCTGAATATCCGCCTGCGTCAGCTGCAGCTTGTCCGCACGCCCCGCCAGCAGCCCTTCCACCAGCGCCGCCTTCTTCTGCTGCATCTTCACGATCCTCTCCTCAATCGTGTTCTCACAGATCAGCTTGTGCACAAACACCGGATTCTTCTGCCCGATGCGATGCGCCCGGTCACTCGCCTGCGCCTCCGCCGCCGGATTCCACCACGGATCATAATGGATCACCGTATCCGCCGTCGTCAGATTGATCCCCGCCCCGCCCGCCTTCAGGCTGATCAGAAACACCGGCACCTTCCCCGCCTGAAACTCCTGAATCGGCGTCTCCCGGTCCCGCGTGCTCCCCGTTAGCTTCACATACCCCACCCCGTCCTTTTTCAGCCTCGCCTCAATGATGGCCAGCATCTCCGTGAATTGGGAAAAGATCAAAATCCGCCGACCTTCTTCAATCAACTCCGGCAGCATCTCATCCATTAGGTACGCCGTTTTTGCCGAATCCGACACACATCTCGCCGTCTCCTGCTTCAACAATTGCGGATGACAGCACACCTGCCGCAGCTTCAAAAGCGCATCCAAAACCACAATCTGCGACCGATCCAGCCCGTTCACCTCGATCGCCTCACGCACCCTCTTGTCCATCGCGGCACGAATTGTCTCATAAAGGTCCGTCTGTTCCTTCCCAAGCTCAATTGTGTGCAGAATTTCCGTCTTAGGTGGCAGCTCCTTCGCCACCGCATCCTTCGTTCTCCTCAGCAGCAGCGGCTGAATCCTCGTGCTCAGCTGCTTCTGCCTCTCCGCATCTGCTTCACGTTCAATGGGATTGCGATAGTGCTGCCTGAAAGTATCCGCATCACTCAGCAGTCCCGGCATCAAAAAGTTAAAAAGGCTCCACAGCTCCCCGAGATGATTTTCCATCGGAGTCCCCGTCAGACACAACCGGTGCTTCGCTTTCAACCCGCTGCAAGTCTGTGCAGCCAGGCTCTTCGGATTCTTGATGTTTTGTGCCTCATCCAACGCCACGATGTGCCATTCCTGCGCCTGCATCACCTCCGCATCCCTTACCAGCAGCGGAAAGCTCGTGACCACCAGATCATACTGTTTCAGGTGCTTATAGTCATTCTTGCGCCCCTGCCCCTGCATCAGCAGCAGGCTCAGCGAAGGCGTAAACTTGATCGACTCGTTGATCCAGTTCCTCAAAACGCTCGTCGGTGCCACAATGAGACAAGGATGCTTCATTCTTCCGCTCTCCTTCTCAATGAGGATATGCGTCAGCGTCTGCAACGTTTTGCCAAGCCCCATGTCATCCGCCAGAATGCCATGCAGCCCAAACTCACGCAGGAACTGCATCCATGATGCACCCTCACGCTGATAATCGCGCAAATTTGCCTTCAATCCCGCCGGCGGCGTGATGAGCCCAATCTCCCGGAAACTCCCCAACTGCTGGCTCAGCGCCGTCAGCTCAGCCGGCGCACGAATCGGCAGCCCGTCCAGCGTCGCCAGCTGTGCCGCCCTCAGCTTGTCCAACTGCAGCTTGCCATCCTTCCTCACCGGCCGCGTCGCCAGCAGTTCATCAAAGAAACGCAGCAGCACGATGAGCCTGCTGGCAGGAACGGAAAGCACATCCCCATGATCACCGCCGAGCGAGAGAAGAAAGCGCTGATCCAGATTCTTCTCCAAAACAGCAGCATTAAGTCCCTGATCGATGCAATCGACCAGCAACGGCACCATCGAGATGCGCCGTCCTTCGATCTCAACCCCCAGATCCAGCGAGAACCACTCACGTCCCGCTTGGTCTCCTGAGAGGTCCGTGAACCAGGCATCTTCGCCGGCTTCATGAATCTGGAAACCTATGTCCTCAGGCACCTCCACCCGCCAGCCACTTTCCCTCAACTTCGGCACCTGATCCTTGAGAAACTGCGACCAGAACAACGCCTGATCCCCCGCCACCGCCATGAAGCCAAGTGTCGATTCAGGCGCTTTGGCACCTGGAAGCGCTTCAGCGAACGATTTGAAACCTAGCGTGGAAAGGTCCGTCAGAAAGAGGCGCTCCGACCGCAAATTGCGCACCAAGGTGAATCGTTCCCCGCTCTCATCCTTCCACTGATGCGCCGGACTGCGGACCAGCATCTCAAAACGCAGCGGGCAGTCGTCATATTCCGCACAGGGTTGGATGAAGGCAATGCTGCGTGGCTCCCATCCCCCGATGTTTCGCTTTGCAGTGATCTGCGGCATTTCCACCATCATGCGCCTTACCAGCAAAATAGGTTTGGGTTCGGAAGGCGGCAGCTCGATCTCAGCCTCCTTCACCGGCGCCTCTGGCTCAGCGGCAACGGAGGTTTTGTCTCTCACCCGCGCCATGCCTTCAATGCGCCTGCGGCCGTCCTCAATATCAAGCATGAGCATCAGCGCCGCCGCGTGCTGGCAGAGCGTACCCACGGCGCAGGTGCAGTGGGAGGTCATGGTCAGGCTGCCATCCTCCCGCAGCCGCAGATGGGCGGTGACAGACGCCGAATTGAACAAGGCCGTGCCAATTCCCGCGATGATCTCCACCTCGTTCTCCGCACACACATGCACGCCTGCGAGCCCAATGTCCCCGTGCTTGAGCAGCCGCCCGCCCTCCTCAATTTGTTGCCGCCGAAACAGCCACAGCCAGGATTTTGTGCGCACCTGCGCCCAGAGCTTGGGAAATGAAAAACCGCCGAGATCCATCGAATCAGATCAAGACAGCATCGTTGGGATAAGTCGCGACCATTCCCTGGTCAAGCGTGGCCACTTTACCGCCGTTTCGGCGTGCCAGTTCGACCAGCCAGGCATCCGTCACCTGGCGGTGGCCCTGGATCTGCCGATGAGGAACCTCGCGATAGGGAAGGTCATCTGACCAGTAAACATGGCATGGGTGCGCTTCAAAACCCTCCAGGGCATTCCATGCAGCCGAGGCACTTTGATCTGCCGCACATAGCATGTGCAGCCGCAGCAAAGTTCCCTGAGTAACAGCGCAGGTGGCAAAAGAGTCTGTCATTTTTTCAAACCAGCTCACGGCGCGTTGATGTTGCTCATGAGTATCCACGGCATAGGCCACCAGGACGTTGCCATCCACGAGCCAAATCATGAAATCCCCCGCATGTCATTTTCATCCTCTGCCGCATAAACCTCCTCCGAGGTGAACGGACGCCCACCTTTGGAAATGGGGATCTTATACCCATGCGCAGCCTTTACCGGCGGCTTCCGCAAACCAGACATGCGGCTAAGTGCATTCTTCACCACACTGCTGACGCTGGAATGCTCACTCCGCGCCACGGCTTCGATGCCGGCGTAAGTTTCGTCATCAATCTCGATGGTCAGTTGCATGACTCAAAAATGCCTTCTGCAGACGACCTGTCAAACACTGTGCTTCACTTCGTCCCACGCTGCGTCCATCTGCTCCAGGGAGAGCTTTCCCAGCTCGTGGCCTTGGGTGCGGAGGTGCGTTTCCATGGCGTGGAAGCGGCGGGTGAATTTTTCATTCGCGGCGGCTAGGGCGGGTTCAGATTCGATGCCGAGTTTGCGGGCGAGATTGACGACGCTGAAAAGGAGGTCCCCGAGTTCTTCCTCCATGTGGGTTTTGTCACCGTTGGCGATGGCTTCTTCGAGTTCAGCGGCTTCTTCGCGAATCTTGGCAAAGACGGGCGTGGCATCCGGCCAGTCAAAGCCGACGCGGGCGGCTTTCTTTTGGAGCTTCTGCGCACGCATGAGTGCGGGCAGCCCATTGCCGGTGCCGTGGAGGAGTCCTTCGTGCTCGGTGCCTTTCTCGGTGCGCTTGATTGCGTCCCATTGCTTCAAAACGGCGTCTGAAGTGGCGGCGCTGGTATCGCCAAAGACGTGCGGGTGGCGGCGGATAAGTTTCTCGGTGAGGCCGTGAGCCATCTTGTCGAGATCGAAGGCTCCGGTCTCGCTGGCAATCTCCGCATGCAGCACGGGCTGGAGGAGGATGTCGCCAAGTTCATCGCAGATCTGGGCGGGGTCTCCGCCGCGGATGGCGTCCGCCACTTCGTAGGCTTCTTCGATGACGTGAGGGATGAGGGATACGTGGGTCTGCTCCATGTCCCAGGGGCAGCCGCCGGGCGCGCGCAGGCGGTGCACGACGTAGCGCAGGCGAGTGAGGGCATCGGGGTGGTTGAGCATATCTTCCATGCAGGGAGGTAGTGCCGTGCGTCAATGAGGTCAAGGCTGCGACGGTCAAGAGGTGGTCACGAGGTCAAGAATGCCCCTGCTTGACCCAGGAGCCTCGCCCCCGGCTTCTCGTGACATTTTTTCGCCATAAGTGATGAGAGCTTGGCAAAACTCGCGTTTTCTTGGACAATCCGCCAATAACCCAATCAAACCATGCCGCGTAAAATCAGCCATATTGCACCGGAGTGGTGGGACTACACCACGTTGGAAGATGACCTTATCAACGACGCAGCACGGCTCACGGAGCGGGATCTGCGGCAACTCTCCCGGCCTGGATTCAAGGTGGTGATGTTTGACACGCTGGAGGATTTTTACCTCGCTGAAGCGCTGGAGTACATCCACGCGTGGAAGCAGGCCACGCCGGACAATCCCGCGGGCATCTGCGGCCCGATCGGCCCGACGGAGCAGCTTCCGCTGGTGGCGCGGCTGATCAATGATCTCGGCATTTCCATCAAGGACGGGCATTTTTGGGGCATGGATGAATGGTATGACGAGCACACCAAGAAAGAGGTGACCCTGGAGCACCCGCTTTCCTTTGAACGGGCGGACCGCGAGCTGTGCTTTGACCGCATGCAAAAGAAACTCTGCATGCCAGATTCGCAGCTGCATTTCCCCAAGGCGGACACAGCGGCCTACATCAAGAGCTGGCAGAGCGGCATTCGCTGCGCCGTGATGCAGGGCGGCCAGGGAGACATCAAACACTGGGCATTCAACGATCCGCCAAAGCGCACGGGAAAGTACAAGAACGAACCTCCACCACCGGCGGAGTATCGCAAGCTGACCACGCGCGTCGTCGATCTGCATCCGGTCACCCTGATGCAGAATGCGCGCACCTCAGGCGGTGGCAACATCACCCTGGTGCCGCAAAAGGCCATCACGGTGGGTCCCAAGGAAACGTGGATGGCGGAGAAGGTCAGCATCTGGCACGCCGGGCAGCATGACAATCCGCTGGGCCAGCGCCTCACCGCTCTCATGATCTCTAAGCGGCTGGCCGATGCCGCCGTGCCGATGTCCCTGCTGGCCGATCACCCAAATGTGCAGTTCAACTACTACCGCGGCGGCTTGGGCCAGTGCGAAGTGGAAATGCACTGAGCCGCTTTCCGCCTGCGTCCCTTAAACATTCCAAACTAACGTTTGCAATTCCCCCGATGGGGGCGAAGGGTGTCACTGCAAGTTAACCTGATAAAGGCGAAGCTAAGTCGTTCATCAGGTTGTTTCTTTGGTGTTCTTAAATCCGATCCCGGAGCTTGGTTCCCGCCCCACACAGGCTGGCTTCACCCAAGCAAACGATATGAACACTAAAATGTATGTGGGCAACCTGCCCTTCTCCGCCACCACCGACGACGTGAGTGCGCTTTTCTCTGAATACGGCACCGTGACCGACGTCCATCTGCCCATGGACCGTGACTCCGGCCGCCCACGCGGCTTTGCCTTTGTGACAATGGACACCACTGATGCCATGAACGCAGCCATGAACGCTCTTAACGGGCAGGACTACGGCGGCCGCAATCTGGCCATTAACGAAGCTCGTCCGAAGGAAGAGCGTCCTTCCGGCGGTTACGGCGGCGGTGGTGGTGGCCGTGGTGGATACGGCGGCAAAGGCGGCGGCGGCGGCGGTGGCCGTGGCGGCTACAGTGGTGGCGGCGGCGGTGGCCGCTACTAAGCTACCCTTGGCATAGAAACTATTTTCAGCGGCATCCTGGCAACCGGATGCCGCTTTTTCATGCCTGCAGCAAATGCGTTATCCGCAGCACCCACCACCTCCACAGCAGCCACCTTTGTCATTGCCGCCTTTGCCGCAGGTGCTGATGCCGAAGGGGGCATAGAGCGGGCAGAAGCGCACAAACGCGGTGAGCAGCGGCACTGCGCCGATGGCTCCGAGCCAGGTGTGATTGACGATGCCGTAGGCGATGATGCCGAGGCCAGCGATGATGCGCAATGCGCGGTCCACAGTTCCGATGTTTGGTTTCATAGTCGTTTAGTTTTGGGTTGGAGATTCGGGATGAGAATGCTTGTTGGCCATGAAGTAGAGCACCGGCACGGCCATGCGGCTGATGAAGAGGCTGGCGATCTCTCCTGCCATGAGCGCGATGGCGAGGCCCTGGAAAATCGGGTCTGCCAGGATGACGGCCGCACCCACCACCACCGCCATGGCGGTGAGCAGCATGGGACGGAAACGCACGGCTCCGGCGTCGATCACGGCCTCGCTCAGCGGCATTCCTTCCTGAAGGCGCAGCTCGATGAAATCGACGAGGATGATGGAATTGCGCACCACGATACCACCACCTGCCATGAAGCCGATCATACTCGTGGCGGTGAAGAAGGCGTCCATGAGCCCGTGCGCGGGCAGGATGCCCACCAGCGAGAACGGGATGGCCACCATGACGATGGCGGGCGTGATGAAGCTACGGAACCAGCCCACCATGAGCACGTAGATGAGGATCAAACACGCGCCGAAGGCCGCGCCGAGATCTCGAAAGACCTCGATGGTGATGTGCCACTCGCCGTCCCATTTCATGGCGGGCTCGGCATCGCTGAAGGGCATGCTGGCATTGAGGATTTTCAATTCTGCACCGCTGCCGCCAAAGGCGCGGGTATCGAGTTTCTTCAGCGCCTCGTTCATCTGGAAGATGGCGTACACGGGGCTCTCCACCACGCCGGCCACATCGCCGATGACGTAGGTCACGGGCATGAGGTTCTTGTGGTAGCGGCTTTTCTCCACCGGCACGTGCTCCACCTTCACCAGTTCGCGCAGGGGTACCAGCGGGGCACCGCTGGCACCGGGCTCGGGCAGTGCATTGGCATCGCCGGAACGAACGCGCAGCGCCAGCAGATCCTCCGCTGTGGTCTTGGCGGAGCGGGGCAGCTCCAGGCGGATGTTTACATCCTCCTTCTCCTGCGGCTGGTGCAGCAGGTCCACGGACTCGCCATCCACGGCAATTTTGAGGGTCTGCGAGATGGTGGCGGCGCTGATGCCGTGAAGAGCGGCCTTTTCCTTGTCGATGATGAAGCGCGCCTTCTGCTGGTCGGCCTCCACATACCAGTCCACGTCGACCACACCGGGCGTGGCCTTGAAGATGTCCTTCACCGCACGCGCCATCTTGAGGCGGCTTTCTTCATCCGGGCCGTAGATTTCTGCCACCAGCGTCTGCAGCACGGGCGGGCCGGGAGGCACTTCAGCGATGGCCACTCGTGCGTCGTAACGCGCGGCGATCTCTGCGACGGCAGGGCGTACACGTTTGGCGATGTCGTGGCTCTGCGCCTTGCGCTCGTGCTTGCCCACCAGATTCACTTGGATGTCCGCCACATTGGCGCCACGGCGCAGGAAGTAGTGGCGCACGAGGCCGTTAAAATTGTAGGGCGAGGCCACGCCGGTGTAGATCTGGTAGTCGGTCACCTCCGGCTCCTTGCGGATCACGGCGGCCATCTCGCGCGCCACGGCGGCGGTCTGCTCCAGGGAGGTGCCCTCAGGCATGTTCAGGATCACCTGAAACTCGCTCTTGTTGTCAAAGGGCAGCATCTTCACCTTCACCCAGCCAAGACCCACGGTGGCCATGGCACCGAGCAGCAGCACTGTGATGCCGATGAGAAACATCCAGCGCGAACCGGTGTGGTGAATGAGCGGGCCCATCATGCGGCGATAGAGCTTGGTGAAAAAATCCTCCTCATGCTCGGAGGCCAGGTGCTTGTGGCCGTCGTCCACGGCCTTGCCTTCGGTCAGCTTGGAATACTTACCGCCCCAGCGCAGGATGCGGATGGAGGCCCACGGCGTGACGATGAAGGCGATGAGCAATGACCAGAACATAGCCGCACTGGCCCCGATAGGGATGGGCCGCATGTAGGGGCCCATGAGCCCGCCGACAAAGGCCATGGGCAGCACGGCGGCGATCACCGCAAAGGTGGCCAGGATGGTGGGATTTCCCACCTCGCCCACGGCCTCCACCGCGATGGTGGACCAGCTCCGCCCTTTGTTCTGCGGCAGGTGGAAATGACGCACGATGTTTTCCACCACCACGATGGCGTCGTCCACCAGGATGCCGATGCTGAAGATGAGCGCAAAAAGCGTGATGCGGTTCAGAGTGAAGCCGTAGAGGTAGAAGATGAGCAGCGTGAGCGCCAGCGTGGCCGGAATGGCCACCGCCACGATGCCGCTCTCCCGCCAGCCCAGCGTGAGCCAGATGAGAATGGCCACGCTGAAAACCGCGATGCCCATGTGCAGCAGCAGCTCGTTGGATTTCTCCGCCGCAGTCTCGCCGTAGTTTCGTGTCACGCTGACCTGCATATCGGCGGGAATGATCGTGCCTTTGAGCAGGTCCACCTTTTGCAGCACCTCGTCGGCCACGCTGATGGCGTTGGCACCGGGGCGCTTGGCGATGCTGAGCGTCACGGCGGGCTCGTCGGCGCTTTTGCTGCCGTGAAAGACGTACTGCGTGGGCTCCTCGCCACCGTCGATGATTTCGGCCACCTCGCGCAGATACACGGGACGTCCGCTGAAGACGCCGATGACCACATCTCCCACCTCATGTGCGGTGCGCAGGAAGGCGCCGGTCTCCACCAGCACCTCGTTGTTTCCCGTGGTCAGACCGCCTGCACGGAACTGGCGGTTGGCCTGCTGCAGCATGGGCACGAGGCCTGCGGGGCTGAGATTGCGCGACGCGAGCTTCACAGGGTCCAGCATGACACGCACGGCACGGCGGGAGCCGCCCAGCAGCGTGGTCTCCGCCACCAGCGGCACCTGCTTCACCGACTCCTCCACCTGCGCGGCCAAGCGGCGCAGCGTGAGGTGATCATACCCTGCGCTGTGGAAGGTCAACGCCAGGATCGGCACGTCGTCGATGCTCTTGGGCTTGATGAGCGGCGGGGTGACGCCCATCGGGATGCGGTCAAAGTTTGAGCGCAACTTTTCTGTGATCTTCACCAGGCTGCGCTCGGGGTCTTCACCCACCTTGAAGCGCACGATGACGAGGCTCTCGCTGTCGCGCGAGGTGCTGTAGAGATACTCCACGCCGGGCACCTCCCAGAGCAGCTTTTCCATCGGTCGTGTGGCGCGCTCTTCGATCTCATTGGCTGAGGAGCCGGGCATGGACACCATGACATCGACCATCGGCACCTTGATCTGCGGCTCCTCCTCGCGCGGCAGCAGCACCACGGCGGCGGCCCCGAGAATGACGGAGGCGATGACGACCAGCGGCGTCAGCTTGGAGTCCACAAACGCAGCGGCGATGCGGCCTGCGATGCCGAGGTGGGGAGAGTGATCGGCAGGGGTGCTCATGGCTGTATCGTCACGGGTTGACCATCAGTGAGTTTGGCGGCGTCCTTGATGACGACCTGCTCACCTTCCTCAAGACCTGAGAGGATTTCGATGCCATCGGAGAGCACCTTGCCCGTCTTGACCAGACGCAGCAGCGCATGGCCTTCCTTGACCACAAAGAGCAGCTCCATCTGCCCGCGCCGGAGCACGCTGGCGGCGGGAACCACGAGCAGCTTGGTTTCAGCCACAGGCACGGCCACACGACCAAACTGGCCCGTGCGCAAGCCGTCGGCATCGGGAAGGTCCAGCTTGACCAGAAAGGTGCGGCTCACCGGATCGGCCACCGGAGCGATCTCGCTCACCACGGCGTCAAGAGAGGGTAGCGTGGCGATGCGCACCTGCATCTTGGCACCCATGTTCACACGATCCAGCATGGCCTCTGGCAGGTCGGCTTCAAAGCGCAAGGCGGTGGGCGCCTCGATCTCCAGCAGCGGCTTGCCCGGCATGGCCAGGTCTCCTACGTCTGCCAGCTTGCGGGTGATCACGCCATCAAAAGGGGCCGTCACGCGGGCGTATCCGGCCATGGTCTCGGCCTCTGTCACGCTGGCGGTGGCCACCTTCACGCGCGCCTCAGCAGCGTCAAAGTCCTGCCTCGTGGTGGCCTTGCTCTCGATGAGCTGCTTCTGGCGGGAGAAGTCGCTCTGCGCCTGCTCCAGCATGGCCTTGGCCTGGTCCACCTTGGCCTGGATCTCCTGGTTCTCCAGGCGTGCCAGGAGATCGCCCTTCTTCACCTTCGTGCCCGGTATGGCGGTGTATTCCAAAAGGCGGCCACTGATCTTGGCCTCCACCATGGCGCGGAGTTTGGAGCGCACGGTGCCCACCACCTCCTCGGCGGCGGTGTGCGGCTGCAGCCGGGCCACCTGCACCCTGACCGTGGCTGCGGGCAGCGCGGCGGCCTCGTGGGTGGCGGCTTCATGCCTGCCGCAGGAGGCCAGGAGCGGGAGTGCGGAGAGTAGGATCAAAGGTTTCATGGTGATCATAAGTCGGATGGAGCCTGCTGAGCCACACTTACGGCGGCAGATGAGGCTGTGCTTCCCACGTTTAGCGTTTTGCTGTGCAGGAATCTTTAAAGCCCAGCTTTCTGAAGACCGTCTCAGCCGGGCAGAAGCCGGTGAAAGCAGACTGCAGGAGATTGGCCCCCACAAAAGCGGCCAGCCAGATCCAGTTTGGATGGACGTAGTGGCTCAGGGCCAGGCTGAGGAGGATCATGGTGCCGGCGAGGGCGCGGATGGCGTTTTCGAGCTTCATAAGGATGTCTTGATTCGGGTTTGACTTCGGAGAGGGCTCAGCGGATAATCCACTATCAACTATATGAGTCTATACGCATATAGCAGATGTCTGCAAACCCTTTTTCAACTCATGCCTGCTGCACGTAAAAAAAGCCTGCCGCCGGTTTCGGAGGAGGCCCTCGTCTTGATCGCCTCCTGGTTCCGAACCCTGGCCGAACCCAGCCGTCTCAAAATCCTGCGCGCCCTGGAGGAGGGGGAGAAGAACATCACCGAGCTCGTCGAGGCCACGGGCCTGACCCAGGCCAACGTCTCGCGCCATGTGCAGTCGCTGGTGGAGGCCGGCATGGTGGGCCGCCGCCGTGAAGGGCTGACCGCCATCTGCTTCATCGCCGATCCGAGCATCACCGAGCTGTGCGACAATGTCTGCACCAACCTGCTCAAGCGCCTCTCCCAGCAGATGAAGAAGCTGGGCGGAGCCTGAGACGGCCACATGCAACATCAACCCCATGATTCTGCGCACCCTGATGTGGACGCTCATCACCTTCGCTGTCATCGCAGCCCTTTGGTTCTGGTATGAAGGGAGCTGGGACCGCCGGCTCTTCTCCGCCGCTCCCGGCTGCACCTGTGCCAATCTCAATGGCGGGCAGGCCAATGCCTGGCTGCAGGCGCATCCTGAGACCCAGGTGCTCGACGTGCGCTCCTCCGGCGAATATGCCGACGGCGCGCTGCCCGGAGCTGTGAACCTCTCCATCGGCGATCCCGCCTTTGAGGCCAAGGCCGGTGCGCTGGATAAAAACAAGCCCGTGCTAGTATACTGTGCGGGCGGCTACCGCAGCCGCAAGGCCGTGGCCGTGCTCAAAGAACTCGGCTTCCGCAACATCCAGCACATCCACCGCGGCTACATGTCGTGGAAACCCGATGCCCGACCATGAAACACCTGCTTCTACCACTGCTCCTGATCTCCTCAGTCGCCTGTGCCGCCGAACCTGAGGTCATTCCCCTTCAGGTGCGCGAAAACCTGCGCATTGTTTATCAGGTCACCGATGACGTGGCGCACGATGGCGTAAACAAGGGCCTCTTCTACGCCCGCAAGCTCATCAACACCTACGACAAGCAGGGCATCGCCGCGTGCCAGGTGCATCTGCACCTCGTCTATCATGGCACCGGCATCGCCGCCGTGGTGAATGACGCAGCCCGCAAACGCCTCGGCGTGGACATGCCCAATCCGAATGCAGACATCCTGGCGGAGCTGATCCGGCGTGGCGTGCAGATCGAGCTGTGTGAGAACACCATGCAGCAGAAAGGTGTGAAACCCGCCGAGCTGATGCCCGGCGTGAAGCTCGTGGTGGGTGCCTTCCCGCGCCTTGTCGACCTGCAGCTGCAAGGCTTTGCCTACATTAAGTTTGAGTAGCCGTTTTCCCCTCCTTTTTATTCCATGAAACCTCTCCGCTTTCTCCTCCTTCCTCTTTTTGCCACCTTCGCCCTCGCTCAGGACGCGAGTGTGAAGCCGGGCATCAACGACAAGTTTCTCGATCCCAACCTCAAGGTGGGCGAATGGACGCAGAAATTTGAAACCGAAAGCCGCGAGATCTTTCATCAGCGCGAGAAGATCGTGGCCTCCGTGGGACT
>NZ_JBGANA010000036.1:0-57276 GCF_044222565.1 Prosthecobacter sp.
TGTTGTGGCCGAATCGTGTTCACTTTTGTTGCGGTCTGTCAGGTTCTTTCCGTTGCTCTCCACCCCGCCTCGCGGCGACGCAGTTACTTCAAGTTCTCACCCGGAACACGGTTCCAGATGGCCGGGGTCTTTCACCCCGGAGGGTCGTGACACTTCACAGCGCACGAGGGGGACCATCCTGGTCCCTTGGCTGGGGAGCTGTCTCAGTGCTGGCTGATGGCTTCGTGGAGCTCAGCAGGCGTTGAATAGAGCGTTACCTTGCAGGATGTACTCGTCACAAAGGCGCTGAGTGTATCTATTCGCGAGGCGTGAACGGCGATGGGTTCCAGCCTCCTGCTTTCGAAAATACGCGACCCGTGAGGCTGTAGAATCACTTAAAACTGCTCGATGCGACGTGCCATGGCCGGGCCATGAGTTCGAGTTCGATTAGGATGACGAGGATGATTCCACCCTCGGCGGCATGCCTTGACCCTCTTGACGATTCCTTGACCTTTTACCTTCTCTAAAACCTCAGCACATACTCGCCTTCCTTCTGCAGGTGCAGTCGGTCGCGGGCGGCCAATTCGAGGTAGTCGTTGTCGCTTTTGATCCACTCCATGCGGCGCAGGAGTTTGTCGCGGTCGGCCTGCAGCGCATCGCGCTGGCCTTTGAGCTGCTCCAGCTTGGTGCGCATCGCGTTCTGTGTGTCCATGGGATTGTCGCACAGGACATACACCACGGGCACCACCAGCAGCAGGAGTACGAAGCGGCCCACCTTGAGGAATGCGCGCATCCAGCTTTCCCAGCGTGACTGAGGCTCTGATGCGCGCACTTCTCGGTAGTTCATAATGAGTTTGAGCGGGTGGGGCTACTAGACCTTCATGCGGCCGCCGAAGATGGCGTTCTCGCCCAGTTCCTGCTCGATGCGCAGAAGCTGGTTGTATTTGGCGATACGATCGCTGCGGCTCATGGAGCCGGTCTTGATCTGGCCGCAGTTCGTGGCGACGGCGAGGTCGGCGATGGTGTAGTCTTCGGTTTCACCGGAGCGGTGGCTCATCACGGCGGTGTAACCATGACGGTGGGCCAGGTCAACGGCGTCGAGGGTTTCGGTGAGGGAGCCGATCTGGTTCACCTTCACGAGGATGGAGTTCGCCACCTTCTGGTCGATGCCCTTCTGGAGGAATTCGACGTTGGTCACGAAGAGGTCATCGCCCACGAGCTGGGTGTTGTGGCCCATTTCCTTGGTGATGGTGCTCCAGCCTGCCCAGTCGTTTTCGGCGCAGCCGTCTTCGATGGAGATGATGGGGAACTTCTTCTGCAGCTCGGCGTAATAGGCCACGAGTTCGGCGGCGCTGCGCTCGGACTTGTCGGACTTCTTGAAGACGTACTTCTCCTTGGACTTGTCGAAGAACTCGGAGGAGGCCACGTCGAGGGCGATGAAGATGTCTTCACCGAGCTTGTAACCGGCCTTTTCCACCGCCTGGGCGATGACTTCCAGCGCGTGGTCGGCGCTCTTCAGCGTGGGGGCGAAGCCGCCCTCGTCACCCACAGCGGTGCTGAGGCCCAGATCGTGCAGGATCTTCTTGAGGGAATGGAACACTTCAGCGCCGTAGCGGAGGGATTCGGAGAACGTGGGAGCGCCCTTCGGCATGATCATGAACTCCTGGAAATCGATCGGGGCATCGGAATGCGCGCCGCCGTTGATGATGTTCATCATCGGCACGGGAAGCACCTTGGCGTTCGGGCCGCCGATGTACTTGTAGAAAGGAATGCCCATGGTCGCAGCGGCAGCCTTGGCCACGGCAAGGGAGACGCCGAGGATGGCGTTCGCGCCGCACTTGGCCTTCGTCTTGGTGCCATCGACTTCACGCATGGCGTTGTCGATGCCCACCTGGTCGCAGGCGTCTGCGCCGATGATGGCGTCTGCCAGCTCATTGTTCACGGCATCGACGGCCTTCAGCACGCCTTTGCCCAGGAAACGCTTCTTGTCGCCGTCGCGCAGTTCCAGCGCTTCGTGCTCGCCGGTGGAGGCACCGGAGGGGACAGCCGCACGGCCCATGGCACCACCTTCAATGTAAACGTCCACTTCAACAGTGGGATTGCCGCGAGAGTCGATGATTTCGCGTCCGATGACGCGCGAGATGGTGAGTTCGTCCATGTGGATAGATTATTTAAGTTTTGCTAATTAATTGGGATTTTTCAAGAAAGGTTTCCAGAAATCTCCGGGGGGAGAACCTCCATACACCGGGGCAGCGGGGGCGCAAATGGTAGGTTTTGACGAAGCAGCAAGATCCGCGCCATGAGCGGCGGGGGAGGCGCAGAGAATCTTCCTCTTCCTCCTACTCCGCCTCTTCCTCCCGGTTTCTGGGGGGATCGGCTGCGATGAGACAGTGCTGCTTGTTCCCTCCATGGTCAGAGCGTGGGCGGGTGTCCGATCTGTTGGCAAGCAGCCAAAAAGTCCTCGCGAAAACGGGTGATGTCCATCGCTCCGAGCTTCTTCTGCTTGTCGATCAGGACGGTGGTGGAGTGGTAAATGAGAGACAGCGCGTAAGCTGCAATCGTATCGATCGGCAAACTCAGGAGCTTATCAAAATCAGGTCTGACGCTGTAATGCCCCACATGCTCGCTCACAGCGGTCTGCAAACCGGTGAGATGACAACGGCCGCCGCCGACCTTCTTCTGGAGTCGAAAGGCGCGGGGTGGCCGCATCTCGCAATGGGAGCGGATCAGTTCGAAGTCGATCCACAGATGCTTCATCGTGCCGCCATACTCCCGGCTGAGTGCGGCTCCAAACGCCTTGAATGGCTGATGGAGCGCGTCAGCAATCTTCCTTGTCGCCTGATCGCACATGTTGGCATGTAGAGAAAGTTCCATCAGTAAGCTAACTGGATCGAGCATCCGCCGATCATGAACTTTGTCAGCAGATTTATCGTCTGCGAGTGGGACGGTGTCTCCGCGCACCGAGCGCCTCAGGCAGGAGAGGGATCATCTTGATCCCTCAACGCGTCGCGTCGCCCATCGCTCTTAGAGGCTCTTGCTGGCAGCGTCTTGTAAGGAAGGCGCGGCGGGCGCGGCATGTTGCAATCGTTTTCCATGGACAGATATAGGAGGGTGCCGCAGCATCGGGAGATCACTGGCGCGTCAGTGCGTCTCTCTTTGATGATGAAAACTCTGCTGCATCCTCGGGCGCTGGCCGTTGGGCTGGGGTTGTTCATTGTGTGTGCGGGGCTGTATTTTAGCTGGCAGCTTTTTCATGGAGAAGGGGACGAAGATGAGGCTGAGGCGGGGGCCCTGGGCATGGGGGCCGGAGCGACCGCCCAAGGCCCTGTCGTTCGCGTGGGGGGCGATGAGGCCGGGCGGGCTGCGAATTCGCGGGATGTCTCCGCGGAGGAGAGCGACCGGCTGCTGGCGGCCAAGCAGGCGAAGCTGGCCGAGGTGGTCAGTCATCTACGGCAGTATGGGCAGATGTGGGACAAGCTGGCTGCGGAGCGCCCGATGCTGCGGGACATCCACGCCACCATCCGGCTGTGGCAGCGGCATAAGCGGTCCGAGTCCTACGCGGTCCAGATGCGGAGGATGGGAGACCACTTGAAGGACCTGGATGAGGCGAGGAAGGATGAGCTAAAAAAGGTGATGTTCAAAATCGGTCACCTGCAGCGGCCCGCCATCCTGCTCGGCATGATGGACGACCCCGAGTCACAGCCCTGGATGAGGGACGTGCTGGAAGTGGCGGGTGGCAATGCCCTGGTGCCGAGGGAACTGGCGCTGCTGGATCTTTATGCCGGCGATGCCGGGGTGGAATCCCGCTACCCGGCGCAGTATCCCGCCCCGCAGACGCTGGAGGCGTATCGCGCTGCCTTGGAGGCGCGGACCGTCCGCTATACCGAGGCTACGCGGCAGCTCGCCAGCGCCAATGGCCTCGGCGTTGTCGTGAACGAGGCCATGCTGGCCGCCCTGGCCGAAGACATGAAAGCGGATATTATGGTGGATTATTTGAAGCTTTATCACGACTCCTTTTTCACGGGAGACTTGCAGGCGCTGGCGGGCAGGCTGGAGCAGCTCATCGGCGAATACGAGGCCTTCCCGAGCAATCTGAACGTGACACCGGCCCTGATGAGCGAATACAGCACTCTCACGAGAGCTTACGCCCTCCGCCGCCTTTCTGACCTGCCCATGGCGCCAAACTGAGAGTTGTGCATTTTCCGTCAGCAGGCAGGTGATGAGCGGGCAATGGATGCTCGATTTTGCAGCGGACGCGCAGAGGTGGGATCTAGCGTCGGAAAAGAGGTGGAAAGATTTGGGGTGAAAGAGTTTTAGACTCTGAGATCCTGGAAAAATATTCTACCTCTTCGCCAAACTGCCCGACTGTGAGGACGTTCGTACGCCATGGGTGTGGCAGCACGCTCATGAAGGGTGAGGCCATTCGCGCTCCTTCAGTGTTGTCACACGCTGGCAGACCAGACGGGCGGGCTTGCGCGACGCCCATCCTACGATCATCTGCGCGGCGCAACGGTGGATGTGTAGAGCCTGTTCGGGCACGAGGCTTTTCCGCTGGCATGGCTCGCTGCCGCACCTCGCTCAACCAAACAGCTCGGTGACGGGGCGGCCTTTGTCCACGACGGTGAAGGGGCGCTTGCTGGGGCTGTAGAGGACCTGATCGAGGGGGATGCCGAGGGCGTAGGCGATGGTGGCGTTGAAGTCGGGGATGGTCACCGGAGGGGTGATGGGCGAGGTACCGGTTTCATCGGTGGCGCCATACACCTGACCGCCGCGGATGCCGCCGCCGGCCATGAGGCAGGTGAAGGCCTTGGCGTGGTGGTCGCGCCCGTCGTTGGCATTGATCTCAGGCGTGCGGCCAAAGTCGGTGGAGAGCACCACGAGGGTTTCGTCCAGCAGGCCGTGGGCTTCCAGATCCTGGAGGAGGGTGCTGAGGGCGGAGTCGAGTTCATCGCACAGCTCGGGCACGCGGGTGAAGTTGGCATTGTGGGTGTCCCAGCTGCCAAAGGAGACTTCCACGAAGCGGACGCCGTGCTCGACGAGGCGGCGGGCGAGGAGGCAGCCCTGGCCGAAGCGGTCGGTGCCGTATTTGTTGCGCAGGGCTTGCGGCTCGGCATCGAGGTCGAAGGCGGCGAGTTCCTCGCTCTTCATCATCTTCAGCGCGTCATCGTACATGTCCGAGTAGGCGCGCACGTTTTTGACGTTGTAGGTTTCGGCGAATTTGCGGTCGAGCTGTTTGGCAACATCGAGGCGGCTGTTGAAGCGCTCTTCGGTGAACCACTGGTTGGTCTTCACGTTGTTGATGCCGCTCTCGGGGTCGTTGATCATGAGCGGGGCGAAGCGGCTCTCGAAGAAGCCCGCGCCGGGATGGCGGCTGTCATTGCCGATCATCACGCTGCCGGGCAGGGTAGGGTTGCCACGGTCCTGAAACTTCTGCAACCACGCGCCCATGGAGGGGTGGCGGATGCTGCTGCGCATGGTGTAGCTGGTGTGCTGGTAGTAGTTTGCCTGCTCATGCGCGCCCTGCGTGGTCATCATGCTGCGGATCACCGCCAGCTTGTCCATCTGGCGGGCCAGCAGCGGGATGTTTTCGGACACGCGGATGCCGTCCACTTTGGTATTGATGACCTTCGTCAGGCCCATCACGTCCGCCTTTTCCGGCTTGGGGTCAAAAGTGTCCAGGTGGCTCATGCCGCCGTTCATGTACAGGTAGATGACGTTCCGCGCGGTGGCCGCCTGCTTCAGCGGGGACGCGCCTGCTCCGGGGGCGGCGAGAATGCGGGAGCCCAGGTGCGAGGCGGTGCTGACGCCGAGAAAGGTCTTGGCGGCACCCGAGACAAAGGCACGGCGGCTGAGATCGTTGCGGAGGGGATTCATAGACAGGGAATTTGGGGGGATGTGGCCGTAAACGCAGCGGCGTGAGGGACTTATCACAAGAATTTCAGCACAGCGGGAGTTAGGTGGGGCGGTAAGGGGCTAAGGGGCATGGGAAGCGGGGAAATAGGCCGGATAGGACTTATACGACCTACTCTGAGGCCAGTGGGGCTACTTTAATCTCCCGCCATCGCAAGGAGTTGCAGAAGGCTCAAAACGAGCGCGATCACCACGAAATAGACGGCCTGTCCCCAGTGCCAGCGTTTCGTGATGAGGAGCACAGCAGCCCCGGTGATAGCCAGTCCCAGCGGCCCCAGCAAAGCCCAAGTCACGTAAGCCTCCGCATAGTGCGTGCGCGCCACCAGCACATAGGATGTGAGATGCACCGCGGTCAGCAGCCCGATCGCAATCAGCAGCTCGATAAACTGGGCAGTTCGCGGGTCGACGTGTTTGGTGGTTTGCGGTGGAGTGGGCATGCAGTGCCTCCTTTCCTACTCCCGTTTGGGCGGGCCGCTTTTGGAGAAAAGGTCCACCGCGCTCAGCTCGCGCGTCAGCACGGCCAGATCGGCTACGCTGTAGGCATGCACCCAGGCGTGGACCTTCCAGTAGTCTCCCATGGGAAACACCGTCGCCTGGGAAAAGGAGCCGTCGGGGCGGTGTTTGCGGTGCCAGGTGACCTTGTGAATGCCGAGGCGGCCGGCATGCTTTTCGTCGCCCTCAGCCGGCTTGAACGAAGGATGTCCGCCGAGGTAAAAGCCGACCTCTCCCTGAAACGGTGGCGTGGGGAAGCCGTGGTAAACATTGAAGTCAGGCCCGGCCACCTTCGTCCATCTCAGCGCCTTGCTGGCATGCGGCCCCAGGAGGTTTGCCTGCTCCTCCTGGGAGGGCTTGTTGGCCGTGCTGGAGCATGAGACGAGCATGGCCGCAGCGAGGAGTATGAGGAGGCGTGTGAGTGTGTGTGGGCGCATGGGTGGTTGGCAGGATGTTTCGGGGGGATGGGAAGACTCACTTCGTCTCTGGCGCAGCGGCGGGCGGGAGGGTGAAGCCGAGTGCGTCTGCGCGCTTCTTCATTTCGAGGAGGTATGTTTCAGGCTTCACCTTGGCCAGCACCGTGGCGAGCCACAGGCCCTGATCGGCTGGCAGGGTTTTGTCGGCATAGATCGCTTCGCAATGCTCCAGCACCCGGGGATGGCTGGTGCAGTTGCTTTGGAGCGACCACATGGCCGACTGAAACGTGGCGTCCAGATAGGCCGTCTCTTTGTCCTTGTCTGTCTTCTCGGAAGTCTTGAAGCGTTCGAGGGCGCCGGCATGCCTGGCAAGGCTCAAGGCGGACACGATGCGACGGATCGGCGCGGCCTCGCCTGTGGCCATGAAGCAGCCCCAGAGCATGTCGAGAGCGCTTGGATTGTTGACCTCCATCTCCAAGATATTAGGAGCCCTCTTCTTCAAAAAGACCTCCTGCTTCTCCTTCTGGAACAGCTCCCGCGCTTCATCGGTGTCGGAATACCAGGCCGCGGCCAGGAGAATCTGGCGCTGCTCCTTTTCCAGATCGCTGAACTCTTCCAGCCATCCCACGATGCGCTTGGGGTTGGCCGCCATGACGCGGCTGAGAAAGGCCACCAGCGGCGGCTGTGCATTTTCGTTTTTCAGCACGCCTTGATCCACCAGTGCACGCACTTCTTTCGAAAAAGCGTCGGGCTTGGGAGCCTTGTAATACGTGGTCAGCCAGTCCTCCTTGGCCTCCGTCGCAAAGCTGGAGTGAGTTCCCCAAAAGACCAGAAGCAGGAGCAGGAGTGATTTCATGATTTTAGCCAGGCAGCGGAGCGGATCGTATCCATTCTGCCCAGCGTGTCATTCGGGAAGATTTGTGAGGCGCAGCATGCCGACGGAGCCAGAGCAATCGACTTGCTGAGTGCCTTGGCTTTTGAACGCTTACACAAAAACCTCCTTCGAAGCAACACGGGCGATGGTGGTTTTCGCTATCAAAAGGGACGCTCGCTTTTTGCCGCGGAGGGGCAGTGAGGCAGAGGGGGCGGAGATTGAATGAGGCCGGAATGAAGGTAGAAAGATTAGGGGTAGAAAAATTTCAGATTCGGGTCTGAATCTATCGGTGGGAGTGCTTCTGGGGATCGCTGGGAGCCGGGAAGCGGGCGTATCGGAAAAGGGTAAAAAGATTGAGGGTAAAAAGATTTTTCCAATCCTCTGATTTTGGTTCTGAATTTTCTGGCCCCTCATTTTCGTTTCGCTCATCCGGCTCCGTCACACCCATCGTATCCAAACCGGGGATCAAGATGATCCCCATCCTGCCAGAACTCCCGCGAACCGAGCGCCTCCGGCAGGAGAGGGATCATCCTGATCCCTCAACGTTGCGCCACACCCACAGCGCACAAGCTTGCACTACACCTCCAGCTCCAGCGCCTCCACCTCCGCATAGCGTCCGCACAGCGTCTGGATCTCCTCCTGCTCCATGACCATGAAGGCGGTGGAGAGGGCGTCAGACAGGGCTGCTGTGGGCGCGAGCGCATAGGTGCGGCGTTTCTTGAGCGGCACGGGGGCAAAGAGGCGCGGGTTCATGATGTGCGCGCCTTTCACCGCAAAGCCGGAGCCGCTTACGGCGCGGTTGCTCAGGGGCGTCCGCTTCTCGCCACCACCGAGGGTGATGGACCAGGCGTCCTTGCCAAAGGGCGCGCCGATGGCGAGGATGGTGCTGTCTCCGGCATTGAGAATGAAGTTTTCAATCTTCCAGTCCTGCAGCATGTCCGCCGCTTGATCGAGCGCGTAGCCTTTTCCCATGGCTCCGAGGTCAAAGATCATCCCACTGGCATGCACCGTCACGCGCATGGTGTCCTCCTCCAGGTCAAATCGCTGGCTGCCGATGATCTGGCGCGCTTGCTCAAGCACGTCCTTGCTCACCTGGCGCGGCTCGCCTTCAGAGGTGACAAACAGGTTCATCATCGGGCCAATGGTGATGTCGAATGCGCCGTTCGTTTCCGCATGCATGGCCTTGGCGAGTGAGAGGCAATCCCACGCCGCCATGCCCACGAGGATGCTCTCTCCTGCCTTGAGCTGGCCCAGGCGGTAGATGTCGCTGCTGGCGCGGAAGCGGCTCAGCTCGTCCTCCAGGCGGGCGATCTCCTGAAACACGGCCTGGGCCGCCTGCGCTGCGTAGGTGGCGTCTGCATCGGCATGATTGATGATCACGTCGAAGGTGGTGGCCATCGCATGGCAGGAAAAGCGATGGTGCTGGGGGGCGGCCTCGCTCACGGTGGGGAGTTTTTCTTCTGCTTTTCCTGATCCATGCGCAGGCTGTACCTGTCATAGAGGGAGCGTTCGATCCACACGTTCAGCATCACCCCCGGCCGCAGTCCGAAGAGATCCTGCTGCACGTATTCCTTGCCGTTAAACCTGGCCTCCAGCGCGGCTTTCATCTCGGGCTCGGCGATGATGACGCGCGCATCCAGAGTCTCGGGGATGGCGTTGGTGTAGTGCACGCTCCTGATGTCCCGCCAGTACCAGGGAAGCGGCCAGCCCGCGTCCCGGTTCACCACCAGCACATTGAAGGCGTTGTCCGGTGCGGTCTTCTGCAGGTCACGCACCAGTGGCAGCAGCCGCATGAGATTGCTGGAGGTGTGGGAGTACACATATGGATTCCGCGAGTCCGCCGCATAAGCGTGGATGGCCAGGTTCGTCTGGGCAAAAAGCTGGTACAAGCCCAATCCGAAGAGCACTTTGAACACCAGCCTTCCGAAGCCATTCCTGAGCGCTCCCGAGATGGCGGCAGCGCCCACGCCTGCCAGCAGAGTCAGCGCATGCTGGGCGCTGAGGATGCACCACGGCGTCTTGTAGGCGAGGAAGGAATAAATGCCAAACAGCGCCAGCGTGTACACGGAGAGGAAGACCAGAAAGGCCTGCCGCGTGGGCTGCTTCATGTGATTTCCCAGAAACGCGTACAGCATGCCCACGATGCCGAGCCCGCCGATCATCGCCTCGCTCCACACCAGGCTGTCTTTGCGGTAAAAGATCAGCGTCAGGTAGTAGTGCCAGGGCTTTTCATGGCCGCTGCCTCCGGAGCGCTCAAAGTAGTTCATGTAGGTCAGCGCGCTGTCCTTCACGGCCTGCCAGTCTTTGAAGCCCTCGGAGTAAATGGTGATGCTGGTGAGCACCGCCGCCACGATGACCCACAGCCAGGGATGGGCTGCCCGGCTCTTGTTCGCACCGATGTCGAAGCCGCTGCGGCGTGGTGCGAAGTCTCCGACCATGACCTTCGTGACTCCATAGCCGACCAGCCCCGCGACGACATTGATGGCAAAGGTTTCCTTTGTGGCATGCTGCAGGCCCAGGCAGATGCCCGCCACCAGCAGCCACCAGCGCCCGCCGCCCTGGGAGTAGTGCCACAGCGCCGCGAGGGTCAGCGTGATCCACAGCACCAGCGGCACCTCCATGATGAAGTAGCGCGAGTAGTACACCATCATGGGGGAGATGCACATGAGCAGCATGGCAAAGCCTGTGCCGAGCCTGCCCAGCGCATTCCTCAGCAGCAGCGTGGAAAGCAGCAGCAGCAGGCTGCAGATGACCGGCACCGTGCGCAGCTGCGCCTCCGTCCATTTCGAGGAGTCGCCCCAGCCCGCGATCCTGGACCAGAGAAGGGTGATGCGGTGCATCACCGGGCCGTGATAATCCTTCGGGTCGTATTGGAAATGTCCCGTGGCCTGAAATTCGGCCGACTTCATCGCCAGGATCGCCTCATCGGTATGCATCGGGCGGTCGCCGAGGGCGGGGAAGCGATAGTAGGCGCCGATGACCAGCGAGATGACGGCAAAGATGGCCAGTCCGATCAGGCTGAGAGAGTGTTTCTGGGGAGGGAGCATTTAAAAATGACGAATGACGAGCCGAGCGAAGCGAATCAATGAAGAATGACGAACGCGGAATGCGGAATGCGGAATGCGGAATGACGAGTGTGGAATGTGAAGTGCGGAATGACGAATGCGAGGCAAAGGAACGGAGAGAGAGCAAAACCTACACCATCTCCCGGCGTTCCACGTTGAGAATGCCCTGGCGGTTGCGCCGGAAGTAGAACTTCTCGCGAGTAGGGGCCAGCGTCTCACTGCCGCCGTGCTCGATGAGCACCGAGGCGTTTTGCGGGTGTACGGTCATCTCTTCAAAGCGCAGCACCGGCGTGCCGCGGGTGCGGAAAAAGCAGTGCAGCGGCACGTGCGGGTGCGCGGCATTCCACAGCCAGCGCGCGGGGGCGAACCGCTCCTCATCCATGAGCGCGCAGAGGATTTCACGCATGACCACCTCCCCGTGCCTGCGAGACCACTTCCAGGCCTCGCGGCGGTTCATGAGCTCATTGAATTTGGCCACCAGCGGATTGGCGTGCGCCTGCTCCATTTCCTGGATGAGCTCGCCCGCATGCACCGCCATGGCCGTGCGAAACTCTTCACGGCTGATTCGGCCGCTGTCCAGCCAGCGGAACAGCTGCTGCGGCGTGGGGACTGGGTCGTTGGAGAGCATGACGTTTCGGCCCATTTTGACGCGTTCGCAGGCCTGCGCAAATGGTCCCTGCGAAGTCGTTTGCGTGGGCTGCCTTTGATTTCTCAGGCCCCACGGTAATAGGCAGGCAGTGTGGGGCTCGTTGGGAGGCGGCGCGGGTGTAGAGCGGTATTCCGATACCGCTACGGCGCCGACTCGGTATCGGAATACCGAGCCACATTCCGCATCTTGCGCGCTGTGCGCACACTCTCCGGCAGTGTGAGAAAAATCCCAGACCTCCGCAGGGCTACTCTTTGGCCTTCGCTTCGACCTTTCCTTCCGCTTTGGGCTCCGTCGCTTTCGGAGTCTGCGGGGTGGGCGTCACGGGCGGTGGGTTCGCCACGGGCGGCACACTCGCTACAGGGGGTGCGCTCGGTGCGGGAGTCACCGGTGATGGGTTAGCTGCCCGCGGCGGCATAGGAGCCGTTTGGAAGTCCACGTTGGTTTTCATTTCCGTCGTTGGCACATCCCCTTTCGGAGCTTGCGGCACAGGAGCAGGAGCAGGAGCAGGAGCAGGAGCAGGAGCAGGAGTAGGTGAAGGTGAAGGTGAAGGTGAAGGTGAAGGTGAAGGTGCGCTCGCGGCAGGAGGCGGATTCGTCACAGGCAGCGCACTCGGCTGAAGCTGGATCTGCGTGTTGATCTTCATGTCCGCCGTGGGCACCTCCAGTTTCACGGTTTCCACTTTCGGCTTGGGCGCGAACTCAAAGGCACCCGTCGGCTTTCCTTCGTCGTCCTCTTTCTTGTCCTCTTCCTCCGCCTTTACCGTGTTCATCGGGATGTCCAGGATGCGCAGCAGGTTGTGGTAGCGGTCCGTCCACAGGCGCACGTCATGTTTCAGTTCGACTTCGGTTCCCAGCAGTTCCGGCGGCGTGGCTTTGAGGAACTTCTCATTGCGCGTCACCAGGATGTAGTCGGTCGAGTCATGGTCGCCTTCGGGGAAGGTGGCGATGCGTGTGGTTTTGAACTTCGTCGCCTCGGCGATCTTTTCGATCACCGGCGCCAGCACGAGGTAGCTGTTGGTGATGTGCACGGCGATGATGCCGTCCGGCTTCATGTGGCGGTCATAGATTTCAAAGGCCTCCTTCGTCAGCAGATGCACCGGCACGGAGTCGCCGCTGAAGGCGTCCAGCAGCAGGACGTCAAACTGCTGCGATTTCTCCCGCTCCAGCGCCAGGCGTGCATCGGAAACCACGATCTCCACCTTCGCGCCGCGATTCTTCGCGTCCTCGAGGTAGGTGAAGTACTTCTCCGCGATGCGCACCACATCCGGATTGATGTCGTAAAAGCGGATCGTCTGCCCGCTCTTCGCGTAGCAGGACACCGTCCCCGCGCCCATGCCCACGATGCCGATGCGCGCATCGCTGCGGCCCTTCAGGCTGTCCAGCGCCTGGCCGATGCCCGTGTGGTGGCCGTAGTAGCTCGTCGGCTCCTCGCGCTGGCCCGGCTCCATGTTTTGCATGCCATGGATGATGCCGCCGTTCGCCAGCTCTCGGGAGATGAGGATGTTTTCCTCCGTTCTATCCTCGGTTACGGACAGCATGCCGTAGAAATTGCGGATGCGCTCCACTTTTAGCTCGTGCTTGAATCCCATGTCCACCATCATCAGCACAATGAAGGTGAAGAGGATGCCCAGCATCGTCACGGAGAGCAGCGCCGGACGCATGAAGCCCTTCATGATGCTCCGGATCAGCAGCACCACCACGCATAGGACGATGACGCCGAGCGCGCCGTAGATCATCACTGGCGGAGGCATGACCTCCAGCTTCAGCTTCTCCTTCATCAAGTCCTGCGCCATCGTGGCGTTTTGGATCAGCAGCCACACCGCCCCGGCGGTGATCGCAGCGATGACCAGCATCAGCAGCCATTCCCACACCCAGCGCACCTTCAGCACACAGCGCAGTAAGATTAAGCAGGCCAGCGCCGCCACCAGGATGAGGCTGATGGGCCATTCGGCAAAGGTGGTGAAAACATGCGGAGCGCCCAGGCTCACGAACAGGCCACCCAGCGCCCCGCCCAGGGACATCAGCAGATAAAACTCCGTCAGCCGCCGTGGCGCGGGCTTCAGCCGTGTCAGCTCCCCGTGGCACAGCATGCAGGCCAGAAACATCGCGCCAAAGGACCAGCCCAGCTCCCAGATGAAGTTCGGCGTCAGGTCGATCGTGGTCAGATTCAGATCGAGATGGGTGATCTTGTTCAGGTCCGCCTGCACGTTGTTGTGCATCCAGTTTTCAAAGCGCGACCAGAAAGGCTGCTTCTGCATGAGATTTTCCGTGCAGGTGATGAAAAGCACCGGAACCGCCAGCAGCGCCCACAGCGCGCAGATGCGCGCATACCACCGCTCATGCTCAAAGCAGATGATGAACGTCAGCAGATACAGGCTCAGCGGCACCACCCACAGGAAGGGGATCACCGCCACGTCCTGGCACACGTGATTTGTGGCAGAGAGCAGAACGCTGCTGGCCAGTGCGGGCAGAAGCACCCACAGGAAGCGCCGCCCCCAGCCCGGATTTTCCGCTGCTCTGGCCGCCGCCACTTCCGCCGGTGATGGCGGCAGTGGCGGTGGTTCTGCTGCTGGATCCGCAGATGCCGCAGCCGCAGCCGCATTTTCCGCGTCGGGCTTTGCCTCCACTGGCTCAGGTGCAGCCGCATCCATCTGCACTTCCGCCTTTGCCTCAGTGTCCAGCGCATGGGAGCGGTCCATCCAGATGCCGGAGAGGGACAGCAGCACAAACGCGCCAAAGCCCACCGCCCACAGCGTCGTCTGCTCCAGCACATCCCAGTGCACCTCAAAGAAGAGCGGATAGCTCAGCAGCGCCGCCAGTGAGCCGATATTGGAAAGCGCGTACAGCCGCCAGGGATTCGCGCCGCCCGTGGTCCGTGTGAACCACACCTGCACCAGCGGACTCGTGCTGGAGAGCACGAAGTAGGGCAGCCCCACGCTCACAAACAGCAGCAGCAAAATGCGCATGGCGGGATCTTCCGTCCCCGTGGGCTTCCACATCTCGCTCGGGGCGATGGGCAGCATGGCGATCGCCGCGCCCAGCAGCACGCCGTGCACGATGCCCTGCCAGCGTCGCGGCAGCAGCGTCAGCGTGTGCGCATACGCATACCCCGCGAACAGGACCAGCTGAAAGAACAGCATGCACGTCGTCCACACCCCCGGGCTGCCGCCAAACCACGGCAGGATGAATTTGCTGATGATCGGCTGCACCTGAAACAGCAGAAAGGCGCTCAGCAGGCTCAGTGCCGCGAGGATGAGACCGGGAACGACACGGGAAGGGGAGGATGACATGGGAGAGAGTGCGTGGAGGCTGGCATATCACCCCAAATGAGGGAAGATAAAAGTAAGGACATTGTGCGGAGCCGCTGGCTTTCCCCGCCCGCTGCGGCATACATGCCCCATGCCGCAGCAGCCCCCCCGCCGTCCCTTCCGCCCCCGCCCCTCACCCCCACGTGAGCCGGGCAGCACCGGGCAGGGCACCCGTGAAGACGGCTTCCGCGAACAGGGCGAGCGCCCGCAGCAGGGCAACCGCCAGCAATACGGCAAACGCACCCAAGCCGGCCGTCCACAGCCCCATCGCGATCAAGAGGGCGGTCACTCACAGCAGGGCGCCCGCCCGCAGCACGGCCCCCGCCAGCAGGCAGGTCGCGAACACGGCACCTCCTGGGAAAAATCGGCCGACTGGTACGATCGCATCATCGGCGAGCGCGGTTCGGAGCTGTATCAGGCCGTCGTCATTCCCGGGGCTCTCAAATTGCTCGCGCCGAAACGCGGCGAGCGTGTGCTCGATCTCGGCTGCGGCCAGGGCGTCTTCTCCCGCGCCCTCGCGCAGGCTGGCTGCCAGGTCACCGGTGTGGACGCCGCCCCCACCCTCATTCAAAAAGCCCGCACCTATCCCGTGAAGCCCCCTGTGCGCTACCTCGCCCGCGATGCCGCGCAGATCGAAGACCTCGGCGAATTCGATGCCGCCTCCGCCATCCTCTGCGTGCAAAACATGGAGCACCTCGATGTCGTCGCCGCAGCCGCCGCCAAAGTCCTCAAGCCCGGCGGTCGCATGCTCTGGGTCGTCAATCACCCCGCCTTCCGCATCCCCCGCCAGTCCGCCTGGGGCAATGACGAAGAGCGCAAAATCCAGTATCGCCGCACGGACGCGTACAGCAGCACCCTGGCCATTCCCATCGTCATGCACCCAGGCCAGGCCGAGAGCGAAAGCACCATATCCTTCCACCGCAGCCTGCAAACTCTCACCGCCACCGGCTTCCAGGCCGGCATGGTATTGGCTGGTATCGACGAATGGTACTCCCATAAAGAAAGCCAGCCGGGACCAAGGGCACGCGCTGAGAACCGAGCGCGGAAGGAGTTTCCGCTGTTTCTGGCGCTGCTGTGGGAGAAGCGGTAGCGCGGAGATAGGTCCAATAGGTCCTGTATGACTGATAGGCCCCCTTGACTCCGCTCAATCACGCCCAGCGGCACCATCGTGGAGGACCAAGATGGTCCCCCTCCTGCCAAACCTCCCGCGAACCGAGCGCCTCCTCTAGGAGTGGGACCATCCTGGTCCCACACCCTCACGCAAACACCCACCGCCCCCTCATTTCTTCTTCCCAGCTGCTGCCGCTGCCGGATGCGCCACCAGCGCCGCTACCGCCGCCTTCAGCTTCTCCTGCGCCGCCGCATCCTCCGGCAGCGCTTTCTCCCCGCAGGCGGGGTAGAGGTGGTCCCAGATGGCATTCATCTCGGTTTGAAAAGCACCCGAGTCCGCCGTGATGGCCACCACCATGTCCTTCTCGGGAATCACCAGGCAGAGCTGTCCGGCGCGGCCATCGCCGCGAAAGGCATTGTGGGTGCAGCGCCAGAACTGGAAGCCATAGCCCTGCGTCCAGTCGATGCCGATTTTCGAATGGCTGGCATTCTCGTTCGGCACCTGCTTGCTCGTCGCTTCTTGGACCCACTGCTCAGGCAGCAACTGCTTCCCATTCCACTTTCCTTTTTGCAGATAGAGCTGCCCAAACTTCGCCACATCCTCTGTGCAGAGATACAGACCGTAGCCGCCGAGCGAATTCCCCTCGGGGCTGGCATCCCACTTCGCATTCTCGATCCCCAGCGGCTCAAACAAACGCGACTGCAAAAACTCCAGAGACGTCTGCCCCGTGGTCTTCGTCACGATGGCGGAGAGCATGTAGCTGCCCGGCGTGTTGTACTGGAAATGCGTGCCCGGCTGGTGCGGCACCGGGTGCGCCAGAAACTCCTTCACCGTGGGCGCATTGTTCACGATTTTGACCTCCGTGTCGTGCCCGCAGCTCATCGTCAGCAGATCGCGCACCTTCATCGCCTTCAGGTTTTCCGAAGGCTCCGCTGGCGCTTCAGCGGGGAAGAATTTTAGTACTGGATCATCCAGCCCCAGCTTGCCCTCGGCGATGGCCATGCCCACCGCCGTCGAATTAAAACTCTTGCTGAGCGACCACAGCACATGCGGCTTGTCCGCCGCCTCCGGCTTCCACCACCCCTCCGCGATGACGTGGCCATGCCGCACGATCATAAAACTGTGCAGCGTGTTGATCTTGTCCGCCGCCTCCACGAAAGCGTTCACACCCTTGAGAGGCAGAGATCGAGCTGATAAAAACAAAGGCGGCCAGTGCCGAAAAAAGCGGTCGGTATTTCATGGTGCCCGTTTATACGCAGGCCACGCCCTTTCTTGCAACCTCATTGCCTGCCACCGATGCAGCCCTCACAAATTCTAATCATCAAACCGCACTTCTCGAATCGCGATTCTCCACCCGCCTGGCTCTTCAACCATGCCATAAAGAATGCCTCCGCCATAAGTGAAACGCACCCACACATAACATTTCCCCCAGTGGCGCACTCCCCCGAAGATCGCCACATTCTGCCCGTCATTGACGACTTTGCCCGGTCCAACAATAGCCGTTATTTTGCATCCCGACTGCCGCTCAATGGAAAGCAACAGCGTATGATCCGACTCAGTGAATCTCTTCCAATCTGATTTGATCCAGGAACGTGCAATCACATCCTCAATCGCTGGATCGACTTTGGGCCGAGTTTTTTCAATTTGAATGATCAGGTAAGATCCCGTCCGCCGAACGTGATTCTTGTAGCTCTGACAAGAGGACAAAAATGCCATCAACAGGAAGAGCAGGATTTTCATGAGGCAATACGCTGGCAGTTTATACGCAGACCACGCACTTTCTTGCAACCTCATTGCCTGCCACTTCATCGCCCGCCACCGCCCGGACGCCGCGTTTTTGTCTTTCCAAACCAGCGCCGCTGCGGTGAAATCCCCTGAGTGAAATCCTTCTGCATCGTCCTCCTCTTTCTCAGTCTCCATGCCGCCGCGGCTGAACTGAAGCAGACGCTGGAGAGCTACCGCGCAGAGCTCAGGCAGGCCGAGCAGCAGCACGGGGCCAACGCGCCCGCCGTGGCTGTCAGCCTCAGCAACGTCGCCAGCCTGCTCGAAGCGGAGAATCATTACCAGGAGGCCGAGCCGCTCTACCGCCGCGCCCTCTCCATTTGGAAGAATACCCCGGCGGCAGCCCCAGCCGCGCTCGACACCGCTCTCAACAACCTCGCCGAACTGCTGCGCGAAACCGGCAAGTATGATGAGGCCTCAGACCTCTACCGCCAGCTCCTCGCCCTGCGCGAGAAAAACAGTGGCAAGAACTCCTTGGAAGTCGCCACCTGCTGCAACAATTTCGCGTCTGCTCTGCTAAAGCTCGATCAGCAGGTCGAAGCCCTGAAAAACTACCGCCGCGTCCTCGAAATTCATGAGCTCTCCGTACGGGGATCTGAGCCGTCCGTTGCAGATCGCCTCACCAGCCCCGGCAACCTGACCCGCCGCATTGATCCCGACAAACCGAAGGAATGGATCATGCACCGTGCCGTCAAATGGCATGAAGCCGTGGTGGGCCCGGACCACCCCGACCTCGGCACCTGCTGCGCCAACATCGCCGAGCTTTTGATGTCCTGCGGTGAGCAGGAGTATGCCGAGCCCATGCTGCGCCGCGCCTGGGACATCCGCAAAGCCTGTCTGGGGCCGGACCACCCCGACTGCGCGTACATCGGCTTCCTGCTGGCCAGCCTGTTTAAAAATGAAGGCAGGCGCGGCGAGGCGCTCCCTTGCTATCGCCAGGCGCTGCCCGTCCTGGAGGCCGCCATGGACCCCGAGCACAAAACCGTGCAGAGATGCCGCCAGGACTTTGCCGAAATGCTGCGCTTCATGAACCTGCCCGCGGAGGCCGTGCCGCTCTACCGCCGCATCCTGGAGCTGAAGGAGAAGCAGTTCGGCGCAGACGGTCCCCCGCTTGCCGAACACCTGCGCACCTTCGCCCGCCTGCTGGACAGCGCCGCGCAGTACGAAGAATCCGCGCTCTGCTTCAAACGCGTGCTGGCCATCCACGAAAAACAGTTCGGCCACGCGCATCGGGATCTGGTGGACGACCTGCTGGATCTCGCCCGCGCCTATGGCTCCCTGAAGCGTCATTCCGAGGCGGAGCCGCTTTATCGCCGCGCCGTGGACATCTGTGAAAAACAGGCCGGTGCCGATGCCGATCGCCTCGCACGAACGCTCGGCGAACTCGCGCAGTCCATGCGCAATCAGGAGCGCTGGTCAGATGCCGTGCCGCTTCTCCGCCTCGCGCTGGAGATCCGGGAAAAGAAGTCCGGTCCCGAGCATGCCTTCACCGCCACCGCGGCCTTTGTGCTCGCGGGTTACCTGCAGCACCTTGAGCAGTATGACGAGGCCGAGGCGCTATTTCACCGGGGCTTGAAAATCGAGGAAAAGAGCAAAGGCCTCCAACGACTCTGGATCACCGCCTACCTCGAGCACCTCGCCGAAATCTGCGATGCCACCGGCCGCGACGCCGAGGCTGAAAAACACTACCTCCAAGCCCTCAAAATAGCCGAAGCCACCGACAAAGAGCCCCGCGTCGTCACCAAGCGCCTTGCCAAAGAGTACGAAGAGCTGAAAGCCCGCATGGCGGAGAAACCGAAACCGAAGGCGAAGGGCAAGTCCGGTGCCAAACGCTGATGCAGCTCTGAAGCACTGGGCTGCGGGTGAAGACATCCAGCGAAACCTTTGCCACACGCTGCCGCGAGGTTCGACGTTCTGCGGCATCTCCTTGATCACTTCTCCACCGCCACCTGATACCGCTTCTTGAGGCTGCTCGGCAGGTTGTCATGCACAAACTTGGGGACTGCCATCTGGGGCTTGATCCGGGTCGTCATCACCGAGCCATCCGCACGAAACTCAAAGAGCTTGAAATAGCCGATGTCGCTGCCGTAGCCCCACAGTCTGCCGGGCGTTTCCCACCACAGAAACCACCGCATCGCATCGGAGCCCACATAGTCGTTCGCCAGCTCCTTGCCGCTCGCCACATCGAACACCTGAAAGTCCACCAGCGACACACTGCGCCGCGTGACGACGATCTTCCGTTTGGAGTCCGGCGAGAGAAAGGTGCCGAAACCATTCACCAGCTGCGCCGCCGCGATCTTCACCAGCGGCACCTCGGCTGCTGGCATCCCTGGGACAGGGCTGATCAAAACGAGGGAGGTCAGTGCCGGGATGAGAGTGTGGTATTTCATGGTAGGAAGTGTAAACGCAGGCCGCGCCAGCCTCGCTCATTTCTCCCTCACTCCTTTCCCCAGCTCGGGCTGTAGGAGCAGGCGGTGCCTTCATTGAAGGTGATCGGGCGCTGCTGCGTGCCGTCGTTTTTCATGATCCAGATGTCCATCGCGTTCCGGCCCTTCGGCGTCCGGGTAAAGGCGATCCACTGGCCGTCCGGAGACCAAGCAGGCTCGGAGTCGCGGGTTTTTCCGTGGCTGATGTTCTTCTTCTCGGAGCCGTCGCTCTTCATCGTGAAAATGCTGCCGTATTTCATGTAGGCGATGAGTTTCCCGTCCGGAGACCACGAGGCATTGTGCCCGTAGGAGCCTTCGGTGAGATTGGTCAGGTGGCTGCCGTCGGCATCCATCACATAGAGGTCGCGGTGCCCGCCCGCCTCCCCACCGCCCGGTGGCTCATTGCGCGTGGTCTCAAACAGCAGCCGCCTGCCATCCGGAGACCAGCGCGGCGTCCAGTTAAAGCCGGGGCCGTCAGTCAGCTGTTTGATGTCCGTGCCATCGGGAGCCGCCGTCATGATGTGAGAGCCTGACTCCGCGCCTTGCACAAAGGCGATCCTCTTTCCATCAGGAGACAGGGCAGGGGAATCCGCTTCATCATTCGCTGGCAGCAGCCGAGTGTTGGTATGCTGCGTCAGGTCGTAAAGATGAATGCCCTTCGCCTCAGGATCATTGGCGCTGTAGAGGATGCTCTTCCCGCCGTCCACAAACTCCAGATCCCGCGTTTGATGCGCGAGCGTCATGGTCCTGACATTGCCCGCCATCACAAAGATGCGCCCCGACATTCCAAAGTTCCCGCTCGTCACATAGGCAATCTTCCCCACGGGCAGCGCCACATCCGCCCCGGCTTTTTGCTGCGCCAGGAGAGGGCCGCCCGCACATGCCCAGGCAGCAACGGCAAGATGAGGCAGGGAGAAAGCTTTCATGCAGCGGGAGATTAGCACACGCCCCCCGGGCCTGAGCAATGCCATTCCGCCACCCGCATTCGAAAATCAATAGACCAGCACATCCTCCATCTCCGCCGCCTTTTCGGGCGCGGAATGGTGCCACTGGTACACGATGGGGTGCACCGTGCGGTTGTCCCCGAAGAAGTCGCTGATGAACGGCTGCGCCATGACCTTGAAGCCGAATTGCCTGTAGATGGGCAGCAGATGGGGCTCGGTTTTGGCGATGACGTAGTCGGCTCCCCACCGTTGGGCGATTTCCCGGATGCCAAGGCAAAGTCGCAGGAGGTACAGGCCGGCGCTGCCTTCCCGGGCACACACCCGCGAAGATTCCAAACCGAGGCCCGTAGTGGGAAGCGCAAGCCCCTTGGCCTTGGATTCGCGAAAGAGTTCAAACGGCTGAATCTCATCGCTGCGGAGAATGCGCGCCATGGCCAGTATCTCTCCGCTCCGGTCGCACAGGGCAAAGTGGTGTGCCCTGTGGTCAAACTCGTCCAAGACTTGGATCAAGGTACCCTTGTAGCTCTCGCGGCGAAACGCTTCAATCTGGTGCCCATGGGCAGAGAATGACATTTCTCGTAGCATCGCAAAAGGGTCACGTTTGATCAGCAGAGGTTTGCCCTGGGCACAACTCCACCTTATCCGTCCTCATCGCATTTGCCGTCGCTCCCGGATGGGTGACCGCACGGCCGGCTGATGATTTTTATTTTCTCTCTGGCACCCGGGGCGGCCGCCCCATCGCTGGGCCATGGGACAAGGCTTTTGAGAACTGGTCCAGTTGCAGATTCACACCACCCTCACATACCTTCGTCCCGGCAGCGCCCGGATCAGCCGCTTCATCTCCAGCCGCACCAGGGTGGCGGATACCGTGGACTGCGTGAGTCCGGAGGCTGTGATGATGTCATTGATGTGCGTCTCCTCCGTGCTGATGGACCCGTAGAGAATCCCTTCCTCCAGCGTCATCGCGGCGGCGGGGCGGGATTCTTCGACACGCGGGGCTTTCGGCGCAGTGGGGAAGAGAGTCATCAGATCATCGAGCACATCGGCACCATCCATGATGAGCTTGGCTCCTTGCTGAATCAGCCGGTTGCAACCTGCGGACGTCGGTTTGTCGATGGGACCCGGTACGGCATAAACCGTCCGCCCCTGCTCCGTGGCCTGCTGCGCCGTGATGAGCGAGCCGCTGCGCAGCGGGCATTCCACCACGATCAAACCACAGCTCCATCCGGCCACGATGCGGTTGCGGTAGGGAAAGGTCTGTTTGTCCGCGATCCGGTCCACCGGATATTCGCTCACCACCGCGCCGTTTTTGGCGATCCGTTCCGCCAGCGCCATGTTCTCCGGCGGATACAATTTGCCGATGCCCGAACCGATCACCGCAATGGTGCGCCCGTTGGCAGCCAGCGCCGCCTCATGCGCAGCGGTGTCGATGCCGCGCGCCAGCCCGCTGATGATCGCATAGCCGGCGTAGGCAATCTGAAAGCTCAGCTTCTTTGTCGCAGCTAGTCCATAGTGCGTCGATTGGCGGCTGCCCACCACTCCCAGCGCGTTGTGGTCCCTCTTCGTCAGCTCGCCCCAAACAGTGAGGACCAGCGGCGGGTTGTGGATGTCCCGCAGCAGGGGAGGGTAAAGTTCGTCGTCCTGGGTGAGCAGCGTCAGGTCCCGTTCCTTGATCTTCCTCAACTCCGCATCTAGGTCGATCTGGGATTCCCACGCGGCGATCGCTTCTGCCTGCACCAGGCCAAAGCCTTCGATCTGCAAAATCTCAGACGCCTTCGCGCTGAGAATGCGCTCCGGACTGCCGAAGTGCTCCAGCAGTTTGCGTACACGCACGGGTCCCACCTGCGGGAGCAGGTTGAGCGCCAGCCAAGCCTCGGTGCGGGTCATTGCACGCTTGGGCTCAGGCGATGCTGGCGGCGGTTTCTCCGTTCTTGGCGGCAGCAGCGGCGGATTCAGGCAGGGCCACGTTGTTCTGCGAGGAGCCTGAGCCGATAAGTTTGCGGAAGATCTTCTGCGGGAAGGACTGGCCGCGTTCCTCATTTTCCAGCTGTCCCAGCGCGGTGGACTTGGCCATCTCCCAGGCCGGCGCAAAGCCCGGTGCGGTGATGATCATCTGCTTTTCCGCACGGGCCAGGATCTCAAGCTCGCGCTGCATCTTGTTGTCCGGGCGCTCGTTCAGGCGGGCGATCTGCATGCGCAGGTTTTCGTTTTCCTGCTTCAGCGCGGCGCGTTCCTTGTTGATGTCCTGGCTCTGCTTGGAGTCCAGGTCCAGCTTGTCGCTCAGCATGCCTTTGTAGCGCTTGAGTTCGCGCTTGGTTTTCCAGTGGCCCCACAGGGACTGCACCAGGAAAATGCCGCAGAGCACGATGCCGTAGATAAAAGTGTTCTGAGGGGAGAGGAGTTCTTTGAACATAGGGGCGGGAAATCTAATGCATGACCCGGCTTGTGCAACCAGCCAAAAGCGGTGCGGTGCAGGGCACAGATCCTACGGACCTGCGCAGCCCCATGGATGCATCTCCATGCCTCTGCTGTGTCAGGACGCCACCTCGTTCCCGTAGTTCGGGCAGGCCACCCAGCCCTCCTGCAGGTCGTAGCCACAGGTGTAGCAGTCCGCCACGACCCGCACGGACTTCGCCGCAGGATCAAATTCACTGCTCAGGTGCGGGCTCACGTCGCAGATTTTCTGCCCAAGGCGGGCTTTTCCAGTCAACCCGCTGCCACAGGTTGCATTTGCAGATCGCACTCACCTGTTTCCCCGAGGGAAGCACCAGCGTGACTTCGTAAACGGTGTCATGCCTGCCTCCCTCAAACGGAATCCAGCGGATCTTGATGAGCTCTACCTTAAACTTCGTCAACTCTGCCCGAATGGCCGATTTGTGCCGCCTGATCGCCAGCCAATAGCAGAAGATCGCGACGGCGATGATGAGGATCGCGAACCCGGACGGTAGGGCTTGGTATGCGGTTATCGCGAAGATCATACTGGTAAAAGATGAGGCACGAAAACGGGAGTGTCGATTCCATTTTTGCGCCGCATTCGCACTCGACCTATCACCCTGCCGCATGTCAGCCCATGAGCACTGACCTGCTCCGGCTACCGCTACGCCGGCGGCTTGAAAGCGTAATGGTCATATAACCTCTCCCGAAACAGGACGTAACGTACCAGTTCATCCATGTCGAAGACGACATGCTGGTGGCGCATATAGTCAGGAATTTTGGAATCCGGCAGCGTTGCAGTATTAATGGTTGCGGCGCGGTCAAAGCGATTCAGAAAATTCACATCTTTGATCGACTCCTCCGGGTAGAACTGGGCGCAAACCTGACGCCTCATGTCGTGGTACATGAACGGCACACTGATCTGAGCCTGATTGCCACATCTCTCGCAGACCAAAACATTGATCCGTCCTTCCATGAAGTCCTTCTTGGCTTCCGGCGAGACGTCCACATTCAGGGTTCGCCAGACGACCATCTGCTGAGAATGGCGGCATTTGGGACAGTCGAGCTTCAGGGTGCCTTCGAGTGACATGAATGATAGGAAATGGCGGATGGCTGAAAATCCGAAATAGCGACTGGGCGCGGCATTGTCGAGACTTTCCATGCCGGTCTCGATGTCCGGTTGCATCCCTCGGCGGTTTCGCCTAGATGCGGGGAGTCTCAACCATGCCCCACGCCCTTCTTCTCAAATTCCCCGGAACCAATTGCGATGCCGAAACCGCTCGTGCTCTGGAGGCGGCGGGCTTCACGGCAGAGGTGCTGCCCGTGGCCCTGCTGGAACCCTCCTCGCTCGACAAGGCCCAGATGATCGTTTTCTCCGGCGGCTTCAGCTACGGCGACTACGTGATGTCCGGCCGCATCGCCCAGCTCATCACCAAATCCAAGCTCGGCGACCAATTGAAGACCTTCGTGGACAAAGGCGGCTATGCCCTGGGTATCTGCAACGGTTTCCAGATCCTCACCCAGCTCGATCTCCTGCCCAAAGGCAGCCTCATTCATAACACCAGCGGCCGCTTCATCTGCCGCTGGGTGGGCCTGAAGAAGACCAAGACCAAGGCCAGCCCCTACCTCAGCAAGCTGCCTGAAAACTTCGAGCTGCCCGTGGCCCACGCCGAAGGCCGTCTCGTTACTGAGGGAGACGCCGCCGCAGGCTACGTGAAGTCCGGCCACGCCGCCCTGCTTTACTCCACCAATGTGAACGGCTCCACCAGCGCCATCGCCGGTCTGCAGGACGACACCGGCCGCGTCTTTGGCCTCATGCCCCACCCTGAGCGCTTCATTTTCAAGAGCCAGCACTACGATCCCGATTGGGCTGGAGACACCCAGTACGGCTGGGGCCACTACCTCTTCCAGTCCGCCCGTGAGGCGCTGAACTAGGCAAGAGAGGGCAGGGAAGAGTCACTCCGGCAGGAGAGGGATCATCCTGAATATTCAGCGCTGCTCATGCGGTCCGTGGAGCGCGGGATTTATCCCGCAGAAGGTGGCTAGTCCTTCAGAGAAAGAGTTTCGCTCATGGGGTGCAGGCATGGTCAGGCTCATCTCTTGGACCGTTTCTGATACCATTCAAGGATCTGGCGGAATCCAGGATCATCCGAACTTTGCAGCGTCTCAATCAAACGCGAGTCAGCCTCGCTCTTCCAAAAGGCCCAGGCGTGCGTCTGGCGAATGACCATGGCGTGGTAGTCGGTGGCATAACCTGGGGGCGGGTTGTCTGCCAGCGGCATCCAGCCGACATTTATAGAGGGGTTGAAGCGGAACGATCGCAGGGCCACGGCGTCGGGCAGAAGCGAATACGGCACACCGCTCCCTAACGCGAAAACCGCAGGCTCTTTGATCATGGATAGCATCGACGGCAGCTCAAAATCCATCCCGCATTCCATCACCGCCACCAGTTCCTTGCCTTGGACCAACTTGGAGAAGGCGCGGCGAATGCCTTCCAACCGCTCCTGCCGGGTTATGCCGTAGCGCAGTCCGAAGGTAGGCTTCCATGAAAGCTGCGGGTAGTCATCGCTCCCCGCCCCTAGGGCCGCAAAAGCCGCCATCACCAGGCATAGCGCGAGCCGTTTCGTGGAAGAGGTGGCATGAATGAGGCACATCCGCTGCGTTGATGAACGGAACTGAGTGTGGGGGGAAGAACTGAGAGGGGCAATGGAAATCTGGGTGGCGCTGGGATGCGCAGGACGGGGATCGTCCTCACACCGCCCCGTATCGCCACCTCTACCCTCTCCAGAACTCTGCCCTCCTTTTACACTCTTAAGGACCTGTAAAATTACGGAAAACATTGATAAATCATCATTCAGAACTCGATTTTGTTTGTATTAATATGGTATTTATATAAAATACTAGTTAATCATTTAGATCCATGAAATCAGTCGCTCCTCCCGCCGCACTCCCATCCCGTGTCCGCTCGACTCAGTTCGCCCTGGCCCTGATTCTCATGCTTTCAGGCTTCTGCTCCCTGGTCTATCAAACCGTTTGGCTGCGGGAGTTCCGGCTCGTTTTCGGCGGCGCAGCCCCGGCAGCAGCCGCAGTCATGGCCGTCTTCATGGGGGGCCTCGGCTTCGGAGGCAAGCTTTTCGGCTCCTGGGTGGAACGCGTGGGACGTCCTTTCCGCTTTTACGCCCGCCTGGAGGTGGGCATCGCCATCGCAGCCGTAGCATCACCCGCCATGCTTGGGCTGGCGCGCTCTCTTTACCTGAAGACCGGCGGCACCGCAGGAATGGGCCTTGGCCCCGCCACCTGCCTCCAGCTCCTCATGACCGTACTCGTGCTCGGTGTGCCCTGCTTCCTCATGGGCGGCACGCTTCCGGCGGCCATGAAGTTCGCCCAGCGCGATGACGATCCGCGCCGCTCCACCACTGCCTTCTTCTACGGCATCAACATCGCCGGTGCTGTCAGCGGGGCCCTCCTTAGCACCTTCTGGCTCCTGCCCACGCTTGGAAATCGAGGCGCCCTCACCATCGCCGTGCTGGCCAATCTCGGCATCGCTCTCGCGGCTGGCGCCATCTCGATGTTTCAGGAAAAGGAGCCGCGCCAGACCGTGACTGCGACCGATCTCGAAAACGAAGACAGCGTGGCCGCGAAAGCCCCCGCCGCCTTCGTCCTCGCTGCAGCCTTCATGAGCGGCTTCACCTTTTTCGTCGCGGAATTGGTCTGGTACCGCGTTTCCACCCCCTTGCTCGGCGGTTCCGTTTATGGCTTCGGCCTCGTGCTTTGTGTGGTCCTCGCGGGCATGGGCATCGGCGGCTTGCTCTATGCGCTGATTTTGAAAAAAGCCGAGCCGAGCACCGCCGGTTTCACCATCGTTTCCGCCTTGCAGGCGCTCGCCATCCTGCTGCCCTTTGCCTTGGGGGACCGCATCGCGCATCTCGCGCTCATCTTGAATGACAGCCTGCGTGGGGTCGGCCTTGGTGAGATGGCTCTCGGCTGGGCCGTCGTCATGGGCACGCTGGCCTTCCTGCCTTCGCTCCTCAGCGGCATCCAGTTTCCGCTGCTCGTTTCACTTCTCGGCCGAGGCAATGCCGGCGTGGGGCAGCAGCTTGGCCGCGCCTATCTTTGGAACACCTTTGGCTCCATCACCGGCTCACTTCTCGGCGGTTTCCTGCTGGTGCCCCTGCTCGGACTGAAAGGCTGCTGGCTGCTCGCCGCTCTTCTCGTCGCTGCCATGTCCGCCGCGTCTCTGTGGCTGCAACTCCGCCGCCGGGAAGGGGATGCCGAGACCTTCGCCGCCCGGTTTAATTGGAATGGCCGCATGGCCCTCGCCGCGCTCCTCGTCTGCGGCTTCTTCGCCTTCGGCACCACCGGCCCTACCGCCGTCTGGATGCACACCCCCATTGGTTATGGACGCGTTTCCCAGGAATACCGCACCGCCATGGGATTGGAAACCTGGCAGCGCAATGCCCAGCGCTCTCTGGTCCAGGCTTATGATGGCCGTGAGACCAGCGTCGCCGTCGTCGGCGGCATGCAGTATGCGTTTTTGACCAATGGCAAAAGCGATGGCTCCGCCGTCAGCGATGCCGCCACGCAGGTCATGCTCGGCATCACAGGGGCCATTCTGCACCCGAATCCGCAAAAGGCCTGCGTCGTCGGCCTCGGCACCGGCACCACCGCCGGCTGGCTGGCGGACGTCCCCGGCATGCAGCGCGTCGATGTCCTCGAACTCGAAGAGGAAATCCGCAAGGTCGCCCTGTTCTTCGAACCCGTGAGCCGCAACGCGATGAAGCATCCGCGCGTCAATAACATCACCGGAGACGCCCGCGAATTCCTCCTCACCAAAGGCGAGAACTACGACCTCATCGTCTCCGAGCCCTCCAATCCCTGCCGCGCCGGAGTGGCCAATCTCTACACCCGCGAGTTCTACCGCAACGCCAGCCAGCGCCTGACCAAGGACGGCATCTTCTGCCAGTGGCTCCAGGGCTACGAGGTCGAGCCCGGAACCATCACCACCGTCATCGCCACCCTGCGCCAGGTCTTCCCCAAGGTCGAAGTCTGGGGCACCCAGAGCGTGGACTTGCTGCTGATCTGCTCGAACAACGACACCCCCTGGCAGCTCGAATCCCTGCGCAAGCGCGTCAAACTGGACCCCATGGCCGAGGCTGTGCGCCGCTTCTGGAAAACCGACAGCGCCGAGGGATTCCTCACCGGCTGCCTGGCCAACAGCGACTACTGCTCCGCCCTCGCCGCCTCCTGCAAGACCATCAACACCGATGACATGAACCGCCTCGAGTTCAGCTTTGCCCGCAGCGTGGCCAAGCGGATCAACTGCTCCTTCGATCTTGCCCGCGCCTCCACTCGCGCCGGCTGCTATCTGCCCAAGGTCGATGCCGCCATCGATACCCCGCTCTACCTCGCCGAGCGCCTCCATATGCCAGGCCGCCTGTGGGATTCTGCCTCCAACGATGTGCTTCCTGAGGACGCTCCCGCCGAAGTCCGCTCACGCGTCCCTGCTTTGAAACAGTATTGGAAGCAGGACTACGCCGCCTATCTCGCCACACCCATGCCCGCCACACCGGTGATGGCAGATCGCGTCCTTCAGGCGTTTGCCAAAGCGCGCACTGGCGCGGCGGATGCCCTGGCCGCCATCGATGCCATCGCCCCTCAATTCCCCGCAGACGCGCATTTCCTCCGCGCCATCGCCAGTCATGCGCAGAAGCAGCCGGCAGCCGTGCTCGTGCACATTGAGAACGGCCTGGACAGCCTCATGGCGGCTCCGTGGTGCCAGGTTTCCCTTGTCGGTGAA
The DNA here is from genome assembly GCF_044222565.1 of Prosthecobacter sp. Taxonomy (GTDB): domain Bacteria; phylum Verrucomicrobiota; class Verrucomicrobiia; order Verrucomicrobiales; family Verrucomicrobiaceae; genus Prosthecobacter. Next base: position 29,186 of record NZ_JBGANA010000036.1, read on the forward strand.
GCGACGAACCTTCTCACCGAACTCGCCGCTTCCAAAGAAACCGTGAAGGATCCCCGCTTCCTCGCGATCTTTGAAAAGCTTGGTCGCGACTATCCCGTCCACGTCGCGCGCAATGTCCTCCTCGGCATGCGCTGTGAGATGGCCATGCACCTCAAAGTGGCGCAGCAGCTCGCTGCCGTGGAGAGCCTCGGGATGCCCTATCCCTGGCAGGGACGCGCCCTCGCCCTCCGCGTCAGCGCCTACCTCCAGGCCGGGGATCCACGGCTCGATGCCGCCATGGCGGACATGAACCGCTTTCTGGATCAGGGCGGCGCCATCGGAGGTGAATCGCCCCCCTTTGCCGTCCAGGTGCGTCCCGCCAAACCCGCCCAACCCGCCGTCGCTCCGGCGCATGAGATGGTCGTAGGTTCCAAGGCTGGAGAGTAACTTTAGGGCGCGGTCAGATCGTGGCAATTTCAGGCGATGGCGTCCGTATGACTCCATCCCCCTGAATGTCTTTTCTCGCCGCGCATCCTGTACTTCGACTCATCGCCTCGCCCCAGCATCTGTGGCGCACCCTTTCCCTGGGCATCAAGACCATCTGGCTGCACAAGCTGCGATCCTTTTTGACCGCCCTCGGCGTGGTCTTTGGCGTGGCCTCCGTGGTCGCCATGCTCGCCATTGGTGAAGGCGCCAGCTACGAGGCGCAGGAGCAGATCCGCAAGCTCGGCAGCCAGAACATCATCCTCCACAGCGTCAAGCCCCCGGACGGCCAGGGCTCCAGCGGCGAGTCCCGCAGCATGATCAGCGAATACGGCATCACCCTGCGGGACATCGACCAGATCCGTCAGACCGTGCCCGGCATCCGCGTCGTCGTCCCCAGCCGCTACATTTCGGAAAACATCTGGAACCTCGATCGTAGCGTGGACGGCCACGTCATGGGAGTGCTGCCAATCTATCCGCAGATGCGCAACCGCCAGTTGATCCAGGGCCGCTTCTTCACCGAGATGGAAATGAAGGACAACGTCGCGGTCTGCGTCATCAATGAGACGGTCGCAGCCCGTCTGTTTCAGCTCTCGACGCCCGTCGGCAAATCCGTGCGGGTCAAGGGCTTCTACTACAAGGTCATCGGCATTATTCAGGACGAAGGCGCCGCCGTCGGCTCGGATTCTTCAGGCGGTGATCACTCCGCCCAGGCCCAGGCGCAGATCATGATCCCGTTCACCACGCTCATGGATCAGTACGGGGAAGTTTTCTACCGCTTCCGCACGGGCAGTTTCGAGGCCGAAAAAGTGCAGTTTCACGAGGCCGTCATTCGCGTCGATGATGTGAACATGGTGGAAAGTCGTGCCGGAGCCGTCCGCCACCTCATGACTAGCAATCACAAGAAGGAAGACTGGCGCATCATCGTCCCCGTGGAACTGCTCAAGCAGGCCGAGCGCACCAAGCAGATCTTCAGCATCGTGCTCGGCAGCATCGCCGCCATCTCGCTGCTCGTCGGCGGCATCGGCATCATGAACATCATGCTCGCCAGCGTGACCGAGCGCACCCGTGAGATCGGTATTCGCCGTGCCCTTGGGGCGCGCCAGAACGATATCATCGTGCAGTTTCTCATCGAGACCGTCCTGCTCGCCGGTGTCGGTGGCGTCCTCGGCGTGGCCCTCGGCCTCAGCATCCCGCTCGCCGTCACCAAGTTCGCCGGCGTCACGACGGTGATCAAGATGTGGTCGCCCATACTCGCCTTCTCCATTTCCGTCCTCACGGGCATCGCCTTCGGGATTTATCCCGCAAGACGCGCAGCCCAGATGAATCCGGTGGAGGCGCTGAGGCATACGTAGGGTTAGGGCGCATCGACCTTGGTTCACCGCATGGGCTGCCCGCAATCTCGTTGCGGGGCATCGTTCGGCCTCTCGTGAGGTCGCCCCTGTAGAGCGGCATCCACCGGCGTTGTGGGATCGTAAAACGTGCGCTTGTTCTTCTGATCGGGATGGCGGCTGGGAATGCCCCGGTGGCTTTGCTCACTCAGCATCTCCAGCAACCTCCATCTTACTCCATGACCCCCTTTCAAAAGACCACCTCTGCCGAAATCGAAACCGCGCGCGCCGCCCTGCTAGGACATCCCCTTTACGCCAGGCTGCGCACCTTGGAGGATCTGGCGCAGTTCATGGAGTGTCACGTCTTTGCAGTGTGGGATTTCATGTCACTGCTCAAGGCGCTGCAGCAGCGGCTCACCTGCGTGCAGGTGCCCTGGGTGCCCGTGGGGGACAATCAGGTGCGCCGGCTGGTCAACGAGATCGTACTGGGCGAGGAGAGCGACCGAGCCCCGGATGGCACGCCCGCCAGCCACTTTGAGCTCTACCTGCAGGCCATGCAGGAGGCCAGCGCAGACACCACCGCCGTGCAGGGCTTCATCCGCTGCCTGCAGCAGGGCGCCGGGATCACCGAGGCACTGGTCGCCAGCGGAGTGCCGGCCTGCGTGGCGGATTTTGTTGGCCACACCTTTGCTGTGATCGAAGGCGGCAAGCCCCACGTCATCGCGGCCTCCTTTACCTATGGGCGCGAGGACCTCATCCCCGCCATGTTTCACGAACTCGTCGCACGGCTGGAGTCCGAATTCCCCGACCGTCTCAAAATTCTCCGCTACTACCTCGACCGCCACATCCAGCTCGACGGCGACGAACACGGCGAAATGGGCCGCACCATGGTCGAGCTCCTTTGCGATGGAAACCCCCAGCGCGAAATTGAAGCCCGCCAAGCAGCTCTAGCTGCGCTCACGGCCCGCCTGCGCCTCTGGGACGGCATCGCCGAGCGTATCGGGAGCAGGTGAGATGAGGAACACAAGCAGCGATTGCTATCCTCACCCCCGCTCCCCCTTGTGCTTCGCAAAGATCGCCAGGCAGCGGTCGCGTTCAGTGTGGTGGTCCACCATCGGCAGAGGATAGCCTTTGGCGAGGGGCAGGCCGGGTTTGGGAGGTTCGTGCAGGAGCGCTGCGGGCACGTCCTTCAGCTCCGGCACCCACTTTTTGATATACGTACCCTCGGGATCAAAGCGCGCACTTTGCAGCCACGGATTTTGGATTCGGAAATACGGCGCGGCGTCTGCTCCTGTTCCTGCACTCCACTGCCAGCCGCCGTTGTTGCTGGCGTTTTCTCCATCGACGAGCTGCTGCATGAAGAAGGCCTCGCCGAGACGCCAGTCGCAGTGCAGGTCTTTGGTGAGAAACATGGCGGTGATCATCCGCAGGCGGTTGTGCATGAGGCCGGTTTGCAGGAGCTGGCGCATGCCTGCGTCCACGATGGGAAAGCCCGTGGTGCCTGAGGCCCAGCGCTGGAAGTCTGCGTCCGACCCGGGCCAGGGCAGGCCGATCCAGTCGGAATTGAACTCCTGCTCAAACACCTGGGGGTAGTGCCAGAGAATGGCGAGGTAAAATTCACGCCAGGCGAGCTCCTTCACATAGGTTTCCACTGAGGTTTTGGCGGCGCCGTGGCTGTGCTCCATGCAGCGCTGATAAATCTCCCGGATGCTCAGCAGGCCAAAGCGCAAATCCTGGCTCAGCAGGGAAGTCGTCTGTCCCGCTGGAATATTGCGCTGCTGGCTGTAGCCTCCCAAAATGCCGGTTCCTATAAAGTGCTTCAGTCGCTCGCGCGCAGCCCTTTCTCCCGGACTCGGGATGTCAGCAGTGCATGCGGGCAGCTTCCAGTGCGCCAGTGTGGGGAGCGCATGGCTCTTGATCTTCTCCGCCGCAGCCGGTCCGAGTTTCGAAGCACGGCCCACCGGCTCGGTCTTGGGCAGATTCAGCCAGTTCTTTGAATAGGGGGTGTAAACGCGGTAAGGCTGCCCGCTCCCCGTCAGCACCGCATTCGGTTCATGCAGTCCACGGTCCTGATGCGAGTGGCATTCGATGCCGAGCTTCTCGCACACCGCCTGCACCTTGGCTTCCATGGCACGGCCATGGGGGTCGTAGTCACGGTTGAAATAGACCGACTTCGCGCCCGTTTCGCGTACGAGGCGTTCCAGCTCTTCGTCCGCACTGCCGCAGCGCAGGATGAGCCGGCTGCCCAGAGCTTCGAGATTCTTAGCCAGCGATTCCAGGCAGCCGCAGAGAAACTGCTGCCGGTTTGGCCCCGTCCAGCCGTGGTGCTCCTTCCAGTCGCTCAGCACATATACCGGGATGACCTGATCGGCCGCCGAGGAGGCGCTGTGCAGTGCCGTGTTGTCAGTGAGGCGCAAATCACGGCGGAACCAGTGTAAAACAGTGTGTGGCATGGGGCAGGGCAGGGGAGTGAGGCACAAAATACGATCAGGATCGGACAAAAGTCGGCGTGAATGTTTGCAGTATCGACCATCAGGTTCCTGATGAATATTTCGCTGGGCTGCCGTTACTAGAAGCGCCATATCATCTCTTTTCCACCAACCCCGCACTCCTCTCCATGTCTTCGCATTCGCCTGAAACCGACGAACCGAAACCCTACACAGCCGCCTGGGTCACCTCAATTCTCCTGATCGCCGTGTTTGTGGTCGGCCTGCTCATTTTCCCGCCGCTCTACGAAGATCCGAAATCCGAAGCCTCCTCGTTCGTCCTGTTTATCGGGCGCTTCCATCCCATCTTCCTGCACCTGCCCGTGGGCATCCTCAGCCTGCTCTGCTTCTTTGAGCTCATCTGCTCCACCCGCCGTGGCGAGGAAAAGTATGGGGACGCCTCCCTTCTCATGCTCGTGCTCGGCTCCGCGGGTGCCATCCTCGCCGTTTTCGCCGGCATCATGCTTTCCCGCGAGGGCGGCTACGTCGGTGGCAATTTCAGCCTGCACCAGACCATGGGGTTGATCGGCACCTTCGGGGTGCTGACGGCCCTGGTCATCCGCCTCACCGCCATGGTCCGCGGCAGCATGGAGCTCCTCAATGCCTACCGCGCCGTCTATTTCATCAGCTTTGGCATCATGGGCCTCGGTGCCCACTTCGGTGGCAATATCAGCCACGGCAACAAGTTCCTCACCGAGCATGCACCCGAGTGGATCAAAGGCCCGATGATCAGCATGGAAAAGTGGATGCTCACCTTCGTGGAAAAGCCCAAGGTGGAAAAGAAAGCCGCTCCTCCGGAAGCCTCAGAGGTTAAACCCGAGGTCAAACCCGAGATGACGGCAGACAAAGGCTCGCCCACACCTCCTCAATCGACTCCTCCTGCTCCCCCCACCCCTCCTCCTGCTCCTGCGGGCGACGAAAAGCTCGTCTTCCAGCACGTCATTCTCCCCATCCTCACCGCCAAGTGCAACAAGTGCCACAGCGAGGAAAAATCCAAGGGCAAGCTCCGCATGGACACCTATGAAATGGCCATGAAGGGCGGCGACAGTGGCGACAACTTCGTCGCTGGAGATCTCGCCAAGAGCCTCAGCATCGCCCGCATCATGCTGCCGGACAGCGATGACGAGCACATGCCTCCGGAAGGCAAGGAGCAGCTCACCAAGGAGGAAACCGAACTCCTCAAATGGTGGGTCAAGGAAGGCGCCAGCGGCACGCAGACGGTCAAAGACGCCAAATTCCCCGCCGACCTTCAGGCTACGGTTGATGGAATTCTGAAAGGCTAGTCCAATTCGCGCCTTTTGTTGCCTTGTTCATTTCCTGCCGAAAAACCGTCCCCACTTCATGAAACCGACCTCCCTCTTCCTCGCACTGGCGCTCGCCCTCACCGTGCATGCCGCCGATGACAAAGCCGCCGCCGACCCCGCAGTCGCCGCAGCCGTGCAGAAAGTCAACGCCACCGGCGCTTCGCTGATGCCTGTTTCCGCGGATGCCAAGACCTACCGCTTCACCGCGCTGAATGTGGCCAAAGACTTTGCCGATGCAGGACTCGCCCCTCTGGCCCCCATCGCGGACAAGATCGTCTCCCTCGACATTGCCCGCAGCAAGGTCACGGACGCCGGTCTGAGTGCCGTCGCAGGCATGAAAAACCTCAAGGAACTTCACCTCGAAGGCACCACCATCGGCGATGCCGGACTCGATCAGCTCAAGGGGCTTGCCGAGCTCGAATACATCAACCTTTACAACACCAAAGTCACCGACGCCGGCCTGGCCAAGCTCTCCGGCCTCAGCAAGCTCAAGGCCATCTACCTCTGGCAGAGCGGAGTCACCAAAGCCGGCGTGGCTGCTTTGAAGGCCAAGCTGCCCAAGGCCCACATCAACACCGGCTGGACCGCCGAGGACGATGCCAAGCCGACCGCCGTCGTCGCCGCTGCTCCTCCTGCAGCAGCTCCTGCCGCCACTCCGGCACCTGCCCCAGCCAAGCCCGCTGCGGCTCCGGCTCCAGCGCCAAAGCCGGCGTCCGCTCCCGCGGCAGCGCCTGCCGCCGCTGGTGGCAAGCTGGACCCCGCCATCGCTGCCAAGGCCGTCATCTACAAGGACGTCGTCGCCCAAATCATGAGCGCCAAATGTACCTCCTGCCACGGCGTGGAAAAGAAAAAGGGCAAGCTCCAGCTCCACGACTATGCCGCCATCATGAAAGGCGGCAGCGATGGTGCGACCACCGTCATCGCCAAGAACACCAAGGACAGCCTCCTCCTCGTCCGCGCCAATCTGCCCAAGGACGATGACGACCACATGCCTCCAAGCGATGAGCCCCAGCTCACCAAGGAAGAAATTGCCGTGCTCACCTGGTGGATCGAAAATGGCGCCTCCGACACCGCCACCGTCGCGTCTGTCAAAGCTCCGGCCGAGGTCGAAGGCGCTCTTGCGGTACTTCTCGCCAAGGGCCTTCCCAAGGCAGATGTCGCTGCCAAGCCCGCCAAGCCAAAGGCCAAGCCCCTCTCGGATGCCGAGAAGAAGCAGGTGGCTGAAATTTCCGCCAAAATGCAGGCTCTCAATGCCTCCCTCATGCCTCTGGCTCAGGACACCGAGCAACTCCGCCTCGGCGTCATCAATGCCGCTGACAAATTCGGCGACAAAGAACTGGCCCTCCTCGCTCCCATCGCCAGCCAGGTTCTCTGGGTCGATCTCTCCCGCAGCCAGATCACCGATGCCTCCGCTGACACCCTGGCCAAGATGGTCAATCTTGAGCGCCTGCATCTTGAAAACACCAAGATCACCGATGCCGGCCTCGCCAAGCTCGGCGCGCTGCCAAACCTCGAATACCTCAACATCTACGGCACCAAGACCACCGACAATGGCATCGCCAAGCTGGCCTCCGCCAAAGATTTGAAAAAGCTCTTCGTCTGGGAAACCGGCGTCACGCAGGCCGGAGCCAAGGCTCTCGAAGGACAGGTCCCCGGCCTCAAGGTCAATGTCGGCCTTACGGCGGATGAGATCGCCAAGCTCACGGCTCCTCCTCCCGCCCCTCCGCCCGCACCCGCTCCTGCCAAGAAGGATGATACCAAGCCAGCCACCCCGGCGCCTGCTGGCAGCGACGTCATCAAAAACGTCATGAAGCAATATCACAAAGGCGATGACGCTCTCTGCAAAAAAGTGGGCACCACCGCCACGGATGCAGATCTCGCCGCGTTGCTGAAAGGCTACCAGGACATGTGCGCCGCCACGCCTCCCAAAGGCGACAAAGCCGCCTGGGTCACCAAGTGTCAGGCGCTCATTGGCGCTGTGAAAAAAGTGCAGGCCAAGGATCCCGCCGGGGCCGCCGCTTACAAGGCCGCCGTCAACTGCAAAGCCTGCCACACCGACCACAAGGGATCATAAGCCCTTTTGGTTTGTTGTTCGTATCTAAGTGCGGTGGGAGGGAGCATCTTCGTGGTATTCCGCGAGGATGCTGCTAATCATCCCGCCCTCTCACACGTTCTCCCCTCGATGAAATTCCTCCAGCCATCCTGCGCGCTCCTTGCGTGCAGCCTTCTCATCACCTCCTGCAAACGTTCGCCGCAGGAGCGTGAAGCCATCACGGAAACGCGTGAAATTTCCAGCTACGCAACCAAGGCGCACGTCGATATTCCCAGTGCCACGCGCTTCTACGATGATGCCCCCCAAGAAGCCCCACGGCCAAACCTTCGGAACTTGCTCGTGTGGACCGTTCCCGAAGGCTGGAGCGAATCCAATCAACCCGATCCCATGGGCATGCGCCTGCTCGACTTGAGGTTCGGTCCCAACAAGGAGGGCGAGTGCTACATCTCCCTCATCCCCGGACCCGCAGGCGGCCTGGAGGCCAATGTGAACCGCTGGCGCACGCAGATGGGGCAGACGCCCTACACCGCGGAGGAGATCGCCAAACTCCCCAAGAAGCCCTTCTTCAATCGTGACGCCACCTTTGTCTCTTTCGACGGAGACTTCAAAGGCTTCGGTGCCGAGACGGCCAAGACGGGCTACAGCATGCTCGGCCTCATCCATTCCGCAGATCAGGCCACCATCTTTGTCAAGCTCACCGGTCCCAAGGAACTCGTCGCTCAAAACGCCGCCGCTTTTGATGCCTTCTGCCAGTCCATCAAGCCCAACCCCGCATTAGGCCAGCATTAGCATCCGGAGTTCCTGCCATGCGTCCCAGTACTCGAATCCTCATCGGTGGTGTGTGCATGCTTTTCGGCATGTTCTACCACCACATCCCTGGAATTCAGTGGAACGCGTCATGGCAGCTTCCCATGGGTGTCGTGTTTCTGATCGGCGTCGTGGCCTTTTATCTGGGCTGTCTCCGTGCCGCGCGTCTTGCGGAGAAGGCCTATTGTCTGGCTCGAAAAGTCGAGACGCCCGCATCTCCTCCAGCCACTCAAGACTGAGGCTCATCCCTTTTTAAATTCCGTGTCTTCTCCATCCAAATCCCCCCCCGAAAAAGTTTTCGCATTTCTCTCCAGCTTCGGCCTCGCCACCGCGGTGCTCGTCATGCTGCTGATCCTCACCTTTCTCGGCACCCTCGAGCAGGCGGAGCACGGCCTCGTCGCCAGTCAGGCCCGTTACTTTGAGTCCGCTTTCATTGACCGCATCGACATCGGCGCCTGCTGGCGTGCCCTTGCCTTCGACGGGTATTACAAGCTCGGCAATGTCACCCTGCCGGTTTACATCCTCCCTGGCGGTTACACGCTGATGGCCATCCTCTTTGTGAACCTCCTTTGCGGCGGCATCGTTCGCATTCGCAAGTCACCCAAGACCATTGGCGTCATCATCTCCCACTTCGCCATCCTCTTCATGATCGCCGCCGGTGCGGTCACCCACCACTACGCCATCGAGGGCAATCTCAATCTGCGCGAAGGACAGACCGGAGACGAATTCGTCAGCTTCCACGATCGAGTCATCGAGATCGAAAAAGTGCAGGCTGACCCCGCCGCCAAACGCAGCGTGCTTGTGATCGATGAATCTCAGTACCGCGATCTCTCCTCGGGCCAGGGTCGCACCTTCACCAGCGACAGCCTGCCCTTTGATCTCATGATCGCGAACTGGAAGAAGAACGCCGAGCCCCGGCGCGATGCCGACGGCAGCCGCAGCGACTCTGTGGATGGCTACTTCATTCAAGAAATGAGCATTCTGGATGACGCCGGTGCTGCAAAGGCTGATGAGCAGCTCGCCAGCGCCTGCCTCGCCATCGCGAAACCCAAGAATGGCGGCGAGGAGCAGAAAGGAATCCTGTGGGAGTTCGCCGCCGCGCCTTGGACCGTCACTGTGGGACAGGACAAGTTTCTCATCTCGATCGCTCATCGTTCCTACAAACTGCCCTTCGCCGTGCGCCTGGAGCATACCGAGGAAGAAAAGCACCCGGGTACCATGATGGCCCGCCGCTTCAGCAGCAAAGTCACAAAGATCAGCCACGGCCATGAAGAAATGCGCATGGTCACCATGAACGAACCCGTCCGCAGCGAGGGCTACGCCGTGTTCCAGAGCACCTTCAGTTCGGGTGAGAAGGAAGGCACTGGGATTAAAAGTTCCGGCTTCATGATCGTCGAAAACCCTGCCGACCACTGGCCCCTTATCTCCTGCATCATCGTCGCGGAAGGCCTTCTTCTGCACTTCCTCATGATGCTTTCCCGCTTCCTCAAAGTGAACGCCTGGGCCCTCTCCCTCAGCCTCATCGCCCTCTTCAATGCCGCCTTCGCACTCGCCATGTGGAAGCTGCTCTAACTTCATCGTGACTTCGCTCTTCTCCGCATGAAAAACTTTCGCTTCGTACTCTTCACGCTCTTCACCCTCGGCGGATTTGCTCCTGCTGCCGATCTGCCGCCGCTCGATCTCTTTCGCGACAAGGAAGTCGTTGAAACCTTCGCCTCCATTCCAGTGCAGGAATCGGGCCGCATCAAGCCCCTCGAAAACGTCGCCAGCTATCGCCTGCTGCGTTTCCGTGCGCGCCGCAGCATCTGGCTTACCGAAAATGGTGAGATGGACGGCAAGCCCCTCATCGATCCCGCCACTCAAAAGCCCATCGTCAAGGAAGGCAGCACTCCTGAAAAGCCTGCGCCCGTGAAGCTCGGTCCTGTGGAGTGGATGCTCATGAGCTGGTTCCGGCCCGACATCGGCCGCATCGTCCCTCTCTTCAAGGTGGACAACTCCTCCGCCATCACCGAACTCGGCCTCGAGGCCAAGGCCAAACGCGACCAGTACAGCTATGCCGAAATCGAGCCGGCACGGAAAAAGATGATCGACAAGCGGAAGCTGTATGTCGAGATCCCCGCCAAGAAGCAGACCCCGGAGCAGCGCATGATCGTGCAGCTAGCATCCAGTTTCCTCGACTACGAAATGACCCTCGAGCATTTCGATTTCGCCCGCAGGCCCGTGGGAGACAAGCCGGAAAAATTGCCCGCCGAGGTGAAGATTCCCGTGCGCCTTTCGCAGAGCTTGAACACGCTTACCAAAGCTCTTCACAGCGGCGGCACCGAAGCAGATTTTCCCTGGTTCAACGACCTGTTTCGCAGTGCCCTCGGTGGCATGATGACCGGCAACGCCACGCAGCAGTTCCGCATCTTCCCACCCGCCCCCGGACCAGACAACGTCTGGAGCGGCCCGGGCGAGATGATTTTTGACGCGATTCAGACTGGCAAAGAAGTGCCGGCAAATCAGCTCGCATGGCTGGCAGTCTATGAAGACGTACCGCTAGCTCTGCCTGACGCCGCCAAATTCAAGGCCGCGTCCAAGGCACTCCTCACCAAAATCCAGGAAGCCGCGAAAATGCGTGGGGAAGGGCAGTACGTTGCCTTGGAGCGCCACTACATCCGCGCGGATTACTTCTTCTATGCCCAGTGGATTTTCCTGGCGGGCCTGGTCTTCGCTGTGCTGGCGGTCATTCCCAGCTCACAGATGCTGACACGCATCGCCTACGGCTTCATCTGCATCGGCTTGTTCCTCTCCCTTGTCGGCACCATTCTGGGCGGCATCTGGGCCAACTACAGCTGGGGCCGCTTCTGGGGCTGGGACCCGAAGGAAAATGGCGCTCTCATGATTGTGCTCATGTGCCTTATCATTCTGCACGCCCGCCTCGGCGGCTTCATTCGCGAGGCCGGCCTGCACGCCTCCAATCTCATCCTCGGCTGCATTGTCATATTCTCATGGTTCGGCGTCAATCAGCTCGGCGTCGGCCTGCATGCCTATGGCTTCACCGAGGGCATCTGGCCAAAAATTTACGGCTACTGGCTGGTGCAGACGATCCTGTTGATCGTCGGACTTGCAGCGGTGAAACTGAGCGCCGGAGCCAAGAACGATGCCTTTGCCTGGCTCTGGAATTTGATCGGTCCCAAACTGATCCTGCTCGCAAAAGCCGCCGCATGGCTGCTGCTCTCCTCCGCCACCATCCTGGCCGTCACAGGTGTGATCATCCGCTGCATCATTATGCAGCGTCCGCCCATCACCACGCTGTATGAAACCATTCTCTTCATTGGCGCCTCCAGTGCTTTGTTGGGATTGATCGCCGAAGTCGTCACCCGGCGCGGCATAGGCCTGCTCATCACCGGTGTGGCAGGCACGGCCTGCATGCTTCTCTCCATCCAGTTTGAAGCTTCCGAAGCCGCCGACACCATGCAGCAGCTTCAGGCAGTTCTGATCACGAACTTCTGGCTCTCCACCCACGTCCCGCTCATCAATCTAGGCTACGCCGCCTGCATGATCGCCGCCTTGATTTCCCAGGCCTACTTCTTCTTCAAGCTCATCTCCGCCTTCCTCTCAATGCTGGGCCTGTGGCGTCCCTCCAAAGCTCCAACCGAGAAGGCTTCGTCCCCACTCCCCGAAGGTCCTGCGGACGCCCCTTCGCCTGCTCACTAACGGCCTCTGTTCTGTACTGGGAGCGTCGGCTCCGGCCAGCCGACCCACGCCCCGCATTCCAAGGATGTTCATGCCAAGTGGACTCCGCCGGGCGCGTGCGCCCAGACCCGGCAAGATGCCGAAGCTACCAGCAAAGAGCCTCGCCCTGCGCGTAGCATCCTTCCGTTCTGGGAGCGCCGGCTTCCAGCCGGCTCCGGCCAGCGCGTCAATTGCAAGCACACACCGCTCCCTCCACGCCACGTCTCCCCACACACTCCGGCAATCACCGCAAAATATCGGCAACCACCGCGAACAACGGCCAGCTTCCCACTCCTCCCACCCTCACTTCGACTTCCGAAACGCCACAATCCCCTGCGCGATTCCTTCGGCGATCTTCGCGCGAAATTCGCCCGTCAGCATGCGTGCGCGCTCGCTGGAGTTGCTTACAAATCCACATTCCACCAGCACTGCGGGGTTCTTGGTGGTGGCGCGGATGACATGGAAGCCCGCATTCTTCACGCCGCGGTTCGTCATGCCCGTGCGCTGCACCAGATACGCCTGAATGTAGGCCGCCAGCATGTAGCTTGAAGTGAAGTGGTAGTACGTCTCCGCTCCAGCGCCGCTGCCTCCGCGGTTGTAGTTGTAATGAATGCTGACGAAAATCGCGTTGCTCTTGCTGTTGCCCAGGGCGGAGCGGTCCTGCAAGGGGATGAAAACGTCCCGGCTGCGGGACATAATGACCTTGAGCCCTTCCTTCCGCAGCAGCTGCTCCACCCGCCGTGCGGTGTCCAGCGCGAGATGCTTTTCATAGACGTAGCCGATCGCCGCTCCGCGGTCGTGCGCGCCATGACCCGGGTCCAGGATCACCGTGTCAAAGGCTCGCGCCGCGCTCGTGAGCATCAGCGCCGCCATCACGATCCAGAAGGCGCCTGGAATCAAGCGGTTCAAAGCATGGCGGGAGAGGGCAGGAGACGGCATGTGAAAATCGGGAGGTAACGGCGGTGCGAGCATGAACAGCCTGCATACTCACCATAAGCACAGTAAGCGTGGAAGCCAAGGAAGGATCAAGCGGTTTGCCTCGAATCCTTGGAAATATCGGGGCAAAAAAAACCGCCGGATGGGTCGCATCCGGCGGTGTGGATTGTTTTTCAGGCTAGGCCACGAGTCTTACAGGCCCGAAGGTGGCAGGCCGCCAGGAGCACCGGCAGGCGCGCCAGGAAGGGGAGCGGGAGGAACCGCGCCGCCAGGCATACCGGGAGGGGCACCAAGAGGAGCACCGCCAAGGCCTCCAGGAGGCTGGGCACCCATTGTTTGCCCGCCGATCTGGGTTCCGTTCGTGTAGTTGCCACCGAGAATCACTGGCAGGACGCGCTGTGGCTGGCCCTGGGATGCCTGGGTGAAGAGATTGAAACCACCAGCCATGACTTTCGGGCCGATCATGCCCTTCTTGCCCGCCAGTGCTTCGACTGCGGCACTGCCGTCATTGCGGCCAATGATGATCTTGCCACCAGGCCAGGTGCGGCCAGGGGCCACCTGACCGGCCACATCTGCATTCCACAGCGGAGGCCAGTTCGGGGAGACGGGGTTTTCAAACACCACGGGCATGTTGCCCACGGTGGCGTCCGTCTGGTTGCCCGTCATGGCCCAGTGATTTTCACCTGGCTGCAGTGCGTTGCCAAAGGCGGGGGCCTGACCGATGTTGGCGTCCGGGTTGAAACCGGCTGGGCAGCCGAAAATGCGTTCGTCACTCACGATCTGCTCCTGGATCAGGAAGCGGAAGGCATCGTTGGCGCTCTGGGCCATGCTGCCCGTCTGTGGGTTTGGCACGGAGTCAGGATACTGGCTGTTGTAGTCCTTGGAGAACTGCTTGAGCGACATGATGATCTGCTTGCAGTTGCTGACGCCCTTCATCTGGTTGCCGTTGGTCTGCACCATGTTGAAGGCGGGCACGGCCAGGCTCGCGAGAATCGCGATGATCGTGATCACCACCAACAGCTCGATCAGAGTGAAGGCTTGGTTCCTTTTCGGTTTCATTTTCATCTTGTACGTTTTTTTATGGGTTGGTTATGATGCTATGCGGACACCGGAATTTATTCAGGCGTCCCCTGATTAGACCCAAACGCGCCCGGAAATGCGAGAAAAAAATATCGCCCCCCGGGGAAGGGGGGCGAAGTCATCCAAAATCCTCAGCCACAGACGGCTGCGGCCCTATGGGCTGAAAGCTGGAGCGCCGCCCTTATTTGGCTCCTTGATAGATCACGGGCAGGACGCGCTCGGGAAGTCCCTTGGAGGCCTCCACGAACGTGTTGGAGCCTCCGGGCAAGAATTTGGGGCCGACCTTCTCTTTGTCTCCAGAGAGGGCCTCGACAGCGACGCTGCCGTCGTTGCGGCCAATGATGATCTTGCCGCCTGGCCAGGTGCGGCCCGGCTGGATCTGCCCTGCCACATCCGCATTCCAGAGCGGAGGCCAGCTTGCGGAGACGGGGTTTTCAAAGACAAGGGGCATAATGCCCACCGTGGCGTCCGTCTGGCCAGCCGTCATCGCCCAGTGGTTTTCACCGGGCATCAGGGCATTGCCATAGCTGGGGGCCGTGCCGATGTTGGCGTCAGGATTGTAGCCCGCGGGGCAGCCAAAAATGCGCTCATCGTTCACGATCTGCTCCTGGATCAGGAAGCGGAAAGCATCATTGGCACTCTGCGCCAGGCCTCCCGTCACCGGGTTCTGCACGGAGTCCGGATACATGCCGCCTTTATCCTTGGAAAACTGCTTGAGCGAAAGGATGATCTGCTTGCAGTTGTTCACGCCCTTCATCTGCCGTTCCACGGTCTGGTCCAGCTTGTTGCACGCAGGCAGGGCGAGGGTGGCGAGAATCCCAGTGACTGTGATCGTGATCAGCAGCTCGGCTGACGTGAAGGCTCGGTTGCGTTTTGTTTTCATGGGGAGTTATATGTTTTTCAGCTAAGGGATGAGAGTTTGCGCATGAATTTTCACTGATTTGACTTACTACACTGGCTCGTCCTCAAAAAGGCGAGAAAAAAGGAAGTGCCCTCCCTGCAAGCCACAAAAAAGCCGCCGGATGCAGGGCACCCGGCGGCGTGGGAGATCCTCAGTTCAGATCATTGGTATCACTGGCTCAAGCCTGAAGGCGGCAATGCGCCGGGACTCGGCGGCGCTGCCGGGATGCCCACGGGTGCGTCGGCTGCTGGCCTGCATAGACCACTGGGAGGATGCGCTGTGGTACTCCCATGGAAGCCTGGGTAAACAGGTTCATTCCGCCAGCCATCACGCGCGGACCCACCATGCCCTTCTGCCCCTGCAGGGCCTCCACTGCCGCGCTGCCATCATTTCGGCCAATGATGATCTTTCCCCCCGTCCACGTGCGTCCTGGCTGGATCTGTCCTGCCGCGTCCGCATTCCACTGCGGTGGCCAGTTCAGCGATGCCGGATTTTCAAACACGAGGGGCATGTTGCCCGCCGTGCCGTCCGTCTGGTTCGCCGTCATCGCCCAGTGGTTTTCGCCGGGCATCAAGGCATTGGCATAGTTCGGGTCCTGGCCGATGTTGCCGTCCGGACTCAAACCTGCAGGGCAGCCGAAGATGCGCTCATCAGGCGCATATTTTTCCTGAATCATGAGCCTGAAGGCATCATTGGCTGTCTGCGCCAGGCTACCGGTCAGTGGATTTGGCACTGAGTCGGGATACCGGCTGTCGTGGTCCTTCGCGAACAGTTTCATCGAGACGATGATCTGCCTGGCGTTGTTGACGCCTTTGGTCTGATTGCCCAGCATCTGAACGTAGTTGTAGGCGGGCACGGCGAGACCCGCGAGGGTCGCGATAATCGTGATCACCACCAACAACTCGATCAGAGTGAAGGCGCGTTTTCGTTGTGTTTTCATGGTATGCGTATGTTTATCTGTCGTTTGTTTTATTATGTTATGTGGATGGCGGAATATTCCGTCACCCACCCCGATTAAACCCAAACGAGGTCTGAAATACGATACAAAAATTTCGCCATCCGAGGTGCGGTGACCGACGTAGGGAAATCCAGCTCTCGCGGTTCCCTCACTGGAGGACTTGCTGCCCAGTACGAAAAAAGCCGCCGGATGAGAGCCATCCGGCGGCATGGATTGAATGCTGGCTGGGTTCCCGTGCTACTTGGTAACGATCGGCAGAACGCGCATCGGTACGCCCTTCGACGCCTGGGTGAACATGTCGTTGCCATCGGACAAGATTTTGGGGCCGACTTTGCCTGTCGTGCCAGCCAGCGTTTCCACAGCCACGCTGCCGTCATTGAGACCGATGATGATCTGCCCGCCCGGCCACGTGCGCCCGGGCTGGATCTGGCCGGCAACGTCGGCATTCCAGCGTGGAGGCCAGTCCGTAGTGGCAGGGTTTTCAAACACGAGCGGCATGTTGCCCACCGTGGTATCCTTTTGGCCGGCAGTCATTGACCAGTGGTTTTCACCCGGCATCAGAGCATTGCTGTAGCTGGGTGCCTGACCAATGCTGTTGTCTGGGTTATATCCCATGGGGCAGCCGAAGATGCGTTCGCTGGTTACGATCTGTTCCTGAATCAGAAAGCGGAAGGCGTCATTGGCGCTCTGGGCCATGGCTCCAGTCAGTGGGTTCTGCACTGCGTCAGAATACTGGCTGTTGTAGTCTGCGGAGAACATCTTCAGCGACATGATGATCTGCTTGCAGTTGTTGACTCCTTTCATCTGAGCTTCCTGAACCTGAGCCATGCCGGTGTAGGCGGGCACGGCCAGGCTCGTGAGAATCCCGATGACCGTGATCGTGATCAGAAGCTCGGTCGAAGTGAAGGCATCGTTGTGTATCGCTTTCAGTTTAAGCATAGGAGTGAGGTGGGATGGTGTTGAGATGATCCGCAGTGCCCCGCCACTAGAGCCAAACGGCGCAGAAACACCATAGAAAAATTTCGCCTTGCTCCACCTGCCCTCGCCCGTAGGAAAATCACTCCAGCGCCATGATCGTCACCTTGGCTTCCTGGCACAGCCGCAAAACCTCGTCCTTTCCCAGGAGCAAAGTCATGCCAGCCTCGACGGCAATCAAATCCACTCCTGCTCCTGCCGCTGTTCGGATCGTCTCCGGCCCCACCACAGGCACGTCAAAGCGCATGTCCTGATTGGGCTTGGACACCTTCACCATCGTCGCGCCGCCACGCCCGAGAGATCCGCCGCGTTTCACGGCTTCGTTGGTCCCTTCAAACGCCTCCACCGCCAAAACAGTGCCATTCTTCACCACCACCGTTTGCCCGATGTCCAGGCGGCTGCTCTCCTTGGCTATCTTGTAGCCATATTCCGCATCCTCCTGCCGCCGCTTTTTGATCTGTGGCCCCGCCACATGCCCTGCCTTCGGCATCAGGTCCTCCAGAAACGTCGTCGCCGGCAGCAGCGTGATACCGTCTTTCGCCAGCTCATTGGCGATTCCTCCAAACAGCGTCTCCGCATTCCGCTGCTTCAACTTCGCCATCATGATCAGCGTGCGCAGGTCTGGCCGCAGATCGAAGAGGTTCTTCGGCGCTATTTGTCCCACCATCACTGTCTGCGTCACGCCCTGCTTTTTGAAAAACGAAATCATCTTCCCCAGCTGCCCCACGCGGAACCACTCGATCGCATCCACCATTCCCGCCAGTTCCGGCTTCGTCTCATTGGTGAACGCTGCAGCCACCAGCTTCTTCACCCCGGCCTTGCGCGCCGCAGCCACAAAGGTTTCCGGGTAAATGCCGTTTCCGGCGATGAGGGCGATGGTGTCGAGGCTGGGCGTGGTCATTCAGTCTGGATGCCGACTTTGGATGCTGGCGGGTGGATATTCAATGCTTATGCGCCCTGAGGTGAGCTGGAAACCGTGCGCACCTCCCTCACATGGTGGCCTGCCGCCAGCGTGTCCGCGATAAACTGCAAAAATCCTCCCCCTGGTCGACATGGGATAACGTCGAAGGGGATCAAGGTGCCTTCGAAGCGCACCAAGTTTTTGGTATGGGCATCGAAAACGCCGAGATTATCTGCGACACGGTAATAACCACAGCGGGTGATTTTTTCGAAATCCATCGCTGCAAACCATTCATCGATTTCAGTCTGGGACACCTGTTCCAGTTCAAACCGTGGCTGCGACGAGACGATCGCCATGTCATCTCCTTGATTGATGATGCCTTCCAGTCTGTTCAGACCAGGCACCAGTTCATTTTGCAACAGCAGCCGCACCAGATATTCCATCGGAGTAGCCTCCCACAGATGGAAGCGCCGGGCGTCCATATCCGAGGAAACTAGGGCAAGGTCAATGCCGAGAGCCAGGCCGAAGATGCCGTCTCGGGTCATCTTGAAGATTCGATCTCCGTCTCGGTAGAAATCATGCTCCTGTCCTCCTCTTTGAAATCGAGGCAGGACAAAGTCAGCATCTAGCAGCAAACCCAGACGTTCTGCCCATTCACACAGACTTTCTTTCTGGCAGGTGAGGGAGGGCGGCCCAGAAAAACTTCCATCTGCCGGTCGAATTCCTCGGAGGTGATTGAGCGCCGCGAGGATAAGATCCTCGCCATCTGCTCTTGGGTGAGCAGTGGTATCACTGGCGGCTGGATGGCAGTGGTCTGGGACATCGGCGGACATGACAAAATAGACTCGGACCAGACAATCGCAACCGGCGGACTGCTCTCACACCTTAAACTTCTCACACTGCCCCATAAACGCCCTCGGATTGTCCCACGCCACGCGCTGAATCATTTCCGCGCTCCACCCGCGCTGGCGCATGGCCTGCATGGTCTTAGGCACCGCCAGCGGATCGCTCACGCCCCAGTCGCAGGCGCTGTTCATCCAGATGCGCTCGGCGTGGCGTTGCTCCAGCATGTCGATTGCCCGGTTTGGAGTGCACTTGCTCTCAGGGTAGAGAGTGATGCCCGCCCAGAACCCATGGTCCAGCACATGATCGATCGTGTGCTCCTCCACGTGGTCGATGATCACCCGCTCAGGCTTGATCTTCGGAAAGTTTTTGAGCGCATCCACGATGAGGCGCGTGCCCTTCAGCTTGTCCTCCAGGTGTGGCGTGTGGATGAGCACCAGCGCGTCATAGTCCTGCGCCACCTGCACATGCTGCTCGAAGATTTTGAGCTCGTTGCGGCTGTTTTTGTTCAGCCCGATCTCTCCAATGCCCAGCACGCCCGGCTTGTCGATGAACTGCGGGATCAGCGCGATCACATCGTCCGCCAGCTTCAAATCCTCCGCCTCTTTCGGATTGATGCACAGCCAGCAGTAGTGCTGGATGCCAAATTTCGCCGCCCGCTTTGGCTCATACTCGGTGATCTGCCGGAAATAATCGTAGAACCCGTCCGCGCTTGCCCGGTCAAATCCCGCCCAGAACGCCGGTTCACAGATCGCCCGGCACCCGGCGATGGCCATGCGCTCGTAGTCATCCGTCGTGCGGCTGACCATGTGGCCGTGGGGTTCGATGTAGTTCATGGGGGAAGGGGAGGGGATGTTGACGGTGGTTGACTGTTGTTTACGATTGTTGACGGTGGATGGCGATGGGTTGGTTTGGAGTTGGGAAGGATTGGACAAACAACGGTCAGCAATCGTCAACCACGGTAAACAACCGTCAACCGCTACCCCTTATACGCTCCAATCGCCCCCTGCATCGCCGCCTTCTCCACGGGTTCGGTGCTCGGATCGCTGAAACTCAGCAGCACATCCCTGGCACGCTGGGGCTGATCTTGAGAGAGCAGGGCGATGGCATTCTTCAGCGCTTGGACGCGAAAGTCTCCCTCCTGCCCGGCGCGTTGCACGCGGTCCAGAAAGGCGGCGAGGTCGATCAGCTTCGAGCGCGAGTCCATGAAGCCGAGGTCGACCAGATTGACTTGGGTTGGTGGGGTCCAATCAGGCATGTCATAAGTTTAATCACGCCATGCCACGCCGCAACCGCTGGATCATTGCACTGGCGTTTCTGCATGCCATGTTACTGACCCATGTCCGACCTCAACCCCGCCGAACTCTCCCGCTACGCCCGGCATCTGGCCATTCCCGAATTCGGGATCGAAGGCCAGCGAAGGCTCAAAGGTGCGCGTGTGCTCTGCATCGGGGCAGGGGGCCTGGGCTCGCCCATTACCCTTTATCTCGCGGCAGCCGGAATCGGCGGCCTCGGACTCGTGGACCCTGATAGCGTTGAGATCACCAATCTGCAGCGCCAGATCCTCTTTGGCCAGAAGGACCTCGGCCGCAAAAAGCTCGAAGCCGCCCGGGATCGCCTCCTGGACGTCAATCCGCACGTGGACATCCAGCTTCATCCCGAGCTTTTTACCTCGGCCAATGCCATGCGCATCGCTGCGGACTACGACGTCATCATCGACGGGACGGACAATTTTCCCACCCGCTACCTCAGCAACGACGTCGCCGTCTGGCTGCGCAAACCGAACGTCTATGGCAGCATCTTGCGCTTCGATGGCCAGGTGGGCGTCTTTGCGCCCCATCTCGGCGCTCCCTGCTACCGCTGCATGTGCCCCCAGCCACCGCCGCCGGGCATGGTGCCCTCCTGCGCGGAAGGCGGCGTTTTAGGCGTGCTCCCCGGCCTCATCGGCACCATGCAGGCTCTGGAGGCCATCAAGCTCATCACCAGTGTCGGCCAGCCCCTGCTTGGCAAACTCCTGCATGTGGACACCCTCAGCATGCGCTTCCGCACCCTCACCCTGCGGCGGGATCCTGACTGTCCCGTCTGCGGCGAACACCCCACCGTCACCGAACCGATCGACTACCAGGGCTTCTGCGGCATTCCCTCCGCCACCGCTCCCGCTTCCGAAATTCCCACCATGACCGTCCACGAACTCAAACAGCTCCGCGAATCCGGAGACAATCATTTCCTGCTCGATGTCCGCGAGCCGCATGAACAGAGCATCTCCCGCATTGAAGGCGCCGTGCTCATCCCTCTGGGCGAGCTCGAAAGCCGCACCTCCGAGCTCCCACGAGACCGGCGCATCCTCGTCCACTGCAAAAGCGGCGGCCGCAGTGCCCGTGCCGTGAGCCTGCTGCGCGAAGAAGGCTTTGAAAACGTCTGGAACATTTCCGGCGGCATCATCGCGTGGGCACGCGAGATCGACCCCACCATGGCTGAATACTGATTACTGATGCAAAACGAAACCCCATGGCTTGAAGAGTTCCTCCCCATCCTGCGCTGCCCAGACACGCACCAGCCTCTGCGGCGTGCCACGGATGAGGAGTGCGCCGCACACCAGGTGAGTGCCGCACTGGCCACGCAGGATGGCACCCGCCTGTTTGTCATTGAAGCGGGGATCCCCATTCTGCTGCCGAAGCAGGCGTGAGGCTTCGAAGCTTGCTGGCCTGAGGAAAGTGTTGGCTGCGCTCGCTCTTCAATGCGCAACCGCACTCCGTATTCTGCGGCGAATCCAGCCAGTTCCGTACTGGGCGCGCCGGCTTCCTGCTGCCGCCCCGCAGCAGCCGCCATCCCCGCTATTTCCCCGCCCTCACCAGCTCCGGCACTTCCTTCTGCATCGCCGCCGCAATGATCTGCTCCGAATGCGTGATCGGCAGTGAGTAGTGCCCGTCGATCTCCGACCAGTGAGTCTCCGCCTGCGGAATCAGCTGCGCGATCTGCTGCGTGTAGGTCCACGCGATGTTGCGATCATCTTTTCCATGCCAGAAGCGGATCGGAAAATTGATCTGGCTCACCTCAAATCCCCACTCGTTCAGATAGATGTCCGCGTCCGCGATCACGCTGCGCGGTCCGCGGCCCAGCGCGCCCAGCGTAGCATCCCGCACCACATCATAGATGCCCGGCAGCAGCAGTACGCGGCGGTCTTCAGCGCCCAGCAGTTTCATCAGCGTACGCAGCGCCACATTGCGCGGATCTCCCTTGCAGATCACGCCGCCTGTTCGCAGCACCAGGCCCAGCAGCGTGGGGAAATAGTGCCGCAGCTGAATCATGAAGCGGTACAGCCAGAACATCTGCCGGTCGCCCAAAAACGTGAGCGGCGGAGCACCGCAGATGATCGTGGCGGAGAGCAGCCGCTTGTGCAGTTTCAGCGCAGTCACCAGCACGTAGGGGCCGCCCCCTGACCAGCCAATCACGTGGTAGTTGTCCGCGCCCACATGGGCGGCCAGCTCCACCAGCGTGTCCGGCCACTGCAGCAGTGTGCGCTTTGCCTGGAAATCAGACAGGCCGATGCCCGGCCTGTCCGGGCAGATGAGGCGCAGCCCATGTTTTTTTGCATGCTCATCAAACAGGGCTGCCTGCAGCCGCGATGAGGGCCAGCCGTGGAAATAAAAAGCCACCTCGCCTCGCGGATCACCATACTCACAATAGCCCAGCTTCAGGCCGTTGGAGAGAGTGAAAGTTTGGTCGGACATGCAGCGCGAAAATGGGGGCTTCAATGTACTCCTTCAAGTTCTGTTTCTCCCAGCAGGGAGCTGCTTCGCGGCACGTGATGACGCCGCAGCCCAAACTGTGTCACTGCTTTCTCCTGCAGGTGTGCCACTGCCTCCTCCACCGAATCCGTCCATTTGATCAGGTTCAGATCCTCCGGGCTGATCGTCGCTCCCCGCAGCATGTGGTCCATGAACTGCCGCATCTCCGGCCAGAATTCACTGCCCATGATCACGATGGGAAAGCTCTTCAGCTTTTTCGTCTGGATCAGCGTCAGCGCCTCAAACATCTCGTCCATCGTGCCAAATCCGCCCGGCATGATCACGAATCCGTAGCTGTATTTGATGAGCAGCGTCTTGCGCACGAAGAAATGCTCCATGGTCACCCAGCGGTCGAGATAAGGATTGTGGCTTTGTTCAAAAGGCAGCCGGATGTTGCAGCCGACACTCCTGCCCCCAGCATCTTTTGCGCCACGATTGGCAGCTTCCATGATCCCGGGACCTCCGCCCGTCAAAACGGTGAAGCCCATCCGCGCAATCGCCGCCCCCATGTCTCGTGCAAGCTTGTAAAAAGCATGGTCTTCATGAAAGCGCGCCGAGCCAAACACCGTGATGCACGGCCCCACGAAATGCAGCGCTCGAAATCCGAGAATGAAGTCTTTCGCCACGCTGTAGAGCAGTTGCAGGTCCCGCAGGCGGCGGTTTGGCCCGCTCAGCAGCGCACGGTCCTCCAGCTGGCTGCAAAATTTTTCATCCGCATGGATTTCCGCAGAAGTCGCAGCAGGGGCAGGGGGGACGCTGGCTGCTGCCGTTCGGGGTTCGGCTTCCCGGTCGAGGAGAGTGGGGGCTGGCATGGTTGGTTTGATAAACTTGGAAGGCGATGGGGGGACTTTTGTTCACCCCGATCAGAGGATTTCTGAAAAAAACAGCGGCCAATAACAAAAAGCCCGCAGGCTCGTTCGAGAACCTGCGGGCACAATGAGAACAATGTTTCAGGTCGCTCAGGCCGCGTGGGCTTCCTGCTCGGAAGGCGCGCCGGAGTCTTCACCGCGTGTGTTCGGCTTGGCACCGCTGAGCTGCAGCGGGCGGCCCATGAAATCCTTGCCGCTGAGTTCCTGCACAGCGCGGCGTGCTTCTTCCACACTGCCCATGGTCACAAAAGCAAAGCCCTTGGAGCGCTGCGTGCGGCTGTTCACCACCACTTCGGCGTTCTTCACTGCGCCGACGCCATTGAAAAGTTCAAACAGGTCGCTCTCAGTCGCATCATAGGACAGGTTGCCCACATACAGGCGGTCCGTCGTGATGTCCGCCGGGTTCACCGCTGCAGGAGCTTCACGGCGTGGACGCGCCTCGCGGGGTTCCCGGGACTCGCGGGGTTCGCGCATCGGGCGCGGATTGTCATTCGTGGAGCGGGGGCCGGAGGCTGCGGAGCTGCTGCGGTCAGCCTGCGGGCGGCTCTTGGACTTCTGGCCGAGGCCGAAGAAACCGAGGATCTTCTGGAAGAAAGAAGGGGCGTTGCGGCTTTCGCGGCCTCCTTCACGAGTGGGGCGCGGACCTTCAGGACGGGGGCCACGCGGGCGGTTGCGGTTGCGGCGGCGGTTGCCATTGCCTCCGCCATTGCGATTGGGGTAGTCGGACATGGGTTGTTGAGCTTTCGTAGGGGTGGGTTGCGTTTGGGAGCAGGGCCGGGGTGCTGGAGGGGGCGGCGGGCGGGAACGGGCTTCTTGCCTCTTCCACGGGTCCGCGGCACGCGGCAGACCGCACGAGCGGCCAGCCACAGCACCACCACGGGCTGCTGCAGTTTTCAAAGCTGGGCCGCACTGGCCCTGTCAGCTCAAAAGTCACTCCAGCGCGCTTCAGCAGCACTCGGGAGATTTCTTTCGGGCTTTCCATCCTTTGGAACGCTTCCTGCTGCGCAGTCTGGGGTCTGAGATGGCGCATGGGGAATTGACGTTCTGAAGGACGGGCTTCGGAGCACGGGGTAAGAATGCTCTGAAAACAGCGCGTTAATTCTAAGCAGGGCAGGGGGGTGGTCAACCGCGAATCACGCACCCATCACTTGCTCCTGCCCGTATTTCCAGACATCTTTAAGTCATGATCAAACCCGTCATCTACGTCAAAACCGGCTGCCCCTGGTGCGAGGAAGTCACCGAATACCTTGATGCCAAGCGCATTGAGTATGAACTCGTCACCGTCTCCGGCAACCGAGACGCCATGCAGGCCATGATCGATCTCAGCGGCCAGAGTAAAGCCCCCACCATGGACTGGGACGGCGAGGTGCTGGCAGACTTTGGGGTGGATGAACTGGTGCCGTTTTTGAAGAAGAAAGGCTTGGCGTAACAGTGGGGAAATTTATGATTTATGATTTATGATTTATGATTTACGATTTTCCAGAGACAGCGCGGGAATTCACCCACCGCTCCCGCGTCCTCTCATGGATGGCTCGGCCAAATCATAAATCGTAAATCATAAATGCCTGGCCGCTCCTTCTTGCCTTGCGCCCCAATACCTGCATCATACACCCGGCCTCACGCCCTCCGTTTCCCCCCATGACCTCCCCTGACTCCCGTCCCGCCTCCCGCGCCATCCTGCTCCCACTGCTGCTCGTGGTGGCCGCAGCTGCCTTTCGCTGGGCCAAGCTGAAAGGTCTCGTCCACCTTGAACTGCTCGAAAACTTCTCGCCTTGGATGGCGCTCGCCTTCACCGGTACACTGGTCTTTTCCAAGCGCGTCTCCTTTTTCGCCATCCCGCTGCTGCTCGTCCTGATCGACGCAACCTCCACGGGGGCTGGGGTGCTGCACTGGGAGGCTCTTGTAGTCTATGGCTGCTTTGCCGCCGCCGCACTGATCGCCAGCCGCTGGCGTGGGCAGTTGGGCCTGCTCGGCAGCCTTCTTGGCGTCGTCGGCTGCTCGCTCGCCTTCTATCTTATTACCAACACCATCGCGTGGATCAGCAATCCCGTCTCCGCCTACGCGCATGACTTCTCCGGCTGGGTCCAGGCCCTCACCACCGGCGAGCCCGGGCACCTGCCCAGCCTGTGGTTCCTGCGCAATTCCCTCTTGAGCGATCTCGCCTTCAGCCTCCTCCTTCTCGCCGCCTACAATACGGAAGCCGCCTTCCGCCAGCAGCAGCGCATCCCCCTGCGCCAGCCGCTGGCCGCCTGAGCCTTTTGCCTTCCAGTCATGAAGCGTTTTGCATGGCACTGCCTCTGGCTGCTCTGCCTTTCGCTGAGCGTGCAGACGCAGGCGCAAACTCTGCACCTCTACACCTGGGCTGACTACATCAGCCCCGAGGTCGTGCAGAAATTCGAGAAGCAGCAGCGCTGCAAGGTCGTCATCGACACCTTCGACTCGAACGAAAGCATGTACGCGAAGTTTAAGGCCGGCGCCACTGGCTACGATGTCGTCGTCCCCACCGCCTACATGATACAGGTCATGCAGGCCCAGGGCATGCTTGCCCCGCTCGACCACAAGCTCCTCCCCAACCTGCCGAACATCGATCCCGCCGCGCTGGCCAAAGTCATGGATAAAACCATGGACCACAGCGTGCCCTACACTCTCGCCTACGCCGCCATCGCCGTCCGCAAAGACAAGCTCAAAGACGCCACCGCCACTTGGGCCATGTTTGACCGCCCCGCCCTCGCCGGACGCATGACCCTCCTCGACGACATGCGCGAAGCCATCGGCGCTGCCTTGAAGTCCCTCGGCCACAGCATCAACACCCGCGACGACGCCCAGCTCGCCGCCGCCCGCGACGTCCTCATCCGCTGGAAAAAGTACATCGCCCGCTTTGACAACGAAGGCTACAAAGCCGGCATCGACTCCGCCGAGTTCCTCCTCGTCCACGGCTACAGCGGCGACCTATTCCAGGTCCAGATGGAAAACCCCAAGGTCGAAATCCTCATCCCGCAGGAAGGCGTTACCATCGGTTGCGATGAAATGGTCATCCCCAAGACCGCCAAACAGCCCGCCCTCGCCCACGCCTTCATCAATTTCGTCCTCGACCCCGCCATCGCTGCCGAAAACATGGAATGGATGGGCTACTACTGCCCCAATAAACCCGCCCTCGCCAAAGTCAGTCCCGAATTCCTCAAAAACCCCGCCGTCATCATCCCCTCCGACCTCCAGGCCAAATGCGAAGTCATCGAAGACCTCGGCCCCGACCTCGCGAAGTACACCAAGGTGTGGGACCTGGTGAAAGCGGCGAGGTAAGGCGGCAGAGCGCGGCGCTCAAAGAAAGTAGTCCTGAGCTTTAGCTCGTTCTGGAACGCGCCCATCACTCCCAGAGCGAACTAAAGTTCAAGACTACTTTCCAAACCTCTCCACCGAATACTGCTCGCCAAAGCGCCACTCCGCACTGGGGATTCCGCACCGGGGGCGCCGATCTATCGGCTCTGGAAAACGCTCCGCTACAAGCACACGCACCGCATACCAACCCGCCTGAAACGTGATACAGGCTGCCAGCCTGTGGCTTGGAAACACCCGCCAAAACCCACACGGGCTGGCAGCCCATGCCACGTCCGGAAGACCCTCGGCCTTCCGGAAGTACGACAGATTGGCTTCGCCTGTCTCGCAAAGCCCCGGCTCTCCTGTCTGTCGGTCCCCATCGCTCTCACCTCGCCCAACGCCGCCAGACAGGAGCATTCGTCTTGCCAAACTACCACGCCATACCACTTCAATCCTCCCGCGAAACACCGCTTAAGTGCGTAAACAATCTGCCAAAACTGACGAAACCGGTTTCGTCAGTTTCGTCAGTGCTTTTTGAGCCCTTTAGGAGATCATCTTGATCCCCCAGATGTTTGAGAACGATGGGTGATGGCGGGAGCGTGTGGGCCAGGATGACTCTGCTCCTGATGTCGCTCCGTTCCCATTCAAAACCCACTGGCAGAACATTCTCCCGTGTATCCTTCACTTCATGGAACTGGAAGAAATCACAGCGGAGGCGGCCAAGCTTTCTGAGGATGATCGGGCTTGTCTGGCGGCCCGGCTGCTGCATGGTCTAGAGAAGCCGCCCCATGGCGTTTCAGATGAGGAAGTGATGGGCCGGGTGAGGGAAGGGGATGCTGATGACGAGGTGATGATCACATTTGACCAGTTCGTTTCCGGGCTTCGCTTCCGTGTGGGTCATCGGGCATAATCGCCGGAATCCCAGCTGGGGCTTGAAGCGCTTTTGATTCCAAAGCGCTCTTAACCCCAAGCTTCGTTTTGCTCCTGACCGCTCCTCAACCGTCTCGCCCGACGGTTCCAGAAATACGCGAAGGTGAACTTGTATCCCACGAAGAAAACAACGCAGCCGAACAAATACCAGATCATCACACCTGCGACCACAGTGGCAAGCCGGCTTGCAGATCCGGCGCTGAGCATCTGAGGATAAGAAAGCACAAAAATCGCAAAACCCGTGAGGCTGCCAAAGACCGGGCTCATTTTGAAAAGCACCCGGTTGTCAATATCCCGGTCCTTCGGCGGCCGCAGCGAAAGCACCGGCCACCAGCCGGAGTCCATGTCCGTGAGCCAGTTCATAAAATCTTCGATACGTCTCATAAACATGATGTGAAGTGATGCGGGCACTCCTGCCCGCAATGAGAACGTCCC
>NZ_JBGANA010000037.1:0-55972 GCF_044222565.1 Prosthecobacter sp.
TCCTGCTCCTGCTCTCCATCTCCGCTCTCTGGCTGCGCACTCGCTGGCACCACTACCAGTTCATGGTAGAAAGCGGCATCGTGGACCGCTGGTCCCACGCAGACCAGGCCTGGTTTTGGCGCAGCCCGGAGAAAATCTATCTGATGGAGCTGGACGAGAGCAAAGTCACCCCCGCCGCCACCGGCGCCGCCCTGCAGCATTACGCCAGCGTGCGCCATGTGACCTTCCGGCGGAACTCCCGCGCCTGGCTGGACGGCTGCCTCTCCCTCTGGCAGGACCGCCGCAGCGTGCAGGACCTGCTGGTCATCTACAGCGCCATGGATGACTCCCACCTCGCAGGCTTTGCCGGTGCCGATCTCCACACCGGCTGGTTTAAAGACAGCTTCATCACCGGCGAAACCTTCCCCTCTTCTCCGCATCTCACCACCATGGAGATTATCAGCAATCCCCTCTCCGATGCAGGCCTGCGCCACCTCGCGCATCAGTGTCCCGGATTAAACAAGCTCTGGCTGCACGACATCACCACCACCACCGCTGGCGTGCGCGACTCCGGCCTCCTCCAGCTCCCCGCGTTCACCAATCTCTACATCCGCGAAATGGCAGCCACCGAAGCCGAGCTGCAAGCCCTGCGCAAATCCGCCGCCGCAGCCAATCCCAAACTGCGCCTTTATCTGGATGACGAGTTGTAACACGGTGCCTCGCGTAAATGGCGCCAGCCCCCGGGACTCAAAACACCTCCAGCACCACGTAGCACCGGCCTCCGGCATTCACGCGAAAGGCCATCCCCAGCAGCCCTTGCGGGTCTCCATACCAGACCTCCGCTTGGTCCCACGCCACCGGTGGCTGCACGTGCCGATCCATCAGCCTGCGGGCCCTCAAAAAAAGCTGCTCATCATGTTCGTCGGCAAGGTCCATCCGTCCCCATTCCATGCCGCCTGCGTTCGCCGCCCGCACATCCTCCAGAGCACATTCAAACACGTGATCATTTTCCCGCATGTACCCTGTCGATCCCAGCAGCCGGCAGTGATTCACCCGCGCCACCGCCCCCGCATCTACCAGCCGGCCCACCGTGCGCTCTTCATGCCCCAGCACCACCCACAGCCACCACGACCCCGCCAGCGTGCAAAGCACCGACAGGGCCAGCACTGCATTCATGAGCCATATCTTCATCTCCCGCCACACTGCCACCCCATCCCCATCGCGCAAGCCCCGCCCCACAGACAGAGATCCCACCCGATGGACTCAACGCTCATGCGGGCCATGACGGCCCCGTCTGTGAACCTCCCTTCACCAAGCACCGCTCCCAGCTGGCATGGATGATGCTCAGTAGAACGCATTCATCACCCATGCGATCTCTCATCCCCAAAACCTCCAGAAGCGCGGAATCGATTCCGCAGCCAGCCGAATGCGCCGAGCGAAAAGTCACCCACGCAGCGTGGGGCGGGCAGGAAAGCACATTGGAAACCTCGCTGCCGAAGAAACATTCCGAAGCCTGGATGAACGAAGGCTGCTGCGGCCTCAAGTCCGCGCATTAGACCAGTTCGCGAAAAGATTGTCCTATTGAACCGGCGAGCGCAGCGGCCCCAGTGGCAAGGCGGGAGCGCCGTCTGCTATTGAAGAATAACAGGCAAGCGACTAACGCAGCCAATGGGGCCGCTCCGCCGCCCGGGCAATGTGACAAGATTTTTGAGAGTTGGTCTAGACCAAAACCGGCCTGATCTCCCACGCCCGGCGCCACCTCCATTCACGCCCGGCACCGCCAGCCAGTTGGCGCTCACGCCCTGCCACACTGCGCCATCTCCCGCACGCCACATCCACCTACTGCGCCCCCTCATCCGCAGCCAGCACGAAGTCGCCCACACTCGAAAACTCCCGCTGCGCCTGCCACGGAAAAATCTCAAACAGCAGCAGCACCCTGCGCCCGCTGTGGGAGAGCGCGTCCTGCTTCGGCAGCGATCCCGCCGCCTCACCGAAGCCGAATTTGATCAGAGACTCCGTCGCCGCCTTCTGGGACGCGTTTGCATCCCGCAGCGCATAGGCCCGCACAAAGGCGCGCATGATCTTCGCCTCATCATCCACGCCACCCACCGCCAGCTTCGCCGCGTGCAGCCGGCCGATCATGCCATTGCCCGCCGTCGTGCTGCCCGCGCCAAAGGAATTCGCCACACCGATCATCGCCGCCAGGCTGAACTCCAGCCTGAACTGCTGCCTCTCAAACTCCGCCACAGACGGCGTCACAGACTCCTCCCGGTAGCGCCTCAGCTGCGCCCCATGCCACGCACGCTCAGACAGCAGCACATCCAGCCCCACGCGAAACTCCCGGCTGGCGATCAGCCCCTGGTCGTTCGACTTGCTCGTGTGCGCCTTCAGCCAGTGCGCATCCAGCACCTTCGCCGCAAACTCCGCCCCGAAAGCCCGCGCCACCGCCCCCGCATCCTGCTGGTGGATCACCTGCAGCAGCGGCAGCACCGCCCCGCTGGTAAAATCTTTGATGCCAAACGTCAGCCCATCCTCCCCCGTGATCGTCTCAAATTTTTTCGACAGCCCCCGGTTCGTGATCGCCAGCAGCGAGCGCGAAATGAACGAGCCATTTGCCGTCACCGCCAGCACCTCCGCCACCGCCCGCTCGCGATCCGCCCCATGAGCAAAATCATAAGTCGTGTACGAGCTGCCGTGCGGGCTCTGCTCGATGCCTGGCTGGCGTGGCACGCTCATGATCGTGATCTTAGTCGTGTTCGTGTTTTTCTCAAGACATTCGCAACCTCAAGCCCGCATCATTCTCAAGACCATCGCAAATTCATGCTCATGCCCATCGCAAGCTCATGCCCATCGCAAAGTCATGAGCACGGCGTGCTAATGCCCATCGCAAGGTCATGAGCATGGCGTGCTCACGATCATGGCATGCTCATCATCGCCGCATGCTCATCATCGCGGAGCAGGGGAGGGGAATGCGCAGCCCTCAGGCGAAGAGATCCTTCTTCGCCGCCACACGCTTGCGCAGTTCCGCCAGCATGCTGCTCTCAGACATGCCTACCGCCCAGTGCGGCCTCAGTTCGTAGTGCGGCTTGTCCACATTGCTGTGAAAATCGCCGCCCCAGGTCAGCCCGAGCTGTTTTCCCAGCACCGCCGCCGCCGCATAGGCCGGCGATTCGTCCAGATAACTCGTCCCCTTGAAAACCCCCACGTCAAAGGCCAGCTGAAAGTTGTGGTTCGACTCCCCGCCCTTGCACGGCGTGACCTTCTTCTTGTTGTCCGCCGCGGAGATCTCATCCATGCCCGCCGCCTTGCGCGCCTTGTTCACCACGCTCAGAGGCTCGCGCCCCTGCATGAAGAGCGCATCCTGCTGCGCATAGGTGCGGTACCCGGAGATCACCTTGATCGTGATCCCCAAGTCCGCCGCCGCATGCACCAGAGAGCGGGCCAGCATCTGCACCTGAGGCAGCAGAGTCTTGATGTTCTTTTCACTTCTCGAATCCGTCGGAGTATTATTGATGGTTGGATTAGGCATAAGAAAAAGGATCTGTTCCCGGCGAGAATTTCGAATTTGCATTTCCAAGTCAATAAAAATCAACAAAGTTCCCATATGGCTGTGTAGAAGAGCCTAATAAACTCACTAAAAAACCCCGCTGCCCCGCATCCCACATTCAGCCTCCGCCGCGTAGTGGACGCGCCGAGCACTCTTTTCACGCGCAATCTTCATCCCACATTCATTCATCCCGCCATTTTCCCGCCCCATCCCACCTACGCCCCGTTCAGGGAACCCCCGATACCCCGCTCGGGTAGCGCGGGAGTCAGGTTCATGCGATAGGAAAGCGCATGAAACCCTCCTTCGAACCCCTCGTCCTCAAGACCCACCCCACCGTTGGCGAACCCCACCCCAAGTCCCCCGAGATGCGTGCCGTGCAGGTCCGTCTCATGCACAACTCAGACATCGAAGGAAAAGTCATCTACGCCGGCCCAAAAAACTGGCAGGTCACCGAATCCTTCGTGCTCCGCTCCGCAGCGTAGGAAAAAAAGGGGGCAGGGGAGGAAAAAAGGAAAAGCACTCCGCTCCAGGCACTTCGCCCGCAGTTCCGCACCGCCCGCTCAATGGCGGCATCAAAGCGGATCGGGACTGCGGAGGCAGGGCTGGAGAAAAAAAGGGAAGAGGAACAAGTGCGTAATGGAGGTGCCAATCATGAAACGCCCCCATCACGCCTTCTTGATCCCCATCGCAGCATCCCTCTCCTGCTGCGCTTTCCTCGCAGCAGCCGCTTCGGCCTTGAGAGCGATGACGTAGATGGGAAAAGTCTGCACGGCGGTCTCGCCGTTTGTGAAGCGGATGCGGATGGAGATCTTGATCTGCTGGGACTCTTCCAGACCATCCGGCGCCTGAAACGTCAGCAGTCCCTGGGGGGTGATGGCGGCTCCCGGCGTGGTGTCCTGCAGTTCATAGCCGCTCACGGCGTCCGGATTGTTCACCGTCACCTGATACTCCAGCGTGCGCCCCTCCGCCACCACAGGAGCAGGGTGCGAGGTGGTGCATGCCGTGGCCGGATTCACCATGCGGCACACGCGCTCAAAGTCCAGGTTCACCGCCTCCGCTACCGTGCCCCCGCGGCTCAGCAGCACCAGCAGGTTTTTGTCTCCCATCGCCGTCACCAGCGGGCACTTTTCATATTCGCTGGGGTCGAGGACGTTGATGTCATCGCGCAGCCGCAGCAGATCTAGGCCTGCCAGATTCAGCAGCGGCCGTCCGTCTGCTGCGGAGTACAGCGTGATCTCCTGCCCCGTCTCCGGCACCGTGCGCGAGGCAGTCGTCGTTTTCACGCACGCGATGTAGTTGCCGCACGTGCTCATCGCGGAGGGAGTCGTCCACTCCGCGACTTTAAAGGCGGGGTAGTTGTTGAAGAAAATGTGGCCGGACATGAACATTCGCCCGCCCATGGGCGAGGCGGTGGTGGCCGCACCGGGCTCGGAGCCCAGTCCGAGGTGCACATTCCAGGAGGCCCAGTTCGCCACCTCATGCGGGCTGCGGTAGTAGTTAAAGTCCACCGTCACGCCCGGGGATATCAGGACCAGCCCGTGGGGGAAGTTCAGCAGGCGGCCGTCATTGGAGCAGGGGATCTGCGCCGGCGCATCCATCGGCAGCAGGCTGCCGATGATGGATTCCGGCCGCCATTGCTCTTGCAGGTTGCAGTTGTAGGGTGCCCATCTTCCCAGGGACATCGTCTGCTTCTCCAGCACCTTCACACTGATCCTGTCGGTCATCATGTCGGCGGGATAGCCTGGTTTGTTGATCGGCACCTTCTCTACCTGCAGCAGCGTCAGCGGGCCGGCGGGCGTCACTCCAGTGCCCAGGCCAAAGAGCCGCGCCTTGCCCGGCATGGGCATGCGGTGAGTCACGGCGAATCCGGGCACCGCATACCGCGAGAGCAGGCGCGTCTCCGTATTGTAAATGAAGACCGCATCTCCCGCCATGAAGGTGCAGTCTTTCTCCGCCAGCATGCAACTGCCTGCCACCTGCCAGTCCTTCACCGTGAGCAGCACCAGTGCGCGATTCCTCAGGCGTAGCGCCACGTAATCATTCAGGCCCGGCATCACGCGCTCGATGGGGCTGCTGCTGAAGTGGTGGCGGAAGCTCAGCGGCACCATCGGCATGCCGGGCTTTTGATTGCGGCCCAGGTCCGCCACAGCCTTCTCTGCAGCGGGCCCGCTCAGGCTCGGAGACACGGCCACCAGCGGCTTCTGTCCGCCCAGGCGGAGCTGCACCGGCACCTCGCACGAGCCCTGCCCCTGCCTCGTCAGCTTCAGGCCAAAGCACACATACTCCGGCAGCATGTCCTGTGGCACCTGCCAGTGCAGCGTGCCGCCAGCGCCCTCGGTCAGTCCTTCCGGCGGCGTGGAGACGGCAGCCTCCACGGTGCCGCCGCCCAGCACCTGCGGGGTAAAGCTGAAGCTGCCTCCACGCGGCACATGGCAGTCCGGGTAGTTCAGCAGCACCGGTGCCGCCGGCGGTGGCAGCGCCGCTTTTTCCAGCGTATGCAGGGAGATGCCCCGCGGCGCATGCCACACGGCCAGGGTCAGGCTGGCGGTGTCCATCCACACCCGGTGTTCGAAGGTCCGCCACTCCTCCCGCGGCACATCGCCAGCCTCGGGCAGCTCCACCACAGCCCAAGGATCATCCACGTAGCGGGAGTAGAGTGTGCAGCGTGGCGCGCCCTTTGGGCGTGGGCCGTACTCGCCTCCGTTTCCTGAAATGAGGAAAAAATTCGGGCTGTTGCTCAGGCAGCCGCACACATCCGTCCCGGGGACCTGGCGGTCCCACGGGGCGGTTGCCGTCATGGTGGGCAGCCGGCCCATCGGGTGCCCGTGCAGGTAGGTCGAGAGCACCTGGCTGTACCCCACCACCGCATCATCATAGCGCCAGGTGCGTTCGCGGTCTTCGTTCACGTTTTTGCCGTGGAGGAAGGCCCACACCGCGCCTCCGTCTCCGGCAGAATGCAGGGTGTACTCAGGCGGCAGCTTCCCGGCGGGGTCTTTCTCCAGGTTTGGCGTGGGCTGCACCCGCAGTTCGTGCGGATCGCAGGCCAGCGGTCCGGCATCCGTCATCACCGCCACCGGTCCTGCCGCCGTCAGGCAGCCCGCTGCCACGCCCTGGTAGGACATGCCATCCGGCAGACGCTCCATTTTTTCCAGCGCCAGCGTCCCCGCATGGTGGCGGCGGATCTCCCGCAGTCCGGGGTGCAGCACAAAGAGCGCCTCCTTGTTTCCGGCCAGGTGGCACAGTGCCAGGTCCTCCGCAGCACCCGGCAGCGGCAGCCATTTTCCCTCGGCCAGCGAGAGCCGCTTCCAGTGCGGCGCGCCCTCCAGCCGGAGGAGCATTTCCCGCCCCTCGCAGATCGGCACCCCATACACGATGCGGCTCTCCGTGGTCAGCATCTTCTTCGTCGTCGGCACCAGCGGCGCAGGTTTGCCACCGACCGCCGCCGCAGCCTCAGCGCTCACCGCCTTACCAGGTGCAGTCGAGTTTGGTGCAGTCGTGTTCAATGGGGTCGCACCGGGCGTGTTTGCCGCCACCCCGCCCGCCGCCCCGGCCAGACCTCCCAGCCCCAGCACCTCCGGGCGGGATCCCGCCTCGTCCGTCGCAGTCACCACCATGAACGGAGCGGCATGGAAGGCTGGCTCATCATTCGATGAGCTGCCCCTCCTCATCAGCTGTAGCTGCACCAACTGGTACACGTTTTTCGCGTTCTCTGGCAGGCGCAGCATGAAGTGGAAGCTCCCGTCCTTCTCAGCGGCTACGTGGAGAAAAGACTCGCTGTGGGAGATGGGTGGCTGGTTTTTGCGCACATCCGCCGCCAGCGGAAACCTCCGCGTGGGCAGGGTTTGCACCGCCACGCGCATGCTGCCTAGCTCCCTCATCGGATCTTTGAGCAGCCCCTTCACCTTCACCAGGTACTGGCCCGGGCCAGACGTGCCTTTCTGCACCACGCCTGTATCCACACTCTCCGGCACATACAGCAGGTGCTGCTCCTCCACCGTCGGCGGCACCACCGCCGCCTGCAGCGTCCAGCTTTCCTCAGCGATCGTTTTGCGGCTCGCATGGCCAGCCAGCCGTCCTTCGGAGTCCAGCACCACCGCCACGCGCACCCGTGGCACAGCAGCCAGGGTCTCAGGCTCCAGGCGCAGCGTGCCCTCCTGCAGGCGCACTGGCAGCAGCGTCACCCCCACCGTGCCCTCCGTGGCCGCGCCAGACGGCTCAGTCTTCGCCCCCATCCTCCTGTTCAGCACGGGCAGCCTCGGCTTTGGCTGCCCCGTCGGTGGCATCTCGTACCCCGCTGCCAGCAGGTACAGTCCGGCCGCGCCTGCATCCGGTCCCTGAGAGACGCCCCCGTCCAGCCGGTAGGCAAACTCCTCCGAAAACTGCACCACCGCCGCGTGCGACTTCGCATCAAAATGCGCCACAGCGCCGGGGTACCTCATCACAAAGGGCCTGCCATCATCATCCAGCTTCCGCCTCAGCACATGGATCACGCACCCGGGATCTCTCAGCGCCGCCTCATCGTAGGCCGGCAGCAGCACCGCCACCAGCCGTCTGTGGCTCTCCCCAGGCACAGGACTCTGCACAAAGCTCTCCGGTCGCAGCAGCACTCCCGTTTGCTCACGCGACAGCGTCTGCGCCACCGTCACCCGCACCACCACCGCCGCGTTTTCGAGCTCCTGAGACAGCACCAGCGGCGCTGCGGCCGGCTGCTCCTTAGCCTTCGGCATGGCGGTGGACTCCTGCTGCGTTGCCTCGCCCCCCTTCATCTCCGCACCATTTCCCCCGGGCAGCGGCATTGCGCCGCCGCTCTCCTCCTTGGCAGCCTCCACCACCGGCACCACCCCATCCTTCCGCCCACACCCCGCCACCCACAGCAGCGAAAGCACCCCCAGCACACGGCAGGCACGCAAAGCAGAAACAGGAAAGCAGCGGGGCAGGGGAGTCATAGGCGGCTCAGGCGTTGGAGTTTGGGAGGGGTGGCTAAGCGCGTTCGTGAAGAAATGGTGGATCTCAGGACAGTTCTTGGAAGCAGGCCCCGAGCGCAAACAATCGTCTCATTCGATCTGAATGCACATCGCCACTCTTCGGCCTTGTATCGTTCGGCTATCGTTGCGTCATTCGTCATCTGGGTTTCCTCATTCCTCACTTTCCCTTCGCCTTCGCACCTAGCGCGATGACATACACCGGGAACTGGTGCAGCCCCACGTCCCCGCTTTTAAAATGGATCAAGATGGAGATCGTCTCCTGTTTTGATTCCTTCAGCTGGCCCGGCGTTTGATAGGTCAGGTGCCCCTCTGGCGTGATGCGCGCCCCCGGCGGCGGATCCCGCAGCTCGTACCGGCTCACCGCCTTCGGCTGGTTCACCGTTATCTGGTAGTCCAGCGTACGCCCCTCCGCCACGATGGGGAAGGGGTGGGAGGTCACATACGCAGCCGCCGGCGCCACCACCTGGCACGCCGCCGCCACATCCACGTCTATCCCCTGCAGCTGGAAGCCCCCGCGGCTCAGCACCGTCAGCAGTTTCTTTTCCCCCATCGCCGTCAGCCGCTGGCGTTTGTAGTCAGCCTCCCCATCGTACAGCTCCAGCAGTTCCACTCCCGCCAGGCCCAGCAGCGGGTGCCCGTCATTCGCCGAGTAGAGGCGGACCTGCCATAGGTCCAGTCCGTCATTGTCAGACTTCAGACATGCCACGTAGTCCCCGCAGCTGCTCAGCGTCGCCTCCGCGCCGCTGCCGATCTTGAGCCTCGGCAGATCGCCACCCAGGCACATCTCTCCATCGTTAAACACCCGGTCCCCCGTCGGCGTGGCACTCGGCAGCTGCCTGTCACGAAAGCCGAATTGGTTCATGATATTGGTCTGAAAGAAAAAGTCCACCGTCAGCCCTGGCGTAATCATGAGCACCCCTTTAGGAAAGTGGACGAGCCTTCCGTCCGCCGAGGCGGGCACCTTTACAGGCAGATCCTTTTCGTGGGAAAACCAGGCCAGATGCGGCTGCGGATTAAACAAGTCCCTTTTCGCCGGGTCAAACACCGGCTTGTACTGCGCCCAGCGCGTGGCATCCAGCGTCTCCTTGTCCAGGATCAGGACAGAGGTTTCCATCTCAGTCCCGGCTGGGATTCTCCCGCGTGCCGGCCTTGGCACCTCCGTCTCCAGCACCAGCGTCACCGGCCCCGCCGTCTTTGCTCCCACGGCCACCCCCTTCAGCCGCGCGCCCTTCGGCAGCGTATGCTGGTGCGTCACCGCAAAATCTGGCAGCGAGTGGCGCGTCAGTTCACGAGTGATGTTGTTGTACGTGAACACCACATCCCCCGCCATAAAGGCCGCCGCGTTCGTGTGCAGCGCGCGGCTCCCCGCCTCCTTCCAGTCCTTCAGGGAAATCAGCCGCAGCGTCCTGTCATGCAGCAGCAGCCCCATGTAGTCGTTCAGCCCCGGCAGCACCTCCTGGATGGGAATGTCGCTCGTGTAAAAGTGGGAAGTCAGCGGCACCACCGGCACACCCACCCTGCCGCTGCCAGCCTCCGCCGCCGCCACCTCCGCCGTCGCCCGCTTCAGGCTCGCAGACACAGCCACCGCAGGCGGTCGGCCGTCCACGCGCAGCTCCATCCTCACCTGCGCGCCCTGCCCCGGCATGCTGTCTGCCAGCCGCAGGAAAAGGTACGCATGCCGCCCGGACATCTCCGCCGGCGGCTGCCACTCCAGCGTGCCATCAGGCCCTGCTCTCAGCCCCGCCGGCCCATCCTCCACCGTCACCACCCCGTTTCCTCCCAGCACCAGCGGCTTGAAGCGAAAGCCCCCCGCCACAGTCACATGGCAGTCCGGGTAGTTCAGCAGCACCGGCAGCGCCGGCCGCGGCAGCGCCGCTTTGTCCAGCGTACGCAGCGTGATCGTCCTGTCCGCATGCCACAGCGCAAACGTCAGGCTCTGAGGATCCAGCCACACCCGCTGGTCAAACGTCCCCCACTTCCCCAGCGGCACATCGCGCGCCTCAGGCACATCCACCACCGCCCAAGGCTCATCCGAATAGAAGCTGTAAAAGCTGCACCGCGCCTGCGTCATCAGCGCGCCCTGCTTCGACATCTCCGCCTCGCTCACCTTGTAGTAGCACGCGCTCGCCGTCAGCGGCGCAGCCACCTCCGAGTCCCCCTCCCGGCGTGTCCACACCACACCCGGCCCCGCCGTCGGTCGCGCTCCGACCATCTGCGCCACCACCGGCTCGGGCTCTAATTCCTTGCCAAAGCCCCTCAGCACCCCCTTGTATCTAAAGCGCGTGTGGAGGAAGCCCCGCTCCTTCGGATCCCGCCCCCACACCACGCTCCCGTCTCCCGCAGCCTGGTACACATACTTCACGTCCAGCCTCGCATCGTGCTCACCCCACAGACTCGGAGAGAGCTCCGGCGTCAGCTCCCGCGCATCGAAGGCCAGCGCGCCCAGGTTCCCCAGCACCGCCACCGGCCCGTCATCCGTCAGGCAGCCCGCTGCCACGTTATAGTAGGTCATGCTAGGCGGCATCCGCGCCGTCTTCTCCAGCGCCAGCGAACCCGCAGCGTAGCGGCGCAGCTCCCCGCGGCCCGGGTCCAGCACAAAGATCGCATCCTTGTTTCCCGCCAGCATGCAGTAGCTCAGCTCCTCCTGTGCCACTGGCAGCGGCAGCCATTTCCGCTCCGACAGGGAGAGCCGCTTCCAGTGCGGCGCGCCCTCCAGCCGCAGCAGCACCTCCCGCCCCTCGCAGATCGGCACCCCCATCACGATGTTGCTCTCCGTCGTCAGCTCCACCGGCCCGCCCATCACCGCCGCAGCCGTTGCCGCCCCGCCAGCAGGCACCGGTACCACCCCTGGCGGCATGCCTGGTTCCCCACCCGGCGCAGGTGCACCTGCCACCGCAGCCGCCCCGGGAACCCCGGCCAGAGTAGAGTACAGACTTGCTCCTCGCACCTTCGTCGCCACCATGAAAGGCGCCGTACGAAAGGCCACCTCACCATTCAGCCGCCGCAGCTCAAGCTGCACCGCATGGTAGAAAATATCCTTTCCTGGTGGAATCTCCAGCGTGACCGAGAAGGTCCCGTCCGGCTGTAGAAAGCCTTCGGACAGTTCCCCGTCACGCTCCATCGCCGGGTGGTTCGCACCCAGATCCGCCGCCGGTGTGAAATCCTCCGGCCTCGCCAGAGTCCGCACCGCCACCTTCGACATGCTGAACTCCTTCAGCGGATCCTTCAGCACACCCTTCACCTTCATCGGGATCAGCCCGCGGTTCTGGTACAAGCCGTCCCTTTCCGGAAACTCCACGCTCTCGATCGCAAAGCTCATTTCATTCGCCACCACGTTCGGCACCTTCAGCCGGTCAAACGCCTGCAGCCCCGGCGCCGCCAGCGGTCGTGCCAGTCCCAGCAGCCTGCCGTCCCGCCCCATCACCACAGACACGTGCGTCCGGCACTGGGAATTCGACAGCGGCCCCCGCACCGGCTTCTGGCCAGGAGCCAGCCGCAGCTCGCCCTCCGTTAGCTCTGCCCGCAGCAGGAACACATCCACCAGCCCGGTCACCGACATGCCATACATGTCCGCCTGCGTGCCCTCGTACTTTTGAAGATTATCATCCTGGATGCTATCCTGATTCACCATCCCCTCCAGCAGCCATACCGGTTCCGCTGTTCCATTGGCGGCCGTCATCGCAGCCGAGTCAGCCACCTCCAGCGCCCCTTCCTCCATCCCATAGGCAAACTCCTCAAAAAACATCAGCACCGCCAAATGGGTGGCAGCGTCAAAGCTCACCACCTTGGCCGGATCAGACTCCAGATGTAAGCCGTTCGTGTCCTTGTCCACCTTCTCCCGCAGCACCGCAATCCGGCAGTCCTTGGCCCCCAGCGCCGCCTCATCAAATCCCGGTATCACCGTTGCCACATACCGCCGCTTCGACTCCGGCGTCACCGCAGGTGCAAACACCGTGCGCTGCAGGATCACCCCCGTGTGCTCCCGCATCATCGTCCCTGGCACCGCCACCCGTACTACCACCACCGCACTCTCCAGCTCCGGCGTCAGCACCAGCTCCGGTCCCGCTTTCGGCTTCGGCTGCGGCGCCGTTTCAGTCATGGGCGCATGGGCCGCAGCAGCGGCAGCAGCACTCTCCGCCGCCGTCACCGGCCTGGCAGGCGGGGCCGCATTAGCGTCCTCATGCCGTGCCGCTCCGTCCGCCGCCGCATCAGCACTCACCACCGCCGGAGCCGGAGCAGGAGCCGTCTCCTCCTTTTCCGACCTCCCGCACCCCGCCACCCACAGCACCACACCCAGCCAAAGCACACGACTCATTTTCATAGAAAAAGAAGAAATAAAAAACACGCCATTCCAGAGGCCCGGATACATCCTTGACCCATCCCATCTAAGTCAATCTCCGCGAAAAAAGCCACAACAAAAAGCCTGCGCAGCATCACAAAACTCCTCCCCGCGTTTCCCCTGTCGCCATTCCGCCCCTCAGCCTCGGCCACAGCTTGCTTTCACCCTCGCCAGCCACTCCCCCAGCAGCCCTTCCAGCGTTTTCCCCAGTGGCCGCAGCGCCTGCTTCAGCCATTGAGGATCTGTTTCCTCCAACTCGAAGTTCGGATCATACTCATGCAGGTTCAGCTCCTCATCCGCACAGTCCAGGCACGTGTAAATGCCACATCCATGGTCGATCAGCGGCACCAGATCCTTCGGCCAGTCAAAGCCGCATTCAGCACACCATGCTGAGTGTTCCAGATGCGTCTCCTCCAGGCTGATCCCCGGCCGCGCATCTGCGCCCGCCAGGCAGATGCCCATCACGCCATAGCCCGGACCGAATCCGCCATTCCCCACCTCCAGAAACAACGCGCGCAGGAACCACGGAAACCTCACCCCGATCAAGCCCTCCGTCCTGGCAAGATCCGCGGCCCCCGCCGGCACTCTCACCCGCAGCTCGCCTAGGTCCGTGCCCAGAGTCTTCCGCGCGCTCAACTCGCGCACGATCGCCAGCCCTTCAGAATTGGATGCAGATGCCATGCCTTATGAGCATGACCGAGCCACCTGCCGTCGCAATCAAAGAGTGAAAAGGGAAGAGCGGGCAAGAGGGCAGAGGATCCCTCCTCTTCGGCACACGACTCCCTCAAATCCCAACCTCACCGAACATCCTCCCACTTTTTGCGTCCTCTTGCGCCTCTTTGCGGCCACCTCATGGATTACTGCCCGCCATCACATTCGTGTCCTCGTCCTCGAATCCACCGGGCTGCCAGCGCATTTTCCAGCCGCCTCTTGTCACGAATTCTCGAAAACGCTGACTGAACACTAGCTCGGGGATTAGTCGATTGTCCACATACTGGCCCACCCTGGGTATGGCGGCCACATCGAACTCTCCCAGCTTCGCGATTTCACTCCTGCGAAACCGCCGCACCGGAGGAGCGAATCCGTTGTCGTCCCACCCCCACATCCTGTTGCCGTCCAGATCCTTTGTCGGATAGAGCTTCGTAAGCGGCTCGGGCAACTCGACCGTCGAACCAAGCCAATAAGGAAGGCGATGCCGAGGCTGCGGATTATTCCACACCACAGGATGAAAGACGGCCCCCTTGAGCTTGGCCGCTTCATAAGCTTGCCGAAACTCTTCACTGACCACATAGAGACCACAATAGGCGTCGCCAAATCCATACTTGTTCTTCAGCGCATTGTCTGTTGCGCCAAGCCGCAACTGCCCCTGCTCCCAGCCATAGGAATTCGCAACGATCGCGAACGGAAATCCCCACAGAAAAGGTGCCGAGTTAATGACTTTGGCCGATGGCTTCCAAAGCCGTTGAACCGCAAATTTTTGAGCCTCCACATCAGCCTGCCAGCCAAAGTGCGGCCACCATCCAGCAGCCTTGAGCAGGGTCAATATTTCCACCAGCCGAGGATCCCCCTCCTCCAATTCAACTCTGATTTGGGCATACGGGTTTGAACCCAAATCTCCCACCTTCGCCGACGGATCGAGAGCATTGGCAATGTCCAGATACAGCCTTGCATCCCGCAGGCGCGCGCCATCGCTCAAATAGGACGGTGCTTGAGGTGTATTCAGGTGTTGAACTTCAAACCTCCAAACCGGAAGAGATCTTTTTTGTTTCATGGTCACATAAAAAGAGATGGATTCATACCATTTCACACCATCGGTGCACGTTCGTCCCTCCCGCTACTTTTGCTTCTGAAATAACTGCGCAGTGGTTCGAGACAGTTGATACCCGCAGACAAAACTTCCGCAGGTACTCGGTCGATGCTGAGGCCGAACGCCGTCAGGCTCGTCAAATGGGGCAACCATACCAAGGCTTCGGGCAGGGACCTGACTGCGGTGTTTCTGCAATCCAGCGTGGTCAGCGCGGTGAGATTTGTCAGAGGCTGCAGATCGCTTACCAGAGTGTTGGAGCAGTTCAGCCAAGCCAGCGCAGCCAGGCCTGCAAGCGGCTGGAGATCGCTAACCTTGGTGTGGCAGCAGTCCAGCCAGGTCAGCGTGGTCAGGTTTGCCAGCGGCTGAAGATCGGTCACCAAGGTGCTTGAGCATTGCAGGTCACTTAGCCTGGAGAGCCGTGCCAGGGGCTTCATGTCGTTGACTTTGGTATTTAAAAAACTCAGCGAAGTCAGCGTGGCGATCTCTGCCAGAGGCTCCAGATTGCAGACTTTGGAGCCGGAGATATCCAGCGTGTTCAGCACAGGAAGCTGTGCCAGCGGTTCCAGGTCGCTGACCTCGGTGTGGCGGAGTGTCAGCGTTTCCAGCGCGGTAAGTTTGGCCAGCGGTTGCAAATCTCTTAGCTGAGGTATGGAGCAATCCAGCTCTGTCAGGCCGGTAAGCTCGGCCAGTTGCCCGTAATCGCTCAGATGAAGGCAGGAGAAATGCAGAGTGGTCAGCGCGGGAGTCTCAGCCAGCGGGCCGATGTCGGTAACGCTGAAGTTGGTGCAGTCCAGAGTGGTCAGTGCAGGCAGCTTCGTTAGAGGGCGCAGGCTGCGGATGTCGTTGCAGGAGCAGTCCAGCGTGGTCAGTGCGGTGAGCTTGGTCAGCGGCTGCAGGCTGCGGATCTCGTTGTGGGCGCAGTTCAGCGTGGTCAGTGCGGTGAGCTTGGTCAGAAGCTCCAGGTCCTTGAGGCTTGTGTGGCTGCAATTGAGCTCGTTCAGATGTGTAAGCTCTGCCAGGCCATCCCACCCATTCCGCAAATGGTTGAATTCCAAATTGTTCGCCACTCGGTGCCATTGCTTTGGTTTGATGTCCCACCAGCTCCACCCCAAAATAAGTCTCCGCAAATGCTTCAGCTCTCGCAGCCCCTCCGGCATCTCCCTCAACCCCAGCCCGCCCAGATCCAGAAACCCCGTCCGTTCCTCCGCCTCTCGTGCGATCAACTCGCGCGCGATGGCCAGGCCTTCAGGATTGGATGCGGATGACATGCGGCGCGATCATGAACGAGTCACGTGGGGCCGCAATGAAAGAGTGAAAGCGCAGGGGAGATTTTACCCTGCCCATCGGCAGCTCGCCAACGCTCACCAAACCCATCCTCCGACTTTTTGCGTCCTCTTGCGCCTCTTTGCGGCAACTTGCTCCGCATTTGTCATTCCTCCTTCATCTCCCCCACAATCCCCTCCTCCCCCTGCTCCTTCAAAATCTCCACCATTCTCGACCACAAGGCAGCATCGCATGGTAGGATCTGCAATCCGTGGCGGCGGAGGTGGGCGGTGGTCTGGGGCAGGGCGGGGGGAAGGTCCTCCTTCAGCATCCAGGAGGTCTCGCGCTTCAGTGCGCCGGCCAGCAGCACGTGGGTCAGCGGGGTGGAGGGATCATACCACAGCGAGAAGGCCAGCGCCTCCATGGAGGCGGAATTCGGCACACGCTTGTTCTCCGTCGGGCTCCACTCATTCGCATCCCGCTCACGTTCCGCGATCTGCCGGCGCGTGAAGCGCGACTCCGGCGTCAGCCC
This sequence comes from Prosthecobacter sp., assembly GCF_044222565.1. GTDB lineage: Bacteria > Verrucomicrobiota > Verrucomicrobiia > Verrucomicrobiales > Verrucomicrobiaceae > Prosthecobacter. Next base: position 16,453 of record NZ_JBGANA010000037.1, read on the forward strand.
CCGCTCGTACACCGGCTGCGCCAGCCACAGCGCCAGCCACGACCACGGACTGTCCTGCAGCTCCCCAGCCACCTCATTCACCTTCGCCGCAGCGTTTTCACTCACCTTCGCAGCAGCCACCGCATTCACCTTCGCCGCGGCGTTCTTCGTCACCTCTGACTTCGGCAGCGCCGCCATCAGCACACTCCGCCGCTTCTCAGGAGGCATCTCGCGCAGCTCCCCATTCGTCGCAGGCTCCAGGCCCGCTACCGCGTAGGCGCGGGCGCGCACCCATTCCGGCAACGGCACCAGCAGGGCAGGGGAGGGCGGCAGGTACCACAGGCGCGCGGTGTTGTCGATGCTCGAGGTCACCACCCGCGTGCCATCCGCGCTCACCTGCGCCTCCGGGATGAAGTCCGAGTTCCCTTCGTGATCCTCGTGCTTGCCGCGCTCCTCGTGATGCAGCGGCTCGCCCAGCATCAGGCCCGTGGCCGCGTCCCACACCCGCGTCCTCTCATCATCGCTCGTCGTCACCACGAGCCTGCCGTCCGGGCTGAAGACCGCGCTCGCCAGATATCTCGTGTGCGGCATCGGCGCGCCCAGCGCCGCACCCGTGGCCACGTCCCACACCTGCGCCGCGTCACCTTCAGCCACCGTCACCACGCGCGTGCCATCCGGGCTGAACTCCGCATGGCGCACACCCTTGGCCTCCCGCAGTTCCGCACCCAGCGGCATGCCCGTGGCCGCCGCCCAGAGCTTCACCGTTCCATCCTCCCCCACCGTCACGATTTTCCAGCCGACCGCGCTGAAATGCGCCCCCGCCACCTCCGCCTCGTGCGTCATCGCGGCAGCGTCCAGCCGCTTCCCCGTGGCCGCGTCCCACAGCAGCGCCGAGCCATCCGCGCCTGTGGTCAAAACGCGTTTGCCATCCCGGCTGAACTCCGCCGTGGAAACCGCGCCGCTCACCCCGTCCTTCCCGTCCAGCGCGTTGAGATCCCCCGGCTTCCCATCGCCATGATTCATCAGCCCCCCGATGGGCCTTGCCGTGCCCGTGTCCCACAGCAGCATATTTCCCTCGCACACCGTCAGCACGCGGCTGCCGTCCGCGCTCAGGTGCGCCACATTCAGCGGCCCCTCGCTCTTGCGCTCGTGCAGCAGTGGCACCGTCTGCGGCAGGCCCGTCACAGCATCCCACACCTGCGCCCGAGCGCCCGTGCTCGTCGTCAGCACACGGCGGCCGTCTGCGCTGAACTCCACACCCCACACCACCCGTTCCTCTCCGTGATACATCGCCGCACCCACCGGCAGCCCCGTCGTCACATCCCACACCTGCGCCGTGCCATCATCGCTGCCCGTCACCACACGCCTGCCATCGCGTGAGAACACCGCCGTCAAAACCGGCAGCCCATGCCTCAGCGGCTCGCCCAGCGGCTGGCGCGTCGGCGCGTCCCACAGCATCACCGTGCCATCTCCGCATGCAGTCAGGATGCTCCTGCCGTCCGGGCTGAACTCCGCGCTGGAAACCGGTCCCTCATGCTGCAGCGGCACGCCCAGCACCTTGCCCGTCTCCACGTCCCACACCCGCACCGTGCGACCCATGCCCACCGTCACCACGCGCGTGCAGTCCCGGCTGAACCTCACCTGCTCCACGCCCCCCTCATGCCGCAGCGGCGGCCCCGCGGGCGCTCCGGTTTCCGCATTCCACAGCATCACGCAATCATCCTCCCCGAGCGTCGCCACCCACGCCCCCGTGGGCGCATACACCGCCTCCCGCACGCGGATGCCATGGCGCAGCGGCTCCCCGAGCGGCTGGCCCGTCGCCACGTCCCACATCTGCGTCGGCCCGCCCCACAGGATCGTCAGCACCTGCTTTCCATCCGGGCTGAACTGCGCGTCCATCACCTCATGGTTCAGGCGCAGCGGCTCACCCCGCGGCCGACCGCTCACCGCATCCCAAATCTGCACCGTCTTGTCATTGCTCGCCGTCACCACCAGCGACCCGTCCGGGCTGAAGACCGCGCTGTTCACCGAGGCCGCATGCACCATCGGCGCGCCCAGCGGCTGCTGCGTCGCCGCATCCCACACCTGCGCACACCTGCCAAACCCGCACACACTCACCAGACGCGACCCATCGTGATTGAAGTGCGCCGCATCCACCCCTTCCTCGTGCGTCATCGGCTTGCCCACCGCCGCCCCCGTCGCCGCATCCCACAGCCGCACCGCATTCCCCTCGTCGTAATCATTCACCGTCACGAAGCGTTTGCCATCCGGGCTAAATTCCGCCGTGCGCACCGCGCCCGTCAGCATCACCGGCTTTCCCACCGGCGCGCCCGTCGCCGCATCCCACACCCGCACAGACTTGTCCGCGCCGCGCGTCAAAAAGCGCGATCCATCCGCGGAATACACCGCGTCAAACACATGCCCGTCCAGGTGCAGCACCCGCTGCGGCCAGCCCGCATTCTCCCCCGCGTGCAAAGAAAGCGTCGCATACAGCCGCGTCGCCGCCTGCGGATTCTCCGGCCACCACTCCAGCGACCGCGCCAGCAGCGCCACCCCCTTCGCCCAGTCCCGCTCCGACTCCACCTCCGCCTCCATGCAGCGCACCGCCATCGCGTAATCCGCCCGGCTCGCCTCCCGCAGCTTCTCCTTCATCGCCGCCAGCTCCCGCGCCTGCTCCTGTAGCTTCCCCTCCTGTTTCGCCGCCACCTTGTCCCGCTCGTCCATCAGCAGCCGCAGATCCGTCGCCAGTCCCCGCAGCGTTTCCACGCGCCCCTTCAGCTCCTCCATCAGCATCTCCTGCTCCGCCTTCGCCATCAGATCCACCCCGCTCTTCTGCGCCCGACTCAGCCTCACCCGCATCTCCTGCAGCGCCCGCGCCTCCGCCCTGCGCGCCCTCTCCGCCTGCCACACCATCCACCCCGCCAGCAGCAGCACCCCGGCCCCGATCACCATCCCCAGACGCACGTTCGAATTGAGCACACGATTCATACGAGTTTTCAAAAAAGCCCCCCCGCAACAAACTCAGCAACCCACCTACAAGAGCAAACGAACCGCCAATGACAAGCCGCCGATCCGGGATTTTTCGGGGGAAGGGGGCACTTTTTCAATCAGGATCCAAGCGCCCATGTATTATCTTTTTTCATTTTCAACGCAGAAAGTCTTGCCATAGGTAACACTCCGCGCTTTCATCGGCAAAATTCCGCATGGTCCACCGTGCGCTATGCACACCCGCCACTCTACAACTTCTCTCCCTGGACTTTCCCATATCTGGTGCGATTTTGGCTGTAAAAAATGACAGCTAACCTTAAATATATCGACCTTTTTGCGGGCTGCGGCGGCCTTAGCACCGGATTGCATCAAGCTGGTTGGCAGGGCCTTTTTGCCGTTGAGAAAAACATCTCGGCATTCACCACACTCAAGGCCAATTTGGTGGACAAAAAGAAGCACTTCGATTGGCCCGAATGGCTGCCCCAAACGAACTGGGACATCAAAGAACTGCTTCAGCAAAAAGCAGACAAATTGGCAAAACTTAAAGGAACCGTTGATCTGGTCGTTGGCGGACCTCCTTGCCAAGGATTCTCCACTGCGGGCATGAGACGCGAGGGCGATGAGCGAAACAACCTTGTCCACTCTTACCTGAGCTTGGTCGAGCTTGTGCAGCCGCGGGCCATACTGTTTGAAAACGTCCGAGGCTTCACAATGAAATTCAAGGCCAACGCACAAGAGGGCTTGGCCTACTCGCAGCTAGTGATACAAAAGCTCCAAGAGCTTGGCTATAAGGACGCCAAAGGTGAACTCATTGACATGTCAGACTATGGGGTTCCTCAGCGTCGTCAGAGATACATCGTCATAGCCACTCTTGAGAATTTGGCCGAGGCAGCTTTCAAGGCGCTTAAAAGAGGGCGTGCTGCCCATTTGTTGAAGCGAGGAATTCCACGAAAGAATGATGTTAAATCGGCCTTGTCAGATTTGCTTCGGAGCCATGGCTGCACGCCTTGTCCCGACTCAAAGGGGTTCCAGTCTGGTGTCACCTCACGCAGAAGGACTGGGCTGCAGAAACATTTGCGGAGCGATGAGACATTACACACGCCTGACAGCCACCGATTCGTCAACCACACCAAAGATGTAGCTGCTGTATTCTCAAAGCTCCTCGCAAGCGCACCCCGCAACCGCTGCATTCTTGGTGAAGAGCGCGAAGAGTTTGGTCTGAAAAAGCGTAGCGTGACCGTGCTTGATGGCGACAGGTCTGCACCAACTGTCACGACCATTCCTGATGACTTCGTTCATTACTCCGAACCACGCGTTATGACCGTCCGCGAATGTGCCCGCCTCCAAACCTTCCCTGATTGGTTCGAGTTCAAGGGGCCTTACACCACCGGGGGCAAGCAGCGCTTGTTACAGACCCCGCGCTACACCCAAGTCGGAAATGCCGTTCCACCGCTCTTCGCGGAGAAAGCTGGGCTCGCCCTTAAGGAGATTTTAAGCCATGTCGAATGTTCAATTTAAAATCAGTTCTGCACTGAAGACTATCATCGGAAAAGAACTCATCACTGATGACTTCATAGCGATGTTTGAATTGGTTAAGAACTCCTTCGATGCAAATGCTAAGCGAGTAAACATTTCAATTGAGTCGCTGGGCACGAACGGGGCGAAGATTGTTATACAAGACAATGGCGATGGAATGGATAAAGAGGACATTATTGGAAAGTGGTTGTTCGTAGCATATTCAGCTAAAAAGAAGCAGCAGGACTATCGAGACAAAATTGCAGGTGGGCGTATCTTCGCCGGAGCCAAAGGAATTGGACGTTTCTCTTGTGACCGGCTGGGGGCAGGTCTGAAAATGTATTCCAAGAAGAAAGGGCAGAAAGGTGCATGGCACGTTCTCGAAGTTGACTGGAATAAGTTTGAAGTTGATGCTGAAAAAGAGTTCCAAAAAATTCCTGCCCGATACACCTCGGAGGATGCCATACCATACGACGTGCGCCATGGAACCGTTTTGGAAATTACAGGGCTGAGAAGTAGCGATTGGGGACGTGAAAAAATTCTGAGGCTTCGCCGTTCGTTGGAAAGGCTGGTAAACCCAAATCAGGAAAACGATGCAGAGAATTTTCAGATTAACCTCAATTGTCCAGACGAGAGAATTGAGGACGAACGGATCAGGGAAGCGGCGGAGGAAAGACAGGAGGAGGTACAGGCTTGGCAGCTGGTAAATGGTCCAATCAGGAACTTTGTATTCGAAAGCCTCGAACTGAGAACAGCCCAGATTTTTGTAGAGGTTATTGCTGACGGTTCGGAAATACGAACTTGTCTGACCGATAGAGGAAGACGCGTCTACGAATTGATCGAAAAGAGTCCGTACTCAGTCCAGCTAGATGGAGTGAAAATAACACTTTTCGCCCTCAATCAAGCTTCAAAAAATGCATTCACTAGGCGTATGGGAATGCGCGTCCATGATTACGGTTCCGTTTTTCTCTATAAAAATGGATTTAGAATTCATCCATTTGGTGATCCTGGTGACGATGAACTAGGAATCGATAAACGCCATCAACAAGGATTTTTCAGGACGCTTGGAACGCGTGATTTATCTGGACGTATAGAAGTAAACGGCGCCAACTCAGCCTTTCAAGAAACATCGAGTCGTGATGGAGGCTTAATTGAAAACAAGGCGTTCACCGACCTCAAAGAATTGATGATCGAAGTCGCTTTGAAGCGATTGGAGACTTTTGCAATTGATCTTGCCAAATTTGGGACAGAAAAAGGGGAATTACCTGATGCTACGACTATGTCCAAGGCAGAGGTTAAGCAGGCAATCTTCGAAATAATAACCAAGCTAACGCGTTCGAAAGATGTTCTACTCGTTGAATACGATGCTGATTTTTTGAACATTCTCGAAAATCGTTCTGCTGAAAGTGTTTCGGCACTTTTGGGAAATCTCAAAAGAATGGCGGCGCAGCAAAATTCTCCAAAGTTGGCTAAGGAGGTGTCGAAGGCCGAAAAGCAACTCAAGCGTCTGTCTAAGGCCAAGGAGGAAGCCGAAATTGGAGAAGCTAGGGAGCGAGAACGCGCGAAAAAAGCCGAAGAAAAAGCCAAAGAATCGCAAGCAAAGGCCATGGAGGCTGAAGAAGCCGCGCGACGTGCCGTTTTGGACGCTCAGGAGGCGAAATACCGAGAATCGCAGCTTGATACGCAAAACGTGTTCCTTAAATCGATGCTTTCAAAGGATCTTGAGCATGTCCTATCACTTCACCATAGTATTGGTCAGGATGCTCAGACAATTGAGCAATACGTTTTCAACTTGCTAGACCTTCTCAAAGAGAATTCGACTCCTCGGCCCGAGCAGATGAAGGTTTATCTGGAGAGAATTAGTTATCGAGCAAAACGAATTAATGCGATAACTCGCTTTGCTACGCAAGCAAATCATGTCGCTGCGCAAGAGGAAGTTCCAGGTGATTTGGTAGAGTTCATACGCGAATACCTATTGAATATATACCACGGATATGTGCTTGGACCGCAAAATAAGACAATTCCCATTCGGTTTCACCAAGCCTCAAAAGCCAAGTTTCCTACCACCTTTGCGCCCATCAGTGTTAGCATTATATTCGATAATCTGATCAGTAATGCTCGAAAGACACAGCATAAAGTATCAGGGATCGATGTGGCGGTCGTAGAAGCCACAAACGAAAAACTAGTCATTAGATTTTGTGACGATGGGGTGGGTATTCCCAAGCGAAATATGCCGCATCTATTTGATGTTGGGTTTTCAACAACTGATGGCTCCGGGCTAGGGCTGCATCATGTTAAGGAAATATTGTCTGAGATGGATGGTGAGATCAAGGCGAACGCAGGTCAGAAGAAAGGCGCAGAGTTTATATTAACATTTCATAAGCGATGAAAATAGATTTCTCAATTTTGTGGGTCGATGATAATAAGGATTTCGTCGAATCTCTCAGGCCTCAATTGAACAAGTGGATGGAGGACCACGGTCTTGGATTGTTAATTCATTGGCGCTCTGGTGAAGCTGGCGTATATAGTGACCTTTCTAGGCATGAAGTTGAATTAATCGTTCTCGATTACAAGCTAAAGGGTGGGAAGACAGGAGATGCTATTATTTCTGAAATTCGCGACAAAGGTTTTTTTGAAGATATCATTTTTTATACTACTGGTGCGGTTCCCAATAACATGTTTGACATTCCGCCCGACGGGGTGTTTTTTGTAGCCAGGGGCGATGCAAAGGACCGCATCAAAGACTTGATTGGAGTGAAAATTCGGCGAGCATCAGACCTTGCAACATTGCGTGGCTGGATTGTTGCAGATGCTATCGAGCTTGAGGGTATCATGGGCCGTGTGCTTGCTAAGTGCTTTAAAGATATGGAAGTTTTATTTAGGGATCGCGTGCTTATCGAGGAGGGTATGTTTGATTTTGGTAAAAAGCACAGGGTTTTGAGCGGTATCTTAAAAGATCAAATAACTCTTCTGAATAGCGGTATGTCGAAAAGTGCAACGCTTCCGAAGCTTCAAGCTTGCAAAAAGATTCTCGACGTGTTTCCCAAAGAAATTATTGAGATTAGAAATGCTCTAGCTCATCAGATGGCCGAAATTTCTGCGACGGGACACAAGAAGATTAAAACCAAGACTAAAGAGTCGAAGGAAATTATCATCACTCCTGAAGAGTGTGTTGTGATCCGAAAAAATGTCCGCAAGCATTTCGATAATCTCTTGGCCTTAGAGGCCTTAGTTTAAAGTGCGAAATTGTGCGCTGTTAGAATATATTAATCTATATTGGTGTTTGAAATAACCCAGCGGACATTTTTCCAAGACTCTTTTAGCGCTTTTCCATCCTCAAAGCGGGATGATTTTGAAGGTTCCGTTAAATAGTACCCAATTCTTGGTATATAGCGGCTTTGTTCTTTAAAGGGAAGTGCCTGAATTGTCGCACATAGATAAAAAATGATTTCTTCGTGGAAGGTGTTTTGTGCGTCATAAGCCATGTGGAGCCATCCTTTGGTTGTATGGATGAGGCAGCCCTTACCTGCGACGCAAAAACTTGATATTAATGGTTTATCATTCCAGCAGGGATCAATCTTTTTATACATTTCAAGTATGCTCGATATTTTATAGTTTTTTTTATCGATGCCGAAGGCAAATAGAGAATGTTCAGGCTTAGCAAAGCGGTGTGGCAGTGGGTGGTCATTTTCTGTGTGAATGGCGGGAGAAAATTTTAAACTATTTTCAATCCCTTGGAACTTTGTATAGGCGTCGCGAATTCCTGAGAGAGTTAAATTGCTTTTTACTTCAAAACAGGTAAGGACTGATTCGATCGGATAAAGTCCCAATCTTTCTTGTGCAGAGATAAAAAAAGGAGGCAGCAGTAATGTGCTGCATACGCATACATCTATTTGGCTAGATAAGGTGCCTTCATGGTCGGTAATTTTTCCGGTTCCAGCTGAATATCGCATATTCAATAGTGGGCGCACTAGATCACTTAATACCATTTCTCTCAATTCGCCGATCATTCCTGGGTGGTCGAACATGGATGCATTTTTCGCCTTATCCATCATGGCTTGAATGTTGCTGTTTAGTAAGGTTCTTATTTTGTCATTCATATTGTTAGCTAATATTCAAGTTTACTCATTTGACTATCGAAAGGCTGTAAAATTATGTTGTTTTTGAGCAATGCTGCGAATAGCGGAATCAAGTATTCGAACTATGAATGAGTTGCCCCTCCGCAGAGGTAACTACTTCGCATTTAATTGGAAAGGGGCTGTGTTCAAATTATTGCAAACCTGTCCTCACACCCTCTTCACCTCCACAAACACAGGCTTCTCCGGCAGCTGATCCTCCTCCCATGCTCGTATCCAGCTTCTCCTCCGGCGCATCCAGGCCGCCTTAGGAGAAAACAAAAATGCTGTCTCGATTCGCCCCAGCTTGAGTGCTGTTTTCGGCCTCAGCGTTCACTAAAACACCCCTGTTCACGTATCCGTGAACACGCCTTGGATCGTGAACATACCCCACCATTCCATTTGTCACCACCCAGCACGGCTGGCATCCTCTCGCCGCACGCAGCGTTTCCCCCGTTTCCCGCGACTGCCTCATCGCAGAGAAGTGAGATGCAAAACCCGCGTGCCCCTGCATGCGCGCCCCTCATTCCTCAGAGTCCCATCTTCCGGCCAGCTTCACCATTGCCCCCGGCACCGATAGCACGGGCGCGCCTTCGCGCGCGATGGCGACCGCTACCGAAACTGCCCCCGCCTCCTCCCCCGGCCACCGCCTCCATGCCCTGGACAACTTGCGCGCCATCGTCATGCTCACCGGCATCACGCAGCATGCGGCGCTCTCCTATGTCGTCTCCATCGACTTCTGGCCGGTGTATGATGTGAGCCGCAGCTTTGGCTTCAACATCATGGTGGGCATCACCAATGGCTTTCGCAGCCACCTCTTCTTCATCCTTGCCGGCTTCTTTGCGCGACTCCTCTGGCTGCGCTCCGGCCTGGGCGCCTTCATCCGGCAGCGCGCCCTCCGCATCGGGCTGCCCTTCCTGCTCGGCACCCTCACCCTCGTGCCACTCTCCGGCTGGATCCGCCTCTGGGCCACGCAGCAGACCCTCGCCCCCGGCGAATGGACCACCCTCTTCACCCGCAGCGAGCACTTCTGGTTTCTCGAGATGCTCCTCATCCTCTGCGCCCTCAACGCCCTCATCCTCTGGGCTTCTGCCTCTGCCTCTGCCTCTGCCTCTGCCTCTGCCACGGCCGCAGCCACGCCCCGCTCCCCCCTCGCGCGTCTCGCACGTCCCCTCGATGCCGCGTGCGACTGGCTCCTCGCGCGCCCCTGGCGCATCCTCGCCCTCGTCCCCATCGGCATGCTCCTCATGTGGGCGCATCACAATGTCGGCCTCGTGCACAACAAAGGTCACAATTTGACCCCGCCGCTGCGCGCCGTGCTCTATTACGGCCACTTCTACCTCCTCGGCTGGTGGCTCCACTGCCGCTCCCAGCATCTCGCCACCCTCGCGCAAAACTACGCCAGCTACCTCCTCATCGCCGTGCTGTCCTTTCCCGTCTTCGGCATCGGCTACATGATTTATCACTCGCCAGAAGGCACCCATCCGCTCTGGCTCAAAACCCTCGTCATCGCCGCCTCCGCCCTGTATGCCTGGGCCGCCGCCTTCGCCCTCATCGGCTGGTTTTTGCGCCATGCCGGCAGCCACACCCCGCGCGTGCGCTACCTCGCCGATGCCTCCTACTGGTGCTACATCGCGCACTTTCCCCTCGTGCTCTGGCTGCAGGTCCTCATGCTGCCCTGGGACGTCAACTGCTGGATCAAGTTCACCCTCAATGTCCTCATCAATCTCGCCGTCCTGCTCCTCCTCTACGACCTCTGCGTCCGCTACACCTGGCTCGGCCGCATCCTCAACGGCCCCCGCACCCGCCCCGGCAGCAAATCCCCAGCACCCACACCCGCGCAGACAGCAGGCCCTTAGTTCTACTTTGGTAACTCTTCAGGACGTTCATAAAAGTCATCAGGAGATTTCCACCCTCAGCCTCAGGCATCCGTGTCAATCCGTGTTATCCGTGGTCAAACATTCTGGAAGAATCAGGTCTGACCAGGCCCATATTAGAACTTACCAAAGTATAATTATTGAGAGATGGTCCAGCACCCGCTCGCACTGCGGCACGCCACATCCATCCCCAAGACTCCTTCGGCAGACGCGTAAAGCACCGCACGGCCCCCTCCATTTATCCTTGCCACCGCGCCTCCGTCCTGCCACCATCCCATGGGTGCGGGCGGACCTCCGGCCTCTTCACAGGCGCCAGACTCTCAGCCCTCGAGAAACAGGAAGCAAGCAAGCCATTCCGCCATGCATGGTCCTAAATACCAGCTCCTAGCCGTTCTCACCATGGCTGTCGTCATGTTTCTCGGTGCCACTCAGGCCGCCGCGGACGGAGGCTTTAAAATCCCCAATGGCCTCCTCCTCTTCACCGTCGAGCAGCACCCAGGCAAGGGCGACTGGGTAACATGCTCGCTGAGGCTCGATGGAAATTTTGGTCTCCAGACCTTGGCAGATGGAACCAGCTCCGAGGGGCAGCTGACTGAGAAGGAGGCAGGTCGCATCATCGAAGAATGCGGCAAGATCTGCGACCGCGCGGGAAAGGACCTCTTCCCGCCCGACCGTCTCCTTTTCGCCGGTGGCGCACTCGGCAATCCCTTGTTCATACACATGACTCCCCAGGGAGAGCTCCTCCTCTTGAGCGGCCCCGAGAAGCCCCCACCCCCGGAGCTCACCGCCTTTCTGCGGCTCCTCTGGCAGAAACTCCACACCCAGCCCGGCCTGCAGCCCCTGAACGACCCCTTCGCAGCCCCGGCCAAGCCCTGACCCGCCCACTGCCTCCCCATGCATGGTCTGAAATACCAGCTCCTAGCCTTCCTCATCCTCGCCTCCGTCCTTCTGGACGGCGGCCAGGCCCGCGCTGGTCCGGCCCCGTTCCAGAATCTCGCTCTCCCCGATGGCCTCCTCATTTTCACTCTCGAGGAGAACCCGGGCAAAGGTGACTGGGTTGTGTGCACGCTGAACCTCGAGGGTGACTTCGGTGTCAGACCGCTCAAAGGAATCTCCCACTCCGGAAAAATCCCGGCGCAGGAGGCCGGTCGCATCATCGAAGAATGCGGCAAGGTCATCGACCGCGTGGGAAGGGGCATCTTCCAGCCAGCACCGCTATTTGTCGGTGGCCGGATCATCAATCCAATGTTCGTGCACATGACTCCCCAGGGAGAGCTCCTCCAGTTGATCGGCCCCGCGAAGCTCCCACCCCCGGAGCTCACCGCCTTCCTGCGAATCCTCTGGCAAAAACTCCTCACCCGCCTCTCCCAGCCCGGCCTGAAGCCCTTGAACGACCCCTTCGCCCCCGCCAAGCGTTGAACCGCCGCAAAACACCTCCCTCTGTCCGCTCCGCACCTCGAAAAACTCTTCTCGCCGCCGCATTCCGCTTTCGCCACCTGCCATGCATGGCCTGAAATACCAGCTCCTAGCCTTTCTCACCACCGCCTTCCTCCTGCTGGTCAGCCGCGTCTCCTGCCACGCCGGCCTCCGCGCAGATTCCCCGGTCTCCGGAGCCAGCCTGAGCTTCACCATCGAGCAGCACCCGGGCAAGGCCGACTGGATCTCCGGCACGCTGAACAGCGATGGCGACTTCAGGCTCCTCGAGGGCCACCAAGGACCCCGCTCCGGAAGCCTTCCCGCCCAAGAGAGCCTCCGCATTCTCGAAGCCTACGGAAAGCTCTGCGAACGCGCTGGAGCGGACCACTTTCCACCTGAGCCGGTCTTTTTCCCCTTCGGAAGAGGCGGTGGAGCATTCCCCAGCTTTACCTATGTATCACCCCAGGGCAGGCGCCTGGAACTCATGGATCCGCGCCACCCATTGCCCCCGGAATTCACCGCCTTTCTGCGGATCCTCTGGCAGAAACTCCTCACTCACCACGACCGTCAAAAGCTGCTCGACTCCCTCATCCCCCCGCTCCCACGCTGAGCCGCAGCGACCCTCCTCCTGCTTCCGCATTCGTCATTGAATCACTCGGCTCGTCCATGCTCCTGTCCCGTCTCCGTTACTCCCGTTCTCGAATGCGATCATTCTTCTATTGAGCTTTGCACAATAGACTGCCGTGGCACCCGATTAAGTCATGTTATCGTCGGCTTTGCCTCCAGGATTTTGCACCAAAGGTGCGGCCTAGCGTAGGCCTGGGTTCAGTCCCAGCAGCAGCGCAGCAAACCCAGCGCCTTCTTCACACCCCGCGTCCCCCAGCAGCGTCCTCCCGCAGAAGAAAAGCGCCCCAGAAGCGCGGACTTCAGTCCGCAGCCGATCGTCCACGCAAGACGGGTGTGCACGCATCCACCACGCGTCAAACACTTCGACTCCCCAAACGCACCTCACCCCCTCATCTTCCGCCACTTTCACGTCCCTCCTTCATCCCCCTCACTCCCGATTCGCCCACCGCCCTCCCAACTTTAAACTTTAAACCTCCAACTTTAAACGTCACCCCCTCATCTCCCGCCACCTTCACGTCCCTCCTTCATCCCCCTCACTCCCGATTCGTCCACCGCCCTCCCAACTTTAAACTTTAAACCTTCAACTTTAAACTTCATCCCCTCATCTTCCGCCACCTTCACGTCCCTCCTTCATCCCCCTCACTCCCGATTCGCCCACAGCCCTCCCAACTTTAAACTTTAAACCTCCAACTTTAAACTTCACCCCCTCATCTCCCGCCACCTTCACGTCCCTCCTTCATCCCCCTCACTCCCGATTCGCCCACAGCCCTCCCAACCTTAAACTTTAAACCTTCAACTTTAAACTTCATCCACCTACCCCTTCAGCCCCTCCACCAGCCTCTGCGCCATCAGCGTCTCCTCATGCTCCTTTCCCAGCGCCTTCGTCCGGCCCTCCAGCGCGCGCTGCGCATAGGGCAGCGCCTCCGCCACCCGTTGCAGCTCCCACAGCGTCGAGGCCAGGCTGAAGCAGATATGCAGCGTGCGCGCATCCTCCACGCCAAAGGTCTTCTCGTGCGCCGGCAGCAGCGCGCGATACTCCTTCACCGCCTCCTCCTTGCCCCCCTTGGCGGACAGCACCTGCGCAAACTCCCGGCGCGTGTCCAGCGTCTCCGCACTCTCGGCTCCCAGCACGCGCTCCTTCACCGGGATCAGGCTGCGATACTCCTTCTCCGCCTCTCCCAATTTTCCAGCGGCGGCCAGCACCCGGCATAGATCGCTCAGGTAGTGCAGCGTCTCCGCATGCTCCGCTCCGCGCACCCGCACCACATCAGGCACCAGACCCCGCAGCAGCGTCTCCGCCTCCGCCAGCTTTTTCAGGTCAAACAAGAGCCCGCACAAAGCTCCGCGAGACCGCAGCAACTGCGGGTGGTCCTCGGCGAAAAGACGCTTCTGTTTGGATACCACGCCACTGCACAGCGTCTCCGCCGCCTCCTTCCTGCCCAGCGCACTCAGCGCCAGCACGATGTCCACCTGGCAGTCCAGAAACTCCGGATCACTATCACCCACCGTGCGCAGCAGAAGTTCCAGCACCTTGCGGGCCTCCCTCTCCGCATACGCCGCCTTTCCCAGCGCCAGCTGCGCACTCGCCAGACCCCGGCGCGCCTTCAGCGTGTTCATGTCCTGCGGCCCCAGCACACGCACCATCACCGCGATCAGCCGCCGATACGCCTTCTCGATCTCCGCGTCAGGCGCCCGCGTTGTCCGCGCAAAAAGATCGCGCGACTCACAGCGCAGCGTCTCCGGCGCCTCCGCCCCCAGCACCTTCGTCAGCAGCGGCAGCAGCTCATGCAACATGCCCTCAGCCTCCTCCGTCCTGCCCTGCTCCCACAGCGCCTCCGCCAGCAGCAGGCGCGCCCGCAGCGTCTCCGCATCCTCCGCTCCCACCGCCTCCGTGCGCGCCCTCACCAGATCCTGCGCCGCCTTCACCCTAGCATCCGCCTTCGCATTTACACCCACCCCGGCCTTCGCATTCACCTTCGCTTCCGCCTTCACCCCCGCATCCGCCTTCACCTTCGCAGGCTCATCCGCCTTCGCCTTCACCTCTGCATCCGCCGCCGCCATCACACCACCTGCGGCACCAGCCACAAACAGCAGGCAGGCAAAGCCAAAAGAAAAAGCGCGGGCATGGGGTGTCTTCATGCAGGGAATAGGATGCAGCAGAGATTCAGGAAAAAGGCAGTGCCAGGGAGAAACCACAGCGATAGAGAAGCCCGCCGCCCTCGCAAGCCACCATTCACAGTCCTCCCTTCGCCTGCACAGCGCAGCACCTCACGGCAAAAGGGCAGGGGAGCCACCCTGGAAATCAAGGCGGTGTGATTGTGAAAAGGAGATTCACTCTCGGGCCTCACATCCCCATGAAACTGCCGCCAGCGGTGGCATGGGAGATGTAGCGCGGTATTCCGATACCGCGACGGCACCGACTCGGTATCGGAATACCGAGCCACACCCGGCATGTCCCCCTTTGCCGATTCCGCAGCGAGTTGCTCGGAAGCGCCTGCGTCATCACCCCGCTGCGCACCTATTGAGAGTTGCACAATAGACTGACGTGGCACTCGATTAAGTCATGTTATCGTCGGCTTTGCCTCCATGATTTAGCACCGAAGGTGCGGCCTAGCGTAGCCCAGGGCCAGCGAGCCTTGGCGAGCGCCGCCCTGGGTTCAGTCCCAGCAGCAGGGCAGCAAAGCCAGCGCCTTCTTCACACACCGCGTCCCCCAGCAGCGTCCTCCCGCCACGCCGAAGCAGGCAGCATGTGTCTCCGCCGCACGCAACGCCCCGGCTCCTGCATGCACGTGCGCTCCATGCGTGTCAGTCTATTGCGCAATCCTCAATAAGCACCTGCGCACCCCTCACTTTCCCCTCGCCCTCAGCACCGGCCATCCCAGGCACAGCACCAGCAGCGGAATCACATACCCGCTCTTCAGCGCGTGGATGAATCCGACGTCCCCGCTGTGGTTCTCCACCACGCCGACCACCCACTCCGCCAGCGGCCAGCTCAGCATGAAAAGGATGGCATAGCCCAGCACGCTCCACAGCCTCACCCGCACCCCGAAGCCACGGCACAAAATCCCAAACAGCAGCGGCACCAGCGCCAGCAGCAGAAAGTTCAGCAGCTTGTACAGCATGATCTCCCTCATTATCGCCCCCTCGTATTCATCACTCAGCACGATCGCCCGGCCAAAGGCGGACACCAGCAGCCGCTGAACCACGACATGGCCGATCACACCATAACCCACCAGCGCCGCCGCAAACGCCCGCGGCCTCTCCACCCGCGTCACACCCAGCACCCACACAATAAACGCCACCACCCCCGCCGGCACCGCCCAGTGAAACCGCCCGATCCAGTCCATGCTCGCCCACCCCGTCGTCATCTCCAGCTCCATCCGCCAGCCCACCCCCGCCAGCAGCGCAATGACCAGCAAACTCACCCCCGGCCACCAGCCCCTCTTCACCCCCGCACCCTCCTCCGCCGTCAGCACACCCACCGCCGTACTCTCCGGCGCCGCATACGGATTCACCTCCGCCGTCTTCTCCACGTTATCGTTCATCTTCATCCTCCCATTTTGAAACACACTTCCGCCCCGCGCATTCCATTTATCCTCAAACCACCCAAGCGCCTCCCCCAGGAGAGGGATCATCCTGATCCCTCAGCGCTGCGCTTTGCCTGGACCGCGTTTGAAAACCAGTGGCCCTTCCGCCGCGCACGCGGTCCGTGGAGCGCGGGATTTATCCCGCAGAAGGTGGCAAACACGTGCAGCCCGGTAATGGCCCCCAGCAGGTGGCAAACACGAGCACGCCTGAGAAGCAGCAGCGGCGTGCGGGTGTGAGCCTGAAAGAGAACGCTCGGATCTGCTGGAGACAGCGGAGCTCTGCGGACTGAAGTCCGCGCTCCAAAGGCGCTTTTGCCCGCCCCATTCCTACAGGTTTTCGAACGCGCTCCTCCCAAAACAGGGGATCAAGGATGGTTCCCCATCCTCCGGACGCTCTCGCGCTGGCATGGCGCCTCCGGCAGGAGAGGGATCATCCTGATCCCTCCCCACTCCGCCACACCCAGCGCCCCGCCACCGCGCTACACTCACTCACCCGCCCACTCCTTCACCACGCGATCACTCGGCCCGCACTTCACCACCCTCGGCACCTTCACCGACTCATTCGCCGGGATCGCCTGGTCCCCCTTGCTCTTCGAGATCGCGCCCACGCTCTGCACCCCCGCCAGTTTTTTCGATCCATTCAGCGCCTTCAAATCCGCCGCATAGTAGTCAAACCACGGCAGCCCCGCCTTTTCATACTCCCGCGCCGTCACGGGCGGTTGCGGTGGGTTCTCCCCCGTCAGTTCGCGCCACAGCATCGCATTGCACAGGTGCACAAAGCAGCGGCTGGACGCCCCCATGTCCCAGTCCTCCGCCTTGTAGGGGTCCTTATAAATCTTCTGCCGCATCCGCCCGCCAGCCCCCAGGCCCATGCCGGCACCTGCGCACGCAAGCCCTCCCGAAAAACAGATGCTGCTGAAATCTGACTCGATCAGGTCTTGCAGAAGATCCGCCAGACACTTCGGCAGGTCTGGCATTTGCACTTTGTCAAAGTAAGCCCGCGCCTTCATCGGGTAGGCCTGCAGTTGCACCCCGCCAAATTCCGCCTCCCCGGAAAGCTGCTCCTCCACTGAATAACCCGCACCCAGCGGCATCGCCACAAACTGGCGTATCACCCCTTTCTCCACCGCAAAGCCATCCAGCCACGGCTGCTTGCCCGTCACCACATAGTCCTGCGGCTTCCGGCTCAGCCCGGCCTGCCAGCTTTCACCGCTCACCGCATTGATCTTCCCGGCGGCAATCTTTAGCGCGCAGGGGTAGGTGCCCCTGTAGAAACTCATCCACAAAGCCTCCGCCTGATACATCGGCATGATCACCCCGCCGCGCTCCAGCCACTGCGGTGGCGCAGCCTCCGCATAGTCCTCCAAATGCCGCAGCGGAAAGCTCCCCAGCCCCGGCGGCAGCGGGTAAGTCTTGTCATTGTCCGGGATGCGCAGCGTCCGCTTAAACGCCACCTCCATTTTCGCGGTGTTCTTCTCCCATTGTGGTGCCAAGGCATTTTGCAGCATGCCTGCGATCTGCTCCTCCGTCACCTTCAGCACCTCGTCGCGCACCTTATCCCGGTCTGGCACTGTTTCCTGCGACCGCCGCAGCCTCTTAACAAGCTGGTCGATCACCTTCTCACGGTCCTCCGCCAGCATCTTCGGCAGTTTCTTGTCATAGTAGTCTTTCCGCAGCGCAGAGATCTCTGCCTCGATGGCAGGAAAGGAAAAGCACAGCTCATCATCTCTGAGTTCAATCATGGTCGTTTTGTTTGGGTTCGTTGTTGGTATTCTTGCTTGGTATTCTTGCTCGGTTCCGCAGCCCGCCAGTTCACCACTGCCCGTCCCGCACCTCGCGCACGAGCTGCAGCACCGCATGGTCTGGCATGGCTTTCAGTTGTCGTATCAGGTCGGCAAACAGGCGCGGGCGCTTGCGGATGATCGCCTGCAGGTCGGAGGAAACCTTTCCCGCCATCGCCAGCAGCACATCCGCGTCCTCAGACAGTTCATGCGCCAGCTTGCGGATCACACCCTCGCCCGGCGGCGGCTCCTCATCCCGCTCCACCTTGCTCAGGTAAGACGGCTCGATGCCCACCTTCTCCGCAATCTTGCGCAGCGAAAACGCACGGTCACCCTCCGCCTTCGCCAAGCGCGCCTCACGCACAAACTGCCCAAATGTCAGCGCCGTCGCCATGTGTGTAGTAAATACTACACACTAAGTACCGTCAACCCCAATTGATAACCCACTCGCCGCTCCCCGCCCCCATGCCGCCCGGTTTGGCCACGCTCCTCCTCAATTTTTCCAACCCGCCAACACAACGCCCCAGGAGCGCGGGCCTCCGAGCCCGCAGCAGGTCGCAAACACCTCGAGTCAGATTCATCGCCCCAGCAGGAAGCAAGCACGAGCACTTCGAGCAGCGCCATTGTCGATGCAGCCCCGCGCTCGGCCTCTCCCACCCCCGGATAACAGCCCCCATGTCAAACCATCCCAGTATCATAGACCGGTTCTCAAAAAGATTGTCATTTTGACCCGGCGAACGCAGCGGCCCCAGTGGCAAGGCGGGAGCGCCGCCTGCTATTGAAGGATAACAAGCAAGCGACCAACCCAGCCAATGGGGCCGCTCCGCCGTCCGGGCAATGTGACAAGATTTTTGAGAATTGGTCTAAGCCACCTCTGCATCACAGCCTCCTCATCCGCTCCCTGAACCCCCGCTGCACCGCATCATGGATCTCCTCTGGAAATCCAGCCGGCATCTGCTTCTCCACCGCACTCAGCGCCGCCTCCGCACGCCCTGCCACATCCGCCAGCACCTCCTCCGCCAGCGCCGCTGGCAGCCCGGCCCTCACCGTCGTCTGGATGAAGTGCCGCCCCTGAATGTAGTCCATCCGGTAGTGCCGGCTGTCTCCCACAAACATCGCCAGCCGCATCTGCTTTTTGTGAAGCTGCCGCGCCTGCAGGCAGGGCTGCGCCGTCAGCACATCATAGGCCGGAGTCAGATTGAAGCGTCCTCCAGGGCCTAGAAAAACGCTGAAGTTTTTCGCATGGCCGTCCGTCGCGCCCAGCAGCCAGTACAGCACCTGCGCCTTCAGAAAATGCTTCTGATCCTCCGCCGGCCTGTCGCTTCCCTTGAGCAACGTCAGGATCTCCACCATGCCCGGCCCGCCTTCGGTTTGATATTTGCGCGTCGGCGCGACCGAAAGCGCCTGGCAGCAGTCCTCCTGTGGGATGCGCAGCAGCCTCCCGTCCTTCATCCGCATGCGGTCAAATCGCTCGATCACCAGCGCCTTCGTCTTCCCAAAATGCTGCATCTTCACCTCATTTGCCAGCAGGCCAAACGCGGCCACGAGTTTCAGGCAGTAAAATTCATTCTCCACGCTGCTGGAGAGATCCAGCCCGTTGGGCAGTCTGCCGAGCTGCTTTTTAAAAAGGTGCGTGGTCGGCGTGGTGCCATGCGGCTTCCACCATTTGCCCTCGTGAAAAAGCAGCGCCGTCTTTTCCTGCGCGCCCGCCACGGAGATGCGGAAGTCCTGGTCCTGATCCATCCCCAGCGGTGCTTCGGACAGGTTCGTGAGGATCTTCTCGATCTCCCGGTCGCTGACCGGCTGCCCATCGATTCGCGTGGTATCTCCTGCCACATCATAGCCTTCCGGCACAAACTGCAGCGCGCCCACGCAGTCCCTCCCGATGCGGGAGAGCAGGCTGTAGGAGTCCGTGCCCTCTGCGCCCACCTTTTCCGCCACACGCCGCCGCAGCGTCTCGGAGTCTGGCAGCAGGTTCTCAAAGAACGCCGTGACCGCCGCGCCGCTATACGCGTCCTCCCGCAGCGGCAGAGAGAGGGACACCGGGATCGCTCGCTCCCGCTCCAGCCAGCTCGCCGCATACCGAAACGAGATCGCCCCGCCTGACGTCTTGCTGAGCAGTCCCACGTGGCGATTGTTCAGCAGCACGCGCAGGTCTGGATGGGGGCGTGGGCGTGCCATCAGAAGTCCTCCATCATTTCCCTGACCATGCTCTGGCTCCAGTCCTTCGAGCGCGGCGCGATGAGAAACTCCAGATCCAGCGCGGCGAGCACCGTCAGCAATGTATCCAGTCTGCTCGCCGGATTCCCCGTTTCGATCAGGGAAATCGTTTCCTGCCGCAGTCCGGTTTTCCCACCGAGCTGCTGCTGGCTTAGCCCCTGCTTCTTGCGCGCACGCCTGATGAGTGCGCCCAATTGCCTGGGATCTCGTGCTGGATCATTCATACTCTCGATTATGCTTCAAAAGCGATAAAACGTCAATATGCATTCTGGCGCATAAAAATAAAATATGCGACAAGTGCGATAAAAATGAATTATGCGCCAAACACGATAGGTTAAGGTGGAGTCCGCGTTCCCCCTTTCGCCGCTCACCCGCACCCGCCATCTACTTGTTCGTGATGGCCATGGTCTCAAACGCCAGCTCGATCGTGTGCACGGCCACCTCACTGCCGTCGGTTTTCAGGTCCGCGCCGGAGAATTTCGTGGGCCAGGCATTGCTCAGCGTCCACTGCATCGTCGTCGCCCCCTTCTCATCCAGCAGCGCGATCACCACGTTCTGCCGCTTGATCGTGTTTTGCTGGATGGAGCTGTACCAGTCCCAGAAGCTGTTGTCGCTTTTGAAGATGCCACGCTTCAGCGTCACATTCCCCACCTTGGTGATGCCGGGCATCTTGATGGGGGAGTAGATGGGGCTGTTGCCGTGCCGGTACTCGATAACCTGCGTCTCGGAGTTCAATCCGGTCACCTCCGAAAAAGCCCCTTTGAGATCGCCTGTGGTGCCGATGGTGACCTCAAAATGAAAGGCGGGTAATGGCCATATCGTCGTGCTCTGGGCTGATCCGTCGTCGGGCATAAAAGAAGTCTCTTTCTGGAGTGAGGGTTGTTGAAAGGGTAGGGGACGGCGCGGCCTAGCTCTGCGCCTGCTGCGAGATGGTGATCGTGATAAACTCCGCCGGATGAGACAACGCCACGGACACCGTCAGGTTCATCTTGCCGGCCAAGATGTCGTCAGGCGTCATCGTCAGCCCGAGTCCAATGGCGACCTTGAACGAGGCGGCGGCTGAGGAGCCGGCCAGGCAGCCCTGCGACCACAGCGAGGTCAGAAAGCTCGTGACCATGCTTTGCACCAGCGACCACGTGCTGTCCACATTCGGCAGGAAGACATAGGCCTGCATGGCCAGTTTCAGCGACTGCTCGATGAAGATCATCGTGCGGCGGACGTTGATGTAGCGCCAGTCCTGGCTGTTGCCGTCCAGCGTGCGCGCACCCCAGACCATCACCCCAAATCCCGGCTTCAGGCGGATGGCGTTGATGGATTTGCCGCTGACGGCGTCCACATTGAGCATGGCCTGGCTGTTGTCTGTGATCTTCAGCGTGGTGTCCGTCACCGCCGTGAGGCTAAAATTGGCCGGTGCACGCCAGACACCGATGCTGCTGTCCACCTTTGAGATGAGCCCCGCCATGGCCGCACCGGGGGGCAGGGTGTTGATCTTCTCCAGCACAGCATCATGCAACTGGCTGTAGGCGGTGCTGGCAGCGAGGAGAGCGTTCTCAAGCTGGAGCGGGGTCGGCGGATTCGTGGCCGGCGGATTCTGGATCTGATCCAGGATCGTTTTGACGGGCTCCACAGCAGCATCCGGCAGCGCCGCCGCCAGTTCCTTGCCGCCACCCAGGGTGATGAAATCGATGTCTCCGTCCTCCACGATGGTCGTCTTCAGGAAAGGGAAATAGGCGATGCCGTAGCGCAGATCATCCATCCCCACGGCCGTTCGGAAGGTCTCGATCTCTCCGCCTGGCAGATTCCAAAGTTCCGGATCGGGGGCCTCCCCGCCATAGACATCCAGCAGCCCCACACGGCTCCCCGGTGCGCAGCAGTCCGGTGAATCGATGCCGCATTGGTTCAGGATGTTCTGCATGAGCGTGGCGTAGTCCGCCTGCTTGAGCAGCACCGCATCCGGAATGGAGATCATGGTGATGGACGCCTCCTGGCCGGCCACTTGCAGGCCTTTGTAGAGATCGTCGTAGGACACCCGCGGGTTCACCAGCGGACTGCCTGCCGCCATCGGCTTGCTCGGCGAAGGCGGCGGACCAATCAGCCCCACCGAGACGATGAAGGCCGTGCTGCCGCCGTTTTGGTAGAACAGCTTGATGCTGTTGTAGAGGTAATAGATGGTCGAGGGATCGGGCAGCAGATCGAGAGGCTTGCCACCGATCGTCACATCTCCTTCTCCCCGGGATGCCAGAATGTGGTAGATGGGAGCATACTGCTGCATCTCAGGCGCCGGGCCCGGCGGTGTCGCCGTCGTCATGACGCCATAAAAGTTCATGAAGTCCTGCATCGAATTGATCTCGACGGCCTGATTCAGGTAGGACTTCCCCTTGTAGTCCGCCCGCATCGTGTAGCCGATGAACACCGGCACCGCCGTCGCCACCGGCACCACCGCATTCGGAAAAGCATTCACTTCATTGATGTACACGCCGGGAGTTTGCTGGGAGGATGCCATGGTAGGAAAGAGTGTTTAAGACGCGCCGGGCGCTGTGTCGAGCACGACTCGTCCTTCTTCATCAGGGGAAAATGGCAGCACGAACAGTGAAGCACGGCCAAAAGCGGACAAAAGCCGATGTGCCGTGGAGCAGATGTACCGGGGAGCAAATAATGACCTGTGGCCTCTTCGGTCGTGAATGCCTCCCGCCTGAAACCAAGTCATTCCTTCCCGCCCTCTCTCCATTTTCCCTCCGGGTACCGCAGCTTGCCAGGCACCGGCTCTTCTGTCGGCAGCGTCTCCATCTCATCCGGCATAGGCATTCCAAGCCGATCCCCGGGGTAAAATCTGAGGTATCTCTTCGCGAACTCCCTCAAGCGCCGGAACCGAAACAGCGGATGCGCATACAGCGCATGGTATTTCATGACATGCACAAACCTGCCCGCATCCTCCACCACTCGCGGGGTGACAGCCCTCTCGCCATCATCCTGCTTTTTCAGGCTCTCCACCAGCACCATCCCCATCACCGCCAGCACACAGCCCGTCACGAGCACGACATACGGGTTCGCTCCGCCTCCAGACCGAAAATCAGCAGCCGAAAGCAGCGCCACGATCTGCCCGGAGGCTTCTTCAGAATATGAACCGCGCGCACCGTTCTGCATTTCGGCCTTATACCCGACCCGCCGCCCTTCTGTCAATCCTCCCTCCTTCACAGCCGAAAGGGTATTCCTGGAACGCGGGCGCAGATCAATCACAAGAATTGATCGGTAAACAACCCGTACGCTGCAGAGCGCTGGCGTCAGATGCTCTCGAAAATTTCGGCAGGTAGTCCGGGTCCGGGGCACATTCATGCCCCTGCGGCTCATCCTAGGCTGGGGGCCGCACGACGCTTGGATCCAAGGCCGCCCTCTAGACGCCTCCCAAGGTCAGCATGCGCATCGAGTAGATGGCGGACGGAGTGTAATCTCTCCCCAGCATGCTCCATAGCTGGCTCTGCTCTTCGGACGTCACTTTTACCATCTCCAAGGTCAGCCGGTCCAGGCCGGAATGCAATGTGGGAGTATTCGCCCTCGTGAAAAGCGGCTTCACATGGAGGTAGGCGATCACCTCCGAAATCATTTCGAGGCCCACCTCGTACCGCGCATAATGAGCCGAGAAGAGCAGCCGCAGGTTCAGACTCACCGGTGCGCTCACGCGTGGACCAGACTCGGGAGCACCTCGTGGCGCGGCCATGCTGGCGACGTTCTTCTCCTCCGTGATCTGCGTGAGCGTGAGGCAGATGCAGTCACCCGCCTCATCCTCTCCTGTGCCGCCCGGTTTTGGCAGTCCGCCGAGAATCACCCGGTCACGCGAATCTCCTCGTTTGCGTCGCAGCATCGCATTCAGGTCTTCAGCGACTGCTTTCATGGCTTCTTGGATCATGGCTTGGAGAGTAGGGGTTCAGGGAGCATGGCGTGGGTACCCAAAAAGGCCAAAAGAAGTTCTGTCGATCAAGGTTGTCCCAGTTCCTCAGCACCGCATCCGCCTCACAACTCGCTCAGCGCCCCTTCGTCTCCTTCAGCAAAGCCCGCGCCGCCTCCACCACAGGCTTCTGCTCTGGATGCTTCTTCTCGATCTCCTCCAGCAGCGGCAGCACCTGCTCCTCCTTGAAACGTCCCAGCCCAAGCTCCTGGATCGCAAGCAGCCGCGCGACTCGTTGTTCGTCCGCGCTCCCCTCCGCCACCTGCGCACCGGTGGCCAGATCCCGCACCTTCTCAAAGGAAGCCGTGCGGATCACCAGTTCATCATGCGCCGCCTTTTGGGCCTCCTCCGCCGAGACCAGTCCGTCCCCCGTATCCGTGCTCAGATCCAGCCCCTCCTGCAGGTACAAATGAAAGCGAATCCTCCCCGCATCGCCCGCCTTCGGCTGGTGCCCTTTGATGAGATAAAAGCACCCTTTCTGCACCACCGGCTTCATGTGATAGCTGTTTCCGCACCGGCTGAAAAGATGCGGCTGCACCCGCTTCCACGTTCCATCCGCACCCCGCGCCTCCAGCTTCAGGTACACATCTCCGTCCTCCGCAGTCAGCGCGAGATCCTTCTCGCTCCGGTTGATCAGATACACATCAATCGGCTCTCCTTTCTTCGCCCGCGCATAGTCGGCAAACAGCGTCACCTTTCCCTCCGTGCTCGCAATCCCCTCCGGCAGCTTCGCCATCGGCGTCCCCTTCGGCATCCAAAGCTCACCGTTCACGATCACAGGCCTCGCCTCCGCCGTCTCGTCAGCCTCTGCCGCCCCGCCAGCCAGCACACTCATCAGCATCATCAAAGCCACGGAATAAAATCGCAGTTTCATAGAGTCATCATTTCAGCGTGTCTGGTCGTAGATTTCAAGGCGCATGAGAGGACATAGAATCTCAGAAGTGAAGCCTCCGCCTTCCGTCTCAGTTACCCTGCATCTCCCTGAGCACTTGCCTGACACCATCCACACTAGACTTTTCATCAGGAAACTTCTGCTCGATCTCATCCAGCACCGGCAGCACATACACCGGGTCAAAGCGGCCCGATCCCAATGATCGGATCGCAGCTCTCCGGATCCTTCCCTTGGAATACTCGTTCATGCCCACCGTCTTGGTGCCAGTGGCTACGTCCCGCACCACCTCAAACGGCCCTGTTCTGACCGCCAGTTCATCATAGGCCGCCAGCTGAGCCTCCTCGTCAGAGACCATCCCGTCTCCTGCATCAGTGGCCAGATTCAGCCATTGCTGCGTGTACAAACGAAAGCGGATCTTCGCCGCATTGCCCACCTTCGGCTGGTGTCCCTTGAATCTGTAGAAGCAGCTTTTCTCTAGGGCCATCCAACCATAGCTGTTTCCGCACCAGCTGAAAACATGCGGCTGCACCCGCGTCCACGTCCCATCCGCATTCTCCTTCTCCAGCTTCAGGTACACATCTCCGTCCTGTGCGTTCAGCGAGATGTCCTTCTCGCTCCGATTGATCAGATACACATCAATCGGCTCCCCCTTCTTCGCCCGCGCATAGTCGGCAAACAGCGTCACCTTTCCCTCCGTGCTCGGAATCCCTTCCGGCAGCTGCGCAATCGGCGTTCCCTTCGTCCTCACAATCTCTCCGCTCACGACGACAGGCTTCTCCACCACCTTCTCATCCGCCCCCACCGCCACACCAGCCACCACCCCCATCATCAAAGCCACGGAGTAAAATCGCAGTTTCATAGAGTCATCATTTCAAGGTTGGATACCAGACACAGACCTCAGTGCTCGGCCCGAAAGAAGAATAATCCTAAGCTGCATCCTGCCCTTGTCCACCTCGACAAAACGCCGCACCTCTGACCGTAGGACGGCCGTGGCGACAGCCCGTCCGTCTGCGAGCGCCCCCGAAACACCCACGTCACACAAACGTCCTCAAAGTCGGGCTGCGCGAATCTTTTAGCAGCCATCTCCGACCATCATTCCCTCCCGCCTCCATCACCCCACCACCCCCGCCATCTTCAGCAGCAAGTAGCCGCCCCAGAAAACGGACGGAAAGCAGACCACAAGCAGCGAAATCCCCAGCCCCAGCCGAAACAAGTTCACCGTGATACGCGGACTGAGCGACTGAAAGACAAGGCGCAAAGGAAAGTCGACAACCCAACCCGCCGTGTAGGCGAGGTTCATCAGAAAAGGCGCAAGCACCAGCGCCAGCGGTTCCACCGCGTCCTCGCCCGGCTCGATGCCATCCGCCGCATGAATGCAGGTTATGAAAAGGATAAACGACACCACGCCCACACCGCCCACGATGAGATTGTACGGAATGCGGCGCTTCTCCCACCAGAAAATGGCATCCCATGGTCTGACCGGTTCCGTCGGAGCCTCAAACAAAGATGGCATGGGGAAGGGGAGGCAGGTTGTTAAGGCAGGTGAGGAATGAATCATCCCCGCCCTCACTTCTTCTCCAGCCTCTCCGCCTCCTCCTTCGCCCTGCGCACCGCCTCTGCCCGATCCTCCAGAGACATCCGGCCTTCCAGCTCATTTCTCGCGTCGATGATTCCCTGATCCCCGTTCGCATCCGTCAGGATGTACCACTTCAGCGCCTCCGCCAGATCCCGCGTCACGCCCTGGCCGTCCTCATAGCACGCGCCCAGGTGGAAAAGCCCCAGCGGGTAGTTCAGCGCCGCCGCCTTCCGGTACCACTTCACCGCCTCCTCCAGATCCTTCGTCACCCCCACGCCGTATTGATAAGCGGACCCCAGGCTGTCCAGCGCCTCCCTGTTGTTCTGCTCCGCCGCCTTGCGCATCCACATCACAGACGCCGCATCATCCTTCGCCACGCCCTCGCCCGCGAAATACGCGCACGCCAGATCCACCTGCGCCAGCGCCACTCCCTGCTCCGCTGCTTTGCGGTACCAGCGCGCCGCCTCCGCATCATCCTTCGGCACACCCTCTCCCATGCGATACGCATAGCCCATGTGATACTGCGCAAAGCCATCGCCCGTGTCCGCCGCCTTGCGCATCCACTCCGCCGCCGTGGTCAGGCTCTTCGGCACACCCCGGCCTGCCGCGCACGCAAACGCCAGCTCCATCTGCGCCTGCACATCCCCGCGCGCCGCCAGCGCCTGCACATCCGCCATTGGCAGCCCCTTCTTCCACACCGTCGCCCCCGTCGCAGGCGGCATCGGCATGCCAGCGCCAGTACCAGTACCCGTGTTTGGAATTGCAGCAGAGTTTGTGCCCGCCGGCGGTGCCGCGACCGGTGCCGGCGTCGCGCCCGGCGCAGAAGCCGGAGCCGCCGTCACGCTCGGCTCAGAGGCCGGCAGACTGACCTCCGAGTGGCTGATAAAATACGTGTAACCCACCATGCACGCCGCCGCCGTCACGCCCAGTCCCAGAATGATCAGGATCGCAGGCGTGCGCTCCTTCTTCATCTCTCCAGTGGGCAGCCCTGCCGACTCCGGCGCCCCGCGCCGCACCAGGCATCCCGCCACCATGTCATGCAGCCCCTGCCGCTGCTTTGTGAAGGCCGCGATCACATACCCGATGCCCAGCGTCAGCGGCCAGCACAGCAGCCGCGCAAAGAACCGCCCCGTCGCGCGTCCCAGGCTGATCCTTCGGCCCTGCATGTCCGTCACCACCAGCCCGCAGGCCTTCTTTCCCAGCGTCCCCTGCGTCGCGGAGCTCTCCAGCAGCACATAGTACAGCAGCGAGAAAACCAGCAGCGCCAGCAGCTTCAAAACCCCCGCCAGACTCACCCCTCCTCCAGGCCCGCCATTCTCCGCCACATTGCCCGTCCCGATGACCGTCGCAAACAGGGCGAAGATGATCACATCAAACAACCACGCCCCCGCGCGATACAAAAACGGCGCAGGCCTCCCGCCCGGCAGCCCCGGCGTCTGCGCAACCTGCTCCACCGCAGTTTTTCCCGGCGTCCCATTCAGAGGGAGCGGTGGCAGCGGCTTCGCGTTCGCATTCTTCAGCGCCTGGTTTCCCTGCACCGCCTCCAGCGGCAGCGGAGCCAGCGCCTCCCGCGTCTCCATCGGCGCATGTCCAGGAATCGGCGCAAAAACGGGAGCCTCAGGCTGAGGCGCGGAAAACATCGCCTCAGGCTGCGCCGGCTGTGGCGTTCGCGGCGGCGGCGGCGCGGGCAGGGGAGGCAGCGCCTGCGCTCTTGCTGATGGCGATGCCCCAGCCGCTGCCGAAGAAATCGGTGCCTGCATCGGCAAAGACGAAGGCGGCGTCGCACTCGCCCACGCCTCAGCCGGCACCTCGCCACTCATCGTCCCAGCCGCAGCCGCAGCATCCATCTCCGCAGCCGCAGGAGCTGGCACAACATCCGCGCGCCCCCTTTCGTGCATGGACATCTCCGTCACCGGCGGCATCTCCTGCGGCGGCATTTCAGACATCTGGCGCGGGCGTGGCTTCATCGCACGCGGCATCGGCCTCGCCTCCGGCGCACTCTCCACCGGCTGCTCCATCACCATCCCCATCGGCGGCGGCGCCATCGCAGGCTGCTCCATCGCCACAGAAGGCGCCGGTGGCAAAGACTGCGGCGGCAAAGACTGCGGCGGCAAAGACTGCGGCGGCGGCAAAGCCTGCGGCGGTGGCAAAGACTGCGCTGGTGGCAGCGAATGCGGCGGCGGCAAAGACTGCGGAGACTGCAATGCCTGCGGAGGCGGCGGAGATGTCACATCACCCACCGCCGTCGGTGCAGCGCCGGGCCTCGTCAATCCCGCCGCTCCTGTCCGGGCCTTCACGCTCCCTTGAAATGGGAAGGCATCATCCGGCTGCCGGGAGAGCAGATCATGCGCCAGGAAAAGCTGCTCCGTCTTCGCCGCCGCCTTCGCCAGCAGCGACACCCGCCCCTCAAAATTTTTCGGATTCCACACCTCCACCCCCTCCTCGTACGCACTGCTCAGCATCTCCCGGGTGATGGGTGCGGAGAGATCGAGAATCAGCAGGGCATCTTGTACCGTCATAAGCAAGTCTCCCATCGAAGCAGCAAACAATCACCTGTCACCTCCCATTTTTTCCTCTTTTTTCCAGCCCCTCCGTCCACCCGCACTAGCACCAGTATTGCAGCCCCACCTTCAGCCGGAATCCGCAGGCCCCCTCGCCGCTCAAACAGCCCCCAATGGGTTCTTCCATGTGGAAAGACATCTCCCCCCTGGGAGCGCGGCACTCCGATGCCGCAGTACTCCGCATCCGCACAACGTTCCGCACCTTCCCGCGCCTCCCCCGTCAAAACATCTTCCCACAATCTCGGGCCAGTTGCTTGGGAGACTTTCACACACACACCTGTTCTACATTTGGGACATTCAGAGGGAAGCGGAGCGTTCTTTGTTCCGCAGGAACAAATCTGCTTTGCTTCGCCAGGGCGGCAGCCCAAAGTAGCGCAGTTCCTGTGGAACTGGGAAGCGTCACCGCCTTGCCAGACGCGTGCACGGCTCAACAAGGAGTTTGTTGGACAGCTTGACCCACGGTCAACCATGCAGAATTAAATCGAGAAGGCCGAAGCGCGGAGTTGGAGGAGAATACATGAAAGTACTGGCACAGAAAAACATCTGGGGTGAGCACGGTTACGACCGGTTTCTCAAGTCACTGAAAAATGCCGGCGCTCAAGTCGCCGAAGTCTCCCTCGTCCCTTTCACCACCGAGATCGTGGGCCTCGACGGCTTCCAGCCAGACTACGTCTTCGGCTCCACGCGCTTCGTCACCGTCTGCCGGGAGAAAGGCATGCCCGTCTTCCCCCAGGTCCCCTCCAGCTCCACCGACTCCGGGACGCCCTGCTTCCATGCCGAAGACTGGCTCAACTCCACCGTCAGCATCCTCAAACTCCGCGAACTCAAAGCACGCGCCGCAGCCCTCAGCTACCCCGTCTTCATCAAGCCCGTCGATACCGAAAAGCTCTTCACCGGCACCGTCCTCGAATCCGCCGCAGACATCGAGAAACTCCAGCTCTCCACCTCCTTCGTCGCCAACCCCGATGAAGAGCGGATCAGCCTGTCCGCCTTCAAACAGATCATCGAAGAAATCCGGTTCTTCGTCCTGCATGGAAAAGCCATCACCGCCTCCCAGTATAAAGTGAAAGGCCTCCCCGCCTACAAAGCCGTCACCCCGCCGCACCCCGCCTGGATCCGCGCGGAGGAACTCCTCTCCGGCGGCATCCCTCCCGCTTGGCACAAAGGCTTCGTCATGGACCTCGGCCTTCACCACGGCACCTGGAAGATCATCGAGCTCAACGACCTCGGCTCCGCCGGCATCTACCTCTGCGACACCGACCTCCTCACCCGCGCCCTCGCCCTCGCCGCCTGCTGAGCCCCTGGGAGCGCAGCTTGCCCTTCGAAGCTTCAGCGAAGAATGGGGCACTCCGATGCCGCTCCGGCAGCGCCCCCTCCAAAACACCAAGCTCCCACCCCACCCAGCGCCCCAGTCTCACCCGACCCCGAAAAGAATAGATCCCCCCTTCGCGCAAACAGCCCCCAATGGGCTCTTCCATGTGGAAAGACAGCTCCTCCCTGGGAGCGCGGCACTCCGATGCCGTTCCGGCAGCGCCCCCTCCAAAAACACCAAGCTCCCACTCCTCCCAGCGCCCCAGTCGCACCCGACCCCGAAAAGAATAAATCCCCCCTCCGCGCAAACAGCCCCCAATGGACTCTTCCATGTGGAAAGACATTTCCCCCCTGGGTGCGCGGCACTCCGATGCCGCTCCGGCAGCGCCCCCTTCGAAACACCAAGCTCCCTTTCTGCCCAGCGCCCCAGTCATGCGTTAGGTGTGTTGCGCGTAGAACCACAAAGCCTCCCTCTGCCAGCATCGTCTTCAAACTCGTCTCAGCCCTGAAGGGGCTGCGTCATACAGCCCAGGGTTAGCCGAGCCTCAGCGAGGCAACCCTGGGTTTACCGCAAGCAAAGCGGGAAGCAAACCCATCGCTCCGTCGCATCCACCGCTCACCAGCAGCGTCTGCAAACCGCTCCGCCACACGCCTGCGCACCACGTCCCGCACCCCTCCAAGCCTCCCCTTGTCCCGGTGCCATTCATTCCACACCTCCCATTCGTCGCGCTACGCATTGCCTGCCGGTCTCATTTTCCGGCGTTTCACCGCCAGCCACTTTAAACGTAAACCATCAAGGTTTGGGGCTCTGTCTGAGTTTCCGTTTGTTCCCTGTTTTCCGTCGGCTGTCAGCTCCGCTTCCAGGCTTGCAGATCCACCCCCAGCACCTTCTGCTGCTGCTCGCGGTTCATCTCCACCGCCTTCGTTTGAAACAGTCTCTGGATCGTCGTGTCCAGCCGCGCGAACGGCCCGCAGTCCATCAACTCCACCGCACCCTTGGCGTTCTTCCCGCGAATCATCAGCACCTCCACATCCGTGCGCTCAAACTTGATCGCTCCGCTCTTCAGCATCTCCCAGGCTCTCCCGAGCGGCACGTCCTGCAGCACCTCCAGCGGGTGCCGGTGTTCATAGGCCGCCTTCGCCGCAGCCCGTGCCTCTGAGTACAGCTCTTCCAGGTCCTCCTCCTTCACCGTGGCATTCGCCGGCGCAGCCTCGCCCAGCGGCAGCGAATAGGACACCGGCCCCTTCGCGCTCTCGCGTTCCAGTTTCACACAGGTGCCGGTCACACGATGATCAACCGACCCCACCACCGCGCAGATGGAAAGCTCCGTCCATTCCGACGCAAGAAAATCCTGCACCCGCTCCGGGAACGGCCGCTCCACCTTGAACATAAACTCCCCCACCAGCCGGTCATTGATGAACGCCCGCATCACATACACCCCTTCGGGATCACCCTTGGTAAAATACCAGTATTGAAACAGATTGCCCTGTTTCACCTTCAGTTCTTCAGTTGAAGACACCGACTTCCGGTCCTCGGAAACAATCGATCCCGGCGAGAGCGCGACCCACGATTCAGGCGCTTCCGGCATGTGCACCTCATGCCTCACCACCACGCTCGGGCGGTCCGTATCCACTTTCAGCCGCCACCCATAGCCCAGATTCTCCACCAGCGGCACCGCCCGGGTCGGAGTGAAAAGCGTCTTTTCCGGGTCAATCCTCTCAAACATCCCCAGCTCCCGCTCTTCGATCACAATGCCCTCCTCCGGTTCATTCGTAATCACCTCCTTCCTCGCCCTCTCAGCAGCAGCCGCAGCGGCAGCAGCAGCGGCAGCATCAGGCTTCTCCGCCGAAGCCGCGCACCCCAGGCCAAGAATCATCAGGACAAAAAATGCTTTCATAAGAAAAACCGTTCGTGACTGGCAAATGTGACAACAACTCCAATCGATACCCCGGAGCAGGGCAGGGGAAACCACAACCTGATACGAATACCATCAATCAAACCACAGCGCTCCTCCAATCTCCAGCGCCACAAAATCTCCAGCACTTCGATAAGGTGCAGTCGTCACGCATCGCAGAGTACATTCATCAGCCTGCGAAGGCAAAAAGGAAACTGGGGAACGCGGAATTGATTCCGCAGCACTCCGCCAGCCGCCTGGTTCCGAGCCTATGCCGCCTCACCCTGCTGCCTCAAAATTCACCTCATCTCGACACACAGAAGACCGGGGTCAGTGCCACATGGCTCTTCTCCAATCCATTTGTCAACCATGCCCCGCAGCATCCGCATCCAGTCCCCCGGCGCCTACTACCACGTCATGGCCCGTGGCAACCGCTGGGAGGCCATCTTCTTTGACGACGACGACCGCCGCTTCTTCCTCCACACCCTCGCCTAGGCCTGCGAGATGACCGGCTGGCACGTCCATGCATGGGCGCTCATGGGCGACCACTATCACCTCTTCATCGAAACCCCCGAGCCCAACCTCGTCGCAGGCATGGCCTGGCTCCAAAACACCCTCACCCGCCGCTACAACGTCCGCTACCCGGTCCGAATCTGGCAGGTTCTTCGTTACTGCTTTGCGCATGGGTTCATTTTAGTCTACAACGACAATCGGCTGCCATCTGAAGCCCAAGCCCCTGTCATCTGTCCAGCGTCTGAAGCGCTGGCTGAAGATCATCTTAGCGGGCATTCGACGTCCGAATTCGCCGCCAGTCGGAAAGCTTTCGAACGTCCTTGCAATGTCAGTTCCACGCATTCGTTCGATGTCACTCCGGTGGTAAAACATGCGCACATCACCCAATGAGCGCCCATCATCATCCCATTCAAATGAATCAGGCTCTCCAAATGTGGCTAGATAGGCATCGTCAACAAGAACGGATCCAACACAACGCGGCGTGAGCGAATGCGGAAAGTTCACCGAAGATCTTAGGTAATGCGAATGAGCCCTTACCCTTGGATCATCGCAGTCCCAGATGATGGGGGCAAAGTTGCCTCCTCTCATGTCTGTCTCCCATAGCCACCTTTGTGCTTCCAAGGTCCACGCAGTAGGGTAGTCTCGAACCTTGCCACGAACATCTACAATGGGGGCTTCAGGATGCCCGATTTCCTCTTCCCATCGCGCGTGGAGCGTATCTCCATCCAAATGGGTCCCCCACCCCCCTTCCATGCAAAGGTCTTTGCAGAGAAATGGGGCGGCATCCAATTCTTCCGTTGTAGCAGGAGGAAAGACTCGTTGGACTTTAAATTCTCTAGGGCTTCGCTCATTTGATCTGCGTGTGGAAAAAACCGGATGAAGTCCTATTCCTGCCAATAAATTCAAAGTTTGCGATAGTCGGGTGCTGTCGGCATATTCGCGGCACGCAGCGCTGCATGGCTGTGACGGAATATGATGCGGGGAATGATCGCCAAGAAGGCGCGCAATTGAGGAAAAAAGTTCAAAATCTCGGATACAAGCTTTCCCTTCTTCTAATGGGCGAGATGAATCAGGCTCATAGTATACCGTAAATCGCCATTGGACTTGTGGTTCGCAAGTTGCCTCCGATTGCATGTTCATATACTTAAATTTTCATTTGGGATAACAACGCTAAAAACCGGGGGCAGGGAGCAAAGAATTAACAAGGCTGCCTGCTCCCGTCTATTTGTCAACCATGCCCCGCAGCACCCGCATCCGCATCCAGTCCCCCGGCGCTTACTAACCACCTCCCGGCCCGTGGCAAACATGACGTCCGCATCATTTGCCAAAAATTTGCACCCTTCTTTTGAAAACCGCATCAAGGGCAAAGTGCCGCCTTTTAATGGGAGAAATGGGTGGGGCCTTTCAAAACGGGCTTCACCAAGCATCACTTCGAAATAGCGAGGGGGGAGGCAGCCGGGGCCGCAATCACGGTGCGAAAAAACGGCAGACAAAGCGCATCGTTTCACAGTCGGCTCCTCCCACGTGCGACGTCGGCTTTAAGCGCGTCGAAAAGTTCCCTGGCCTTGGCTTTCTCTTGCGTGAAGAGGTTCGTCGTTTCACCAGGATCGGCACTGAGATCGTAAAGCTGAAACTTCTCGGTCGGTCCTTTGCCTTGAGTCTCGACGAGGTGATCCGGCACGAGTGTTCCATCGCTTACTCGGTAAACCCGCTGGGGCAGGATGAGTTTCCAATCGCCCACGCGGATCGCGACCGTGTAGGAGCCGTAGTTCACATGCACCAGGCCGTTGCGAATGGGCAACGCGGGCTTCTCGCCGAGGAGCAGTGGCAAGATGTCGAAGCTGTCCTCACCTGCATCGTCCGGAAGTTTTTCCCCCAGCAGCGAGGCCACGGTCCCCAGCATGTCGGCAAAACAAACCAGCTCTCCGCAGGAGCTGCCCGCCGGGACTTTGCCCGGCCAGGAGGGCAAGAGATCGATTCATGAAAAGGGTGTTATTCTGGGCCAGAGAATGCAAAGCATTTGAATTCGCCATTCATTCATCCCTCCCACTCATAGAAGGCGACCACTCCTGTCTCGGGATACGAGCTTTTGCCAATGGCTTGCGTGATGGCGAATCGCTTGTGGTCAGGGTGAATGTCGAGGCAGGTGCAGGGGCCGCTGGTGGCGGTGTCGGCGAGGGATTTGTCCTCGTCGCGATGCCACGCGCGGAACTCGCCTTTGGCAATCTCTCCGCTGGCGGCCATGATGAAGCCATCGCGGTGGCAGCGGGCGGTGTAGCTGAAGCCCTTCATCGTGGAGGCGAGCTTGCGGTGGAGCTTGCCGCTGTTGGTGTCATAAAGCAGCAGGCTGGCGGGGCCGTCGTAGCCGCCGCGTCCACAGGCGATGATGAGCGCCCCCTCAGGCGTGAGCGTGAGGCCGCGGATGCCGCCCCACTCGATGTCCTCGACGTTGCGGTAGCCGGACAGTTCGGGCACTTCGATCTTGAGGAGTTCGCTGCCGCTGGCGAGGTCGCAGACTTTGATCGTGGGCTTCTTCGGCTGCCGATCTGCGGTGACGATGCGCTTTCCGTCAGGGTGCAAGGCGATGCCATAGATGGGATGCTCGCTGCGTGGCAGTTCGCGCAGGAGTTGGCCATCGGCGCAGTGCCAGAGGCGCAGGGCACCATCCCGGTCCCCGGTGGCGAAACTCCTGCCATCAGCACTCACTGCGAGCGCGCGGATGGTGCAGGGATGCGCTTCAATGTTCCAACGCAGCTTTGGTAAATCACCGCTGCAATCCCAGGCGATGACGTGGCCCACGTAGTCGCTGGTGAGCACAAGATCATTGCCCGCGCGCGCCATGTCGCCGACCCAGCTTTCGTGTCCGGCGAGCGCTGTTTTCTTTCCGTTGGCAACGTCGATGCAGGCGATGCTGGCATCGCGTCCGCCAGCCAGAAGATGCCTGCCATTGGGTGAGAAGACGCAGCTCATCAGCGGCACCTCATGCTTATGCTCGATGATCAGCTTGGTCTTGGCGGGATTGGTGGGCACTGGCGGGAGCGGTTATGCTAGCACAGCCTTGATCGGCTTGGCTGCGGGATCGGCGATGGGATTGGTCTGGCCGTTCAAATCGTAGTCCGCGCTGGAGTCGATGCCGAGCGCAGTGAGGTAGGTGTGAAACAGATCGCCGATGCCGACCTCGTGTTCCTTCACTTCAGTGCCAAGATCGTTCGTCGCGCCATGCACGATGCCTTGCTTGATGCCGCAGCCGGCCATCGCCACGGACCAGGCGCGGCCCCAGTGATCTCGACCACCGAAGTTGTTGATCTGCGGCGTGCGGCCCATCTCGCCAGTGACCACCACGAGCGTGTGCTCCAGCATGCCGCGCTGTTCCAAGTCATCGAGCAAGGTGACGAATGTGCGGTCAAACTCCGCGCATCGCATCTGGTGCCAGTAGAAGTTGTCCTGGTGCGCATCCCAGTCGAAGTGCACCACGCGCACACAAGGCACACCCGCCTCCAGCAGGCGGCGCGCGAGCATGCAGTTCCTGCCGAAGTCGTGGCGGCCATAGCGCTCAATGTCTTTGGGCGCCTCGGCTTTGAGGTCAAAGATCTCACGTCTCTGCATGAGGGCCCGGGCTTGGTCAAAGGTCGTGCTGTAGCCGTTGATTGGAGCTTTGGCGTGACTGCGCAGGAAGCGCTGATCGGCGGCGCGGCGCACGGCGTCACGTGATTCCAGCGCCGCTGCGTTGATGCCTCCAGGCACAATGAGATTCTCCGGCGGCAAGCCATCGATCACGCGCACGCCTTCATACTTGGCTCCGAGGAAACCCGCGTCGCCTGTGTCCGTGTAGGCCTTGGGTCCGGCGCGCCGCAGCGTGATGTAACCGGGCAGGACATCACCGGGCTGCTCCAGCAGTTTCGCCACTGCCGAACCGAGCACGGGATAGCCAGGCGCAAGACGTCCGGCTTGGATCGCATAGTGCCCCTTCTCATGATCCGGCAGATTCGAGTTCACGCTGCGCACCACCGCGAGCCGATGCATGATTTTCGCGGTGCGCGGCAGCAGTTCGCCGATACGGACGCCGTCGAGGGAGGTATTGATCGCTCGGAACGGTCCGCCAAATTTTGTTCCGGGTTTGGGGTCC
Organism: Prosthecobacter sp.; assembly: GCF_044222565.1. Taxonomy (GTDB): domain Bacteria; phylum Verrucomicrobiota; class Verrucomicrobiia; order Verrucomicrobiales; family Verrucomicrobiaceae; genus Prosthecobacter. The sequence continues at coordinate 53,375 of NZ_JBGANA010000037.1, forward strand.
CAGGTCTCCAGCTGACTTGCACCGCCGGAGAGAAACAGCACGAGCAACTGCTTGCGATGCGCCGAGGTCGCGATGGCTGATGGAGCGAAGGCTGCAGCTCCTGCAGCTCCTGCGAGTCGAGCGATGGCTTGGCGGCGAGTGAGGCTGGGTTGCATGGGATCAGTGGTTGAAGCGAAACTCTGCAGACAAAAGCAAGCCCCAGACCAGCGGCTGCAAGACTTCAGCGCGGTCCTTCGCTGTCCTGGCAGCAGACACAAGTCGTGCCACCTCGGCTGCTTCATCAGCAATTGGTCGCCGGTTGAAGATGCTGAGGTAAACATCCTCCGCCATCGCAGCGGGATCGGTGAAGGCCGCCCAGCGATCAAAGGCCGTGCCTGGCGCGGCTTTGATGAGATCCACGAGCTTCGGGTTGTTCAGCAAGAACAGCGCATGATCGACCACGGGATCGATCTTGCTGTCATCGGTGCCTGGCAGTGGAGTAAAAGCGGCGATCAGCGTGCTCGTTGTCTTCTCCAGCGCTTCGTAGTTCTCTTTGACCCAGTGCCAGTCCTTGAGCTTCGCTTCGACCTCGGCGGGCTTGGTCTTCTTCAACTGCTCCTCCGCACGCATGAAACTCGCATCGAGCCTGCCACAGGCACGCAGCATGGACCAGCGCATCTGTTCCGGCGTCAGTCCTCTCAACGGCGCAACAGCAAAGGCATCCGCCATGGGTTCAGAGCCAGCGGGCAGCTCACTCGACAACTGATAGCACCGGCTCAGCGCAATCTCGCGCAAGCAGCCTTTGATGTCGTAGCGATGCTCCACCAGCCACTTCTCAAGCGCTGAGAGCACGGCCGGATGCGATGGCGGATTCTTCGCATGATGCAGATCCAAAGGATGCACCAGCCCACGGCCCAGCATCATCGCCCATAACCGGTTGCCCAGATTGCGCGCAAACCCCGGCGTTTCCGTGCGGGGCATCTGCTCTGCCAGTTGCTTGCGCCGGCTGTAAACCGGAACACCGCGCGCTGTGGAGGTCGGCGCGCTGACATACTCCTTGCCCTTCTCCAGCATGGGATCTGCGATCATCTCGCCACCGGGCAGACGCGGGTTCGTCTTGCCTTGCTCGGTGGTGAACACGGAGGTGAAGCTCACGTCGCCCACCGCCTTCTCGCTGATGAAGGAACGGTTCAGCTTGGCGTCGCGATGAAACGACATACGGCTTAGAAAGGCGTAAATGCCGAAGTAATCCGCCTGTTTGTAGTCCGGGAAGCGCGGATCATCATGGCACTGCGCGCACTGAAGATCCGCTCCGAGAAACACCCGCCCCACATCGCGCGTGAGTTGATGCGGATCCGCATCACGCGCCACGTAGAACTTCACCGCCGCCGGTTGCAGTTCATCGCTGCCATCGCTCGCCAGCACCTCGCGCACCAGCGCATTCCAGGGTTTGTTCGCTGCGAACGCCTCCGCCAGATAGGTCCTCCACGCCGCCGCAGAGATATCATAGGACTTCACCGCCGGCAGCCGTCGTTCGATCAGCATCACATCAAACACCCGCGCCATGTGCAGCGAATACTCAGGCCGTGCGAGCAGCTGGTCGATCAGCCTCACGCGTTTGTCAGGATGGGTATCCTCCAGGAACGCACGCGTCTCAGTCGCCGTGGGAATGACTCCGTTCAAGTCCAGGTGCAGCCGCCGAACAAACTCCGGATCGCTGCTCATCGCCGCTGGCGTCACCTTTGCGGCTGCCCAGTCCTTGGCGAGCAGTGCGTCAATTCGCTCGTGCAATTCTTCGCCCCTGGCTCCCAGGCTCGCCGCGAGGCAAAGCAGCGTTAGGAGATGATGGCGGATGCGAGGACTCATTGTGGCGGCGAGGCTTCAAACTACGGACTGAACCGCCAAAATGTATCGGCGGAACCGCTCATCCGAAACTGATGCCCACGCTCAAGACGCTCTACCTGACGGGCCTCTCAGCCAGATGCTGGTATGAACCGGGTACATCGGTAACAGATTGACCGGGGACATGGGTTACACTTTCGGGTAGCTTAGGCCATGGAATACCACCCCCACACCTGAACAGTGACTGAAGTTTGCCACTCTCGCCAACAGCGGCAGGTTCACCATCAGCAAGCTGTACGAGCAGTTCTGCGTCAGCCGCAAATGCGGGCACAAGTGGTTGGTGCGCTTCGCCCAGGGCGGGGCCAAAGCGCTGGTGGACGCGGGCCGTCCATCACACACTCCACAAAAGCCTTGCTGCCCATTACCAGCACGTTGCTGAATGAGCGCACGCGCTTTGATTCAATGATTGAGCTTTGCACCATAGACTGACGTGGCACCCGATTATTGAGCTTTGCACAATAGACTGATGTGGCCCCCGATTATTGAGCTTTGCACAATAGACTGATGTGGCCCCCGATTATTGAGACTTGCGCAATAGACTGACACCTCAGCCTTGAAGGCCAAGGGCCTTCCGTATCATAGCGAAGGGTTGCCGAGCCTCGGCGAGGCTACCCTGGTACGTGGTGCATCCTTCAGGAAAGCAAACCCAGCGCCTTCTTTACACACCGCGCCCTCCAGCAGCGTCTGCCTCGCCATTCCGCCACGCAGTCGCTGCCT
>NZ_JBGANA010000009.1:0-311977 GCF_044222565.1 Prosthecobacter sp.
GAGGCAGCGAGAAGCACAAACCCTTGATGGATAAAATATTGGAGTGGCAAAAACGAACTTCGCCGAAGCAGCCTCCCGACCAATTGCCCTCTCCAGACACAGATCTCAAAAACGCTGCTTAACTTCGGTATCCGGGTTAAACGGAACCACAATACCAATATTGCCGGCCTGTGGTTGGTGAAGGCGTGCTGCTTCGAAGTCTTGTCTAACCTCAATAACCGCCGAAAATTTATGAAGGCCTCGTGGACCGCTCATTGCAGCGACACTGATACGGAGGGAATTTGTAGAAGGACCTAATGTCCGCGGATCTTTTCATTATGCTGTCCATCTTTTTAATCTAAAAGTCCACAACGCAGCCTTGGCCTTTATGAAAAGTGAATCGAAGCAGGAAGAAAACAGAGAGCCTCCCAAGTTTGAGAGGTGGTGGATTTTTGGCTTTGTTGCCGTTTGGATTTTGATTGGAATCACGCCAAAAATTGCAGACAAGCCTGGAGAGTTTGGTGACATGTTTGGGATGGTTAACAGCCTCTTTTCAGGGGCGGCATTGATTGGTCTGATTTACACAATCAGACTTCAAATGCATGAAATCTACCTTCAACGAGAAGAGTTGAAGTTGACTCGGAATGAGTTGAAAAAATCGGCTGAAGCTCAACAGGGCTCAGCTGAAGCACTCACACTCCAAGTATTGATTTCAGCTATTACTGCTCAACTTTCGGCACACATTTCGAGACGCGAAACCGCATATGTAAATTTGAAGCGAGTGGAAGAGAATCTGAAATCTGGAGGCTTATTTGATTCTCCAGGTTCATTAGCGCATGAGCGCAAGCAGATTAACGAAGGGATTACTTATCTGACGAATCAAATGGAAGGCCTCCAAAAAAGGCTCTCTCAGTATGATGCGGAATTGTTAGGAAAGCTTTTAAATGCCCGGAAAGCTGAAGAAGTTGCCGCCTCATCATAAATCACCCAAACAACACCATCTGCCCCGCGTCCTCATCACTCACCGCTTTCTTCCGCACCTTCGCCGGCACACTCGTCGCCACCGGCACCTCCTTCACGCTCTCCGCCGGCTGATGCCCTGCCTCGAGCTGCAGCAGCACCTCCTTCGCGCGCTCAATCACGCCCTCCGGCAGACCCGCCAGCCGTGCCACCTGGATCCCATAGCTCTTCTCCGCGCAGCCCGGCATGATCTTGCGCAGAAAGATGATCTGCTGGTTCCACTCCTTCACCGCCACGTTGTAGTTCTTCACCGCACTGCGGCTCTGCGCCAGCGCCGTGATCTCATGGTAATGCGTCGCAAACAACGCCCGCGCGCCCACCTTGTCATGAATGTGCTCCGCCACGCTCCACGCGATGCTCAGCCCATCAAACGTGCTCGTCCCGCGCCCGATCTCATCCAAGATCACCAGACTCCGCTCCGTCGCATTGTTTAGAATGAGCGCCGTCTCATTCATCTCCACCATGAACGTACTCTGTCCGCGAGCGATGTCATCGCTCGCGCCGATGCGCGTGAAGATGCGATCCACCAGCCCCACCTCCGCGCTGAACACCGGCAGATAACTCCCGATCTGCGCCATCAGCGTCAGCAGCGCCGTCATGCGCAAATAGGTACTCTTCCCCGCCATGTTCGGCCCCGTGATCAAAATCAGGCGGCTCTCCTCCGGCTCCAGCGTGATGTCATTCGGCACAAAGCGCTCGCCACTCGTCAGGTTCTGATCCAGCACCGGATGCCGCCCATCGCGTATGAACAAATTCCGCGTCTCATTCAAAACGGGCCGCGTGTAGTTAAACAACCGCGCCGTCTCAGCCAGCGAACCCAGCGCATCCAAAATCGCGATCGTCTCCGCCGTCTCCTGAATGTGCCCCAGATGCTCCATCACCCGTCCGCGCAGCGCCAGAAACTCCTCATACTCCAGCGCCTTGCTCCGCTCCTCGCTGCCCAGGATCTTGTCCTCCATCCGCTTCAGCTCATCCGTGATGTAGCGCTCGCCATTCACCGTCGTCTGCTTGCGATGATAATCCGCCGGCACACTGCCCACGTTCGCCTTCGTGATCTCAATGAAGTACCCAAACACCGCGTTGTATTTGATCTTCAGACTCTTGATCCCCGTGCGCTCGATCTCCCGATTCTGCAAATCCGCGATCCACTGCCGTCCCAGCGTCGAAGCCGCCCGCAGCTCATCCAGCGCCGGCAGATAGCCCTCGCGAAACACCCCGCCCTCCTTGATCTGCATCGGCGGCTCATCCGCAATCGCCTTCTGAATCTCCTGCGAAATCACCGTCAAATCATGCAGCCGGGTCAGCAGGAGCGGGATCATCTTGATCCCCCCTTCAGCCAGCGAGTCCTCGCGAACTCCTCCCACATGGATCAGCTGCTCCAGCGCCGCCCGCAGCGCCGGCACCACCTCCAGGGAAGACGCCAGCATCAGAAGATCACGCCCGTTCCCGCTGCCCTGGCTCAGCCGCGAGCTCGTCCGCTCCAGATCCCGCACCTCCTTCAGCAGCGTTCGGATCTGGCTAAAAAGCATCGACTCCTCCAGCAGCGCCGCCACCATGTCCTGCCTCTGCGTCAGCGTCTCCAGATCCCGCAGCGGGTGCAGCACCCAGTGCCGCAGCTTGCGCGCACCCATCGGCGTGCACGTGCGGTCCAGCGCGCTCAGCAGCGTGTGCGCATTGCCACCACGCGCCGTCACCAGTTCCAGATGACTCTGGCTCGCCGCATCAATGAGCACCACATCACTGATTTGAGCATGTCGCAGCCGTTGGATGTGGTCCACACTCCGCCTCAGTTGAAACTGCAGATACTGCAAAATACACCCCGCAGCCCCAATCGCCGCACTCAGCCCCTGACAGCCAAAACCATCCAGCGACTGCACCTTGAAATGCTGCGTCAGGCTGTGCTGCGCCTGATCAATCAAAAACAGATAGCCCTCCACCGCCTGCGCACAGGATGGACTGCCCAGCAGCTCGATCAAATCCGCCTGCTCCTCACTGTGCAGCAGCTCGCTCGCTTGCAGTCGCTCAAGCTCATCCGCCAGCTCCGTGGCATCCTTGAACTCCGCCACTTCAAACTCGCCCGTCGTATGGTCCACATACGCCAGCCCGATCTTCTTCCCCTCCCGAAACACCGCCGCCAGATAGTTTGAGCGGTTTGAGTCCAGCAAATTCAAATCATTGATCGTCCCCGCGCTCAGCACCTGCGACACCGCCCTCTCCACGATTTTCCCCGGCACCGGGTCCGTCGTCTGCTCCGCTATGGCCACCCGCTTCCCCGCCTTGATCAGTTTCGCGATGTAGCCCTGCGATGAATGATGCGGCACCCCGCACATCGGCACCCCGTTGCGCTTTGTCAGCGCCACATTCAGGATCGGCGAGGCCGTCTTCGCATCTTCAAAGAATAGCTCATAAAAATCCCCCAGCCGGAAAAACAGCAGCACATCCTCCGGCAGCTCCCGCCGGATGGCGAGGTACTGCTTCATCATGGGAGTGGTGCTGGCGTCAGACATGGGCTGTGATGGTCAAGAGGGGCCGGGGCGTGGTCAAGAAATGACGAATGAAGAATCAACTCCCTCAGGAGGATAGCCGTCCCGGCTGTCCTGGGCCGATGGGCTTCCAGCCCGTCCTTCCCACTCAATCTCCATCGAATCACGAATAACCCACCCCCACCGCACCGTTTCCCCCCCATGCCTTCCCGCCGCCGCTTCCTCCACACCTGCACCGCCGCCACACTCCCCGTCTTCGGCTCCCATGCCGCAGCGCCTTCCAAGCCCTTCTCCTTCATCCTCCTCGGCGATCTCCACTACGACAGCCTGGCGCACCACGACATGAAATGGCTCGCTGCCCACCACGCCGGCGACCTCAGCCAGATCCAAAACTACTCCCGCCTCACCGCCGAAGTCATGCCCGGCATGTTCGCCGCCATCAAACAGCGCATTGCCTCGTTGCAAAACTCCGCCGCACCCCCAGCCTTCGTCCTCCAGGTCGGAGATCTCGTCGAAGGCCTCTGCGGCACGGCCGAGCTTTCCGCCCGCCAAAACCGCGAAGCCCTCGCCTTCGTCACTCAGGCAGACCTCGGCATCCCCTTCGTCTTCACCAAAGGCAATCACGACGTCACCGGAGACGGCGCCAAAGAAGCCTTCGACGAAGTCCTTCTCCCCTTCATGACAAAAGCGGCCCGCACCCTCGACTCCACCGCCACCCACACCCAGGCCAATCACACCATGACCTATGGCGACTCCCAGTTCGCCTTCTTCGATGCCTACGACAAAACCAGCCTCGAATGGCTCGAAGCCGTCGCCGCCAAACGCACCGCAGAACACCTCTTCGTCATCATCCATCCCCCTGTCGTCCCCTACGGCGCCCGCGCCACCTGGCACCTCTACGCCGGCGAAAAGCTCAAAGCCCAGCGCGCCAAACTCCTCGACATCCTCGGCCAGCAACAGGCCATGGTCCTCGGCGGCCATCTGCACAAATTCAGCGCCCTCACCCGCCTCGCCGGTGGAAAGCGCTTCTCCCAGCTCGCCGTCAGCAGTGTCGTATCCTCATTGAATCAAAAGCCCAAGGACATCCTCCACGGCCTCGACACCTACACCGGAGACCAGGTCAATCTCGAGCCCAAGCACGCCCCTGACACCGCCACCCAGCGCCGCGAAATCTACACCACCGAGCGCAAAGAAGTCACCGCCTTCGAATATGCAGACACCGCAGGCTTCGCCGTCATCACCGTAAGCGGCTCCCAGGTCACCGCCTCCATCCACTCAGGCTCTCAATCCGAAGCCTTCCAAACCCTGAAGATTTCAGTGTAAACAAGTGTCCGCTTGATCCTCCGCCTCATACCGCCAAATTCATCCCATTATGACACAACCCCAGCGCGAAGCCCTCTTCGACATCCTCAGCCTTTCCATCTACGCAGACGCTCACATCTCTCTCACGGAAGAGCGCTTGCTGGAGTCCGCCTTCGTCGCCGAAGGCTGGGATTCCGAATACCCCAAAAGCCTCTTCATCGATGAATCCCTCGCCCGTGCTCGCGAAGCCGCGGACAGCGACGACGCCATGTTCGACTACATCAATGAAAAAGCCCAGGCCTTCACCACCAAGACCTCCCAAAAAGAAGTCCTCGGCGTCGTGAAAAACATCCTCAAGAGCGACGGCGAAACCCCTGAGGAAAATGAATTCTACAGCCTCCTCGTCCAGGCCCTGCCAAAGGCGAAGTAGCAGCGCTCCGTGCATTCAGCTTCAAGCAAACGTGTTGTGCCATCCTGATGCAAGCCCGGAGGGCTGTCACAACCGTAGCCGTGGGTGACAACCCACGGACGGCGAAACCCACGAGGAAAACGAATTCTACAATCTCCTCGTCCAAGCCCTGCCAAAGGCGGAGTAGCGAGGCCGTTGTCGATACATGCATAATCGGCTGCCGCCTTCGTCTTGAAGGCCAACGGCCTTCCGTATCATAGCGAAGGGTTGCCGAGCCTTGGCGAGGCTACCCTGGTTCCAGAGACGACACCCCTCCGGGAAGCAAACCCAGCGCCTTCTTTGTGAGCCGCGCCCACCAGCAGCGTCTGTCTTGCCGTTCCGCCGCGCAGTCTGCGTCCTCTCACGGCCCAAGCCCTCAACAATCCCCAACCCGTCTCAGCTTCCTATTGCGGAGTTCTCAGTCGGCACTCAAATCCAGCTCCCAGTGCGCCGGGTAGCCAGTCTTCGGAAAAATCTCCCGGGCCTCCCGCAGCATCTCCAGCCACACAGCACGTTCATACCGGGCAGACAGGTGAAACAGCACCAGCTCCCCCACCTGCGCCCGCCGCGCCAGCGTCGCTGTCAGCACCGTGGTCATGTGAAAGTACTTCCTGGCCAGCTCCAGGTCCGCATGGCGGTACTGCCCTTCGCAGATCATCACCTTGCAGCCCCGCAGCACATCCGTCAGGCGCTCCATCGCCGCTTCATCCAGCATAAAATCCGTCAGATACGCAATCGAGTCCCCAGGAGTCTCGACGATCAATTTCTCCCGCAGCTCGTCCATCGAGTGCTGCACACCCTCGATCACCACCACCCCGGCGCTCTCCACTGACTCCTTCATCTGCTTCATCCACGGCCCCGGCTTCAAGCCCAGCGCCGCCAGCCTGGACATGTCAATGTTCCGCCGCGCCTTCTCCCGCACCACATAGGCCAGCGTAGGCGTCCGGTGATCCATCGTCACAACGTCCACGCTGCATCCCGCACCTTCCCAAAGCGTCCGCGCATACGGCTGCGCCCCTTCATGATGCGCTTCCACAAAAGCCTCACGCAGCTCAAACCGCGCCGTGCGCACCTCACTTGGAGAGACGTCAGAGACACGCCACGTCCCCGCCATCTCCTCGTGCAGGTTCCACAAATACCCTTGAAAACGATGCTGCAAAATCCGGATCGTTTCCGGCGGCCCCCAGATCCGGTTCGGCTTCGTCTGCCGGTTGAAAGTGCTGCGGAAAAACGAATCAAATCCTCCCACGTGGTCCATGTGCAGGTGCGAGAAGAAAAGTTGATCAATGCCCTGCACCTCCGCGAACGGCACGTCCGAAAGACACCCCTCGCCGCAATCAAACAGCAGCCTTTCGACCGCCTGACCGCTGTCCACCTGCACCAGCAGCGCGTTGTCACTGCCAGCAGCACCGAGGATGCGATACGAAATGCTCATCGCCCCCCGCTATCTCTTCAATAGCAAACGTCAAGGATCACGTGCTCATCGCTTGGCAAAAGCGCGCCAAGCGCCCCCCTGGGAGCGCGGCACTCCGATGCCGCAGGTGGTTCGCGCACCGCGAGTCTTCGCACATGCCGGGCGTCGCAAACACTCAAAGCCACAAGGCCCGCGCCGTCCTCTCCAGTATGTGCGGTCAAAAGCGGAGCCCAGAGTGTTAGCGGTGTACAGCGTGCTGCCCCTCACTTCACCACCGGCTCTCCCAGGTGCTTCTTAAAAAACGCCGTCGCAATATCCACCGTCTCCGCGCACCACGGATCCTTCATCCAAAACGGGTGCGGCGCGTCCTTCAGTGTGTACACCGCCGTCTCAATTCCCAGCCCCTTCAGCTTTTCCATCATCTCCGCGCGTCCCACCTTCAGCGTGTCCTTTTCCCCCTCAATAAAAATCGTCGGCGGCACTCCTGCCCGCACGTGAGTGATCGGTGACGCCGCCATGTAAATCTCTGGATGCTCCTGCGCAGTTGCACCAAAAAACAGCACCGCGCTCTCGTTCGGCTTGTCCTTGTTCGCCGCCACCACATCCATCGTCGCCGCCATCACGATGCACGCCTTCACCGCGCTCGACTGCTCCTTGAACGGCCCCTCGCCCTCAAACTCCGTCAGCCCGCTCGTCATCGCCGTCAGACCCGAGAGATGTCCGCCCGCAGAGCCGCCCATGCACCCGATGCGCTCCGGATCCAGCTTCAGTTCCTTCGCATGCGCGCGCAGGCAGCGCAGCGCCGCCTTGCAGTCATGCAGCGCCGCCGGGTACTTCGCCTGCGTGCTCAGCCGGTAGCTCACCAGCGCCGTCACAAATCCACGCTGCGCCAGCCGCTCCATCATCGGTTTGTCAGCCTCCACCTGGCGTGCCTTCCAGCCGCCGCCATGAATGTCCAGCACGCACGGCCATGTGCCTTCCGCATCCGGCACATACACATACAGCTCCACCGTGTGCTCAGGATACTTCGCCACCTCCAGCGTCTTCAGCGTGTAGCCCGCTGGAGTCTGTGGCTTCAGAGCCTTCCCCGCCGGCACACCGGAGCTCGGTTTAGCCGCAGGTTTCACCTCAGCCGCGGAGGCGGAGTGCAGACTGGCGGAGGCAAACACAAGGCAGAGGAAAAGGCGCGAAAGCATGGCCAAGCATAAACGCTTTCTCGCCGCTGATCCTGCCGTTATTTCTTCTTCGGCACGATGCCCAGCGTCGTCGGCATTTCAGAGGTCTTGCGCAGCAGCCTCTTCTTCGGCGGCGGTGCGCCGGGATCAAAGCCCTCGCCTCCGATCACCTTGGCGCCCGTGCTCGTCATCACCAGCGTCGGGCGGTTTCCATCCGGGTCCTTGTAATAGTTGCGCTGGTTGATCTTGCCGTCCGGATTCACCACCGCGTGGCAGAAAATGTGCGGCTGCGCCAGAAACATCACGTGCAGCTTGTTGTGCACATCGATGCTGATCTGCGGCTGCACCGCCATCATCGCCGGCCCCAGTAGAAACGTCGCGATATAGGCGCCGCTGCGATCATCCGTGATGCGGCAGTACAGCTGCAGATCGTCCAGCTCCCGATACAAGATCACCTGGTACCGCCGCTGCCGCCCCGCGTTCTGAAAGCCCGTCGGCACACCATACGGCTGGTCAAACATGTTGGGCTTCGAATCCGTGATCGTCATCCGCACCTTGTTGGACTGGTAAAACTGTCCGGTGATGGGATGCAGCACATTGGCCACCATCGAAAACGTGCCCAGATCCGCCGTGGAATAACCGCCTGAAAGTTCGACCTTGTGCGTGGTCGTACCGCCAGCCTTCATCGTCAGGGGTTCCTCGGAGCCGATGGAGATCGGCGAGAGCCGCCGCCCGGTGGATTCCGTGATTTCAAACTGCAGCCAGTCCCGCGATCCATGACCGCCCACGATCACATCCGCGCCGGAGCGGTTCGTCACCGTCACCACCGCCACCACGGGCTCTCCGGTCAGAAACTGATTTTTGAGCAGCGTGAGATTCGTCACATACTGCGCGCGCGCCTGGCCGCAGCACAGGCAGAGGATCATCAGGAGGAGGATGCGGTTCATAAGCTTCATGGTTTTGGTTTGGCAGGTGCTGTGCTCGTGGCGGTGCGGAAGCCACGCGCCAGTGTAGCCTCATTCGCAGATTCTGGAAAGCGTCTGTCGGTGAGAAGCTGATCATTGCTCTTCAGCCCGAAATGTCCGCCGCGCACCACCGGCACCTTGATGTCCACGTAATCCGGGTGCGCGGGCCATTCGTCCGGACGGCTTTCCCCGGCGGTCCACTCGCTCACATTGCCCGCCATGTCACACACGCCATACGGGCTCACATCCAGCGTCACGCGCGTGATCGGCGCCCACAGATTATACCCGTCGATCTTGCCGCCCTTGCCTTTCGGAGAGGCGTCATAGTCATCGCCCAGGTTGGCGGCTTTCGGGTTCGGTGTGTTGCCCCAGGGGTACCGCAGGGCGTGGCCTTTCTTCTCGTCCCAGCTCGCAGCCTTCTCCCACTCCTGCTCCGTCGGCAGGCGCTGGCCGTTCCATTTGGCAAAGGCATACGCATCCCACCAGTCCACCTGGGAGACCGGCGTGTTCAGCGTGATGCTCTCGCCGTTGAAGGTCGTCCCCGCCCTCGCCGCCGCGTAATACTGGCCCCACTTCACCGGTTCATGCCCCGTCTTGGTCTTCGGCTGCAGCGCATGGTCATACGCCCCCGCCTTCGCGCTCTTCAGCGCTTTCAAAAACTCCGCATACTGCCCGATCGTCACCTCGTGTTTGCTGATCCAGAAATCCGGCAGCTTGATGTTCTCGTTCTTTTGGTATTTGAATGTTCCCGCCGGGATCTTCACCATCTCGATCGGCAGCGCCGAGACATTCGCCGTCGGCGGCGAGTTCCTGCCGTTCATCAGCGCACCCAGCCCTGCCACCACCACCAGGATCAGCACGATCGCCGTCCACACCCACCACGGCTTCGCACCGTTCACATTCACCGGCAGCGTCTCCGCCTCGATCTTCCGCACGATGCTCCGCTCGCGCATGTCGTCGCGCACATCATCCAGCGCGTTCAGCAGCCCGTTCCAGTCGTGGTTGGCATCCGTCAGGGACTGCAGCAGGCCCCGTGCCTTGCCCTCCGCCGCCACTTGTCGCATCAGCTCCAGAAACGCCTTCACATCCGCCTGGGCGTCCCTCTTCTTCGCCACGGCCGGCCGGAAGAAGTTCACGATGCTCGCCTGATGGTCCGCATCGATGTAAATGTCCCGCGGTGTGATGCTGCGGTGGTGGTACCCGCGCTCCGTGGCAAACTGCATCGCCTCCGCCACGCCAAACAGCACCTCCGCCAGCCGTCGCTCGCTCAGCGTTTCATCCGTCAGCTCGATCTCCATCAGGCTCCTCCCACGCGGCAGCTCCCGCGTGTAAAAGAGCCATCCGTTCGTCTCTCCCGCCTCATACAGCGGCGCGATTCGCGGATGCATCAGCGAGGCCTTCACGCGCTCGCGTTCCTTGAACTTCGCCACGATGTCCGGCTTCTTCAGGTACTCCGGTTTCAGCAGCACCAGCGCCACCGGCCGCTGCACCGTGATCTGCAGTGCGCGGTAGGTCTCCGCTTCGCTTTCGATGTACAGCCGCTCCAGCACCTGGTAGTTTCCCAGCACCGTCCCCGGCACCATCACCGGCGGCGGGTCATCGCTCTCCGTCTGCAGCGTCATCAGCGCGCGCACACGGTCCAGCAGCTTCTCCGGCGTATACGGTCCATCTTTCAGCACCAGCCCGTCCGCTATCTGGTCTTCAAATCCCGTCAGGTCATACCGTGTGGTAAAAAGCACCCGTGTCTGCGGAAAGCGCCCGCGCACGGCATCCCTCAGCGCAAAGCCCGTCTCCTGCGTCTGGAAGATCGCCTCCGTCACCAGGATGTCCAGTGAGTCCGCTTTCGCCACCCACGCAGCGGCGCTCGCCGAATCGGCGAAGTCCACCACAGAGTAGCCAGGGAGATTATCCCTCAGCCAGTTGGCACGTACACCGCGCAGTGCGGCATTGGAATCGACAAACAAAAGTATCATGCGGGCATGTCAGTGGCGATCACCTCCCCACGGGCGGGAGCAGCGGATTCACCCCCCCGGGCGCGGCGCCCGGTGTGGATCCGAACTCCAGGAGATCGCGGGGCTCTGCAGCCACATCCTGGAGTTTGTTGTTGTAGTACAGCCGGAGCATGTACCCGTAGTAGGAACGGCGGCCATGCTGCTGGATTTCGGCGGGCGAGAGTGCGGGCAGGTGATACACCACGTCCAGCAGCTCCTCACCCGCGCCGTTCCAGTCCACCGGAGAGGACTGCCACGTTTCCACGGGTTCGGGCGCGATCGTCTGCGCCACCTGGACGTTGTTCACACGGTCAAAAAAGAACACCTCAAGGTCCAGCTCCTTGCTGTTGATCGGACGGTTCCCCGCACGCTGGATCGGCACGTGCAGGATGTAGCGCTCACCGCTGTTCACCTTGAAATCCCGCTCCGCCTGGCATGCGCCCAGGCGCAAAAACTTTTCGCCGTCTCCTCCCGGAAGCGCATTGCCTCCCGGTGCCGTCACCGCCGCCGAGCCAGAGCCCAGCCTGCGCGCCGCCAGTTCAAAGTAGCTCCCCGCCTTCGTCGGTCCCAGCAGCTGGATCCGCCGCCACGCATCCATCGCCTTGGCCGTGATCCCCATCTGCTCATAAGTCTCCGCCATCTCCGCGATGATCGCCGGGTGGTCAGGGTTCACCTCTTCCGCGCGGCGCAGCAGTTCCAGCACGCCCTGCATGTCACTCAGCCCGCGCAGTTCCTTCGCAGAAGTCACCACATAATTCACATCGCGCAGCAGCTCGTTGGCAGCATTCGTCTTGGGTTTGGTGCCATCAGGAAAATTCATGTTCGGCCCAAATTTGGGCGTGCTGAGGTCCGGCCCGCGCGCCGTCGTCTGCGGCGGAGCTGCAGGCGTCTGAGCCACCGGCACCATCGGCTTCGTCGTCCCTGGCGTCATGGCAGGCGGCAAGCTCTTCGGCAGAGAAGCATTCCCCGGAGCAGTCTGCGGCCGGGCGGCAGTGCCAGGAAGCGTCTGCGGCATAGAAGCCGTGGCCCCAGGCAGCGCGTACGGCTCGGAGGTGCTGGCAGGCGGTGCCGGAGGAATCGTTGCCGAGGCACCAGGCAGCGCATACGGCTGGGATGCGCCCGCACCCGGAGCCGGAGGCAGCGAAGGCGTGCGTGCCCGCGGCATCGACTGCGGCGGCAGGGATGAAACTTGCGGTGTATACGAGGCACCCGGCAGCGCCGGCGCTGGCTCTGGAGTCCCCGGCTGCGTAAAGGAACCGATCGGCGGCGGACCATTCGAAACAGGCGGAGCCACAGGTGCCTGCACCAGCGAGCCCGGCAGCGGCGGCGCCACAGCCGCCGGCACAGGCTGCGGCAGAGCGATCTGGCCCACCTCCGGAACCGTGCTCGGTGCAGGTGCTGGCGCCGAAACGGGAGCCGTAGAAAAAGACGACACTGGCCTCTCTGCAGGCATCGTTGCCGATGCCGTGGACGCCACAGGCCTGCCGCCCTCGGCGGACGCATTGTTATTTAAAATCAATTTCGCCACCAGGCTCATCTGCACCACCGCCAGCAGGCACAGCGTGCCCCAGGCCACCGCGGAGGAGCGATCACGTTCAGACGACAGAATGGTGGAGGGCAGGGGAGTCACAGGTTGCTGAAAAAGACGGCCATGGTACGATTTAGGCCTCCTAGTGTCAATGCTTCAGGGTTCTTCGTTCAAAATGCCGGAAGGTCGCTCCCTGCCGTTGTTCTCTCATGCCATTGAAACGTCACCGCACTACCATCCGTGTGATTTTTCCTCCACACCCGCAGAAATGGTGGCACAACTGCGCCACCGCGAAGGCCTCGTCTGGATGGATTCCTCCCTCGCCACCCCCGGCGCCATCTCCATCCTCACCGCCGAACCCGTCGCCACCATCCAGGGCCACATCGACCACGACTGGGAAAAGGTCCGCTCCGCCCTCCGCATCCCCCGCGCCTCCGCCGGCGGCCTCTACGGCTGGGTCGGCTACGACGGCCACTTCACCTTCGGCATCTACCCCCACGGCCTCGTCTATCACCACGACACCTCCAAGTGGTACCAATTCGGCGACTTCAAACTCCCAAGCACCCCCTCCTCAGGCTCGCCCGCGCCTACGTCCCCGCCCCCGCCACCCGTCGCCCCACGCCTCCACTTCCAGCCCGGCCTCACCAGCGCCGAGTTCATCCGCAGGGTCCAGCGCGCCCAGGAGTACATCACCGCCGGAGACATCTACCAGGTCAATCTCTCCTACCCCTGGCACGCCCCCTGGCCTCAAGATGCCGACACCCTCGCCCTCTATTTAAAACTCCGCACCGTCTCCCCCGCGCCCCACGCCGGCTACCTGCAATTGGCCGGCACCACCGTCCTCTCCGCCTCGCCCGAGCTCTTCCTCCGCATGCAGGGCTCCCGCATCGCCACCCGCCCCATCAAAGGCACCCGCCCCCGCTTCGCCACCGACCCCGCCCGCGATGAGGCCGCCGTCCACGAACTCACCACCTCCCCCAAAGAACGCGCCGAACTCCTCATGATCACCGACCTCCAGCGCAACGACCTCGGCCAGGTCTGCGAATTCGGCAGCGTCTCCGTCCCCGAGCTTTGGCGCGTCGAAAGCTTCGCCCAAGTCTTCCACCTCGTCTCCACCGTCACCGGCACCCTCCGTCCCCACATCGATCACGTCGACGCCTTCCGCGCCTGCTTCCCCGGCGGCAGCATCACCGGCGCCCCCAAAAAACGCGCCACCGAAATCATCACCGAACTCGAGCCCCACCCCCGCGGCCTCTACACCGGCGCCATCGGCTGGTTCGGCTTCGACGGCCGCAGCCAATGGAACATCGCCATCCGCACCGCCGTCCAAAAAAATAACCAAATCACCTTCCACGTCGGCTCCGGCATCGTCGCCGACTCCATCCCCCAGCACGAATACGAAGAAACCCTCCACAAAGCCGCCGGCATCCTCGCCGCGAGCTGAGGCCTGTGCTTAGGAAGATCAGTTGACATAGCTCCAAGATCGCCAAGGGCCTCTATATCTGAAGATACTTCTCCCACAGTCTTCTTAACTGTAGTATGACTAGCATCTTCGCGGCGAGTAAAGTCATGCGCACTTTTATTCTAAGTTTTCGCCTGTCCTATTTCGAAAAATCCATCTGCTCGTTTCAACCTGACGAAATACTCGATCAAATGATTGTTTAATCTCACCATGGGAAGTAGTGCCAACTATTTTTTCCTCTCGGAGCCGGTGAGCAAGACGGAAAAGATCTTTTTCTTCATTTGAAACAACTTTTTCATCGGAACTAGACAAACGCCTCCGCAAATGCGCGTAGCATATTTCAATAGAAGCAAATGATTGAGTGGACTCAAGAAACTGAGTCATTAACGGATAACTTTCTTTCACTCTTAAATCGCTGAGCAATAAAATCATCAGCATCTTTTTCAGCTTATTATCTGTTTGATTTATATGCTTGATAACAGCTTGAACTATTCCGCCACTGGCCAAAAAAGCCGCAAGGAAGTCCTGGCCAGTTAGCGTTACCACATACGCAAGAAATGCCTTGAGAGCATCATCTGTTCTCGACCGGTAGTAATATTCAACAAGGTGAAAATTCGTGTCGATATGATAGTCCAAAATGCGCTCCAATAGAAGCACCTTCATGTCAATATCAATCCGCTCTAAATTTCTAAAAATCGTATAAAATGCCCGCAATGCTTCCGACCTCTTTGATATATCATCAATCGTTTGGTGCGTAGATGGATCAAGAAACCGAGTTCTTCTCTCGCGATCTAAGCGCCTGTCCGATTCATATGCAGCGTCTAATTCATCGCGGTTGGCTTCTTTACTCAGATCTTCGCGCATAACTTCCTCAGCCGTCCCCTTTCTCTCAGTGAGAATTTTAATATGCTCATCAAGCTCGGGGAGATCGCAACGCTTCGGGTTGGGCAATTCCGCCTCAATCACGCTTAAAACTGTTATAGCTAGGTTCTCATTTTCTCTCTTCAGTCCTGCAAACAATGATAGAGACTGCGCAATTGACACAAGTTTTGGTATTGAATCAAAACTTGAATTTTCATTGATTTTCCCTTCAGAAAAGGCTTTAGCAAGAAAATAATCGAAGTACACGTAGTGGGAGAAAGCTATCTGGCTGGTGGAAGCGATCAGGAATCCAGTCTTGAGAAGACCATTCACAATATCAGGCGCATTTGCACGAAGCCCCCCTTGCTGATAGTGTTCATCAATGAGCCCGTAAACAACACTTGTATCTAAATATAGAGCCATAGCCCTATGGCATTCTATAGCGATCTGTTGAAGGATTAATTTTCGATGATACGAAGTATCAAATTCACAACTTTGTCCTTCAGTAAGGCGGCGCGTTTCAATTTGTTCTAATAAAGATAAAAATGTAAGGGATGAAAACGTATGATCAGATACCGTGGGCAATCCTAATAGGTATAAGCTAATAATACCTGGTGAAGCTGGAAGGTCGCAATATCGCAATGCGTCGCTTACCATCTTGGTTATTTTATCAACATTCGAGTCAGAGGCTGAACGCATCTGTATTGCAAAATCGCGTATGCGGCTTGGCCCCCAAGGCCTCAATCCATAAAATGAACATTGTTTGTACCATCGCTGGTGATAAATCGCTTGAAGTGATAAGTCTTTGGTTAAACCGATTATATAAGTCCATCCAAACTCGTTGCAGATGGTATGAATGACTTCTACCCATTCTGTTTCCAAAGAATGAAATCCATCTGCTAACAATCTCACTTTGCTAGAAAATAGAAAATCTAAAGCAGCATCTGAGGCTTTCTCTATAAGCTGAATCAGCGCTTCACGGTTTGGCTGAAGATCGGTTTGAGAAAAGTTTATCAATACTGCGATTCCATCACTTGTTTGGCTACTTTCCAAGTCGTAGCTTGATGCTATCATTATAAATAGCGTGGACATTCCTGCATCCTTGTCAGCAAAGATGAAAGAATTGCCTTTTTTTAAGGTGCTGATATCCACACTTCTATTTTCGTAGGATGGTGATCCTGAAGATAAAGTCATTTTGCAAACTCGCGGCGTCACAAGGATCGGTTCATGACGATGTTGAGCTATAGATAAACGATTCTTTAAATCTTCGTATCTCGTGCTATTTTGTTTTAGGACCAAAGTTTGTGCGTAGACAGCACTGGACAGCCTTACAGGGTCTTTAAATGCGATGCGAAATGACTGCTTACCATGTTTCCCGGTCTTTGTGTCATAATCGAAAGCATCGCGTCCGCGGATGTACCAGTAGTATGTCAGTTGCGTTTCACCTGTGGATAAATTGATGTCTATAATTTGAAAACCATCTGCAAGCTCCTCTTTGACCTTGCCATCAAAAAACGCGCGTCCTAAAAGACAAAGAGTAGAACCCGTGGCATCTTCAATAGAATATGACTCTGGTTCATGCAGATGACCCGTTAGAATGAGCGGAAATTCACGCTTTAAGTCTTTTAGGGTTAATTCTTCATCCTCATTGAACCAATCAAAAGGGTGATGGCACAATGCAATTTTGAAATTTGCAGAAGCCAGTGCGTTTGTCGCTTTAGCCACCTGATATTCTGTAAGGTACAGGCGCTTTTTATCATCATTATCCACGCATAGCCAAGCGGAATTGAGTGCTGCGATACCCACACGTACACCATTAATCTCCAATATGCGCGTGGAAAAAAGTCCCTCCTCGAAGGACTGAAAAGCTGCGTCAGATCCCTCTCCCGGGTTTCTACGCTTATTAAATGCATTGAACGCTTCAAGACGTCTAGGGGCATATTTCCCCTTTTTCATTACTTCCGCTGCAGCTCGACTTTCTTTTATGGATTTGCATTCATTAGAGATGGGTGCCGATACTTGATTTCTATCGACGTCATGGTTGCCTGGAATTACGATTACATTTTTTGCGCTTAGCTGGAGCGTTTTTCGTATTGGTTCTAGAAAAACCTCTTCGGCTGCCAGGAACTCCTCCGCTGTTCCATGGTAAGCCAAATCTCCCGTGAAGAGTAATAGATCAGGCTTGAGTTTCTCTTCGGCTACATGCCGATTAAAAGCTTTCACACGGCGTTGAATGTCCTCTCGGGATTTTTCCTGAAAATGTAGGTCCGTGAAGTGCAAAATCTTAAGATCTGTGGCCATTTTAAGATGGTGAGGCATAAGGCATAACTTTGCAACTCTAGTCGTAAGAAAATGACAGCGTCCGAGCTTGGGTTAAGAAATTGGGGGTTGTAGGTAACTGGGGAAAAAGTGCGAATGATTGACAAAGGTTTTGGGCGATAGAACTCCCTTCACACCCCAGGTTTGCCCGCCAAAAGCGAGTCCCCCATAAATCCCCAACCAACTGGACGCGATTTGGCCCTCGACCCATCCCGGAAAATCTGGCTTCGCCTTCCGCTGCACTTCCAAGCTGCGGTTCCCACCTCCGGCCATCCCCTCGGTCCCTCATTCCCTGGCCCAGAGAGCAGTGCCCTCTTTTTCGCGCCCCCTCACTCTTCGTTCCACAGCCAAGCCGCCCTGAATTCAGGTGTTCTTCTATATCTCGACATCAACTTAGGACCCACTCCTCACCCGCACATCCTTCCTCACCTTCAGTCTCCCCAGCCGGTGCTCCCCTATCACCCACACCTGCAGTTTCCCAGGCTTCTTCAGCAGCCCCACCGGAATGCTCACACTCCCGGCGCGACGCTGCTCCGGACTTAGAACGATGGGATGTCGCCCGTAGCTGTCCCCTTCATTGAAAAGATAGACCGCAGCTATCGGGATGTTCTCGCTGCGGAACGTCACCTGCCACTCCTCGGCCAGCGACACGCTTCCCTCCGGCAGACTCAAATCCAGATCGCACACCGCAAACTCACACGCAGGACTGGTCGAGCCATCCGGCCGCTGCACATGCGCCGTGTAGTCGCCGCAGTCCGTGAAACTGCGCTCCACCACACCCGGCCCGCTCACCGCCACTTCCTCCACCACCTTGCCATCACGCTGGATCACCAGCGCCTTCACCCCCAGCCCGTCCCGGTCCATCACATGGATCTTCACTGGCTTCCCCTTCTGATACGGCACCCAGTCCCCGAGATCTAGCAGCAGCGTGCGATTGATCTCCGGCCGCTTCGCATCCAGCTCATAATTCGGGAACTGTAGCGACTCAGCCCGGTTCCCACCTCTCCAAGCATCCAGATCCGTGATGCGAAATAGCTGCTTGTTCCGGTGCTTCAGATGCGCGTCAAACTCCGCCGCGCTGCGCATCGTCGTCTTCGTCGTCATAGGCCGGCTTTCCTCCACACGCACCGAAGTCACGTGTCCCTGCGCATCCTTCGTCACCGCCGTCACCATCTCCACATGCGAGCCGTCTCTTTCCGTGCTGTGCGGCGTGTAAATCACATCCCCCACCTGCACGGCCTCAGCCCCCTGCGGCTGCACCAGCTCGACCCCTTTCCCCACCGCCGGCCCCTGCCTCCGACTCACCTCCGGAATCGCACACTGCAGCGCATAACTGGTAAACGACGAGCACACCGTCCCATAAAAGCTCGCCGCATTCGCCGTCTTGCCCGCCAGGTTTTCAGTGTACAAGACGCTCAGCGGATTCTCCACCGCCGCCAAAAACGTGCGCAAATTGATGTCAAAGCCGATGTATCTCCCATCCGACTTGGCGCTGGAGTACGGCACCCCAACATACTCCTTCCCCTTCTCAAAAAAGCCCCCATTCCTCTCCGGCATCGTCCCCGCCACCGGCGTCCACCTCACCTGCGAAAGAATATGCGCATGCTCCGCCGCCGCAGCCTGCCATGGCCCCACCCCCGCCTTGCCCGGTTTCGAAACCTCTTCAGCCAAACCTGCTCCCGAGGCCACGATGGCGAGTAAAGCGGTGGCAAGGACGCGAAAATGAAAACGAAGCGTGAGCATAAGACGGGACGGTGACATACAAAACTGCACCAGCATCTCGAACTATCGCATCGCCCCACCTTGAAGCCCCGGTTTGGAATCCTTTTCCGCGTATTCCGTGTGTTCCGTAGGCCATCCATTCCATTGACGCCTTCTTACGACTCTGTCACTACAGTCTCAGTCAGGGTTCGATCTACGGTTTTGCAGCCATCCGCCACAGCACCACCTCAACCTGCTCACACTGCAGTTTTCTTGAGCCGTCCAGCCTTGACTGTCAGCGAATGCTCCCGACCCAGCACACGCTCAGCGACCGCCAGCAACTCGCCGATCTCTTTCTGGCATTCTTCCTGCCGCCCCATCTGGTGCAGGGCATACGCAAGATTGTAGCGCGCCCAGAGCGTCTCCACATTCTCCGCACCCAGCACCCGCGTCTGCGCCGCAATCAAACTCCGGCTCTCCCTCACCGCCTCCGTATTCTTGCCCTGCGCACCAATCACAGCAATGAAGTCCGCCCGGCAGCGCAGCGTCTTGGGCGAATCGCTTCCGATCACACGCTGCATCAGCGGCAGCACAGTGCGATACTCCTTCTCCGCTTCTGCCATTCGTCCCTGCTGCGCCAGAGACAGCGCCAGGTTCTTGCGGATCACCAGAGTCTCCTTGTACTCAGCGCCGAAGACCCGGGTGGCTATGGGGAGCAATTCCCGGCCCTCCTTTTCCGCCGCCTCACCCTGCTCAAGATCTAGCATCGCGGCGATCAGGTTTGTGCGGCTGTACAATGTCTTGGGATTCTCCGCCCCAAGTTCCTTCGTGCGCTTCGCCACCAGTGCCTTCGCATCCCTGCAGGCCTTCAGTCCACCCCCTGCCGTCGCACAACCAACCACAGCACAACAGCAAGTGAAACCAAGCAGGACGACCGCGGGAGTAAAAACGAATTTCATGGAGATAAAAGGCAACGCTACCACCCGCCCAAACTTGCAGCTCCGTAGGGCTGTCATTCAAATGCCAGTCAAGAAGGGCACTCGTTAAGAGTCTTCTCGTTTCAGCGTTCCAGAACGGGGTAGAAAAATGTCCCCTCAACCTCTAAACCTAAAATTTTCCTACCCCTAATCTTTCTACCTTCATTCCGGCCTTCAAAGCAAGAAGCGTTCAGCCCCCGCACAATTCACAATCGACAACCTCAACCGCGTGCCATTCCCGCCCGCCCGCCAAGCAATCTGATAAGCCCGCCTCTCCACCGCCGTTCCTTCCACCCTCTCATGACCCGCCTCACCTTCCTCGCCCTCTCTCTCTTCACCCTCGTCGCCCCTCTCCTCCACGCCGCGGACGCCGCGCCCTCCCCCGTTTACGAACTCCGCATCTACACCTGCAACGAAGGCAAGCTCGACGCCCTCCTCGCCCGCTTCCGCGATCACACCTGCAAGCTCTTCGAAAAACACGGCATGAAGAACATCGGCTACTGGGTCCCAGTCGATGAAGAAAACGGCTCCAAGACCACCCTCATCTACGTCCTCGAACACAAGAGCCGCGACGCCGCCACAGCCAGCTTCAAAGCCTTCGGCGCCGACCCCGAGTGGCAGGCCGCCCGCAAGGCCAGCGAAGAAGCCGGCAAGATCCTCGCCAAGCCCCCGGAGTCCATCTTCATGACCACCACCGACTACTCCCCGCCGGTGGCCGTCGCCAAAGCCGGCAAACCCCGCGTCTTCGAAATGCGCACCTACACCACCAAAGACGGCAAGCTCGACGCCCTCCACTCCCGCTTCCGCGACCACACCATGAAGCTCTTCGAAAAGCACGGCATGACCAACCTCGCCTACTGGACCCCCTCGGACGCCGACAAAGGTGCCGGCAAAAAGCTCATCTACATCCTCGCCCACGACAGCAAAGAAGCCGGCCTCGCCTCCTTCACCGCCTTCCGCGCCGACCCCGACTGGGTCAAAGCCAAGGCCGCCAGCGAAGCCGCCAACGGCGGCTCCCTCACCATCGAGCCTCAGTCCGAAGGCGTGAAGAGCATCTACATGAAGGCCACCGATTTCTCGCCCATCCAGTAAGGAAGCGTAAAACAAGTCCGAACGCCGCAAGAGATCCAGCTCAGAAACCTAGCCTCATCTCTGCGGTCTTCGAATCTCTGCGTTGTAAAATCCGGCTCCCTCTCCAGTCCCATGCGCTCCCTCTGCCTCGCCCTCCTCGCCACCTCCCTCCACGCCGCCACCCCCACCTTCGAATGGGTCGCCGCCTGCGGCGGAGCCAAGAGCGACAAGACCCGCGCCGTCACCTTTGACCGCGAGGGCAATGTCTTCATGGCCGGCGAAGCCACCGACGACGGCACCTTCGGCGACCAGAAGCGCACCGGCCTCGGCAGCACCGACTTCTTCCTCACCAAAGTCTCCCCGGATGGCAAGTTCCTCTGGGTCCGCAGCCTCGGCGGCAGCCTGGTGGACCGCGGCTACGGCGTCGCCACCGACCCCGCCGGCAACATCTACGTCACCGGCCACTATCAAAGCACCGATGCCCAGGCCAACGGCCACCTCCTACCAAACGCGGGGGATTACGACGTGTTTATTGCCAAATACGACACACAAGGTGCGCTCCTCTGGATCAAAACCGCCGGCGGAAAAGGCTACGATTACGGCCACGGCATCGCCGTCGATTCCCATGGCGACATCGTCGTCACCGGTTCGGTGGCAGGCGAAGCCAAGTTCGGCGACGTCGTCGTGAATGCGAACGGCACCTCGGTCCGCCCGATCTTCTGTGCCAAATATGACCCCTCAGGCAACCTGAAGTGGGTCAAGGCTACCAGCGGCAAATTCAACGGCAGCGGCCACGGCCTCGGCGTCGATGCCAAAGACGCCATCTATATAGGCGGCAACGGCGGCGGCGAGGGTTCCTTGGATGGAATAGCGCTGCAATCCAAAGCACAGGGTGGCATCGTGCTGAAACTCACCCCCGAAGGCACAGGCGTCTGGGCAGCCTCTCTCCCCGGCGCACCCAGTGCCGGCTTCCACGAAATCGCCGTAGATTCCACCGGCCGCACCTGGTGCGCAGGCATGTTCAAAGGCGTCCTCAACGGTGGCCCCGTGCAGTCCACCGGAGACAAAGACAACGACGGCGTCCTCGCCCACTTCAGCCCCGAAGGCAAACTCCTCTGGAGCCAAGTCCTGCAAGGTCCTGCAACCGATTACTGCCTCGGCGTCGCCACAGACAACACCGGCCGCTGCTTCGTCACCGGCGAATTCTCCGAAACCGCCACCTTCGCCGGTCAGACGCTCAAGACCCAGGGTGCCACCGACATCTTTACGGCCTCTTTTGACGAAAAAGGCGCCCTCGAGTGGCTCCTGCCAACCGGGGGTGCAAAGGGGGACAATGCCTATTGCATGGCCTGGCACCCCTCTGGAAGGCTGATTTTTTCGGGGGCATGTGTCGCACCTGCGACATTCGGCGAACAGACCATGACGTCTCCCGGCGGGGCGGAGGCTTACGGGGCGGTTTTGCGTTTAAAGTGACACAGTGGCGCTGAATTAAGGCTTGGGATGGGATAAATCCGGATTTTTGACCAGGCCGGGTTACAAATCGCTGCGTTGACAGGGGTGTCGAACTCGTCACCATGCGCGCCCCTCGCCCGGGCCCCCCATCCGGAAGAGCGCGACCCAACAACCAACCCAAAGATTGAAACCAACCATCCTCCTGTGCCTCGCTGCCATGTGCGTCTCCGCTGCCGCGGAAGAAGTTAAAAGCTCCTCAACCACCACAACCCCAGCTGGCACACCAGGCCAGGTCATTGCAGGCGTCAAGACAACCGCCTACACCCACGACGAAGGCGACCACATCGAATACGGTGCGCGCACCGCCGCCGGTACCCCCCTCAAGCACGGTCAGATCCGCAGCGCCGCTGCCGACTGGTCCATCTACCCGGTGGGCACGGTATTCCAGATCAAGGGCGATCCCTCGCTCTACGTCGTCGATGACTACGGTTCCGCCCTCGTCGGCACTCGGACCATCGATCTCTACAAGCCGACCTTCGGCATGATGAACAGCTGGGGCACGCGCCGCGTGACCATCCAGGTGCTCAAGTGGGGCTCGTTCACCCGCAGCCTCGCCATCCTGAAGCCACGCGCCTACAAAGCCTGGCACGTGCGCGAGATGGTCGCACGCATCGAATCGCGTCAGGCCTGATCCATTTCCCAACCCCAAAACCTGAAGCCACGGAGTCGCATGGTCGGCTGCGTGGCTTTTTGTTTCCCTCAACGTGCCTGCAGCGCCATCCCATCCCGGCCAGCTTCACAAAACGCTGGTAAATCGCACGATCCGGTTTCTTTGGCGAAGTCATGAGCGACGATTCCGCCACCGTCCACGAAGCCGATCTCTCCCAGCCGGAGGATCAGGCAGCCACCCTTCATCTCCTCAATGCCTATGCCATGGACCCCATGGGCGACGGCAAGCCCCTTTCGGAGACAGCCAGACGCGAGGTGGTTCCCGGGCTGCGTGCCCACCCCACGACGCTGGTCTTCCTCGCCACCTGCGGCGGCCAGCCTGTGGGCCTCGCCATCTGCTTTCGCGGGTTTTCCACCTTTGCCGCACGGCCGCTCATCAACATTTCGGACTACTTCGTTCTTCCCGGCCACCGGGGTACAGGCATTGGGCGTGCGCTGCTTGAGGCCATCGAGCAGCGTGGCCGGAAGCTGGGCTGCTGCCGGCTCACCCTGGAGGTGCAGGAGCACAACCACCACGCGAAGCGCGTCTATGCCGCCGCCGGTTTTTCACAGGCGGTGTACGTGGCCGAGGCGGGGGGCTCTCTCTACCTCACCAAATCGCTTTCCTAAATAGGAGAGGCCGCAGAGGTCCTCGCCCTCGGGCTGCTTCTTTTCTCTCGCCTTATTCAGCCGCATTCGGCTAGGCTTTGCGCCTTCTTTCCATGGAAACGCCTCTCTCGCCTCTCGACTTCGCCCGCCGTGCCCGCCGCTTGTATGCTGATCGCGAGGCTGTGGTGGATGGAGACCGCCGCTTCACCTACCGCGAGTTCTTCGAGCGCTGCGACCGCTGGTCTGCGGCGCTGCAGGGCCTGGGCGTACAGCCGGGGGACCGGGTGGCCACCATCGCCCCCAATACGCATGCGCACCTGGAGGCCTTCTACGCCGTGCCGCAGATCGGCGCGGTCATTGTGCCGATCAATTTCCGCCTCACCGCCGCCGACTTTGCCTACATTCTGAACCACAGCGGCGCTCGCATCGCCTGCGTGCATGCGGATTACCTCGACGCCGTGGACTCCATTCGCGACCAAGTGCCCGGGGTGGAGCATTTTGTGGCCCTCACCGGCAGCAAGCCCGGCTGGACCGACTACGAGACCACGCTGGCAGCCTCCGCGCCCCATTTCACCGCCCCCGCTGAGATCAGCGAGACGGACATGATCGCCCTGAATTACACCAGCGGCACCACGGCGAATCCCAAGGGCGTGATGGTCAGCCACCGCAACACGGCCTTCAACATCATGGGCCACCTCATGCACACGCACCTCACCAGTGCGGACCGCTATCTGTGGGTGCTGCCCATGTTTCATGCCAATGGCTGGACCTTCGTCTGGACCGTCACCGCCGTGGGCGGGCGGCATGTGTGCATCCCGAAGGCAGACCCCCGGCTCATCTTTGAGGCGATCCGAAAGGAGGGCTGCACCCTGCTCTGCGCCGCGCCCACCGTGCTCATCGGCATGGCCAATGCGCCGGAGGAGGTCCGCCAGGACGTGCCGCGCGGCGTCCGCGTCATCACCGCCGGCGCGCCACCCGCCGCCGCCACCATCGAGCGCATGGAGGGCGAGCTGGGTTGGGAGATCACCCACGTCTATGGCCTCACGGAAGTTTCGCCCATCGTCACCATCAGCGAATCCCGCCCCGAACATGAGCAGCTCAGCGCAAGGGAGCGCGCGGTGATCAAGGCCCGTCAGGGCGTGGAGTATCTGGCCAATGCCGAGGTGCGCGTGGTGGACGACGACGGTCAGGAAGTCGCCAAAGACGGTGCCTCGATGGGCGAGATCATCATCCGCGGCAATGCGGTGATGAAAGGCTACTACAACGACCCCGCCGCCACCGCCAAGGCCATCCGGGGCGGCTGGTTCTACAGTGGAGACGCTGCTGTGGTGCATCCCGACGGCTACATCGAAATCCGTGATCGCTGGAAGGACATCATCATCAGCGGTGGTGAGAACATCTCCTCCGTGGAGGTGGAGGGTGTGCTGCTGCGCCACCCGGCTGTACAGGAATCCGCCGTGGTGGGCCTGCCGCATGAAAAATGGGGCGAAACCCCGCAGGCCTTCGTCGTACTGCGTCCCGGTGCCACCACCACTTCTGAGGAACTGCGGCTCTTTTGCCGCGAGCACCTGGCGCATTTCAAAGTGCCGCATGGTTTCGAGTTCATTGCTGAGCTGCCCAAGACCGCCACCGGCAAGATCCAGAAATACGTCCTGCGCGGTGGCCGTGCAAACATGACGGCGCAGTAACAAGCGAAGCCGCGCAGCATCTGAGGAGCGCGGAATTTATTCCGCAGCAGGTCGTCCGCGCCTGGCGGGTGTTCGCTCATCTCATAGTGCGCAAACACACTGATTCCCGGCACGTCAAAGCGGCGGGCAAAAGCGGAGTTGGATCTGCAGCGGAGTGCTGCGGAATAAATTCCGCGCTCCTAGGCGCTCACTGCCCCGCCAGCTTCCCATCCTCCACGTGCACCGTGCCGCCGCGCACTTCGATCTTCTCCCGCGCCTGCTCCACCGGCACATGGCGTGGCGTGCTGGCGGCTTCGCCCTGCGGGCGTGCCCAGCGGATGCCATTGGCGATGACACGCTGCACGTCTGGCAGGTGGTAGATCGGGTACACCTCATGCCCGGGGCTGAAGTAAAAGATGCGGCCGCTGCCGCGCGTCCAGGTGGCGCCGCTGCGCATCACCTCACCGCCTTGGAACCAGGAGACGAAGATCAGCTCGTCCGGCGTGGGAATGCCAAAGGGCTCGCCATACATCTCCGACTGCTCGATCTCGATGCAGTCACCAATGCCCGCTGCGATGGGGTGGCCGGGGTTGATCTTCCACACACGTTCGCGTTCGCCTGCCTCGCGCCAGCACAGCGCGCAGCTCGTGCCCATGAGTCGCTTGAAGATCTTGGAGAAATGCCCCGAGTGCAGCACGATCAGCCCCATTCCTGCGAGCACCCGCTGCTGCACGCGCGTCACCAGCTCATCGCTCACCTGATCATGTGCCGCGTGCCCCCACCACAGCAGCACGTCCGTCTGATCCAGCACCACGGGCGGCAGGCCCTGCTCGGGCTCATCGAGTGTGGCAGTGTGGACGATGAACGCGCCATGCTTGGCCAGCGCCTCCGCCAGCGCCCCATGAATGCCCTGCGGATAAATGGCCGCCACGGCAGGGTTTTGCCGTTCGTGGACAAATTCGTTCCAGATGGTGACGCGGATGGGGCTGGCTGACATGCCTGGCACTCAAGCGTGCTGCCGGGAGCGCGCAATTGCGGTTTCGTCACAGGCGGTTATTCACCGCCGAAACGGTTGTCGTGGATGCTCGCCTTCCACTCTCCCTTGGGCTCCAGTGGGTCGTCTTCCAGCGCGGGATTCCCACGCTGGCCCACGAGGCGGATGGCGCGGCCAAAGGGCTTGAACTTGTCCTTGGACGCTGTCCGCTCGTGCATGAGGAAACGGTTGTTGTA
The DNA here is from genome assembly GCF_044222565.1 of Prosthecobacter sp. Classification (GTDB taxonomy): domain Bacteria; phylum Verrucomicrobiota; class Verrucomicrobiia; order Verrucomicrobiales; family Verrucomicrobiaceae; genus Prosthecobacter. Next base: position 26,363 of record NZ_JBGANA010000009.1, read on the forward strand.
GATCTCCACGGTGGTGGTCACGCCCGGGCAGTCTCCTGCGTAGATGTCGTGTTTGGGGTAGAGTCCGTTGGTTTGCAGCAGTTCGCTGCCATCCCCCACCTTCACGTCGGGGTGCGCACGGAAGACATTGTCGTGCACCACGAGCAGGCGTGTGGCCGGGCGCGGCGGGCGTGTCTCCGCGCCGTTGTTTTCATGCGTGTCCAGGCACCAGTTGGGCGGCGATGCGCCGCTCGTTTCAAAGGCCCTGGGCCTCGGCATGCGGGTGAATTCATTGAAGCGTGCCGTGTAGCCGCTTCCGCGTGAGCCATTGCTTGCGATGGCGTGCCAGGCCCACTCGATGCGGTTGTGGTCAATGATGTGGCCGTCTCCGCTGCCGTTTGCGATCAGGACAGGATACGCCGCGATGTCGTGCAGGTGGTTGTGATGGATGTGGGACTTCACGCTGTCGCGAAACAGGGCGATGCCTCCGCGTTGAAACTGCAGGATCTCGCAGTGGTCCACCTCCGCATTCGTGCAGGACACGGCATAGCCCGAGGCCTTGACCGGCTGGGCGTCGATATCTTTGAAAAGCGGGTTGGGCCCGACGATACGCAGTCCGGTGAGCCTCGCCCCAGGCAGCAGCGCGATCGCCGCGCGCTCTCCCACAGGCTCCGCCTGGAGCGTGGCCCCCTCGCCTGTGAGCGTGACCTTTTCCGGGACGATGATATGGTCATCCTTCAGCGCGATCTCCGCTCCTTTGGCCAGACGCACCATGCTGCCCGCCGTGGCGGCTGAAAGCGCGTGCTTCAGCTCAGGGAGAGAGGAAACGGGTGTGTCTGCCGCCCACAACATGGGCGGTGACAGGCAGACCGCCATCGAAAGACCAGCACACCAAAACTCAAAACGCATAGGGCAGACAAACGCCTTTTCTCATCAGCTCCTCACAGAAGAAGATGGCCGTGGCGCGGGAGGCTATTTCGCCTTCAGCGCGAACTTCTGCACGCGATGATTGTAGCTATCGACAACGAAAAGGTCTCCGCGGCTGTTGATGGCGATGCCATGCGGGGCGTAAAAGTGCCCGGGCTCGGTGCCCTGCGTGTCGCCAAAGCCGCCGAGGTATTTTCCCTCACGCGTGAAGCACTGCACGCGCCCGCTCACAGCAGTGATCCACAGCCGGTCCTGGTGATCAAAACAGAGGCCGATGGGCCCGATCAGGCCTGCCTTGAAGGCTGTGAACTTCCCGCCAAAGCCGCCCGGTTTGTCCTCCAGCGTGCCCCAGGCCAGGAGGGGTTTGCCTTCCGGTGAAAACTGCTGCACACGCCCCACGCTCGCCTCTGTAGTGAAGACACTGCCATCCCGGCCTAGCGCGATGAAGTTCGGCCCTCCCACACGCGATTTGGGATTCGTGTTTCCGCCAAACTGCCCCGGCTGCACGCCGTATTCGCCCCACTTGCGCAGGAATTTTCCCTCCTGGTCAAACACCTGCACACGGCGGTTCGTCTGATCCGCCACAAACACCTCGCCCGTTTTGCTGATGGCGATTCCGCCCGGGAAATCAAACTGGCCGTCCTCTTTGCCGGTGGAACCCCATTCGCGGATGAACTCTCCCTTCTGCGAATACACGCTCATGCGGTCCGGTGTTCTCTTGTCCTTCGTGAGACGCGAGGTCGGAAAATGACTCAGATAAAGCCGGTCGCCATCGATGGCAATGCCGCCCGGATTTGGCAGCACCCCGAAATGCGCCAGGAGCTTTCCATCCGCATCAAACTTCTGCACCCGGCTGTTGTAATGATCCGCCACAAACACCTCGTCCGCCGCATTGATGGCGATGCCGATGGGAATGTTGAATTCGCCGGGGGCGCTGCCTTCCTTACCCCAGGTGGTGATGAACTCAGCGGTGATGGACGGAGGATCAACTGCCTGCACCCAAGACAGCAGAAAGCTGCTGAGCAGTAGAAAAAGCAGGCGGGAAGAGCTCATGGTTGAGGCCTTAACAACGCAGCGACCCACAGCCACGTTGCAAGGAGCGGGTGCTCCTGCGAGCCGGAGGTTCACAGCACCCCCAGGCCCATCCCCAGCAGTGCTCTTGCGAATTGGTCCATGTCTTCGCGGGTCTTCACATCTTTCAGTCCGGCCCAGCGCATGACTGGGCGGTGAAGGATGCCGAGTGCTGAGCGCAGAAACTCAGCCTCGAGTTCAATGGTTTCGGTGATTTGCTCGGTCTTGCGTTCACCGCGCAGTTCGCGTCCGTCCAAACCTTCCACCATTTGCACTAGATAGTTCGTGACGGCCGCCATCTTGTCATAGTTCAGGCGGTCAGGAGTGTCTGTGGGGGTGTGATAATGCGCCCATTGCCCGCACGAGAGAAACCAATACGGCACGCCATTCCGTCGGAATACGCCGTGGTCGCTTACATCTCCGATGTAGCAGTTTTGCGTGGCGATCACTCTGAGATCGGGTGGCTGGCCAAAGCTCTGCAGCACCGGCGGCAGCTCGGCATGGCTTTCACTGCCCGTCACAAACAAACCTGACCGCAGATGTGGAACGGCGAAGTCTTTGCGGCCAAAGCCTGGCAGCAAAAGATTTAGCAAGCCCACACCAGGGATGATGCCCAGCATTTCTCCCGGTACGGAAATGTCATGCCCGACCAGATCCATAACCACGGCGGCATGAATCGCGACTTTGCCCGCCACATGGTCCGCATAGAAGCGCTGACTGCCCATGGCATCGCCCAGGAAATAGGGCGGCTCTTCTGCATCGAAGATGGCGATGACTACATCGCGCCGCAATCCTCCCTTGTCTCTAATCATGCGGCCTGCTTGCAAGGCGATAGCCACGGCGGCCGCATTGTCATCCGCGCAGGGAAAGGGGATCACGCTGTCGTAGTGCGCACCGATGAGCAGCGGTGGGAGACGCGAGTCTTGTCCTGGAATGCGGCCCACCAGATTGCAGAAGTCCTGCTTCCTGTGGTGGTATGGCAGCTCCAGAGAATCACCGGCAAACGGCAGGCAGCCGATTTCTTCAAGACGCCTCAACAGGTGCAGCCGGGCGCGCTCATGCCCCGGCGTGCCCACCTTGCGGCCATCGGCATAGCAGATGGCCTCGGTGTCCTGGCGTAGCTGGGCGGCAAGAGGGTTCATGCCGCCCAAACTGCACGAGCAGTTACAAAACTCAATGATTCACCAAGCGGCCCCGGGTCCACGGCAGAACAAGGATGCCGGGCAGCTAAAGGAGGTCGTAAGTCGTGACACTTTCCTGAGAGAATTCATTCCGACTGCTTATCCAGGGGCTCAAATTTCCAACCGAGGAAAAATTGAGTATCCTCTCGAGCGCTGAAAGCATGCCCTGTGACATTCCAGCTCGAATCTAGAAACGCCGCGACGATCAGCGGTTTCACGCGTTCTTCATCCAGCCGCCGGTGCACCCGTGCAATGTGGCCAAAGCCGAGAATGGCATTTCCCCGTACGATTTCATCGGGATGATTGGATAATCGCAGGCACAGATCTTCGGCATAGGAGGCATCGGCATCGTACATGGAAACCGCGACCACCCAGCAACGAAGACGTTCAGCATCCCCTTGGGAAATGGCTTCTTCGATCTTTCCCCGGGTGTAAACCCATGGGTCTGCATCACTTTCGGACATAAGCTCGATCAATGCTTCACCGAACACCCCGGACCCACGGTCTGGAAGAAGTCGTTGCCCTTGTCATCCACGAGGATGAACGCCGGAAAGTCTTCGACTTCGATCTTCCAGATGGCTTCCATGCCGAGCTCGGCGAACTCGACGACTTCGACCTTCTTGATGTTCTCCTTGGCGAGGATGGCGGCGGGTCCGCCGATGCTGCCGAGGTAGAAGCCGCCGTGCTTTTTGCAGGCGTCGGTGACCTGCTGGCCGCGATTGCCCTTCGCGATCATGACCATGCTGCCGCCGTGGCTCTGGAAGAGATCGACGTAGCTGTCCATGCGGCCTGCGGTAGTGGGGCCGAAGCTGCCGCTGGGCATGCCGGCGGGGGTTTTAGCCGGGCCGGCGTAGTACACGGGGTGGTTTTTGAAGTAGTCGGGCAGGGGCTTGCCGGAATCGATCAGCTCCTTGAGCTTCGCATGGGCGATGTCGCGGGCGACGATGATGGGTCCGTTGATGAGGAGGCGGGTGGTGGTGGGATACTTGCTGAGTTCGGCGCGGATTTCCGCCATCGGGCGGTTGGTGTCGATGCGGACAGCGTTGGTGTCTTTGCGGTGGCGCAGCTCTTCGGGGATGTAGGGCAGGGGATTGGTTTCGAGCTGCTCGATGAAGACGCCATCCTTGGTAATCTTGCCTTTGGCCTGACGGTCCGCCGAGCAGGAGACGCCGATGCCGATGGGCAGGGAGGCGCCGTGGCGTGGCAGGCGGATGATGCGCACATCCAGTGCGAAGTATTTGCCGCCGAACTGTGCGCCGATGCCGCACTCGCGCGCGGCCTGCAGCATCTGGGCTTCGAGCTCGACATCGCGGAAGGCGCGGCCGTGTTCGTTGCCGGTGGTGGGAAGGTTGTCGTAGTACTTGGTGGAAGCCAGTTTGACGTGCTTCATCGTCGATTCAGCGGAGGTGCCGCCGATGACGAAGGTGAGGTGGTAGGGAGGGCAGGCGGCGGTGCCGAGGGAGACCATCTTGTCGCTGAGGAACTTCACGATGCTCTTCGGATTGAGCACGGCGCGGGTTTCCTGATACAGGTAGGCTTTGTTGGCCGAGCCGCCGCCTTTGGCGATGAAGAGGAATTTGTACGCGTCACCATCGGTGGCGTAGAGATCGATCTGCGCGGGGAGATTGGTGCCGGTGTTCTTTTCGTCGAACATGTTCAGCGCCGCGTTCTGGGAGTAGCGCAGGTTGTTTTCGGTGTAGGCGAGGTAAACGCCCTTCGAGAGCGCGGATTCATCGCCACCGCCGGTCCAGACCTGCTGGCCTTTTTTGCCCATGATGATGGCGGTGCCGGTGTCCTGGCAGAAGGGCAGCAGCCCGGCGGAGGCCACGTCGGCGTTTTTCAGCATTGTCAGCGCGACCATGCGGTCGTTTTCGCTCGCCTCGGGGTCGTCGAGGATGGCGGCCACCTGCTTCAGGTGCTTCGGGCGCAGGAAGAAATTGATGTCGTGAAAAGCCTGATTGGCCAGCAGGGTGAGCGCCTCGGGATTCACGACGAGGACTTCCTTCTCGCCAAATTTCTGCACGGAGACGTGTTCCTTGGTCAGCAGGCGGTATTCGGTGTCATCGGTGCCGAGTTCGAGGAGTTCCTGGTAGTGAAAGGGGGGCGTGGGCATGGCTTGGGGGCAGGCAGTTTGCAGGGAAAAGTCCCTTCCGGCAATGGGGGAAAGAGGGCATTTTGCACGTTGTCAGGCGGTGGTGGGAGGGGGAGAATAGGAAATGATTCTGGAGGCGTTTCCCAATCTCAGAAAAATGAGCTCTCATGAAAAACGGCAGTTGGCCGAGGAGCTTTTGGATTCTGCCGATGCCGAGAATGGGGAGGTGAGTGTGGATGCCGCCATTCTGGCGCTTTTGGATCAACGCCTGGCAGCGTATGAGGCCCATCCGCAGGCGATCTCTCCGTGGGAAGAGGTGCGCTCACGCGTCTTTGCGGACTGAGTGGTGCCGGGTGGTCACTCCGCAAACACCGGCTTCTTCCAGATCGGCACGCGGGTCTTGATCTCTTTCAAATACCAGCGGCAGAGGTCGAAGGACTCCCCGCTGTGCTTGGTGCGCACGCGGATGAGGATGCTGGGCTGCTCTGCGGCCACGAAGCCGAGGCGGTGCTGGATGAAGACGCGGTGCTGGCCGTGGTCGCGCTGGCCGTGGTCGATGAGCTCCCGCAGCATCTTTTCCGCCATGGGCAGGTAGGCGCTGTAGTCGATGCCCGTGATGGCCCGACCATCCTCCATGCCGCGCACGACACCGAGGAACTGAGCCTCGGCCCCTTCACCGGGCTGGAACTCAGTGGGGGTGGTGGGAATGGGCTCTGGGCTGAGAACGAAGCTGGCGGGGGGCATGGAGGGTGGAAGCACTACCACAGAGTTCACAGCGAGGCACAGAGATATGGTTCCGGAACTCTGTGTTTCTCTGCGTTCTCCGCAGTGAACCGCTTGGCTGGATTTTCCCAAACCATGGCCGATTCCTCATAAAACTTGTCTGTTCACAGGCATTTCTGATAGCGTTTGGTTCTCACAACCATGAAACGCCTGCTTCTCCTCGCTTTCGCCGCGGCCACGACCGTTCACGCCGCCACCCAGATCACCTGGAAACGCCAGCAGCTTCACGGAGATTTTTACTCCGAAGGCGCGGCGATTGGCGACATCAATGGCGATGGCAAACCGGACGTGATGGCCGGACCGTTTTGGTGGGAAGGGCCGGCGTTTGAAAAAAAGCACGCGTACTACGAGCCGAAGATTTTCAGCATCAATGGCTACTCGGACAATTTCTTCGCCTACGTCCACGACTTCAACGCGGACAAGAAGAACGACATCCTCATCCTCGGTTTCCCCGGCAAGGAGGCGCGGCTGTATCTGAACCCCGGCACGCATGATGACAAACCCTGGCCGATGCACATCGTGGCGGACGTGGTGGACAATGAATCGCCGGTCTTCACCGATATCACCGGCGATGGCAAACCGGAGATCGTATGCAGCACCGGGGGCAAATTCGGCTGGTTCGCACCGAACTGGGAGAAGCCGACGGAGAAATGGCCATTCGTGGCGGTGAGCGAAGACATGAAGGTGGCGAAGTTCACGCACGGGCTGGGCGTTGGGGATGTGAATGGCGATGGCAAGCTGGACCTGCTGGAAGCGCGGCGCTGGTGGGAAAATCAAGGAGCTGGTGTTGCCAACTCCAGGCTGGACTTGGCAAGTCCAGCTCCTTGGGCACAGCACAATTTCGCTGCCGGGATCGGCGGTGGGGCGCAGATGTTTGCGTATGATTTCGATGGCAACGGCACGAACGACGTCTTCACCAGCCTCGCGGCGCATCGCTACGGCGTGGCGGTGTATCTGCAAAACAAGCCGTGGCAACTCACCGGTAACAACACGTATCCACCTGTGAAGGATGGCAATTTCAAGCCCGTGGAGCAGCAGGCGACGTGGCAGCGCGTCATGCTGGCCAGCGAGCAGCCGCAGGACAACGACTACGGCATCGTCTTCTCCCAGCCGCATGCGGCGTATCTTGCCGACATCGATGGCGACGGCATCAAAGACATCGTCACTGGCAAGCGCTACTGGGCGCATAATGGGCATGATCCCGACGAGCGCGGACATCGTGTCATCTATTGGTATCAGACCAAACGCGATGGCAAAGGCGGCGTCGATTTCGTTCCGCACCTCGTGGATGCGGAAAGCGGCGTGGGTGTGGATGTGCAGGTGGGCGATGTGAATGGCGACAAGCTCCCCGACATCGTGGTGGGCAACAAAGCTGGCGTCTTCATCCTCACGCAGGAGAGGAAGGACACCACGGCGGATGTGACACCGAAGAAGATGTATGGTCCGGCGCTGAAGCCGCAGAAGGATTATGCCAAAGGGCAGTCTCCGCAGGAGGCGCTGAAGGCTTTGCAACTGCCCGGTGGATTCAAGGCGGAGCTGATCGCCAGCGAGCCGGATCTTGTGCAGCCCATCGCCTTCACCTTTGATGAACGCGGGCGCATCTGGGTGGTGGAAGGCAACAGCTACCCGAAACCGCGTGAAGTGGGAGCGGGTCAGGACCGCATCAAGATCCTCGAAGACAAGGATGGCGACGGCGTCTTTGAAACAAAGAAGATTTTTTGCGAGGGGCTGAATCTCGTGAGCGGAATCGAGCTGGGCTTTGGTGGCGTGTGGGTGGGGGCTGCGCCGTATTTGATGTTCATCCCGGACAAGGATCATGATGATAAACCGGACCCCAGTGAGGGCGAATTGGCGAACCAAGTTCCTGGCCTGAACTTTCCAGCCAAAATTCTCCTCGACGGCTGGGGCAGCCAGGACACGCATGAGACACTCAACAGTTTCATCTGGGGTCCCGACGGATGGCTCTACGGCTGCCACGGCGTCTTCACGCATAGCAAGGTTGGCAAACCCGGTGCGCCGGATGACCAGCGCAAGCCCATCAACGCTGGGATCTGGCGTTACCATCCCGTGCGGCATGAGTTTGAGATCTTCGCGGAGGGCACGAGCAATCCCTGGGGGCTGGACTACGACCAGCATGGCGAGTTTTTTGTGACGGCCTGCGTCATACCGCATCTCTACCACATTGTGCCAGGCGGGCGCTATCAGCGCCAGGCGGGGCAGCACTTCAATCCGTATACGTATGACGACATCAAGACCATCGCGGATCATGCGCACTATGCGGGCAATCCGCGGCCCGATGTGTCTCACGACAAGTCCACCGGCGCCGGCATCGTGAATGATGACACGAATGCGCTCGGCGGCGGCCACGCGCACTGCGGCCTCTCCATCTACCAGAGCAGCCTCTTCCCGCCGACCTATCGCAACCAGCTCATCTTCGGCAACCTCCACGGTCACCGTCTCGTCACCAACTACACCGACCCCCACGCCAGCTCCTACATCGGCAAGCACGGCAGCGATTTCATGCGTGCCAACGACATGAACTTCATTCCCGTCACGCAGAAGGTAGGGCCGGACGGCGCGCTGTATGTCAGCGACTGGAGCGATGTGCAGATTTGCCACCGGGGCAGCAACGCGGTGGAGAACTGGGACCGCAGCAATGGGCGGATTTATCGGATCAGCTACGACGGCTGGAAGCCGTGGAAGGGCGATCTGGCGAAGGAGGATGATGAGGCGCTGGCGAAGCTCGCGGTGCAGACGGAGAACGAATGGGAATCGAGAATGGCGAGGCGGGTGCTCACCGAAAAGGTCAAGGATTCCCCGTCGAAGCTTGACACCATCGTGAAGATTTTTGCCGATGTTCCAGGTGAAAAGCCAAAGACCTTTCATAAGCCACTCAGTGTCTTCTGGATGCTCCGGTCGATGGCTGATGCGTCTCCGACCTCTTCGGTTGGTCCTGATTTTGGCTGTCCGTCCGCCTCTCAAGAGGAACATTTCAAAGCAGGATTGATCCGACTTGCCAATCCACGCAGGGCCAGTGCCGCATTGCCTGCGCAGGATCTGCGCCCGCTAGACACAGTCATGCGGCCGTTTGAAGAGCTGGCAGCCAAGGAGGCTTCACCCATGGTGCGTCGGGAACTGGCGTCCTTGCTGCAACGGACGCCTGAGACCCATCGCAAATCCCTCGCCACCGCCCTCCTCTCCCACGGCGAGGACAAGGACGACCCAATGATCCCGCTGCTGATCTGGTATGGCATTGAGCCGATCGTTGGTGCTGATGCCAAAGCCGGGCTGGAACTCGCGCGGGCATCGAAGCTGCCAAAGGTCACCGAGTTCATCTACCGCCGCTTGTCGTCTGATGATGCGGGGCGTGCCTCGATCCTCTCCGAACTCACGAAGGAACCCGATGCCGCCAAGCGCGAGGCGACGCTGGCGATGATTCTGAGCAGTGCTCGTGGTGCGGGCAAGCTCACCATGCCGCCGGACTGGGCAGCGACTGCGGCGAAGCTCAAGGCGGGTGGTTCGAAAGCTGTCGAACCGATGATTACCGAACTCAGCGCCCTGTTTGGGGATGAAGCGGCTGTCGGGCATTTTATCAGGATTGTATGGGGCAAGGGACCTCCAGCAGAGTTGCGCACCGCCTTGCGGTTGCTCAGCCAAGTTCGTCCCAGCGCTCCAGATTTGCGACTCGCGTTGATGGACATCATCGTGTGCACCTCTTCCACCAACCTAATGAAGCGCGAGGTGATTCAGGCCGCAGGCATTCTGGGCGGCTTTCCAGAGGATCAGCTGAAACTGTTGGTATCGGCCATTTCAAACCCTGGCCTCATTGATCCTGCCGCCATTCCAGATGCCGTCAATACCCTCGCCTCTTCCAAGGAAGGCGCAAAGCTGCTACTGAAAGCGGTGGAGGCTAAGAAGGTTCCCGCCACCGCCCTCTCTCCCTTCCTTGTGCGCCAGCTCACAGCCTTTGACGATGCGGAGATCAACGCCCTCATCAAATCCGCCTGGGGTGACGTGAACGCGCCGAAGGCAGATCTGGGCGAGAGGACAAAGAAGTTCCGCGAATTGCTCACGCCTGCGGCTTTGGCCAAGGGCGATCTCGCGAAGGGCAAGATGCTTTTCACCATGACCTGTGGCCAGTGCCACAAGCTCTTTGGCGAAGGCCAGAGCGTTGGCCCCGACATCACGGGCAGCAATCGCGCGGATTTGAACTACCTGCTCGAAAACGTGCTGGATCCGAATGCGGTGATCGGCAAGGCCTACCAGCTCAACTTGTTTACCATGAAGGACGGGCGTGTGATGAGCGGTGTGATCAAGGAGGAAAGTCCTGCGGCGGTGAGGATTGCGATGATGGGCGGGGTGGAGTTCACGCTGCCGCAGCCGGACATCGCGAAGCGTGAGGTGTCGAAGCTGAGCACGATGCCGGAGGGGTTGTTTGATGCGCTGAAGCCGGAGCAGGTCATTGATCTGGTGAAATATCTTCAGAGCGGGGCTTCCGGACCGGCTAAAGCCGGGACTACAATACCCGGAGCGATCGAAGGTGAGACGCTCAAGGTGCTGAGCAAAACCGGCGGTAATGCCAAGCCACAGGGAATGGGTGGCTTTGGAGGTGCCTGGAGCGGTGGCTCGCAGCTTTGGTGGACGGGTGCCAAGCCGGGGCAGAAGCTCACGCTGGCGCTGCCGGTGGCGGAGAAGGGGAAATACACACTGAAAGCCGCGCTTACGATGGCGAAGGACTACGGTATCATTGATGTGGCGCTCGATGACAAGCCCGTCGCCACCGGTTGGGATGGCTACAATGGACCCAAGGTCATCCACAGTGATGAACTGGACTGGGGCACGCATGAGCTCAGTGCCGGGGAGCATCAGCTCACCTTTACCCTTACTGGCAAGCATGCGGATGCGGTGCCGGGCTTCATGGTGGGGCTGGACTATGTGAAGCTGGAGAAAAAGTGATCGCTCGACTTCGCGGGGCGTGGGCTTAGGATCCCGCTCCATGGACGGAGTTGGCGACTTTTTTTCTGCCTTGGCTGAAATCGTACTGGAGGTGGTGATCTTTCTGCTGGAGCTGCTGTTCTATGTGGTCGAGTCCATCATTTGTGCTGTGCTCTGGCTTTGCCGCCGCTCGGAGCATGCCGGGCCGCGGCAGAGGAAAAAGCTGCCTGAGAAGACCCGATATCTCGTTCGCAGCTGCATGCACACATTCCTGGCCATCGGGCTGCTGTTCGCGGTGCTCTACTTCGGATGGTGGAGACAGCCTGCCGTAGCATCTAAACCAGCGCAGGCACATGAACCGACCAAAGTTGAAAAGGCGCAGCGAGTGATCGAAAAGGCCAGGCAAATCAAAGACACCCTGCTGCCGTCGAAGCCCAAGCCATGAGAGACCTGCAATCCACCCGTGCCATGTGGCTGAAAGGCTGGCTGTTTCTCCTCATCGGCCTCATGTCAGCAGCCATTCTGCTGGTGGAGAATTGGAGCTGGCGGACGGCGCTGCTGCTAACGCTTTGCGTGTGGGGATTCTGCCGCGCGTACTACTTTGCGTTCTATGTGATCGAGCGCTGGGTAGAACCCGGCTACAAGTTCAGCGGGCTGGGTCATTTTCTAAGTTACTGGCTGCGCAGGCGTGGGGGTAAGTGATCTGCTGATGATGGCGGAGTAAATAGTCTTGCTTTGATCCGCCTGTTTTCATTTAATTCAGTTCTTAAACGAACTTTCCCAACCTCATGAAAACGAAATTGATTCTATTCGGGCTGCTTGTGAGCGGCTTCTTTGCCATCCAAAACGTCATGGCCACCGCCTCCAAGGACAACAAGGGCACGGTGATCAAAGTGGATGATCTCAAGTTCAAGGAGAAGGCTCCCTCCTTTGCCGGCAAACCTCTCATTGTGGAATTCTGGGCCACCTGGTGCCCACCCTGCCGTGCCAGCATTCCGCACCTGAACGAGGTGTATAAAAAGTTTCAGCCCAAGGGACTGGAAATCATCGGTGTGACGGACGAGGACCGTCCGACCGTGAGCAAGTTTCTCAAGGAAGTACCCATCAACTATCACGTGGCTTTTGACAACGGCGGCAAGTTCAGCAAGCCCTTCGGCATCAAAGGCATCCCGCATGCCATGATCCTCGACAAGGATGGCAAGGTCGTCTGGGAAGGACACCCGATGAGCCTGAAGGACAGCGATGTCGAGGCAGTCTTGAAGTAGCCTTTAGCGGGCGGGCAGTCACACCCGGGCCAGGGCTTCATCAAATCGCGCGATCAGATCCTGCGTGTCCTCCAGTCCGGCGGACACGCGGATCAGCCAGCGGCTCACGCCGCAGCTTGCGGCCCAGTCGAGTTCTTCGTAGTGGGCCAGCAGGGTGTAGGGGCACACCAGCGTGAAGTTCGTGCCGAGGCTCGGGCCTTTGCAGGCACGCAGCGTGTCGTAAAAGGGGGCGCTGGTCTTTTCGGGGTTCTTGAGCGTGAAGGAGAAGAGGCAGCCGTGGCCGCCATTTTCACGGCGGATGAATTCGTAGCCTTTGCCGCCCTCGCGGCTGGCGTGCCAGACGGCATCCACTTTGGGGTGCGTGCGCAGGTGATCTGCCAGCGCCTGGGCGTTGCGGCTCATTTTGTCGGCACGCTCGGTGAAGTCGCGGCTGTTCAGCTCCAGGGCCACGGCATCGCCGCGCCAGAGTTCGTGATCGGCTTGGGCGGTCATGAAAGCAGAGAAGGCTGCGTGATGCGGTGAGTTGCGGTTCAGCACCACGCTGCCGGCCAGCACATCGCCCGCGCCGGAGAAGCTCTTGGTCAGGCTGGAGGTCACCACATCGGCCACGCGGTGGGCATTCACATGAGCCACGGTGGAGATGGTGTCGTCAACAATGATGGGCACGCCGGGCTGCGCGGCGGCGCGGATGGAGAGCAGACGCTCGAAGTCCACGCAGCGCAGCAGCGGGTTGCTCGGCGCTTCGCAGAAGATGCCCGCGATCGGCTCCTTTTGCAGCAGCGTGCTCAGGTCCTCATACTCGCTGTCATTCACCAGCGGCAGGAAGTGCGCGCCGCTGCCAAAGAACTGCTGCAGCTTCAGCACGTCCACATAGGGGAAGTCGAGCTGCACGGTTTTGCGATTCGGGAAGAGGTGCGTTAGCATGCGGTGCACGGCGTAGTTTGCCGCCATGCCGGAGGGGAAGAGAAAGACGTCTTCGGGCTGCTGCCCGGCCAGTTTCGCGATTCGCTCGCGGATGGTGCGGTTCGCGGCCTTGCCTTCGTCGGCGGTCGCGTCGCTCTTGTGTTCACCCAGGGCGTCGCAGGCCTGGCGGGTGCTCACGCATTCGCCGCAGAAGCGCCAGAACTTGCGGGCCTGCACGTAGCTGTCTGCAGGAAAGATGGCGACGCCGAGATTGTGCGCGGTCCATTCCACCGCGCGACCGGCGCCGATGAACTTCACGCAGCGCTCTGCATGCACCACGCGTGGGAAGACGAGGCAGCGTTCGCCGGGAGCAGCGAATTCTTTTTCCGCTGCGGCAAACAGGCGCGTGATGGCCGGCGGGCAGCAAAAGCGTGGGTAACCGGATTTGAACTTCGACACAATCCGTTGATCGCCCTCTTCATAGCCGATCACATGCTCCCAAAGCGGCAGGCACACGGACACTCCGAGGTCGTGGTCAGGGATGGCCTTGCCGAGGTCTTCGGCATTGCAGAGAGGATGGGTAAACAGATCGGTCATTTTGGGGGCGGCACTTTTCTTCAGGCCCGGGCGGGAGGCAACGGGAATGAAGGTGCGAATGCTCTCTGGTGGCTCCCGGAGGGAGCAGAGAAATTAGCCGGTGGTGAAGGGAGCGCAGCGACCGAGAACCACCGGACTAGTGTCCACAACCCCGGATATCTGAGGGTTGCGCCCCGGCAGGGGCGCGGGAAGCTGTCGCATGCCCTCGACGCATCTTTCGCTGCATTACCATCTCGTGTTCAGCACGAAGAACCGCGAGCCCCTGCTGGCCCCGACTGCACGCAAACGTGTACACGAATACGTAGGAGGTGTGATCAAAAACATGAACGGAGTGGCTCATGCCGTCGGAGGCACAGGAGATCATATCCACATTGCGGCGGGGTTGCGGTCAACGCATTGCCTGGCCGATGTGATGCGCGAGGTCAAAAGTGAATCCTCCCGCTGGATTCATGAAGAGCTGCGGTTTGCTGGATTCGCCTGGCAGGAAGGTTATGGCGCATTCACGTTTGCAGCGCCGGATTTAGAGGCTGTCCGGTCCTATGTCCTGAACCAGGAAGAGCACCACCGCGTGAAAACGTTTCAGGAGGAATATCTTGCGATGCTCCAGCGCGGCATGGTGGTGTATGACGAACGGTTTGTGTGGTAGCGGGGGCGCTGGGCACGCGGATGCTTCTCGCGCCCTTTCAGGGCGCTACGAAAATGTGCGATGGGTGCATGTGGCGGGTCCGGTGGTTCTCGGTCGCTACGCTCCCTTCACCACCGGCTAATATCTCTGCTCCCTCCGGGAGCACAGAAGCAGCATCTCGGAGAGATGAGAGCCCGCCGCTAAGGATTGATAACCGTCACCTCCCCTTCAGCGCCCGGTCGATGTCCTTCCACAGGTCCTCCACGTGCTCGATGCCCACGGAGAAACGCACGAGGCCGTCGGTCACGCCGGCGGCTTCGCGGGCGTCTTTGGGAATGGAGGCGTGGGTCATGCTGGCGGGGTGGGCCACGAGGCTTTCGATGCCGCCTAGGCTCTCAGCCTGTGTGAAGAGGCGCAGGCGGCGGATGAAGGCGAGGGTGTCGGCGTAGCTGAGGCCAAAGTCGGCCAGCAGCATGCCGCCGCCGGCGGACATTTGTTTTTTGGCCAGCTTGAACTGAGGATGGCTCTTCAGGAAGGGGTACTTCACGCTCTTCACACCTTTGCGGCCTTCAAGGCGCTGGGCCAGTTCCAGCGCGTTGGAGCAGTGGCGCTCCATGCGCACGGCTTCCGTCTTCGCACCGCGGGAGGTCAGCCAGGCGTCAAAGGGGCTGGGCTGCAGGCCGATCGCTTTTTGTGCAAAGATCATTTTCTCCTGCCACTCTTCCGAGTTGGTGCACACGGCGCCGCCCAGGCAGTCGCTGTGGCCGTTGGTGTATTTGGTGGTGCTCAGCAGGGAGAGGTCTGCGCCGAGATCCAGCGGCTGCTGCAGCAGGCTGGAGGCAAAGGTGTTGTCCATGGCCACCACGGACCCCGCTTTATGCGCCACCTCGCTGATGGCCTTGATGTCCAGAATCTTCAGCAGCGGATTCGTGGGAGACTCCAGCCACACGAGCGCGGGCTTCAGCCGGGCGATGAGGTCGTAGTTTTCCGGGTTGGTGAGATTGGCGTATTTAATTTTGACGCCAAAACGCTTGAGCACCTTTTCAAAAATGCGGTAGGTGCAGCCATAGATCTGCTGCTCGGAGAGAATGGTGTCTCCCGTCTTGAGGGAAAAGAGGATGGCGGAGATGGCGCTCAGCCCGCTGGCAAAGACGGTGCTGTGCTTCGCATTTTCCAGGCTGGCCAGGGTGGTCTGCAGGTTGCGGAAGTTTGGGTTTCCGGAGCGGGTGTAGTCAAAGCTGCCCGGGTTCCCGCTCTCAAAGGTGGACGTCATGTAGATCGGCGGGATCACCGCGCCGGTCTCGCTGCGGTAGTCCTGGCCCACGTGGATGGCGCGTGTCTCGAAGCGTGCGTCGGAGGGGATGGTTGGGTCTTCCTTCATGATGTAGCGGGATGTGTGACATGCAGATTTAGCTTTGCAAGGCCCCGGCGCGCATGCTTTATGAGTTAAATCTGATCTTTCATGCCCGACACCACAGCTCCCCGAAAATTCCGTCGCGTTCTGCTCAAACTCAGCGGTGAAGCGCTGAGAGAACCCGGCAGCACGGACAATATCTCCCCGCCGATCGTCGAAGACATGGCGGCCCAGATCAAAGCCGCTCATCAAACCGGCCTGGAAATCGCCCTCGTCGTGGGGGGCGGGAATTTCTGGCGTGGCATCACCGCCAGCAACAAAGGCATGGAGCGCGCCACCGCCGACTACATGGGCATGCTGGCCACTGTGATGAATTCGCTCGCCGTGCAAAGCATGCTGGAGGCCATGGACGTGCCCACCCGTGTGCAGAGCGCCATCAAGATGGACAACGTGGCGGAGCCTTTCGTGCGCCGCAAAGCCATGCGCCACCTGGAGCTGGGCCGCGTGGTCATTTTCGCCGCCGGCACGGGAAATCCTTTCTTCTCCACGGACACCACCGCCGCGCTGCGCGCCAGCGAGATCAATGCGGAGATCGTGCTGAAGGCCACGAAGGTGGACGGCATCTACGACTCCGATCCCAACAAAAATCCGAATGCCGTAAAGTTTGACCGCGTGAGCTTCCACGAGTGCCTCACCCGCCAGCTCAAGGTCATGGATTCCACCGCCTTCTCCCTCTGCATGGAGAACAACATGCCCATCGGTGTGTTCAGCATGAACGAACCTGACAACATCCGCCGCGCGCTCATCGGCGAATACATCGGGACAATGGTGGACGCCAAAGGCTGAAACCGACCCAAACAAAACTAGAGAGACTGATCTGCTATGGACCCTGAACTGACGATGATGGAGGCCGACGAGGCCATGACGAAGGCCGTGGAGCACGCCATCCACGAATTTGCCACCGTGCGCACCGGCAAGGCCTCACCCACGCTGGTGGAAAACATGGACGTGCATGTGATGAGCTACGGCAGCCACATGAAGCTGAAACAGCTGGCCATGATCACCACGCCGGACGCGCGGCTCATCCGCATCGAGCCTTTTGATTCCTCCACGCTGCAGGACATCGACCGCGCCATCCGCGAATCACGCCTGGGCCTCAATGGCAGCATCGAGGGCAAAGTGATCCGCCTGCCCATTCCCGCCCTTTCCCAGGAGCGCCGCGAGCAGATGGTGAAGATGTGCAAGACGCTCGGTGAAGACGCCCGCGTCCGCGTCCGCTCGGCCCGCCGGGATGCTCTCGAAACCATCAAAAAAGGCGAGAAAGACGGCCACATCACTGAAGACGACCTGCACCGCATGGAAAAGGAAATCCAGACCATGACGGACAAGAAGATCGCCGAGATCGACCAGCACGTCGTTTCCAAGGAGAAAGAAATTCTGACGGTTTAAGCCGACTCGGTTTCAAGTTTAAGGTTCAAAGTTTCAAGTTCACCCTGAGACGCCGCCGCTGAAAACTTGAAACCTTAAACTTGTAACTTCGAACTTTTTCGGATGTTTCCCGCCCGCGACTACCTCGACCTCACCCACACGAAGCATGGCATCCTTTTCCCGGATGACTCGCCGGTGTGGACGGCGCTGGCGCGGATCGAGTCCTACCTGGACTTCCGCCTGCAGCGGGAGATCCGCGTGCAGGTGCCGCCGGGAGCGTTCATCGGCGAGGATGTGTTCATCGATGAAGGCACCACGCTGGAGCCTGGCGTGGTGATCAAGGGGCCTGCCTGGATCGGGCGAAACTGCCAGCTCCGCGCGGGCTGCTACATCCGCGAGAATGTCATCATTGGCGACGGCTGCGTGCTGGGGAATTCCTGCGAGTTCAAGAACTGCGTGGTCTTCGACGGCTGCGAGGTGCCGCACTACAATTACGTGGGGGATTCCATCCTCGGCCACAAGGCGCATCTTGGCGCCGGCGTCATCCTTTCCAATGTGCGGCTGGACCGCCTGGAAGTGACGGTGAAGACGGACTCGGACATCATCCCCACCAGCTTGCGGAAATTTGGGGCCATCGTGGGAGACTACGCGGAGATCGGCTGCAACAGCGTGATCAGTCCCGGCAGCATCATCGGCCGGCGCAGCATTGTGTATCCCCTCACACACTTCAGCGGCGTGCTGGAGGCCGACCTCATGCTCAAGACGCGGCAGACGCAGCAGGTGGTGAAACGGCGGAGGTAGCGGCGGGTGCTTGGAGATGCGAGATGCCACGCGTCTCTTGTTTGGCAGCAGAGAATAGTCCTTTGATCGAGCACGCGATTTCTTACGCTCTTTGCGACAGATTGAATAGAAGCAGGGTGGAGGCAGTCAGAGCAGCATCCCGCCATGAAACCATTTTTCCGTCTTTTGACCGCCACTGCCGCTGCGCTGCTCTCGCTGACAGGCTGTGACAAATCCGCCCCGCCAGCCGCCGTGGCACCCGCAGCGTCAGCACCCGCGCCGGTGGTGGAGGATCCCCAGCTGGTGGAGGCCCGGGATGCATTGCAGCGTCAGGCGCTGGAAATCGAGACCAAGACGGCCCTGATGGACAAGCAGCTGGCGGACATGCAGCAGGCGCTCAAAGAGCAGGAGAACGCTGAGCTGCGTGGTTCGCTGAACTCCTTGAAGCAGCAGAATGACGAGCTGCGGGTGCAGGCGGAGGCCGCGCGGGAGAAGAGCAATGCCATTTCCCAGCGCATCGCCACGGCCCTTCCGGACACGGGGGTGGCACAGCCGGTGGTGCAGGCGGATTATTCGCTGTTTTACGATCAGCTCGCACCGCTGGGCCGTTGGTTTGAGGTGAATGGCTACGGCTACTGCTGGCGGCCCACCATCACCGTTGCGGGATGGCGGCCTTATGTGGACGGCTGCTGGGTCTGGTCTCCGCTTGGCTGGGCGTGGCAGTCCAATGAGCCGTTCGGCTGGGCCACCTACCACTATGGCCGGTGGATCAACCTGGCCCGTTACGGCTGGGTGTGGGTGCCTGGCAGTGAGTGGGCGCCGGCATGGGTGGCATGGCGTCAGAGCCGCGACTGCGTGGGTTGGGCTCCGCTGCCGCCCCATGCGGGAGTGTGCAACGGTGTCTATCGCGACTGCGATGCGTACTACGGCCTCGGCCCCACCAGCTACGTCTTCATCAACAACACCCAGTTTGTCAGCCCCACCTACGTCAATATCTACGCGCCGGTGACGCAGCAGACCGTGATCTTCCGCCAGAGCGTGAACGTGACGCAGATCGTACCGCACGGCAGCCAGGGGCACGGGCGCGGCCATGTCTTTGCGCAGCAGGGCGGGCCGCCCCGTGCGCAGATGGAGCAGATCTGCGGTCTGCCGGTGCCGCAGCGGCCGCTGCAGACGGTTCAGGCCGAGCAAATGCGCGAGCATCACCATCAGCAGCCGCACGCGCGCCCGGCGCCGGCATCCGGCCTGGCCGTAGTCCAGCTGCCCACCCTGTCTTCCGGCGCGCACATGCGTCCCCCGGAAATCAGAGAGCACATCCAGCACCCTGCGCCGGTGAATGGGTTTGAAGGCGTGCCCCAGCAGGTCGCCTCCGAGATCCGCCGGAACATCGCCCAGGAAAGCCAGACCGCCGCCGTGCAGCAGCCGCCAGCGCACGGGCACATGCCGCATGGACCTGGCCGCCATCCCGGCGGAGCACCGGATGTGGCAGGAGCCGCACCTGGCGCCCATGCCCCCACTCACGGGCAGACATCACCAGCCAGTGCTCGTGAAAACGCTCCGGCAGCACCTGTCGTGGTGCAGCCCGCGGCACCTGCGGCGATTCTTCCTGGTGGAAACGTGGAGCAGACTCGCCCCGCCATGCCGGTGGCGGGAAGCCTGCCGGAACACCGTGGGCAGCAGCACCATCGGACATCGGGGGGAGCTCCTGAGCAGGTCGCCCCCGCCATCGTCACGGCACCCTCGGCAGTGCCGCCACAGGCCGCCGCAGATACCAGAATGCCTGCTGAACAAGCCGGCGCCAATGCCAATGCCAATGGCACCGTTCCTGGCACTGCCCCTGCCGAGGCCGAAAGACCTCGCGCTCATGCCGCTGCAGAGCAGGCGCAGGGCAGCGCTCCTGGCATGCAGCACCGCCACCAGAGAGAGACGGAAGAGCAGCAGGCCCAGGCGGCAAGGCGGGCCGCCGAACAGGCCGCTGCAAGCGCAGAGCAATCACGCCTGCAAGCCGCCACAGCCCAGCCACAGCCACAGCCGCAGACCACCCAGCCGCAGACCACCCAGCCGCAGAGCATGGCTGCCGATCAAGCCACAGCGGCTGCCGAAGCTGAAAAAGCCCGCCTGCAAGCCGCCGCTGCGCAGCAGCAACTGCAACAGCAGGCTGGCCAGCAACAGCGCATGGCAGCTGAGCAAGCCGCCGCCGCTGAGACGGAAAGAACCCGCCAGCAAACGGAAGCCAGTGGCTTGCAGCTCATGCGCCAGCAGCAAGAGGCGCAGGCACGCGCTTTGGCGGAGAAGATGGCTGCCGATCAGGCCGCCGTGGCCGCCGAAGCGGAGAAAGCCCGCATGCAGGCCGCCGCCGCGCAACAGCAGCAGCAAGACGCCCTGGCCGCCCAGCAGCGGGCGGCTGCCGAGCAGCAGCAGCGCGCCATGGCCGAGCAGGCGGCTGCAGCGGACAAAAACCGCCAGATGGCCGACGCACTCGCCATGAAGCAGCAACAGCAGCAGGAGCTGGCCGCCTCCATGCAGCGCCAGGCCGAGGAGCAGACCCGCCGCGCTGCCGAGGAGCAGCAAATGCGCGCCCAGCAGGAGGCCTCACAACGTTCCGCGCAGGAAATGGCTCAGCGCCAGGCCGAGGAACAGGCTCGCCGCCAGCAAGAGGCTGAAATGCAGCGCGCCCAGGAGCAGGCCCGCCGCGCCGCTGAAGAGCAGATGCGCGCTCAGCAGGAAGCCGCACAACGTGCCGCGCTGGAACAGCAGATGCGTGCCCAACAGGAGGCCGCCCAACGTGCCGCCGAACAGATGCGCGCGCAGCAGGAAGCTGCGCAACGCGCCGCTCAGGAGCAGGCCCAGCGTCAGGCCGAGGAACAGATGCGCGCCCAGCAGGAAGCCGCTCGCCGCGCCCAGGAGGAAGCCCAGCGCGCCGCAGCCGAGGCCGCCCAACGCGCTGCGGAGGCCGCCCGCAATCAGCCACAGCCGGCGCCCGGTTCTTGAGACCGGGTTCAGGCCGTGGCGGGTCAGAGAAAGGTCGAAAGATTTTCCGATCCGCAGAGCCTGATTTGCTGTGAGTGCTGCCCGGCCAATGTGACTCTCCTGTTGTGAGGGGGCGGGCGGGCATGGTACCTTTCCCCAAATGCGCCCGTTCCTCCTGACCTTGCTGCTCGCAGGCTTTCTGAATGATGGCCACGCAGAGGAGGTCATCCGAGTCACCTGGAAGACGGCGCATGCCGCAGCACCGCCGCAGTTTGCGCGTCCCGCATCCGATTTCCTGCCGATGTTTCGGCTGGCGCTGACGTCGCTGCCAGAGTCGGCGATCGTCTCCATGGCCCTGTCACAGCCTGCGGTGCTGGGTTTGAGCCAGGAGCAGGCAGCCATGATGCGTCCGCTGCTGGAGGCGCGGTATGAACTGATGGCCAAATCACCCACGTACTCCGGAGTGGCCTCGGCGCTGCCTTACTGCTTTGCCGCCACGCAGTCCCGCGAAGGTCTGGCGCTGGTGCATGTCCCGACGATGATGACGGCACAGACGCCCGTGCTGCTGTTTCTGCATGGCTACGGTGGCAGCTTCCTGTGGTATCAGCACCTGCTGGCGGAGCAGTTTCCCCGCACCCTCATCATCTGTCCGGTCTACGGCATCAACACCTCCACCATTTCCAGCGACTATGTGCGGGAGTGCCTGCAAGCCGTGGCCACGCGTCTCGGGCGCCCGGACATCAAACCGTTTCTCATCGGCCTGTCCGCAGGCGGCTTTGGTGCCTGCGATCTCTACACGCAGCACCCGGAACGCTTTGACCGCCTGATCTGCCTGGCGGCCTATCCGCCAGAGGACCTGCTGCCCAAATTTCCGCGTGAGTCCAAAGCCTTCTTCATGGTCGGCGGCGCGGAGTACTACGTGAAATCAGGCGACTTCGCCCGGCGCATCGCCCAGGTGCGCCAGCACGCCTCATCCACCCAGGACTTCATCGTGCCGCAGGCGGACCATTTCTTCCTGCTCTCCCACACGGACCAGACGATGGCGAAGCTGCGCGAGTGGCTGAACCGCCAGTGATCACACCCGCAGCATGTCCTTCACCACCTGCCAGTAGAGGAAGATGCAGCCGCGCCAGGAGTAGCGGAATTCGCCGTTGCCGGTGGGCTCGATGACGCCAGTGGTGATGTTGTGGTCGATCTGCACGCTCATGTCCCGCTCGATGTAGGCGTGGAGATATTCCGTGTCCTGCAGGGCCAGGTCCTCGGTGCGAACGCCTTCGCGTTGGAGAAAGAGCTCGTGGCGTTCCAACAGCTCGGAGAAGGAGCCGGCGCTGGCGAAGCGGTTCAGCCGCTGCATGGGGGAATGCTTCATCGTCGCGGCGAAGGGGTAGTTCGTCGTGGTGAAGGTGATGCCACCGGCGGTGCGGGAGGTGAGGCTGACGTAGGAGAAGCCGAACTCCCCCTGCTGCGCGAGCGCGATGGAGGCCTGGGTGCGCTTTTCCGCGTGGTAAAAGAGGCGCATGAAGTAGTCCGTCTGGCTGAACTGCCACCCGGTGTCGCCAACTTCCACAAAGCCGTCGTCCTCAGCCTCGCTGCTGAGGTCCGAGAGTTCCGGGAAAACCTCGCGGGAGGGAGGAAAGCGGTGCTTCACCTCGCTCTTGATGGGAAAGCGCAGCCGCCGCACGCGGAAGACGATCTCCATCCACGGCACCATGAACCACGCGCCGACAAAGATGGCACCGCCGATGTGGGTGTCCGTCAGGAAGAAGCCGCTGAGGTAGGAGGCGCCCAGCAGGGAGAGCCAGCCGAGCTTCTGAATGAAGCGGTTTTCAAAGGACCGGCAGCCGATGGCAAAGACGATGGCCGCCGCGACATACAGGATCTGCTGGAGAATGGTTTCCATGAAGGCGGCCGAATTCGGGGTGAAAATTAAAATAAGGGAAAAGAACGGGGAAAGCAAATGGGGAAGGACGAGTGCGGAAGGGGAACGCGAGATGAACATACGCCTGAGGTGAAAACAAGGAGGCCGGATGCACTCCCGATGCATCCGGCCTCGCACTCAACCTCAACCTAAAGGGGGTCGTTTAGAAATTCACCTGGGCCTGCACGCCGAGGTAGTCGTAGTTCACATTGCTGTAGGGGGCCACGTTGGTGTTGGTGCGCATGCCGTGCATGAACATGGCGGTGAGCTCCAGCTCGGGGTAGGGGATGAAGCGGAAGCCGAGGCCCACTTCGTTGACCTTGTCGCGCGGGGCATTGGTGGCGAACTTGCGGCCGCCGTTGTAGGTCTGCCAGCGGACGAAGGGGATGAGCTCGCGCTGGCTGGCAAAGACGTGACGGTAGTTGGCCTGCACATAGCCGCCGCTCAGGCTGGCGGTGCTGATGGTTTTCAAATCGTTGGAAAGCACCGGGCCTTTGCCCCAGTTCCACTCGGTTTCGATGCCGAAAGGCTGCGGGAACAGCACGCCGGAGATGGCGACTCGCGCATCGGTAAAGCCGCGGTTGCCTCCGTTGCCATTGGCCGGGGTGCCCACGCCAGGGATAGGGGCGGTGGTGGTGTTGAACTTGCCGGCGTAGCCCTGGATG
Organism: Prosthecobacter sp.; assembly: GCF_044222565.1. Classification (GTDB taxonomy): domain Bacteria; phylum Verrucomicrobiota; class Verrucomicrobiia; order Verrucomicrobiales; family Verrucomicrobiaceae; genus Prosthecobacter. The sequence continues at coordinate 49,836 of NZ_JBGANA010000009.1, forward strand.
CCGAGCTCCAGGAACTGGCCGTTTTCGAATTCAAAGGGGTAGGTGGCGCGGGCCGCCCAGTGGGGCTGCCCGTTGGTGTCCGGGCGGTTGATGCCCTGGCCGGAGTAGGCGCCGAAGGTGAGCATGCCGTAGTCGCCGGAGCCGCGAAGGCCCATTTTGACGAGGTTTTTGAAGCGCTCGCGGATTTCATACGGGGCATACATGTAGTACACGCCGAAGTCACGCTCGCCCTCCACGGCGGTGCTGATGGCTTCGGGGCGTTCCAGAGCCAGACGGTTCTGGGAGGACTGCATGGTGGCGTAGCCATAGGGCACCTTGGAGAGGCCCATGCGCACGCGGTGCTCGCGGGCGGGGTCCAGGGAGACGTCGGCGTAGTAGTCGCGCGCCTGCACACCGCCGTTGCCATTGACTCCACCAAACAAATCGGCCTGGAAATAGAGATAGACGTGGTTGGTCAGGTCACCGCTGAAGGCCAGACGGCCGCGGCGGATGCCGATGCTGGACTGGTCATTGGCAAAGGGGTCATTCTGGATGTGGAGCTGGCCGCCGTCCTCTTGCATGACTGAGTCCGCGCGCACCTGCAGGTAACCCTTCATCTTCAGACGCTCATACCATTTGTCCGCCAGGAGGCTGTCCAGCTCGGCGGAAGACATGGTGGAGGGGGAGGTGTTGTCGGTGATCTTCGAGATGTCCTCGATCTGTCCGCGGGTGGTGGAGATGGCGTTTTCCAGGCTGTCCACCTTCGTCTCGGTCTGGGAGAGGCGCTTTTCCAGCAGGGGAGAGCCTCCAGACTGATTGAGGGTGCTTTCCAGATGGCCCACCTTGCTCTCGGTCTGCGCCAGACGCTTTTCCAGGGCGGCGGTGCTGGCTGCAGGAGCGGCGGCTGCTGGGACTGTGGGCGCTGGAATGGCGGCCACTGCTTTTTCACGCTCTTTGTCCTCCTCACGGGAAGCGGCCACCAGCATGTCGTACTCTTCCTGGCTCAGCGTGCCCTTGGCCTTCATGATCTGGAAGAGCTTTTCCATTGCCGGACCGGCGGTGACTGGCAAAGATGGCGGCAGGGCAATAGTGACGGCGGCAAAGGCGGTCAGCGCACGGGCGATGCGGGAATGTTGGAGGCGCATGTGTGGAGTGTGTCGGGTGAGTTAAGGAAACTCCCGGGGCTGAATGGCTCCCAGGAACGAATGTCACATGCCCGTAACCGGAAATACCCGCCAGACTCTTAATGTGACGCTTTCGTCACGTACGGCAGTTATTCACAGCCGCCATGCGGCTTGTGCAGAAGAAAGCGGGCCTGTATCTTGAATGTGACGCTTTCGTCACAGAGTGCATTTTGACCACCTGCCCCCTTCCTCCATTATCCGGGCCTCATTCCATCCCATTGAATAAACCATCCATGAAGATCGCCTTCCTCACCCTTGCCACCACCTTTGCCGCAGCCCTCTCGCTCCAGGCTCAGACCACTCTGCGCATCCGTGGCTCGGACACCCTCGGCGCCAAGCTCGTCCCCCAGCTGGCGGAATCCTTCAAGAAGCAGGGCGGCAAAGTGAGCTTCGACATCGCCGCAGAAGGTTCCTCCACCGCTTTTACCAATCTGGCCTCCGGCACCGCTGAAGTGGGCATGTCCAGCCGCAAGGTGAAGGCGGACGAGCGCACCCTCTGCCGCAGCAAGGGCGTGACCCTCACGGAATTTGAAGTCGCCTGGGACATGATCACCGTGGTGGTGAACAAGAACAACCCCGTCTCCGACCTCTCCAAGAAGCAGCTGCTGCAGATTTTTGCCGGCGATATCAAGGACTGGAGCGAAGTGGGCGGCACCCCCGGCCCCATCTCCCTCTACACCCGCAACACCTCCTCCGGCACCTACAAGGACTTCATTGCTCTGGCTATGAAAGGCCGCGAGTACGGCAAGAACAGCCAGAAAATGGCTGGCAATGAACAGATTGCAGCGGAAGTCGGCTCAAACCCCAACGGCATCGGCTACGTCGGTTATGCCTATGCTGGCGCCAAAGGCATCAAGGTCGTGTCCATTGCCGGCTCCTCCCCCAGCCCGTCCGCAGTCAAGTCCTACCCCCTGTCCCGCCCCACCTACCTCTACACCAGCGGCGAGCCCACCGGCACCACCAAGGCCTTCATCGATTTCTGCCTCAGCCCAGCAGGCGATGCCATCGTGAGCAAAGCCGGTTTTGTCCCTCTCAGCATTGCGAAATAACTGTTGATTGACCGATCCATAACTCCGGCGGAAGAGACGTGTCTCGACCGCCGGATTTTGTTTTGCCCCCGGTGCCCTAAGACCCCCGCCGCATGAACAGTTCCCCGCCGCCCAGCAGACCGCCCCTGCGCAGTGTGCTGCTCAGGAGCCGCAAGCGCACCATCCTCGGGGTCGATCCCCAGGCGCTGATCAAGTATTTCTTTGGCAGCAACGCCAGCGTGGCCATCATCGTGCTGGTCCTCATCATGGTGTTCCTGCTGCGTGAAGGCATCGACTTCCTCCCCACCTACAAACGCGAGCTGCAGACCTACCGCCGCGCGGGACTCGAGTTCTGTGACATCATCGACCAGCCCCTGCAGCGCAATCAGGCCCTCTCCAGCAGCCTGCGCCAGGCAGTCAGCGCTTCTTTGGAGACGCTCAGCAAAAAGGCTCGTGACCGACGTGACGCTGCTTTTTTGCTGAAGCGCCAGGTGGAGGACAAGACCGCCCGTCCGCGCGACACCCTCACGCAGGCCCTGGAAAAGACCCCGCCCGCACCGGACCAGATCGAAATCCTGCGCAAAGAGCTGGGCGCGGCCTCCGCCAGCGCTGCCGCAGCGCTGAGCTACCCTGATTTTTTCAACGCAGCGGAACGCGAGCAGCTCCAGCGCGAGTTTGCGGCGCTCACCCCTGAAGTCACCGATCTGCCACCGCTGCTGCAGACGCTCGTGGCGGAATTCAGCACCAAGGACCGCGAAGCGCGCGCCAAGTTCGCCGCTCTCGTGACGGCCCAGGAGGAGTTTGAAGAGGCCACCGAGCCTCTGCAGGAAGTGGTGGACGAACTCAAGGCGAAGGCGCTGGAGACCAAGGAAAAGGCCGTGGAGTTTGAAGTGCTGGAGACCAATCGCCAGCGCCTCCTCGAAGCCGCCGCGAAGGAAACGGACGCGAAGGAGAAGGCCAGCCTGACCAAGGAGGCGGAGGAGTCCGTGGCTGAAGCGGTCAATCTGGAGGAGCGCATCCAGGAGATCACCTCACGCAGCGCTGAACTGCGCGAGCAGGTGGAGAAATATGCCGTGGTCATCGAGAAAGCCGCCGCTGCGCTGCCCAAGGAGGCGGGCACCCCGGAAGCGCTCAAACTCATTAATGACGTGCGTGAAGGCATCCCGGAGCATGCGCGTGAAATGCGCTCAGCCGCCGCCACCCTGGAAGGCTGGCGCTGGGACAAACCCGTCTCCATTTTCAGCGTCATCGGCGCTTTCTTCTTTGGCACGCAGTGGATCACCAACAGCTCCTGGCAGGACTTCTTTGGCTTTGTGCCGCTGCTCACCGGCTCGCTGGTCATCGCCGCGATCGCGATCTTGATCGCAACACCGATCAGCGTGGTGGCGGCCATTTATACGAACCAGTTTGCCAGCGAGCGGGAGAAGGAAATCATCAAGCCGGTGATCGAGTTCATCCAGGCCATTCCTTCCGTCGTGCTCGGCTTCATCGGCATTTCGCTGGTGGGAAATCTCATCAAGGACGTCAGCGAATGGAGCTGGCTGCAATGGGTGCCCGGCTTTCCCATTCAGGAGCGCCTCAACATGTTCAATGCCGGCTGCCTGCTCGCCTTCATGGCCGTGCCCACCATGTTCAGCCTCTCGGAAGACGCGCTGAACAATGTCCCGCGTGCTTACATCGATGCCTCGGACGCGCTCGGCGCCACGAAGCTGCAGACCGTCTTCCGCGTCATTGTTCCGGCGGGCATCTCCGGCATTCTTTCCGCCATCCTGCTCGGCCTCGGCCGCGTGGTGGGGGAGACGATGGTGGTGCTGCTCGTCGCGGGAAATCGCATCGCCATTCCCGACTTCAGCGCCGGGCCCGGAGTCATCTTCCAGCCGGCGCACACGCTCACCGGCATCATCGCGCAGGAGCTGGGCGAAGTCTCGCGCGGCAGCTCCCACTGGCAGGCGCTCTTCATGGTCGGCATCGTGCTGTTTGCCATCTCCCTTCTCGTCAACTGGTGCGCCCGTGCGGTGGCGCGCCGCTTTGAACCCCACAAGGCATGAGTTTCGATTTCACTCCAGAACCCGGCGGCTCCAGTGATGCCGACGACACAAGCGCCGCTGTGATCGCCGCAGGCGCCAGCGGTTCTTCATCCCCTGGCAGTAACCCCTTCGCCGGCGACAACTCCGGCATCCAGAAGCGCGAGACTGCCGCGCGCTGGGCGCTGCGCGTGGGCAGCTACATGGTGGTGCTCACCACGGTGGCCATCATGCTGCACATTTTTGTCAAAGGCGCCCCGGTGGCCTTTCAGTCCAAGTGGCCCTTTGTGAACACCAAGTTCCTCACCGAACTGCCCGCCACGCTGCACGTCATCGAAGACCAGCAGGGGAATCACATCGAGACGGATGTGAACGGCTCCGACGCCATCAAAAAGAAGCTGGGCGACAACTTTCGTGCCGAAAAAACCATCTCCTACTCCGGCGGTGGCATCCTGGGGCCGATCGTCGGCACCGCGCTCCTGGTCATCGTCAGCGTGGGCGTGGCGCTCTTCCTCGGCGTGGCTTGTGCGATCTACCTCAGCGAGTATGCGAAGCACGGCAAGTTCCTGGAAATGGTGCGGCTGGCGATTTTGAATCTCGCTGGCGTGCCCTCGGTGGTGTTTGGTTTGTTTGGGCTTGGTGCCTTCGTTTTGACCGCGCCGACGTTTGTGGATGTGCCGGCGGAGCGCTCGGTGTTTGCCATTCCGCTGGGCTTCACCACGCTGAGCTTTGAGGGGTGGGACACCTGTGTGCTCTCCGGCGGCTTCACGCTCGCCTTCGTCATCCTGCCTGTCATCATCACCGCCAGCGAGCAGTGCCTGCAGGCCGTGCCGCAGGGCTTCCGCGAGACGAGCATGGCGCTCGGGGCCACGCGCTGGCAGACCATCCGCCACAGCGTGCTTCCCTTTGCCACGCCGGGCATTCTGACCTCCAGCATCCTCGGCATCGCCCGTGCGGCCGGTGAAACGGCCCCGATCATGTTCACCGCGGCGCTGGCTTTCAAAGACAAGCTGCCCTGGCAGAAAGACCTGCCGCCTCTGCCTGCAGATGCGTCCATTTTCGCCCATTGGGAGCAGAGCGTGGCGCGCTTTCTTGGCATCTTCACCGAGTCCGTGCAGGCCCTGCCGTACCACATTTACACCCTCGCCGCCAAGATCCCGCAGAACGAGTATGCGGAGCGCGCGCAGTACGGCTCCGTCTTCGTCTTCCTCGTGCTCGTCGCCTCCCTGGCCGCCAGCTCCGTGCTGCTGCGCAAGCGCTTGCGTGCAAAGTATCGCTGGTAATTTGTCTCTCCTTCATGTCCGCAGATCTCTCCGCCAAATCCACTCCGCCGCCTGTCGTCCAGGTGCGTGACATGGATTTTTGCTATGGAAACAGCAAGGCCCTCTTCGACATCAATTTGCAGGTGGAGTACCACCGTGTGACCGCCCTCATCGGCCCCTCCGGCTGTGGCAAGAGCACGCTGCTGCGCTGCATCAACCGCATGAACGACCGCGTGCCCAGCGCACGCGTGACCAAGGGGGAAGTGCTCGTCAAAGGCAAGAACATCCACGACTCTGATGTGGACCTCACCCAGCTGCGCAAGCAGGTCGGCATGGTCTTCCAGAAGTCCAATCCCTTTCCCAAGAGCATCTACGAAAACGTCGCCTACGGCCTGCGCATCCATGGCGAGAAAAACAAGAGCGTCCTCGATGAAGCCGTGGAGCGCTCGCTAACGCACGCCGCGCTGTGGGATGAACTTAAAGACCGCCTCAGCGCCAACGCACTCGCCCTCTCCGGCGGTCAGCAGCAGCGTCTGTGCATCGCCCGCGCCATCGCCACCGTTCCCGATGTCCTGCTCATGGACGAGCCCTGCTCCGCGCTGGACCCCATCTCCACGCTCAAGATCGAGGAGCTCATGCACCAGCTCGCCAAGGAGTTCACCGTGGTCATCGTCACCCACAACATGCAGCAGGCCGTGCGCGTCTCCGACTACACCGCCTTCCTCCACCTCGGCAAGCTGGTCGAGTTCGCCCCCACGGAGGAGCTCTTCACCAATCCGCGCGAAAAGCTCACCGAGGCCTATCTGCGCGGCACTTTCAGTTAAAATGGCCGCCGATACTCCAGCCTCCACCGCCACAGAGCCGCTCATCCAGGTGGAGAAGTTCAACTATGCCTATGGCGACAACCAGGTCCTTTTTGATGTGGACCTGAACATGCGCAGCGATGATGTGACGGCCCTCATCGGCCCCTCCGGCTGCGGCAAGAGCACCCTGCTGCGCTCCATCAACCGCATCAATGATCTGGTGGATTCCGCCCGTGTGGTCAGCGGCAAAATCAAGATCGACGGCGTCGATCTCTACGCGCCTGATGTCGATGTGATCAGCCTGCGCCGCAACGTGGGCATGGTGTTCCAGAAGTACAATCCCTTCCCGCGCTCCATCTTTGAAAATGCCGTGTACGGCCTCCGTGTCGCGGGAATCAAAGACCGCCACGATCTCGAAGAAGCAGCCGAGCGCAGTCTCAGGGCCGCGGCGCTGTGGGACGAGGTAAAGGACCGCCTCCATGAGGTGGCCACCGGCCTCTCCGGCGGTCAGCAGCAGCGTCTGTGCATCGCGCGTGCCATCGCCCTGCAGCCGCGCATTTTGCTGATGGACGAGCCCTGCGCCGCGCTGGACCCCATCGCCACCGCGCGCATTGAGGAACTGATCCATCAGCTGCGCGGCCAGTACACCTTCATCATCGTCACGCACAACATGGAGCAGGCTAAGCGCATCGCCGACCGCACCGCCTTTTTCTACAAAGGACGGCTCATCGAGGAGGACGAGACGATGACGATTTTCAACAAGCCTGCAAATGCGCAGACGGAGGCGTATATTACCGGCAGGCTGACGTAAAATCGTGTCCCAACAAAGCGACATAGCGGACGCCATCCACCAACGCCTCGCTCATGGCGCGGTGTCAGTCGCCGCCCTGGTGCGCGAAGTCCGCGAGCGCTGGGGACCGGAGCACAGCTTTGGCTCCGTGCATCTCTTTGTGGAGGAGGTGCTCTACTGCCTGCTGAGAGAGTCTGATGTGGACGTGGCATGCGCCACTGCGGGCGATCTCGTGTCGTGGAATCTGCCGGCAGACGAGGCCTGGGAAAAAATCTCCGAACACCTGCGGAAGATGCATGAGTTTCTGGAAGACGATGACTGGTGCTGCCTGCGGAAGAAACACCTGAGCTGAGCCGTGCTCCCAGCTCCTGCGCAAACGCGAAGGCGTCAGCAAAGTGGTCCGCTCAGTCCTCTGAGCGGCACGAGCTTCCCAGCGCAATCATTCCTCCCAACGATCCCACCCGCCTGTTTGGCCTTGGCGGCAGCTGCGGCTTTGAATAGGATGGGGTCACTTTCCATGGTCCGCTTTTTCACTGCCCTCTCGCGCCTCTTGTGCCTTACCATAGGCGCGTGTGTGGGGCTTCTGCTGTGGACGACATTCGAGTCCATCAACGAAACAAAAGCACCTTTTAAGTTTATGGCTGAGCACGATAGGAATGACCCTCAATACATTCAGGAGTTGCAAAGGCTGAATGAGCGCCTGCTGAAGGACATGGACAAGCGCGCGGAGACAAATAACCGCTGCCAGCTCATCATTGGCTGTGCGGCAGTTCTACAAATCTTCGTGGCCATCGGCATGCTCAGACGCCCCAGGCCATCCTTTCCACCCCAAAGTTGAAAAAATCGTTTCTTGCAGCACTATGAGGGCGTCATGAGCCTCCGCCCCTTAGCACTCCTCTTTCTCACCGCCAGCGTTGCCAGCGCTGGTGTGGAAGTGGACATCGAAAAATTCGGCGCCAGTCTTGGCGGCTGGACCAAGGAGAAAAAGAAGGCTGCCGAGTACAAGTTCTCCGAAGTCGATTTCCGTACCTACAAGCCCGAGGTCACTGCCGCGCCTGATGGCGGTGTGTTCATCTCGGTTCGCGTGGACCACCTGCGTGGCATGTTCTCCTCAGACGACCATGCCAGCCTGGAGATGAGCTTTGCGCCGGACGGCACCCTGCTTTCCTCCCAGGCCGCCATCTCCATCCAGGCGCGCAAAATCAGCAGCGACATGTTTCGCAGCGGCGGCAGCTCCGCCGCGAAGGCCGCTGGCGAGCTCGCTGGTGGCACGGCTGAAAAGGCCGCCAAGCTCAGCAGCAGCATGTTCGCCAGTCTCGCCGGCAAGCTGTTGCGGGAAAACGTCACCGAGCCAGGCCGCATCGCTTATCCGGCCGCCCTGCGCCACAACTACAATCTCCTCTTTCAGTGCGTGAAGTATGTGAAGGATCCCCCCAAGGCCCTCGTGGTGGAGGGCGACCCTCTCCGCCCGAAGCCGCCAGAGCCCAAGGGCGCTCCTGAAAACATGTTCGACGTGCACACCTTTGGCGAGCCTGCCAAGGAGGAGAAAAAGGAAGAGCAAAAGAAGGAAGGCGAAAGCTCCAAACCATGAGCCGCATGCAGCTGCTCATCGACGTTGGCAACGGACGCACGAAATTCGGACTCGCCACGCAGGAGACCATCCTCGAACGCCGCGAGCACCCCACCCGCGAGCTCTCGCCGGATGCAGTGCGCGAAGTCACGCGCGGCTGGGACTTTGAAAAAGCCGTCATCTGCAGCGTCGTGCCCAAGGTGTTGCCCGCCTTCCGCGAAGTGTTTGCAGACCGCCTCATCGAGCTGCGCCATGATGCGCCGCTGGGCATCGGCATTCGCTATCCCAGGCCCGAAACCATCGGCGCTGACCGTCTGGCCAATGCCGTGGCCCTGGCGCACATGCACGGCGCACCCGGCATCGTCATCGACTTCGGCACCGCCGTGACCTTTGACATCTTATCCGCTGACAAATGCTACATCGGCGGCGTCATCGCGCCCGGCCTGCGGCTCATGACCGACTACCTCCACGAGCGCACCGCGCTGCTGCCCAGCGTGGACCTGCGCGAGCCGGAAACCGCCATCGGGCAGTCCACCGAAGGCGCCATCCTCGCCGGTGCCGCCATCGGCTATCGCGGCATGGTGAAGGGCATCTTGGAGGCGCTGAAAAAAGAACTCGGCAGCAAGGACGCCCACGTCGTCGCCACCGGGGGAGACTCGGAGTGGATCATCTCCGGCATGGACGAAGAGATCCTCACCGACCCCGATTTGACCTTGCACGGACTGCGTTTGGTGGGCAATCTCCGCGCCCCGCTTTGAGGCGGAACGTGATATGGCTGAAACTGATAAAACCTCCATTGGCATCGACTTTGGCGGCACCTCCGTGAAACTTGGAGTGTGCCGGGGCGATGAACTTCTCGTCACCGACGAACCCATCCCCACTACTCAGTTTCACGGACCGGCGGCGCTGATCGGAGAGATGGCCTCACGTGTGGCCAAGCTGCGCGCTACGTATCCCGCCATCTGCGCCATCGGCGTGGGCGTTCCCGGGCTTGTCGATTTCGATCACGGTTTTGTGCATGAGCTGACGAACGTTCCCGGCTGGAAGCACGTGCCGCTGAAGGCCATCCTTGGCGAGAAGACCGGCCTGCCCGTGCTGGTGGAAAATGATGCGAATGCCATGACCTACGCCGAGTTCCGCCACGGCGCGGCACGGGGCCTGAAAAACGTCATCGGCCTCACCATGGGCACCGGCATCGGCGGCGGCCTCGTGCTGGATGGCAGGATGTTCCGCGGCAGCGGCTTCGTCGCCGGCGAGATCGGCCAGATGAGCATTCACTTTGACGGCAAGCCCGGCCACTACGGCAATCTTGGTGCGCTGGAAAAATACACCGGCAACCAGCAGATCGCCGAGCACGCGGTGCAGCGCTATGCCGAAGCAGGCATTGAAAAAGAAATCGCCGAATGCACGCCCAAAAAGATCGCCGATGCCGCCCAGGCCGGAGACGACATCGCCCGGCAAATCTGGGGCGATGTGGCGGACTGGCTCGGCACCGCCATCGCCAGCATCGCCTGGCTGCTGAACCCCGATGCGTTCGTCATTGGAGGCGGCGTGGCCCAGGCCGGAGACCTCATCTTCACCCCGCTGAAGAACAAGGTGCAGAGCATGCTCAGCACCGTTGTCTGGGAGCGCCTGCAGATCCTGCCCGCCCGCTTCAGCAACGAGGCCGGCATCATCGGCAACGCCGCCCTCGCGGCGGATGCGGTGTAAAAGCTGGCGCACTCACAGATCAGAATTCCTCTCGTCCTCAAAATCTGGAATCACGCGACTTTGTCGGACCACGGATAAAGGTAGAAAAATTAGGGGTAGAAAGATTTACCGATCCTCAGATTCTGAATTTTTCTACCCCTAATTTTTCTACCTTTTTTCCGGAACGAACCTCATCGCGGGCACCGGGGGAAGAAGCAGGAATAACAGGTGGAGAAGATTGGTCAGCCAGGCAAAACGGTAGAATTGACTTCCAGCACACGTTTCTGGTAAAAGCATTGCCATGAAACGAATCCTTCTCATTGCGGCTTTGGTTCTCCAGAGCGTCAGCGTCTGGTCGCTGCCTCAGGGAGGCGGCTTTTTCAACATTGGGAAAGACGAGGACGGCACCACTCTGGAAGACTGGTTCCGCGTCGATTCTCACTGGTCGCCCACAGCCGTGCTCCCCGGCACCTGGTCCGATGTACAGGGCAGTCCGAACATCAAGCAGAACCCTGTGGCCGGCAATGTTTTCGGCGTGCCCGCCACACGCGCGATGGTGGAACGGAATGCGCAGGGCGTCATCACAGCGGTGATCGCGGAATTTGACGCCACAAAGCAGGACGGCGGTCCCGCGGGGCTCGCCAGACGGCTGACCACCAGCATTGGCGTTTATCAGGGCAACACCAGCTGGACCACACAGTTCAATGACAAGGTGAATGTCGGCAAGGAACTCATCGTCACGCTGCACCAGCAGGGCAGTCTGGTGAGCGTGCGCCTCACCCGTGCGCACTCATGAGCCTGCGCTGGCCGGTTCTCTGCGGGCTGCTGCTCTTCTGCGCCAGTGTGCGTGCGGAGGACGAACTGCTGACGGTTCCCTCTCACTGGCAGGATGCGGAATTTGCCGCGCTGTTTCCAGCGCCCGCGGTGCCGGCGGAAGGCATCTCCCGAGTGACGGCGAAGCAGCGGCTGCAGCTGTTTGGCATTCAACCCATGGCCGTGGATGCGCGCATGGTGCATGGCGCTGTGCACTCGATCAGCGTGGTCGTTTTCGATGCAGGCAGCTTCTTCGGCTACGAGAACTCCAATCTGCCGAAGGGCGAAACCTTTGAGCAGGGCAAGCAGCGCTTCGACAAGGAATTTGACGAACGCCACCAGGCCGTGCTCGCCGGTTTAAAAAATCTCGCCAAATCCGGCAAGGGCGCGGGCGAGGACATTCTGCTGGGCAAACGCAGCGGGATGAATCTGCAGGCAAAGGTTTTTCAGCTGCCGCAGGGAGCCGCCCGCCTCATCAGCTATGAGCATCAGCTTCTCATGGTGGATTTCTTTCGCAGCGAGGCGGATGCGAAAACGCTGCTCGTGCCCGTGACCATCGCGCCCGCCAAGGTGGTCGCGGACAGCACGGAGCGGCGTCTGCCCGTGGTGCCCATGGTGCCGCAAGGAAACCGCGGCTACTGCGGCGTGGCCACCCTGGCCATGGTGGGCGGCATGCTTGGCCTGCAGCCCGGCGCGGAGGAGTATGCCGTGCTCAGCGGTTTTCAGTACGGCATCGAAACCAAGTCAGACATCCGCGAACTGTTTGGCAATGTGGCGCAAGAGGCTGGCGTCAAGGCGCAGCGCTCACCGAAGTTCGATGCGGCGAAAATGAAGGCGAGCATCGACCAGGGCATGCCCGTGGTGGTCTTCCGCTGGTGGTCAGAGGAGCGCGACTTCATCCACTCCGCCTACTCCGCACGCATCGCCCGTGGCGAGAAAGCAGAATTGCCTCCCGCCAGCATGGAAGACCATAAATCCTGGCCGAAGAAAAGCCCCTTCACCCACGCCTCCATCGTCAATGGCTATCGAGCAGACAAACGCGAGGTGATCTTCACCGAAAGCTGGGGCGAGCAGGCCCGCAACCGCCGCATGCGCGCCGAGGAGATGGAAGGCACCTCCTACTACGCGGTGTATTTCGGCAAATAAAAAGCCCTGTTCCCGCTGAACAGGAACAGGGCTGCTAGATGTGGAACTGCGTGGACTCTGTGTGCTGCGAGAGCGCACCTTTGTTGCACAGCAACAAAGCTACTACTTCTTCTTCGGCTGCGGCTTGGGCTCCCAATCTTCCACTTTGATGATGGCCTCGAGGTCCTTCTTGGCAGAGATGTCTTCGGGCAGGATCTTGAACTTGGTCAGGTAGCGCAGCGCCTTCGTGACCTGCATGATGTCGTTCTTCTTGGTTTCGATCTTGTCCGGGGGCACTTCCTTGATCACGCCGACAAAATCGCCCAAGGCGGCGAGAGCGGTTTTACGGGCTTCAGCGTTGTCCGCGTAGCACAGCGACTCAAACAGGTGCAGCATCTTCTCGTTGCCTTCCATTTTGGCGGCGGCTTCGCGGATGCCTTTGGCGATCTCTTCGCGCTTGGCGGCGGTTGCTTCTTCCGTCATATGGCTGGCTTCGCCGCCATCGATCGCACGCTTGGGCAGCGGGCGGTACCAGATGTTGCGGTAGCGCACGGGGTTGCCGTGGTCCTGCAGTTTGAGCGGGCCTTTGTCCGGGAAGGCGCGCGGAGAGGAGCGCCGCATATGGCCGCCGCCGCCTTCCAGCGGCGTGTGGTCCTGCGTCAGCACGCCGTTCACAAACACGGTGATGTAACCGGGGTCCAGCTCCTTGCCGTCTTTGAAAATCGGGCGGCGGAACACGATGTCATACACCTGCCACTCGCCAGGAGCGCGCAGCGGATTGGCCATCGGCGGGTTGATGCCGTAGATGGAGGAGGCCATGCCATCGGGGTAGCTGGGGTTGTTGTAATTGTCGAGCACCTGCACTTCGACCTGACCCATGAGGAAGACGCCGCTGTTGCCACGGCCCTGGCTGTTGCCTTCCACTTTGGAAGGAGCACTCCATTCAATGTGGAGCTGGCAGTCGGAGAACTCTTCCTTCGTGCGCACATAGCCGCTGCCTGGCACGCACTGCAGCACGCCGTCCTTCACTTCCCACTTGGTCGGCTGCGCCGGGGTTTTGTCGGCCTGCCATTTTTCGATTTCCTCGGGCTTGCCGCTGAAAAGAATCACGGCATCCGAAGGCGGAGTGCCCGGCTTTTCCTGAGAGCTGAAAGTGCCCGGCTCCACTCGCACTGGCTGCGGGCGGTTCATGTCGTGAATGGCCCATGGGTGCGTCTTGTCCGGCGGATCGCCGTAGAATGCGCCATCAGCGAGAGCAGCAGTGGTGAGCAGGGAAAGACCGAGAGTGTGAAGCGTGGTGCGTTTCATGGTGGGAGGAGAGAGGTAGATGGGAAGACGCGGGGAGCAATGGGGATTCGTGAGCTTATCGATGCATGAAAGCTTTCTCCGCTGTGAAAAGCCAGCGCCCGAGGAGCTTGCCCCCGATCATCGTGGAGCCTTGGATCGAATCATACACTTCAAAGTTGATGATGCTTCCCAAAGGCATGACACGACGCAGATCACAAATCCAGTTCAGGACCGTTTGCCAGTCCAGCTCAATGTTTTGGATGAGAATGCTGGTTCCACGCTCTCCGAAAAACAACGAGGTGGTTTCGAAATCCCAGCCCGGTCGTCCCAGTGCGATCAGCTTTTCATGAGCTTCTTTCTCGGTGAGTTCTTCGAATAGAAGTGCCTCGGGTGAGGAAGGATGTTGTTTCAAACACGCCGCGAGTTGTTCATAAAACGACTCGGGACTGACCTCTGTGACTGTCGAGTAAATGTTCATGAATCAGACATTCACTTTACCCAGATCTCGCGCTCGGTGGCATCGATCTCGGCTTCCCAGGCTTTGAGTTTGGCTTTGAGGTCGGCGAGGATGTCGGGGTGCTGGTAGCCGAGGTCGGTGCGTTCGCTGATGTCGTCGTCGAGGTTGAAGAGGAGATCCATGGTGTTGCCGTCGTTGATGTATTTCCAGGGGCCCTGGCGGATGGCGTGCTGCTTGCGGTTGGAGCGGTCGATGCGCCAGTAGAAGGTGCGTTCGACGGGCTTGGAATCTCCGGTGATGAGGGGCAGTAAGTCGATGCCATCCAATGGTTTAGGTGCAGGCTCCGTCACTCCGGCGGCGGCGAGGAAGGTGGCGTGGAGGTCCATGGTGATGGCCATTTGGGAGGTGACTTTTCCCTTCGGCAGCTTGCCGGGCCAGCGCATGAGGCAGGGGACGCGGATGCCGCCTTCCCACAGGGTGGCCTTGTGGTGGAAGAGGGGGAGATTGCGGCTGAAACGCTCGCCGCCGTTGTCGCTGGAGAAGACGACGAGGGTGTTTTCGGTGATGAGTTGTGTGTCTAATTCGGCAAGAATCATGCCCACGCCCTTGTCCATGCGCTCCACCATGGCCTTGTAGATGGCGCGGCTGCCTTTGAGCATGGTGTCTTTCGTCACCATGGGCGTTCCGGGCGCATCAGGTGCCTCAAAGGGCGAATGGACGGCCAGATGCGGTACATAGAGGAAAAAGGGGCCGGATTTGTGATCGCGGATGAATTTGACGGCGCGGTCGTTGATGAGGTCGGTGAGGTAGCCTTCGCGCTTCACGGGTTCGAGGCCATCGCGCAGGGCATAGGTGCCGTCGTAGTAGGTGTGCTTGTAGTAGTCGGCGTGGCCGAGGAGTTCGCCGAAGTATTCATCGAAGCCGCGCTTGGTGGGATTGTATTCGTCCTTGTAGCCGAGGTGCCATTTGCCGAAGGCGCCGGTGGCGTAGTTGGCGGTCTTGAGGCGCTGGGCGATGGTGGTCTCTCCGAGCGGCAGGCCGAGGCCGTGGATGTTTGGTTCAGGAACCCACTCGCCTTTCACGCGGCGGAACTGCTCGACTTGATAGCCGAAGGCGAACTCGATGCCGCAGCGCTGCTGCCAGCGGCCGGTCATGAACCCGGTGCGCGTGGGGGTGCAGACGGGGGCGTTGGCGTAGAAGTCGGTGAACTTCACGCCCTCGGCGGCGAGGCGGTCGATGTTCGGCGTGGCGATGTCCTTGCAGCCCATGCAGCCGAGATCGCCATAGCCGAAGTCATCGGCGAGGATGAAGACGATGTTCGGCGGCTGCGCGGCGAGGAGGACGGGGCAGAGGAGAAGCAAAAATAAAAATGTGCGCATGGCCGCCTATATACGGCGGTTCTGCGCACATTCCATGCAGGTCAGATCGATCAACCGTTGGGAAGCAGGCGCTCCCAGAGGATGTCGTTCATCAGCACATTGGTGATGAATTCACGGCTGCTTTCAGCGGGCTTGACCGGAGCAGGGGCGGCCGCCGGGATCATGATGTCGAGGATGAGGCCCTTGGCGGTGCGCTGCGAGGTGATGCGACCGCCATGATGATAGGCCAGGAAGAAGGTGCCCATGAGGGTGAGTCCGGGGCCGTCCGAGTTCGAATCATCCGCGGTGAAGAAGGGGTCAAACACGGAGCGCATGATTTTGGCAGAGAGGCCTGGGCCGTCATCGGTGAGGGTCAGGTGCAGAGCTCCGGCATCCGCCGCTTCGGTGGCTGTCTTTGCAGTGAGCGTGACGTGCGCACCGGAGGAGAGCAGAGCCAGCTCCGTCTGGAGCAGCAGGTGCAACATCTTCTCGAATGCCGGACGGCTGACCTGCAGCGCGGGGAGAGCGCCTGCGGCCTCGAACTTGAGCTCGATGCCCTTGGCGGTGAAGGCCGAGCGCTGCTGCTCGATCAGAGACGAAAGAACATTTGCGGCATCGATTTTCTGCTCGGCGCCGGGGGCGGACTGCAGCTCGCCAAGAAGATCGCCGATACGGCCGGACTGGCGCACCACATGGGCGTGGAAGTCTCTCCAGAAAGTGGCCTGACGCATGCGGTCGAGGTCAAAGTTCTGCTGGCCGAGCCTGCCGGGAGTGATGTCGAGGAAGGCATGCACGGCGCGCAGCGGCTGCTGCAGGTGCTGGTTCAAGCCGGCTGCGATGACACCCATGCCCATGACGCGGTCGGTGATGAGCATGTTCTGCAGCACGGAGAGTTTTTCGCGCAGCAGTTCGTCACGCTCCTGCTGGAGGATGTAGAACTCCATGGCGCGGTGGAGCGTGTTACGCACATCGTCCATCTGGATGGGCTTGGAGATGTAGCGGAAGATGTTGCCCAGGTTCACAGCCTCAACGGTGACGTCGTAGTCGGCGTAGGCGGTGACCATCATGCGCACGAGGCGGGGGCGGAGCTGGCGGGCACGTTCCAGCAACTGCACGCCCTTTTCTCCGGGCATGCGCTGGTCAGAGAGGAGGACGCCGATGTCTTCTCCATGCTGCTCGATGAGCTTCAGTCCTTCCGCGGCGCTGTTGGCGGTGAAGATGCGGAACTCGTCGCTGAATGTCTTCTCGAAATATTTCAGCGCTTTCTCTTCGTCATCGACATAGAGCACGGCATAGCGTTTGAGGTCGTATTGGTTTTGCATATGGAGGTGGCCTTCTAAGAGGAGGAGTGGATGTTGGTTGTGCTGTCGGCAGAGGGTAGTTCCAGCAGAAACTCGGTGTACTCGCCGGGCTGGCTGCGCACCTCGATGCGCCCTCCGTGGTCGGCAATGATGCGGTTGCAGATGGAAAGTCCGAGTCCCATGCCCTGGCCCACGTCTTTGGTGGTGAAGAAGGGATCAAAGATCTTGTCCCGGATCTCCTGCGGGATGCCGGGGCCGTTGTCCTTGATGGAAAAAATGATCCTGTCCCGGCGTGGCTGTGCGGAAAGCCGGATGCAGCCGGTCTCTCCCTCCGGGTATGTTTTGGTGGCCATGGCGTCGATGGCGTTCTGAATGAAATTGATGAGCACCTGCACGAACTGGTTGCTGTCCCCGCGGACTTCGAGGCCTTCGGGAATGTCCACCTCCCGCTGGATGCCGTCCTTCCACACATGGGAGAAGAAGCGCAGACCGGTGGAGACGATGGTGCGCAGATCAAAGGCGTGATTGAGCTGGCTGGTGTTGCGGGTGAATCCGCGCAAGTCGGAAATGATCTGGATGACGCGGTTCACGCCCTCCTCCACATCCTTGACCGTGTCGACAAAGTCGGCGCGCTCTTCTTCCGGCAGCAGTTTGGCGGAACGGCTGATGATGCCCAGGCCCTGGCGTGCGTAGTTGAGCGGATTGTTGATCTCATGGATGAGGCCGGCGCTCAAACGTCCGAGAGAGGCGAGCTTTTCATTCTGCACGAGCATGGACTCGGTTTCCTTGATCTGCTCCAGGGCGGATTCGAGCTGCTGCTTCTGGACGACGAGTTCTTTCTGGTAGGTGCCGGAGTCCACGAGATTCTTCAGGCGCACCATGATTTCGGTCAGGGAGAAAGGCTTGGGCAGGAAATCGCTGGCCCCGGCCGCGAGGCATTCGAGCTTGGTCTTCTCATCCGCCCGAGCGGTGAGCAGCACCACGGGGATGGAGCGGGTGGAAATGCGGTCACGCAGCTCGCGGCAGACCTGCAGGCCGTCTTTTTCCGGCATCATCATGTCGGAAAGAATGATGTCTGGAAGGAACTGGGCGGCCTTTTCCACGGCCTGCTGTCCGTCCACGGCCTCCAGCACCTCAAAGGTGCCGCTGAGCTGGCTCTTGAGGAAACGCAGCATGTCAGGCTCGTCGTCGGCAATGAGAAGCTTGGGCTTGCGGCTGCGGCCGACGCCGGTCTCGACGGGGCGCATGGTGGCCTGGAGAGAGGTCATGGCCGGGAAGAGCTCGGCGCGGCGGTAGAGGTCCGCGATCCAGTCTTTGTTCTGCGGCGCCTCGGCGCCCGTTTCTTCGGGCTCTTCTTCGAGGGCTTCGGTGCCCGCGGGTTCACCCTGCCGGAGCGGGAGGCTGACGGTCATGGTGGTGCCTTTGCCGACCTCGCTGGTGGCCATCACGTTGCCGCCTTGCACTTCCGCGAGTTCTTTGACGAGGGCCAGGCCGATGCCCATGCCCTGAAACTTGCGCTTGGAGGAGGTGTCCGCCTGCCAGAAACGATTGAAGATGTGCGGGAGCTGATCTGCCGGAATGCCCATGCCCGTGTCCCGCACTTCCACCACCATATAATTGTCCGACTTGGTGGCGCTAAACGTCACGTGACCATTGGAGGCGGTGAATTTGAGGGCGTTGAAAAGCAGGTTGAAGCAGATGCGCTCCAGTTTCTCGGGATCGATCAGCACCATGCCGAGGTCTGCGTCCACATGGGAGTGCAGATTGATGCGCTTGTCCTTGGCGACGGCGCTGACGGCGTTGGCCATGCCGCTGATGAAGTCGCTCACATTCACGCGCTGGGTGCGGACCTGGGCGGTGCCGGCTTCGAGGCGTACCAGATTGAGCAGATCGTTGATCAGCTTCAGCAGGCGCATCGCGTTGCCATGCATGGTGTTCATCAGCTCCAGCTCCTCCCGCGGGCGGCTGGATTCCGCGCGCTGGATCAGGCTTTCCAGGGGGGCGATGAGAAGCGTGAGTGGCGTGCGGAGTTCGTGGCTGACGTTGGCAAAGAAGCGGCCCTTCGCTTCATCCAGCTCGGCGCGGTTGCGATCCAGGTCATGGCGCAGCTTGAATTCGGAAAAGCGGATGGTGTTGTAGAACCAGGTGCCGGCCGTGGTGAAGACACCGGTCACGAACAGGAAGTACAAGTTGTTGAAGAAGATGCTGCGGTTGGTGATGGGGCCGTGGAAATAACAGGCCAGGAGGTATGAAACGATGGTGAGGGCCACGACCAGGATGCTGTCCTGCAAGGTCCAGCGCATGAGGATTGCGGCGCCAAGCATGACCAGGTTCAAACCGGCGTAGTAGGGGGATTCAGCGCCGCCCTTGGCGTAAATCATCCAGGCGATGCCCCAGAGCAGAGGCATGGCCATGAGCAGGCCGAGAAGGCGGTGCATGCGCTTGCCCCAGTCCGTGTTCAGAGCCATCCACACGAGGATGCTGACCAGGGCGGAGATGATGCGCGCGGGGAAAAAGCGCCGCACGCCCTCCTCCTGAAAGACCACATAGTCCAGCGAGCTGCCCGCCAGCATGAAGACCACGGCGAGAATGCCGCAGAGCTGGTAGTTGCGGACGCGAATGTCCTGCTCGTAGGCCTGAAAGGTGCCTTTCAGGTTACCAGCTAAAACTGGAGACGTCTCATGCATCGAGGGGTTTGCGCACTTCGAGGAAGATGTTCACGCCGGTGGCGTCTGGTTTCACCACGGCGGCGCCGGGCGGCGCGCGATCGGGAGCGAGTTTGAGGAACTGCTCCTCATCACGATAAACCAGGTGCCATTCGGCAAGATATTCCATCCAGTTCCGCCAGGGATTGCTGGGGTGCACATTGGTGGCGATCAACAAGCCGCCGGGGGCGAGGAGATCATAGAAGATCTCCAGCAGGCGCCGGCAGATGCGGTCGGAGAGGTAGTCAAACAATCCCGCGCAATAGACCACGTCATAGGTGCCGGCCTGGGCCGCGGCACGGCCGGACTCCTTGAGCACCTGATGAACGGATTTTTTCTCGAAGCGAAGGCCGGTGCGGCGTCGATGGCGGTTGCGCAGATCTTCCAGAGACCGGGTGGTGTGCATGATGGTTTCATCATTGAAATCCAGCAGCAGCAGATCCGCCGAGTCCGAGATGGGTTCATGCGTGAGGAAATTCTGGATTTCCTGGGCGGGGCCGCAGCCCAGGTTGTAAATGCGTGCGACACGGTTCTGGGAGGCGGCGCGCGCGGTCTCAGTCTTGAGCTGCTCCACCAGGTAGACGATGCGGTTGCGGTGGGCGATCACCGGCGGGATGTCCAGGTACAGCTTGTTCAGCAGCTTGGCGAAGATGGAGCTGCCCTCGTACGGATCTCGCAGCATCATGCTCACCATTTCATAGTCGCCGGCATAGCCGAGGGGCTTGTGATAGGTGCGGTAAACAAAGGGGGCGCAAAGCACCAGCGGATGCAGCTGGCGCTTGATGTAGCTGCGGTGAACCGGCTGCTGGTCCGGGGGAATGATGGCGGCAGACTCCTCAAAGCGCTTCATCAAAGGATACACCGTGGGGACGATGGGCTCCTCCATCTGGAGGAGCACTTCGCGCTCCGCCTGGATGCGGTCTCCGGTGGGCAGTGAGCGGACGCCCAGCTCCACCTGCTCCATCCAGCGGCGCAGGTCTGAAAGCATGGTGTGCATGTCCGCCACCACGATCTTGAACTCCGGCACGACGCGGTAGCTTTTCTCCGTTTCGCGGAGGAACTCGGCAAACTCCGTCAGCAGGCGGCCCTTGTTCTGGGTGGGGGAGAGGATGTCGATGTCGATCCACCCTTCGTCCGAGAGGGACGCCTCGCAGATGAGCATGATGCCAGTGTTCACCAAATTGGCGATAGTGGCCCGGCCGGTGTACACCACGCGGTCGTTCATCATGATCCTGAAGTCGTTCAGCACTTCAGACAGCTGGACGATGCTGTAGGGATTGTAGACCTCGAACACGCCCAGATAGCGTGTGAGACGGTGCAAAGTGCCGCGTACTTCCGCCCCCTGGCTGTTGCGGCAGATGATGAAACTGAGGCGCTCCCCTGAGGGGGCGAGATTGGGCAATGAGTTATCGTTGTTCTCCATGGGACAGTTCCTCTGCTAAAGCGTTTTGTGCCGGAGTGACAACACAACTGTCCTTTAAAAGGAACGCCGCGCTGCGTGGCATGGCACCGCGAAGGTGCGGCAGACATAGGAGGTGAAAGTTCATTGTATCCTCGATGTGAATTAAAATCTCTGAGTGAAGCTGACAGCGAGCACATTCCACTCATGCTTGAGCCTGCCATCCAGCGGCGCGACGACATTGCCGCTGATGACGCGGACCGGACTCCAGACGTAGGCGTAGGTGAGGTCCACGCCGCGAGTCTTGCCGCGCCAGCCCACGCCCAGGCTGAAGATATGGCGGTCATTGGAGGGCGCCACGGGCGTGTAGTAGGCGGCGGGCTGCGCGTTTTCGGAGAAAAGGTAGCCGCCGCGCACGACCCAGTTTTCATTGAGCTGATAGGTCATGCCGGTGCCGAGGTCGATGGAGTTTCTCCAGCCAAAAACGGAACTGGTGGCACCGCCCAGAAGAGGCTGGTTGTTGCCGATCTGAAGGGGCAGGTCGTCATGGGATGAGTTGGCGGCCCACTTGAAGTCAAAGCCGACGGTGAAGCGGTCGGTCACGTCGAAGCCATAGCCCACCGAGATCGAGCCTGGGAAGGTCATGTCCGAGTTGAAGGTGCTGGACTGGCTCAAGCCCAGGCCGAGGAGCGCCGGCGGCATGTTGTTTGATTTGAAGTCACCGCCGAAATTGATCTTTACCGGCAGTCTTCCCACCACGGCAATGCGATGCCTCTTGGAGGTGGAAGTCCAGTTCACGCCGGCGTAGGCGCCCAGACCCCAGCCCTGACCATGCACCGAGACGTCTCCTTCGGGAGACCCCGGCACCCAGGCAGACCAGTCATAGAACCTCTTAAACTTCAAGTCCGCATACATGATGTCGAGCCCTGCGGCCACGCTCAGGTTGTCCGTGACCTTGACCGCCAGGGCGGGAGTGATGTCCACGGTGAGCAGTCTCGTCTGGTAGGGAAGGGCATAGCGGAGAGGGGCGGGCATGTTCTCCGGGTAGGAGGCGGCCATGCCATAGGGAGTGCTCACCCCGATGCCGAAGGAGAGGCGGCCAGGAATGATTGGCTGCACGAAGTATGCGCTGGCAGGAAAGATCCAGGGCCTGTTCATCTGCGCCGAGCCCCCGAGGTTGGAGTCAAAGCGGACGTCGCCGTACCAGAGCGCGGTATTGAGCAGCAGCTCGGCTTTGTCAGTCCGCAGAATGTTTGCGGGGGAAATCCGAACCGCCGAAGCGTCGGTAAGGTTGGCATACCTGGCGCCCACGATGCCCAGAGCCTGCGCGGTGTCCGGCACCACGGAGAGGGTTTCAGAGGCGTGCACCGCTGCAGCAGCGAAGCCGAGAACAAGGATGAGATTTGAGGCGCGTGCTTTCATGGTTGGTGGTTTCTGTTCAAGCCAGCCCGTTGGACTGGCAGTATCTGAGAATCTCGACCGTGCCTTTGAGGCCGGTTTTGCGACAGAGGTTGTGCTTGTGCACGGCGACGGTTCGCGGGCTGAGGGAGAGATCGAGCGCGACCTGCTTGAGGCTCTTGCCCCGTGCCAGCTGCATGAGCACTTCGAGCTCACGGTTGGAAAGCTTCTCATGCACCTGGCCGGAGGAGCCCTTGCGGATGGACCGGTCGGCAAATTTCTGGGCGAGCTCGCGGGAGATGTAGCTGCGTCCTTCCAAGGTGCTGCGGATGGCGTCAAACAGCTCATGCGGAGGCGCGTCCTTGGTCACGTAGGAGCGTGCTCCGAGCTGCATGGTGCGGGACACGAAGGTCTCCTCCTGATGCATGGAAACCGCGATGATTTTAGGCGGGACGGGCAGGGTGCGGAGTTCGGTGGTCAGCTCCATGCCGGAACGGTCTCCGAGCTCGATGTCCACCAGAGCGATGTCGTAATTATGCAGGCGGGCTTCCACCATCGCTTCCGCGCAGGTTCCGGTGGAAACCACCGTGGCTTGAGGGAACTCCCCCTTGAGCATGCTGGTGAAAGCCTCCCGAACCAGGGCGTGATCATCGACAACGAGAATGTTGAATGGAGGGGGAGATTGCATGAAAAGGGTTCAGTGCGCGCGGGGTGGCGTCATGTGTGCGGCTCCGAGGACGAGGGCAGGGCGATCAGGCAGACTCGCGAGCCGCCGGCGGGGCCGGTGCCCATGACCTGCATGCGGGAACCAAGCAGGGCGCAGCGGGCCTCGATGAGGGCGATTTCCGATCCGGCCCCGGCCTCTTTCCAGATGCTGTCCCCACCATCATGGTCGATGGTGATTTCCAGCTTCTCAGCCGAAGTGCGGCAGGTCACTTCGACCCATGAAGTGTTGGCATAGCGCACGCAGTGCTTCAGCAGCGCCTGCATGATGCGGAACAGATTGAGCCTGCTGGTCAGATCAAACGGCAGCTCGTCTCCGCTGATGTGGAGGACGAGGGAGCCGGCAAAATTTTCGCCGATGTTGCGCACCAGCTGCTGCAGCGCGGCATTCAGGCCGAAAGCTTTCAAAACGGGCGGAAACTGTTTTTCCGTCATGTCACGCACGAGCTGCAGGGTCTTGCGCAGGGTGGAGTCCAGGCTGCCCAGCAAACGGCCCATGCAGGCGGCATCTGCATCGTGTGCCAGCTCGTGGCGGATCATTTCTCCCAGTGAAGCACAGGCCACCAGACCGCCGGCCATGTCTTTGTGAAGCAGATTCGCCAGGTCAACTCTTTGGGCATCCTCCTCTTTGAGCAGGCAGCGCAGCGCCTGGAGCAGCATAGAAGCTGAATTACGGTCAAAGTCTTGATCAGTCGAATGCATGCGTCTAAATAGGATTTATTCGAAATTGGCTGTGTATTTAGGAAAACCACATTACGAGGGCCTTGGCACCTAAATGTTGATTCAATATTTAGGTCTGCTCTAAATCTCGAAAGGCATGTTTTTGGCTGAAATGGGCTACTGAGCCAAATTTACTATTAAAATAAGCCTAGTTTTATTAATTCTAGAGCGATCTGGAACTAACGTTCGGTGCATGTATCTAAATACCATTCAGCCTAACGCTACCACCTGCAGCCGGATTCTGGTCGTGACCGAAGAGGGGTCGATCCAGGAAGATTTGCGGATTTCGCACGCGTTGCAGAACGCCACGCCCGGGGGCAGCTCGTCTGCTTCTTTGGGAGCGGTCAGCGGAGGCAACAAAGCCAAGGTGGCCGCAGCGGCCCCCGATGTGGTATGCACGGCCAGCGAAAAGGAAGCGCTCTCTCTGGTAGAAGCTGCCTCTCAAAGCCACAAGCCATTTTCTATGGTTATTATGGACGGACGCCTTTTTTATGGGAAGGACTACCGCCATGTCATCAACCGACTCTGGCAGCTCCAGCGGGATTTGCATGTGGTGCTGCACGGTGTCTCCCAATTGGAGGCATTTGAACAAATTCCGATCGACTTGGGGGCAAATCCTAATCTGCTAGTCTTCAAGTTCAGGCTGGTTCCTTTCGAGATCACACAGCTGATCCGCACACTCCAGTTGAAGCAGGGAAATGACAGCAATGCTTCCCACCGCAACCTGGCGCTCAATGCCCAGCTGCTGGAGGTGACGTCACGTTTTGAAGATGTCAGCAACCGGCTGCGGATCGAGCAAGATCATCGCAGGCAGATTGAGGAGCAGCTGTGCCGGAACCAGCGCCTGGAAACCGTCGGGAGATTCGCCGATGCAATGGCGCACTTTTTTAACAACTACCTGACGGTGATTCAAGGCCATCTGGAAGTGGCGCAGATCGCCCAGAACGGTGCCTCCAGCCTCGTGCATTCGGCTGCGCTGCAAGAGCTCAAGCTCGCAACACAGCGGGCGGCCGGAGTCACCGCGCAGTTTGTGTCGTTCAACCGGCGTGAATACCTGCAGCCGACAGCGTTGCATCTGGGACAGATCATTGACGGCCAGGCTGCCATGCTTCAGAAGGCGGTCGGGGAGCAGATCGCCATCCAGATCAGCCACAAGCCCGATCTTTCCTGCGTGATGGCGGACCAGGCCTCCGTGGAGCAAATCGTCTTCAATCTCCTCATTCATGCCCGTGAATCCATGCCAGCGGGAGGCAGGATCACGATTCAGACGAGGGAGTTTTCCATCCCAGACGAGGCGACGGCATCCCAGGTGCACGCCGAAGCGAAGCCGGGAAATTATGTGGCCATGACTCTTTCTGACACGGGTAAAGGAATGACGCCGGCGGAACTGGCCTGCCTGTTCAATTCATCCAAAATGTCTTCGGATCAGGAGGGCGGCTCGGACATCGCCCTGATCCTGGTGCAAGGGCTGGTGCGCATGCAGGGCGGGTGGATCGATGTGCGCAGCGTGCTGGAAGTAGGCACGGAGTTTTCCATCTGCCTGCCTGTGGCCACGGGCACTGCGCCCGCGACTGTGACACCGGAGAAAAAACTTCTGGGCAACAATGCCGAGGACGAGTCCACCATTTTGATCGTGGATGATGAGGACTCCGTGCGGCAGGTCATGGAATATGTGCTCACCAGCCAGGGGCACAAGGTGCTCACGGCAGCGGACGCCAATGAGGCGTGGGCGATCTGGCGTGAGAAAGCCTCGGTCATCAGACTTGCGCTGATCGACGTGAAGCTCCCCGGAGGTGTCAGCGGCTTTGATCTTGAAAAAGCCATCGCGGCGGATGACCCCACGCTGCCTGTCATTTTTACCTGCGGGTATTCACCCACAGGCCAAAGCAATGCGAAGGAGCTGAAGGCCGGAGAAAACTTCCTGCCCAAGCCCTTTGGCATGGTGGAACTGCTGAACATTGTGGGGCAGGCATTGCTGAAACCAGCAAGGCTTTAGACCGACTCAAAAATCTTGTCACCCGGCCCGAAAAGCGGAGCGGCTACATGGCAGCGTTATTCGACTGCCTGTCATGCTCAAACAGCAGAAGGCGCACCTGCCTTGGCACTGGGGCCGCCGTGCTCGCCGGTCCAAATGACAAACTTTTCGAGAGCTGGTCGAGAAGATGTTTTGGAGCGAAAAAGAGCCGCGAATGCGCTCCAGTTTCAATAGTGGACATGGTATTTTTTTCAACACGCATGGTGAGCATTTTTTGTTCATCACGCAGTCTTGACCATGTTCATCAATGAACGCATGGAACATCCATGGTTCACCCGTATATCTTGTTGTCTTTCTGCTTCTTAGGGATGGAATTCCCTTCAAAGTTTAGGCGCGGTGTGGACGTTAAGGGCACACCATGTGTGTCGTTGCGTGCAGACCTCTCCAGCGTACGGAACGCCCACATCCTGCCCACGGAATGGTGAGAATATACCCGCACCAGATCGAGGTGTCATTCTTGGAGGCATGGCTGGCATGAAGTCTGCCTTTACAGAGGCCGTGCATAATGCGCATGAGCAGCGGCTCAGCCCCGGTCTTGTCATCATGGTGGACCGTGGCGGGGTCATTCAGACCGTGAGTGGTGACTGGAATGATCCAGACGAAACCACCGTGCGGAGACTGCCCCTGCCGCAACCCCAAGGAAGCTGCTTTGATTTTTTTGCCGTGCAATGCAGACCGTTTTTGGAAGAAGCGGTGAAAGCAACCCTGGCGCTCAAAGAGGTGCTGGAGCGCACGACCGCAGGCGTGCGCATCGAATCGGTTTTCTCCGAATCCCGTCCGCAGCGATGGATTGAAATCACCATTCTGCCGCTTGCTGTGCAGGACGGCATGGGCGCGCTGATCACCTGCATCGGCATCAATCCGAGCCAACGGTGCGAGCTTGAAATGCGGAGCCGTGAGGAACAAGGGCGGGCCATCGGGGATCAAGGTCTTTCCGAGTGGAAGAAGGTCGAAGAACATCTGCGTCAAAGCGAGGCCACCATGGCTGCTGCGCAGAAGATCTCACACTTCGGCAGCTGGGAGCTCGATTTGACAGATGTGGAGCACATCGGCCGGAACGCGCTGCGCTGGTCAGACGAGGTGTACCGCATCTTTGGTTACGAAGTGCGAGGCATTGAACCTTCCAATGAGAATTTTTTCAGCGCGGTTCATCCGGATGACCGTGAGATGATCCGTCTGGCCGTCAACGAAGCCATCCGCACGCACGGGCGGTATTCGATCGACCATCGGATCATACTGCCGCATGGAGAGGTGAGGTTCATCCATGAGGACGCGCAGATTTTTCTGGATGAGCAGACCGGCAGGCCGGCGAAAATGGTGGGGACCGCGCATGACATCACCGAGCGCAAGCTGGCGGAGGAGGCCTTCAAATCCAGCGAGCTGCGTTTTCGCCATGCCTTTGCCAATGCCACCGTGGGCTTTGCGATCACGGACAGCGTCGGCAACATTCTCCACATCAACAGGCATTACTGCCAGATCATCGGTTATGCGGAGGAGGAAATGATCGGGCGGTCGTTTGCCTTCGTCACACATCCGGACGATGTGGCCCGCAAGCAGGAGTTGAACCGGCGGCTGATCGAAGGGCAGATCAGGGACTTCATCGTGGAAAAGCGCTACCTTCACAAAAATGGGCAGGTGGCGTGGGTGGAGAACAGCGTCTCGGCCATCCGAGACCCGTCCGGGGGACTGCTGAACATGGTGGTGCTCTGCAAGGACATCACGGAGTCGCGGCACAATCAGGCACAGCTGCGGCTGC
The DNA here is from genome assembly GCF_044222565.1 of Prosthecobacter sp. Lineage (GTDB taxonomy): Bacteria > Verrucomicrobiota > Verrucomicrobiia > Verrucomicrobiales > Verrucomicrobiaceae > Prosthecobacter. The sequence continues at coordinate 77,242 of NZ_JBGANA010000009.1, forward strand.
TCGAGACCTGCGTGGCCCACCTCAATGACATCGTGCTGATCACGGAGCCGCAGCCTCTGGATGAGCCTGGTCCGCGGATTGTTTTCGTGAATGAAGCGTTCCTCCGGCACACGGGTTATAAGCGTGAAGAAACGATCGGACGCAGCCCGCGTTTCCTGCAGGGACCGGAGACGGACCGCCAAGCGCTCAGGAGGATGCGCGCTGCTATTGCCAAGGGACTTCCCGTCAAAGAGGAGCTCGTCAATTACAAGAAGGACGGCTCACCATTCTGGATGGACATCGACGTCATGCCGATCACGGATGCCGACGGCACGCCGACTCATTTTGTGGCTGTGCAGCGGGACATCACCGCGCGCAAGGAGGCGGAGGAACGGCTCTGGAAGAGCAATCTGCGGTATGAGAGGCAGCACATCGCCCTGGCCCGGATGATTCGGGGCGGTGTGATGCAGGCGGTCCAGCTGGATGCGGCGTTTCGACTGATCACCGAAGAGATCGCCCATGCGATGGATGTGGAGCGAGTGAGCATCTGGCGGTACGATGTGAGCCGCAGCTCTATTGTGTGCCAGGTGTTGTATGAGGCCACGCCGAGGCGCCACTCCGCAGGCCTGGAGCTTCACTCCCGCGACTATCCGTCGTATTTTCGTGCGATGGCGCAGAATGAGGTCATCGCGGCAGATGAGGCGCAGCAGGATCCGCGCACGAGCGAGTTCACAGAAAGCTATCTGGCGCCACTGGGGATCACCGCCATGCTGGACGCTCCTCTGCATGTGGGCGGGGTGCTGGCAGGGGTGCTGTGCCAGGAGCATGTGGGCTCCCCGCGCACCTGGCTGCCGGAAGAGAAGAGCTTTGCCACCTCGCTGGCCAATTTTATTTCCCTGGTTCTGGCCCAATGGGAACGCAGGCAGGTGGAGGACATGCTGCGCCAGCAGGCCTCGCTTCTGGACAAGGCAAACGATGCCATTCTCGTGCGCGATCTGGACCACAGCATCACCTACTGGAACAAAAGCGCGGAGAAGCTTTACGGCTGGACTGCTGAAGAAGCGCGCGGCCGCAAGGTCTCCGACCTGCTCTATCAGGATGCAGCACAGTTTGAAGAAAGGAACAGCAAGGTGCTGGAGGACGGCGAATGGGCGGGTGAAATCCAGCAGGTGACCAAGTCTGGCGCCAAGCTGATCGTGGAAGGACGCTGGACGCTGGTGCGGGACGCCGAAGGCAGGCCCAAGTGCGTGCTGGCCATCAACACCAACATCACAGAACAAAAGCGTCTGGAAGACCAGTTTCTGCGCTCTCAGCGCATGGAGAGCATCGGCACGCTGGCGGGGGGCATCGCCCATGATCTCAACAATGTGCTGACGCCGATCATGATGTCCGTGGACCTGCTCAATCTGCGGATCAAAGATGCGGCCTGCCGGGACACGCTGGACACGATCGCCTCCAGTGCGCGGCGGGGGGCGGACATGCTGAACCAGGTGCTTTCTTTTGCGCGTGGCATGGAAGGGCAGAAGACGCCGATGCTGCTCGGCCGCCTGCTGCAGGACCTGGCACGCATTGTTGGGGATACATTCCCCAAGAACATCCAGCTGCGTGTGCGGGACGCCCTGCATGAGGGCGGCGTGGTGACAGGGGATGAGACGCAGATCCATCAGGTGCTGCTCAACCTCTGCGTGAATGCGCGGGATGCCATGCCCGCCGGCGGCACGCTCACGATCAGCGCGGAGCATATCCTGATCGACGCGCAATACGCCGCGATGAACATCGAGGCCCGCGAAGGGCCGCACCTCATGATCAGCGTGGAGGACGACGGAGTGGGCATCCCACCGGAGATTCTGCCCAAGATCTTTGATCCGTTTTTTACGACCAAGGAAACAGGGAAGGGGACGGGCCTGGGACTTTCCACCTCCCTGGCCATCATGAAGAGTCATGGGGGGTTCTTCCGTGTTTACAGCGAGCCGGGACAAGGTTCCTGCTTTCGTGTTTACCTGCCGACAAAGCCTGATCGCCCCCCCTCGCAGCCGGTTGTTGAAGAGCCGGTGCTGCCGCGCGGAAACCTTGAGCTGGTGCTCCTCGTGGATGACGAAGCGGCGGTGCGCGAAATCACGCGGCAGACCCTGGAGGCCTATGGCTACCGCGTTCTGGTGGCCGCTGATGGCGCGGAGGCGGTGACACTTTACGCCAGACATCAAAACGAAGTCGCCCTCGTTTTGACCGACATGCGGATGCCCGTCATGGATGGCAGCACCACCATTCAGGTGCTGATGAAGATGAACCCGGAGGTCTGCATCATCGCCGCGAGCGGCATCAATTCCAACAGCAGCGCTGCCAAGGCAGCCGGTGCGGGAGTCAGGCAGTTTCTGCCGAAGCCCTACACAGCAGAAACCATCCTGCGCGCGCTGCACCAGGTCTTGAATGAAGCGTGAGCAAGCACGGCCTCAGGTGCCTTTGCGCGACTGCTGCAGCACATCACTCAGCGCCTCCAGGAGTGCGTCAGCATTGTAGGGTTTGCGCAGGAAATGCTTCACCCCCAGGCTGTTGACCTGCGCCTGCATCTGATGGCTCAGGCCGCTGGCGCCGATGATTGGCAGGGAGGGATGGATTTTGCGCAGCGCCTGAATCAACGTCGGCCCGTCCATGTTGGGCATCATCATGTCCGTGATGAGGGCGGCCGGTTTTTCAGCGCTCTTCAGGAATGTGGCGATGGCATCTGTGCCATCGCAGGCCGCGATCACACGGTAGCCGAAAGCCTCCAGCGTGTGGCTGGTGGCCGTGAGGATGGCGGACTCATCATCCACCACGAGGATGAGCTCTCCGTGGCCGAGGCAGCGCGTGGACTCCACAGGCTGTGCATCGATGTTCTCGCTGTCGGTCTTGGCAGGCAGATAAACACGGAACACCGTGCCCTTGCCCATCCGGCTGGTGAGATCAATGAAGCCGTGGTGTGATTTGACGATGCCGAGCGTGGTGGCAAGCCCGAGGCCGGTGCCCTTGCCCATTTCCTTGGTGGTGAAGAAGGGATCAAATATGCGGTCCCGCACTTCGGGCGGGATTCCCGTGCCGGTGTCCCGCACTTCGAAGACGACGTGGGGGCCAGTCTTCGCATCGGGGTGCATGCTCGCGAACTGCTCATCCACCGCTACATTGCTGATCATGATGTCCAGCTCGCCGCCGGCGGGCATGGCATCCCGAGCGTTGACGCACAGGTTGAGAAGGACCTGGTGGAGCTGGGTGGGATCTCCCTCCACATTCCACGTCTCCTCCGGACAGGCGATGCGGCACTTGATGAACTTGGGGAAGGTTTCGTGGATGAGCTGCTCGATTTCCTGCAGCACATCCTGCGGACGCAGACGCATGCTGCGGCCCTCCACTCCGCGGGCAAAGCTCAGGATCTGCTTCACCATTTCAGCGCCGCGGTTTGCGCTGTTTTCCATCGCGTTGAGCAATTCGACGTCACGCGGCTGCTGCAGTTTCATGCGCAGGATGGTGAGCGACATGAGGATGGGCGTGAGAACATTGTTCAGGTCATGCGCCACACCGCCTGCGAGCGTGCCGATGCTTTCCAGGCGCTGGTTGCGCAGGGACTGCGACTCCATGCGGCGCTTCTCGGTCACGTCGGTCATGAAGCCCTCGATGTGACGGATGACGCCGTCTTCGGACGGTATTCCCTGACCACGCTCCCAGATCCATTTCACCGCGCCTTCAGCGGTGCGGATGCGGTAGCTCATCTCAAAGCGCTTTCCTGCCGCGACGGCCTCCGTCACTGTCTCGCGCACGTGGTCCCGGTCCTCCGGATGGATGAGGTCTCCGAAGAAGACCTCGCCATTGCCGGAGAAGACCTCGGCTTCGTAGCCTGTGAGTTCCAGGCAGCCTTCGCTGATGAATTCCAGCGTCCACTTTTCATCGATGAGGGAACGGTAGGCGGCGCCTGGGAGGTTGCCCATGAGCGTCGAGATCATTCGTTCGTTCTCGCGCAGCGCTTCGATGGCCTGCTGGCGCTCCTTTTCGCGCTCCACTGTCTCCATGGCAAAGGAGAGGTCATTGGCCAGGGCATTGAGCACGCGGATTTCCTCTTCTTGGAAGCAGTCGCGCTCGTCAGCATAAATCAGCAGAACGCCCACCGGCGTGCCGCCTGGCTTCAAAGGGAATGCGGCGCAGGAGCGAAAGCCGCGCTCCAGAGCCCGCTCACGAAAGTAAAACGACTCGTCATTTTCGATGTCGTTGGAAATTTCATGCGTGCCGTTGCGAAAGGCCCGCCCCGCCGGTCCGCGCGCGGAAGGATGATCCGCGCGCGTGATCAGCGTGAGTCCATCCAGATAGCGCTCATAACCACCCGCGCAGGCGACTGGCTGCAAGGTCTCAGCAGCGGCATCATAGAAGCCGATCCATGCCATCTTCATGCTGCCTTTTTCCACGGCGATGCTCACCGCCGCCTCGTAAAGCTGCTGCGGTTCGCGGATGCGGACGATCGCTTCATTGATGCTGCTGGACATGGCGTGCAGCCGGTTCAGGCGCAGCAGGCGCTGCTCATCCAGCTTGCGTTCGTGGATGTCCAGCGCGGAGCCTGCCATGCGATAGGGCTCGCCATATTTGTCCCACAGGGCCTGCCCGCGCGCCTCAAACCAGCGGTAGCCGCCGGACTTCACCTGAATGCGGTATTCAATGCAGAATTCATTGTGCCGTTCCAGATGGCTCTCCAATGCTGCGCGCACCAGCGGCAGATCATCGGGATGCATCCGCTGCTCCCAGGCAAAAAACAGGCTGGGAAACTCCTCGTGGTTGTAGCCCAGCAGCTCCCGAAACCGTGCAGAATAATAGACGCCGCCGGTGCGGATGTCCCAGTCCCAGACACCACCGGTGGAGCCCGTGGCCGCCAGTGCATAGCGCTCCTCACTCTGGCGCAGGGCCAGCTCCGCCTGGTGGCGTTCCATCTCCGCCGCCGCACGCACCGCAAACAGCTGAAACATGGCCTGCAGACGTTCACGGTGGTCCAGGGCGTGGTCGCTAAACACGGCGATCATGCCGATGACACGCCCGTCGGTGGCATGAAGAGGCATGCCCATGTAGCTGTTGGCGCCCAGCTCCTGAAGCATCTGGTCCTCAGGGAAATGATGGCGCACATCGCGGTCATAATAGCAGACCTCTCCGCTGGTCACATTGTAGCACGGCGTGCCGATCAGGGAGCAGGTCTTGTTTGGCAGCACTTTGCCATCTGCGCAAAAGCCCAGCGTCCGCACCATGCGGTCACGCTCCGGCAGCAGCATGGCCACGGTGGCATATTTAGCCTCCAGCGTGCGCGCCACCTGCAGGCACAGCGACTGAAAGAAGGTCTCCCCCGCACGTGCGTCCACGCCTTCCGCCATGGCCCGCAGCGCCTCCTCCACCTTTTTCTCCACCGTGATGTCCGAGGCCAGGGACAGAACCGACTGGATCTGGCCCTCTTCGTTCAGCAGAGCGGAGTTGTGCCATTCACAGACGATCACGCGTCCATCCTTGGTGAAGTTGCGGTTGATGCAGGTGTTGCGGGATTCAGACCGGTCCAGCAAGCGGCCGAGCGTCACTTCCACACGCGGCACGTCTTCCGGATGGATGAAGTTCCAGTCGTTGTGGTCCCGTCCCATGACAGTGGCCTCGCTCCAGCCGAAGATTTTTTCCGCCTGGGGGGACCAGCGGCAGATGCGGCCGTTTGTGTCGCACTCCACCAAGGCGAGAGACGTGCTCTCCAGATGGTACAACAGCGTCGCATGCGCCTGCTGCTGCAGGGCCTCCTCCTGCTCCCGCCGTGCGGTGAAGTCACGCAGGTTGCCGATGATGGCCACCGGTTTCCCCTCGTTGTCTCTCACGACGGAGCGGTTGTCACTGATCCAGCGGTAAGCTCCGTTTTTGTGCTTGAAGCGATATTCCAGCACGGATTGGAAATCTCCGTTCACGTCACGCGCCATGAGCTTTTCCAGCAGCACGCGCATCACCTGATAATCATCAGGATGCATGCGGGAGATCATGAAGCCAATGCCGCCCGAGATGCACTCCTCGATGCAGAACCCCAGCACCTGCTCCACGGCAGGGCTGATGTAGTCGTAGGTCAGAGTGGGAAGGTTCAGGCAGTAAACCGGGTCTTTTGAATTGCCGAGCACCGTGCGGAACCGCTCCTCACTGCGGCGGAGTTCGCTCTCCGAGTGTTTGCGCCGGGAAACGTCGCGCACTGTGATGACGAGCCGCCCTTTTCCCTGGATCTCGGCTCTGCGCATGCTCATCTCCACCCAAAACACCCGTCCGGAAAGCGACCGTGCCTGCCATTCGAAAAGCTGGGGACCTTCCTCGACCGCCTTCCGCATCCACTGCAGCCATTCATCCTGAGTGTAGGGAGGAGTGTTCACGCTCAGCTCCGCGATGGACAGCCGCCGTATCTCCTCCCGACTGCAGCCGTACATGTCACAGGCACGCTGATTGACCTCCAAAATCTTCCCGGAGATGAGGTCATGGACCAGCACTGCATCATTCAGGCAGTCAAAAACGCTGCGGAACCAGTCGCCTTGGAAATTCATTTCCAGGTCGTCGATGGCAGGGGCTGTCGGCAAGGTTTGAATGATCATGAATCAATGGGTTCCATCATTCACAAGGCTTGTTCCAGTGCCGGCTCCTGCGTCTCTGCAGCTGGAAGTTCCGGAGCACTGGTGCGGCAGGCCTCTGTAACCGCCTCCGCCAATGCTTTCAATCCTTGTTCTTTGGATACGAATCCTTGCACGTCCGGCCGGCTCAAAACCGGCAGCATCTCGGCGGTGGAATGGCTGCTCAGGACGATGACCTTGATTGCCTGCTGATGGATAAAGTACGCAGCCCGCTCCAGAAGATCGATTGCAGATCCGTCCGGCAAGGTCATGTCTATGAGCAACACATCGATCTTTTGCAAACGCAAGACCGGCAGTGCGGCAGCCACGCTGTCCGCCTCCACCATCTCAAAGTGCGGCAGATATTTGCCTAGAGCCGCACGAACCACCTCCCGATAGATATCATGATCCTCCACCAGCAGTATGACCCCGGATTTGAGCGTAAGATTGGAATGCCCGTTTGCCTGCTGCATAAATGCTCTTAGTTTCTGACTATGACTGAAATCAGCAGTAACATACAGCAAATCTGACAGGTGTAGCGTGGAAGCATGATAATGAATAATGATTTAGACTTACCTAAACGTCCATCCCTGGACGCCCTGAATCTGGATCAATCCCCTATGGAAGGGTCCGTAGAGGAGAAGCATGCATTCCTCGGGAGCATGGGGCACGAGCTGCGGAACCCGCTCTCCAACATTGTGGCTCAGGTGGAAACGCTGCTGGAAGGCATCTATGGCCCCCTGGCGCCAGCACAAAAAACAGCCCTGGCGGCGGTGCAGTCCAGCACACGGCAAATGCTCAATCTCGTCGCGGACGTGGTGGATCTCGGCAGGATCGATGCCGGGGCGGCCCCCCTGACACCGGCACCCTGCCGGGTCAGCGAGAGCTGCGGCAGCAGCATGGCTTTGGTGGCGGAGCTCGCGCGGGCACGCTCCATCGAAATCGCCTCCGAAGTGCAGCCGGAAGATCTCACCGTGGTGGCTGACTCGTTCAGGCTGCAGCAGATCATCACCGAACTGCTTTCTGGTGCCGTGCTGTCCATGCCAACCGGGGGAAGGCTGCGCCTGCGCATTACTTATGATGCCGGCTCTCTCCTGCTTCAGACGTGGGGCGGCGGCAGCCAGCCCGGCGCGGAATATTCCGCGCCAACCGAGCGCGCCTCTCCAGCCGAACTCGTCCGACGGCTCGGCAAGGTCAAACCCATCGGCCTGACCCTGCTGCAAAAGCTGGTGCGGCTCCACGGGGGATCATTCGAAGTGAGCGAAACTCCAAGCCATGAAGTCAGCATGATCATCTGCCTTCCGCTCTCGGGGGAAGCAGCCGCCGCTCTTGTACAGCAGGAGAGCGGTACGCAGGAGACGCTGGATGTTGAGAACACATCCGCCACCGGCATGTCCTGCCAGCCTACGATTCTCATTGCCGACGATCAGGCCGCACTCATCGCCGTCACGCGAAACTACTTGGAGAGCCTCGGTTTTACGGTCATCACCGCGCGGGATGGCAGCGAAGCCGTGCACCAGGCCGTCACCGTGCAACCTGACCTCATCCTGATGGACGTGCGCATGCCGGTCGTGGATGGTCTGAGCGCCATCCGGCAGATCCGTGCGGCGGAAGATCCTAAAACACGGGCCATCTCCATCGTCAGTCTTTCGGGCCATGCCAGTGCGGCAGACAAAGAGCGGTGCCTCGCAGCCGGCGCGACCGCCTACCTCAACAAGCCCTTCGGCGTTCGGGAGCTGGACCGCATCATCGCGGAACACATCCGGGCGGACCGCAACTGAACGGGTGTTGCCGCAAGCAGGGCTCAAAGCTGCACTTGTTTCCAAACTAGAACCTATGTCTCGTTGTCGAAGGTTTCGTTAAGTTGCCAATGTTCGTTCGTGAGCGCTTCAAATGATTACGGGTCAAAAATTTCAAGGCAAATGCCTGAGACCATAAGCAGACACTCGCGACCAAAAATGAACATAATCAGTGGCCGAGGCAGGTGCGCGGCTGGAACGAGCAAAGAAACCGCGGTGCCATGTCAGGTGGTGGTTCGCTCAACCGTTGCGGCAGGGCATGAAAGGTTTTTTTCTCTCATTTCTACTGCTGAGCGTCACCGTTCAAGCGGCGGACGTGAGTGGTTTTCTTGAGGTCTACTGTCTTGACTGCCATGACAGCACGGCAAAAAAGGGCGGCCTTGATCTCTCCGGATTGACGGACGAACCCACGGTCATTCGAAACCGCGAAATGCTGCGCGCCGTGTTTGAAAAGGTGGAATCGCACCAGATGCCGCCTCCGAAGCAGAAGAACCAGCCACAGGATTCACAGAGAGCGGAGATGATGGCCTGGATCATGGACGTGGCGGCGAGGCCAGATCCGGCTCTGGGTACGGCTGATCCGGGTAAACCGGCCCTGAGACGGCTGACACGACTGGAGTATAACAACGCGGTGCGGGATCTCTTTGAGCTGGATCTGGACGTGTTCATGTTTCCGGAGCGTCTGCCACTGGCTGACACGGGCTATTTCCAACCTGCCAGCGGCAAGATGCCCGCAGTCGTGAAAGTGCCGCTGCGCGAGTATGGGCAGAAGTATCCGGTGCTCTGCCGCAATCTGGGGCTTCCAGGTGATGGCCGCGCGGAGCATGGCTACAGCAATCGCGGCGATGTGATGTCGTTTTCGCCTGCGCTGCTGGAGAAGTATCTCGCTGCTGCGTCAGAAATCGTGAATGCGCCCCAGCTCGTCGAGCGCAGTGAGATTGCGGCGCGGCTGTTTGGGGTGCCACCGGTGGCTGGCAAAACTTCTCCAGCGCCTGGGAAAGATGCATTGAGACTGATGACCGCTCATGCGCTAGCACGTGATGCCAAGCAGTGGAAGAAAACGGAGGGCAGCGCAGACAATGCGCCGCAGCGTTTCTTCGAGGACGTGCGCGAAGGTGTCGAGCAAAGCAACGCGGGTGTCTTTGACTCTGGCGATGCCGTGCGCGGAGTGACGCTGGTGCCAGGCAAGGGCGGGCTGCTGCGCGTGGCTTATGCAGGTGGGGCAAAATGTTTGACGATCAATCCCAATGCTGACCTCTGGCTCGCGGGTTTTGCCACTGCCATGCCCACATCGGGGTCGCGAATTTTCACCAATCACAGCAAAGGCGACAAAGTCTTTGAGCTGACTTTCGGCATTGAAAACGGAGAGGAGGACGAGGCAGTGTCTCGGCTGGGGATCTTCGTGCTTGGCCGCAAAGGTCAGTCTGGACACGTGACGATTACGGCGAAGTTCTCTGACGAAACCGAAAGCAGCCTGAGCGGGATGATCGCCGAAGGCCCGGCCGGGACGACCTTCTTCAGCTTCGCCGCCGTGCCCGGCGAAAGTGTGAAATCACTGCTCGTGGATGGCTCGCAGTTCAGCGGCGACTATGTTGTGCTCGATGACCTGGGTTTCATCACGAGCGGCCAGCCGAGAGCCGTGGCAAGACAGACGCTACCAGCGAAAGCTGCTCCCGGGGAGATCGCAGTGTCCGCCCCGCTCCGCCTCGCGGCTTTCATGGAGCGTGCTTTCCGCCGCAGCGTGTCGGAGGGGGAGAAGGCCCGCTTTATCACGCTATTTGAAGAAGAACAAAAGCGCGGCAGCACCGAAGCCGCCGCGATGAAGGCCGCCGTCGCCGCTGTGCTGGCGTCGCCTGGATTTCTTTACCTTGAAGCCAACGGAACGCCGGGTGATGCCAGGGTCAGCCCGCTGGAAGATCACGAACTCGCCAGCAGGCTCGCTGCGTTTCTTTGGTCGTCCATTCCTGACGCGGAACTGCTCGCCCTCGCGAAAGCAAACAAGCTCCGCGATCCCGCGCTGCTCGAAGCGCAGACACGACGGATGCTGAAAAGCCCGCGCTCCCGTGAGCTGGGCGAATCCTTTGCCGTGCAGTGGCTGCGACTCGATCAGCTCTCCACCTCGAAGCCCGACCCTGATCTCTTCAAGAGCTTCTACTCCGGCCCGCAGGGCAAGAGCACCCTGCATGGCGCGATGCTGACGGAGGCGCTGCTCCTGTTTCAAACCGTGCAGGTGGAGGACCGAAGCATCCTGGACTTCATCGCCGCCGACTACACCTGGCTGAATGGCGGCCTAGCGAAACTCTACGGCATTCCCTTGAACGTGGGAGACCCTGTGGTCGCCGCCAGTACCGGTGGTGGCCCGACCCGCGAGGTGAAATCGAAAGGTGACGGCGGCCTGTGGCATCGCGTCAATCTCACGGATGCCAGTCGCGGAGGCTACATCGGCATGGCGGCGCCCATGGTCATCACGTCCCTGCCCTTTCGCACCAGTCCGGTGAAGCGCGGTGCCTGGATTCTGGAGACGCTTTTCAACCGCCCACCCACCGAGCCCAAGATTGCCTTCGCCTTTGAAGACGACTCCAAAGATGCGGCGCGGCAGATGAGCATCCGCGAGCGCTTTGAGGCGCACCGCAGCAAGGCCGCATGCTACTCCTGCCACATCCGGCTTGATCCGCCCGGCTTTGCGCTGGAGCGCTTCAACCCCATCGGTGCCTGGAATGATCAGGCGGACGCACGTTCTGAATGGAACGGCCAGGCATTCGACGGCCCGGCTGGGTTCAAGTCGCTCCTCGCAGCGAACCCCGGCGAGTTTACCCGCGGGTTCATCGAGCACCTGCTGAGCTACGCGCTCGGACGTGAACTGCATACCTACGACATGCCTGTGGTCGAAAAGATCGGGCAGGCTGCGAAGGCTGACGGCTGGAAGTTCAGCCGCATCGTCGTTGAGATCGCGAAATCCTACCCCTTCACCCATGTCCGCCACTAACATCAACCGCCGCCGCTTTCTCCGTGCCGCAGGTGTCACGCTGGGCCTGCCCTTTTTCGAGAGCTTTGCCCGTGCATCCACGCCGCCGTCGCCGCAGCGTTTTGCCTTCATCTACACGCCGAACGGTTATTTTCAGAAGGCCATCATGCCAGAGAATCCTGCGCCGGGCCTGAGCCCGCTGACTCTCACGCCCACACTCCAGCCGCTCGCGCCTTTCAAGGACGACGTGACCTTCATCACCGGACTCGACCGGCAGTTTGTTCCTGGGACCGGAGTCCATGCGCAGGCAGGGTCGTGCTGGCTTACCTCGTCAGCGCCCCAGGAGACGCTGGACGGCGGATTTCCCACGAACACGACGCTGGATCAGATGATCGCCAGGCAGACCGGCTCCGAGTGTGCGCTGCCGTCTCTGGAGCTGAGCACGAACGACTTCGCGGACAACAAGGAGACGCGCTACTTCGAAAGCATTTCCTGGTATGGACCCGGCTATGCGGCGAACACGGAAAAGAATCCCCGCGCCGTCTTTCAGCACCTCTTTGGCCAGGCGCGTGGCGGCCCCGGGCAAAGTGTTCTGGATACCGTGCTCGCCAGTGCGAAGGATTTTGAAAAGCGGCTGGGGGGAGAGGATCGCACCAAGCTTGGCGAGTATCTGGAAAGCGTGCGTGCCACCGAGCAGCGCATCCAGCGCGCGGAGGCGGCATCAAGGCGCCTTCCCAGGCCGCCGCTGCCCGAGCCAGCGGGCATTCCGGAACAGCGTGGCGACTACCTGCGGCTCATGGCGGATCTCTTTGTACATGCGTTTCAAAACGACCTCACCCGTGTTGCCACTCTGCTCATCGATCCTGAGCGCTGGGACAGCCCGCGCATGTACCATGGGGTTTTTGACAAGCCGCAAAACCACCACGTCATCACTCATACGAAGGGTGACGAGGCGAAGGAAAAACTGGCCAAGATCGACCTCTTCCATGTGCAGTTTTACGCCCATGTCATCGACCGCCTGAAGACGGTGAATCTTTTGGAAAGCACCACGCTCGTCATGGGCAGCGGCATCAGCGATGGGGACCAGCACAACTACGGCGACCTTCAGGTGCTCGTGGCCGGAGGCGGGTGGAAGCGCGGCCACCTTCACTACGAAGGCAGGCGTCCGCTGGCCGACCTTTGGCTCACGATGGCCCGGCAGGCGGGCGTAAAACAGGAGAGATTTGCCGACAGCAGCGGCGTTTTGAAAGAGCTCGCATGAAACGTCTCCTCTGGCTTTTGCTCACCTCCGCCTCGCTCGCGGAAAAACCGCCGCAAGCGGCTATTGAGCGTTTCTGCATCGGCTGCCACGACGCTGACGCGAAAAAGGGCGGCGTGGCGCTCGACTCGCTGCTCGCGGATGACATCGCCAGGCATGCAGAAACTTGGGAGGCCGTGATCAGGCAGCTCAGCGCGCGCCACATGCCACCCATCGGCAAACAGCGGCCCGATGATGCGGGCTACGAGCAGCTCATCGCCGCATTGACGAAGGAGCTCGATTCGCAGCCGCCACGGGTCGTTGCAGGTCCTGCTTTCCGTCGGCTCACGCGCACGGAATATCAAAACGCCGTGCGTGATCTGCTGGGCGTGGAGTTCGATGCGAAGGCCGCGTTTCCCACGGATGAGATCAGCCATGGCTTTGACAACGTCACCGTGGGTGATCTCCCGCCCGCCCTGCTGGACCGCTACATCAGCGCGGCGCAAAAGATCGCGCGCCAGGCCGTGGGTGCCTCCACGGGCTCAGAGGTCACGGCTGTCCGCGTGCGGCCGGACATCACCCAGGAATATCACGTGCCCGGCCTCCCGCTGGGCACGCGGGGCGGCGTGCTGGTGAAGCATGTCTTTGCCCAAAGCGGCGACTACGAGGTGCAGGTGCGTCTGCAGCGGGACCGCAATGAGCAGGTGGAAGGCATGAATGGATCGCATCAGCTCCAGATCCTGCTCGACCGCGAGCTGAAGGACGAGTTCACCGTCAAACCAGCGAAGGACAAGAACTACGAGAAGATCGACGCGCATCTCAAAGCACAGTTTCATGTCAAAGGAGGACAGCATGACCTCGGCGTGACTTTTCTACCGGACGGCGCGTCATTGCTGGAACGCCTGCGCCAGCCCTATAAATCCAGCTACAACCTGCACCGCCATCCCCGGCTCAGCCCCGCAGTCTATCAAGTCACCATCACCGGACCGCTGAAAGCCGAAGGAGCGGGCGATACGCCTAGTCGCCGACTGATCTTCGGCGCAGGCGAAACCGACCCCAGAGCGATTTTGAAACCCATCCTGCGTCGTGCCTGGCGGCGTGATATCCAGGACGCGGATCTGGATCGCCTCATGCCCTTCGTGCTTGAGTCGTCATCGCTCGATAAGGGAATCGAATCAGCGCTCGGCGCCGTTCTGGTGAGCCGCGAGTTTTTGTTCCGCACGGAGGAGAAATCCGATGATGGTTCCAGAGCCTCGAAGCTTGCCTTTTTTCTTTGGAGCAGTCTTCCAGATGACGAGCTTCTATCGCAGCACCCACTCGATCTCGAAGCGCAGGCGCGTCGCATGCTGCGCGACCCGCGTGCGCGGGCGCTTGTCTCCAATTTCGCGGATCAGTGGCTCTACCTGCGCAATCTAGAATCCGTCTCGCCGGACGCGCGTTTGTTTCCCGACTTTGACCACAACCTGCGCGAGTCGCTGCGCACGGAGACGAGCCTGCTTTTTGCCGATGTGATCGAAAACGACCGCAGCGTGTTCGAACTGCTGCGCACCGGCCGCACCTGGATGGATGAACGCCTGGCCGCGCACTACGGCATCCCGCACATCCACGGCAGCCGCTTCCGTGAGGTGAAGCTCGAGCCCGCATGGCAGCGCGGTGGTCTCCTGCGTCAGGGCAGCATCCAGGCCGTCACCAGCTACGCCACGCGCACCTCGCCAGTGATCCGCGGGCACTGGATTTTGAAAAACCTCCTCGCCTCGGAACCACCGCCGCCTCCGCCGGACGTGCCCGCGCTGGACGGCGTCATTTCAGAGAGCCTGCCCATTCGGGAACGACTAGCCAAACATCGGGAAATGGCCGCCTGCGCCAGCTGCCACAACCTCATGGATCCGGTGGGCTTTGCGCTGGAAAACTACGACGCCATTGGCCGCTGGCGTGCGGGCGCGGATGCACGTGGCGGCTTCGCCGATGGCAGCGAATTTGAAGGCGTGGCCGGATTGGAGGAAACGCTGCTGAAGCGTCCTGAACTCTTCGTCAGCGCGCTCACGGAGAAACTCATGGTGTATGCCCTGGGCCGCGGCCTCGAACCCACGGACGCCCCCGCCGTGCGCGCCATCGTCCGCCGCGCGAAGGCGAACGGCTGGAAGTTCAGCGAGATCATCGCAGGCATCGTGACGAGCCCGTCTTTCACCGGAGATCCAAAGCAAAAGAGAGGGGCGGCTGATTGATTTCGCCCTCTCCGCTTTTAGGGCTGCATTCCTCCGCCCAGCCTGTCAGTATTCCACCCACCCTGCCGTTTCTACCTGCATGAGCACCTTCACCACCCGAAAGGCCCTCTCCCGGCGCACGCTGCTGCGTGGCGTGGGAGCCACGCTTTCACTGCCGTTTCTGGATGCGATGGTTCCCGCCGCCACGGCCGCGCAGAGAGTCGCTCAACCGGCGAAGCGTCTGAGCTACATCTACATCCCGATGGGCTGTGATCAGTCGCGCTGGAATCTCGGAAAGACGGGCACGCTGGAGCAGCTCTCGCCCATTCTGAAGTCATTGGAGCCGGTGCGGCAGCACTGCACGGTCATTTCCAATCTGGAGCTGGAGCCCGCTTATCCCGGCACGCACGCCACATCGAACGCCTCCTTTCTCAGCGCCGCCCGCGTGAAGCACACGGAAAGCAGCGACTACTACAATGGCACCACCGCGGACCAGATCGCCGCCAAGGCCATCGGGCAGCAGACGCAGCTGCCGTCACTGGAGCTGGCCATGGACCTGATGCAGGTCGTGGGCCAGTGCGACAATGGCTTCGCCTGCGTGTATCAGAACAATCTGTCCTGGTCCTCGCCCACCACGCCGCTGCCGGCGGAGGCGCATCCGCGGCTGGTCTTTGAGCAGCTCTTTGGCGATGGTGGCAGCAAGGCCGAACGACAGACGGCTTTGAAACGCCGCGCCAGCCTGCTCGATTTCATCAAGGATGACATGCAGCGCCTCGCAAAGCAGCTCGGCCCGCAGGATCGTGACCGTGTGAACCACTACCTGGAAAGCATCCGCGAAGTGGAGCGCCGCATTGAAAAGGCGGCGGCCGCTGTGAAGGAAAACGAACTCCCAGACCTCACCCGTCCCAGCGGAGTGCCCGCCAGCTATGCGGAGCACGCCAGGCTCATGTTTGATCTGCAGCTCCTCGCCATGCAGGGAGATGTCACCCGCGTCATCACCTTCCAGCTTGCCCGCGAAACCAGCAACCGCACCTATCCAGAGATCGGCGTGTCCGATCCCCACCACCCGCTCAGCCACCACGGCAATGATCCCGCCAAGATCGAACGTCTGTCGAAGATCAATGCCTTCCATGTGAGCCTCTTCGCTGAATATCTCGCCAAGCTCGCGGCGGTGAAGGAAGGTGAAGGCACGCTGCTGGACCACACGCTGCTCCTCTACGGCAGCGGCATGGGAAATCCGAACGTGCATGACCACACCAACCTGCCCATCATCGTCGCCGGTGGTGCCGGTGCCGGAGTGAAGGGCAACCGCCACCTGCAAAATAAAAAGACCGTTCCTCTGGCGAACCTGCATCTCACGCTGCTGGATAAAGCAGGCGTGAAGCTGGAGAAGTTTGGCGACAGCAGTGGAATCATTGAGGTGCTTTGAGGCATGAAGCGGTGCTTTTTGACTATTCTTCTCCTCCTCACCGTCACGGCCCTGGCCGCTGATCTGCCGACCAGCGCCGAGCAGCAGGACTGGCGGGAGGTTTCCCGGCACATCAGTGCCAAAGCCGGCCTGGACGCGGCTCAAGCCGATGGTACGACCGCGATGCATTGGGCCGCTTATCACGATCGGGCGGACATGGTCGAAGCACTCATCGCGGCCGGAGCGAAGGCCGATGCCGCGAATCGTTACGGCATCACGCCGCTGCTGCTGGCCTGCGAAAACGGCAGCGAAAAAATCGCGCGGACACTTTTGAATGCTGGAGCGGATGTGCATGCAAAACGCAGGGGCGGTGACACGGTACTCATGGTTGCGAGCCGCACGGGCAAAGCGGACGCGGTGCAGGCTCTGCTGGAAAAAGGTGCGAAGCCGAATGCGCAGGATCGCACGGGCCAGACCGCGCTGATGTGGGCTGCGGCGGAGGGGCATGCAGAGGTCATTGAGCTGCTCGTCAAGAACGGCGCGGAAGTGAACCGCCGGCTAGACTCAGGCTTCACCGCCTTCTTGTTCGCCGCGCGCGAAGGAAAGAGCGCCGCCGTGAAAGAGCTGCTTCGCCACGGCGCGGAGGTGCAGGATGCGATTGTCACCAAACATGACGGCAAAGGCCGCGACGCGCCGAACGGCACAAGTGCGGTGCTTTTGGCGATGGAAAACGGCCATTTCGAACTCGTCATGGATCTCATCCACGCCGGTGCGGACCCGAACGACCTGCGCAGCGGCTTTACCGCGCTGCACGCCGTCACCTGGGTGCGCAAGCCACCGCACGGTGACGACGAGGCGGGACAGCCGCCGCCCGATACGCATGGAAAGCTTAGCAGCCTGGAATTCATCCGCGAGATCGTGAAGGCCGGTGCGAAGGTGGACGCCACGCTCGGCTCCGGCGCGAAGGCGAGGGCCTTTGGCGCGATCAACTTCCACGGGGCCACGCCCTTCCTGCTCGCCTGCCGGAACGCGGATCTCGAGATGATGAAAGTTCTCGTCGAGCTCGGCGCGGATCCGCACAAGCCGAACGCCGACGGCTCCACGCCGCTGATGGCCGCCGCAGGTCTGGGCTGCTACGCGCCGGATGAAGAAGCTGGCAGTGAAGACGAGTGCGTGGCCGCGTGCGACTACCTCATCAGCCTCGGCGCAGACGTGAACGCCGTGGACCGGAAAAACCAGACCGCCATGCACGGCGCCGCTTACAAGAATCTGCCCAAAGTGGCGCGACTGCTGGCTGCCAAAGGCGCAAAGATGGATCTCTGGAACCGCCCCAACAACCGGGGCTGGACACCGCTGCTCATCGCGCAGGGATTCCGCCCCGGAAACTTCAAGCCCAGCGTCCCCACCATCACCGCCATCAGCGAAATCATGAAAGCGAACGGCGTCGAGCCGCCACCGCCGCCGGACCGCGAGGCCCTTCCAAAGAAGAAGGGCTACGAGCAAAAGTAGCCGCGGAAGCATCTGCGCGTGCTCATCCTAATTTTCATTCATGCACCTCCGCGTCCTCATCACCTGCCTTCTTTTTCTCGCTCCCGATTTGAAAGCTTCAGAGGCGCAAAGCGGAGAGCGGACAACGCTGCTCTTCGCCGGCAGCAGCAGCATGTATTGGAACGATTTACCGCGCGAAGTGGCTAAACTTGTGGATGGGAAAATCACCGGTCACTTGGGTGGCACCGTTATTCCAGAGGCTGTCGGCCGCAGCGGCAGCGATATTCGCGTGTATCTGGAGCCCGGCTTCAGCCGCTATGAATATGGCGTGAAGCCGGGGCAGACGTTTCTGAGCAAACTCGCTGACGAGAAGCCGGACATCGTCCCCCTGATGGTCGTGTGCCGCTTCATCATGGGAGACGACCCGCCCAAAGAGGGCCAGCCCGATCATGCCCTGGCCGTCACAAAGTACTGCGAGGCCGTCCGCGCTTCGGGCGGCGAGCCGATGTTTTATGAAATGGGCTGGGGCAAGGACGAAAAGCATGAGGCAGGCCGGAAGCGCATCCTGGAGCTGGCGCTGAAAAACAAGATCAGGCTGTTCGCACCATGTTCCTCGGCCTGGGCGCGCGTGCATGCCGAGAAGCCCGGGCTGGCGCTGCAGCATCCCCAGGATAATTCCCACCCCGGTGACGCCGGACATTTTTTGAACCTCGCCTGCTTCTACGCCGCGCTCACCGGTGACTCACCCGTGGGAAGGCTGCCACGCACCTTCCACGTCTGGCCGCACGGCAAGTATGAGGCTGATGAAGCAAAGCTCGCCTCCTTCAAGCCGGATGCGTATCAGGCCAAAATGGCGAAGTGGATGTTCAAGCACATGGCCACGGATGCCACCGCCACGCTGGACGAAGACACCGCGAGGTATCTGGAAACCACGGCCTGGGAGACATGGCAGAGGGTGCAGCGACTGCTTGCCGCAGGGGGCTGACACTGGCTTCAGACCGGCGATGCAAGCGCTCTTCGTGCAGTGCCGGAAATCCACCTCATGGAGCGCCAGCCTTCGTTGTCAGGATTGATGCAGCGGGCACGTTGCTCCTTCACAAATGCCTCTCGATCACGAAGCCATTCTCCGACACCTCTTTGAGGCCCGCCAACGGCTCAGCGCAGCGGCATGGGTGATCCTGCGCGATGCCCAGGCGGCGGAGGATTTGTTTCAAAATGTGGCGCTGAAGTCCGTCACCAAAAACGTGTCCTTCGAACATGAAGGCGCCCTGCTTTCCTGGGCCACTGTTTCCATCAGACGCGAGGCGATTGACTGGCTGCGCAAACGCAAGCCGGAGACGCTGGGCCTGGAGCCGGATGTGCTCGAGCTTCTCAGCGCGGAGTGGGCCCCTCACTCGCAGCCGGAGGGCCGCCGCACGGAGGCTCTGCGGGACTGCCTCGACTCCGTGCCGGAAAAATCCCGCGAGCTCTTGCACCTGCGCTACTTCGACGGCCACTCGTGCGACGAGATCGCCCGCCGTGTGGGCGCAAGCCTGGAGGCTGTGTACCAGCGACTCTCCCGCCTTCATCGCCAGCTTAGGCAATGCGTGGACCAGCGCCTTGCCTCCACCACTCCATGAACGACGACCTGCTCATCCAGAAATACCTCGACGGCAGCCTCTCGCATGAGGAGAACCAACTGCTGAGTCAACGCCTGCGCGAAGATCCGGCTATGCGCGATCAACTGCGGAGCATCGCCGAGCATGCAGTCGCTTTTGGAGACATGGCGCGCATGCTGCGGGCTACTGAGGCCGAGTCCAACCCCGTCAATCCTTCATCAGGCGGCAGCAGCAGGAGCGCACGCTTTTCCTCCTGGCTTGCCCTTGCAGCCAGTGTGGCGCTGCTCGCCGCCAGCGCGTGGTTTTTCCTGCAGTCCGCGTCACCGCAAGCGCCCGTGCTGACGCTGGTGGAAAGCACCGGCACCGTTTCATGGGCTCATGGCGAGCCCATCCAGCCTGGCGGATCTCTGCCCGCTGGCACGCTGGAGACAGTGGGTGAGGATAGCTCGGCCCTGCTGCAGTTTCAGGATGGCACGCTCATCACGCTGCATGGCGAGACGGAGCTGTCCTTCTCCGAAGAGAATCAGAAAATCCTCTCGCTGACCCGCGGCACGCTCTCCGCCGAGGTCAAGCCCCAGCGGAACGGACACCCCATGCTCATCCGCACGCCCAGCGCCGTGGCGGAAGTGGTGGGAACGGTCTTCGATCTCTCTGCGCGTTCTGAAGACACACTTCTCAAAGTGGACGAAGGCCTCGTGAAGCTGAAACGACTTGCCGATGGCAGCCAGATTGAGGTATCCGCCAATCGCAGCGCCGTGGCTTCGCTCGATGCGAATACCTCGCTGGACATGGCCTCCACGCCGGAGCCGCTGACCGACTGGACTTTTGATTTCACCAAAAAGGCACCGCCGCGTGACTGGCGTGGCATCGCCAGAGATGGCGTGATGAATGCCAGTCCCTATGTGGCGCGGAAGCTTCCGGATGGCCGCATCATCACCCATCACGGCGTTTCCGTGCGCACCTCCATGCTCGAAAAACCGCTGCGCCTTCTTGCCACGGAGAGCAGCGTCATACGCTACCGTCTTCGCCTGGACAAGCCGACCAGCCTGCAGCTCATGCTCCTGACCAACCAGCCGGAAGGCGGCTTCGGCGGAAACTTCGAATGCAAGATCAGCGAGAACGATCTGCGCCCTGACGCGGAGGGATGGTGCGACATCGCCATTCCCATCCGCCGCTACGCACCGGTAAACTCGCACCCGCACATCCGAAAACAGCACCCCACCGCAGCGGGCAACATTATCACCTCGGCCATCGTCAATACATTCGGAGCCGACCGGAAGCTCGCAGTTGCCCGCTTTGAACTCTCCTCCCGTCCATGAAGCCGGTCGTTTTCTCCGCCTGCGTGGGTTGGCTCGCGGCGCTCACTCCACTGATTCATGCCGCTCCGCCACCGGCTGCTTTTGAGAGCTTTTGCTTCAAATGCCACGACGCCACGCAGACGGAGGGCGACCTGGATCTGGAAGCCTTTGTCTCCCAACCGCCCGGCGCGGAGCATGCTGTAACGCTGGAGGACATCATCCTGCGCATCGAGGAGGGTGACATGCCGCCGAAAAAATCGCGCAAGCAGCCGACGGCATTAGAGCGCGCGGAAATGAACGCCTGGGCACGAAGGCAGATCGACTCGCTCGCCGAAGCTTCGATGGATGATCCCGGTGCCGTGGCCATGGCGCGGCTCACGCGCCCCGAGTATCGAAATGTGATTCGCGACCTTAGCGGCGGCATCGTTCCAAACGCGGGCGAATACCTGCCCAACGAAGGCGGCGCGGGCGAGGGCTTTTCCAATGTGGGCGAAGCCCAGGGCATGGGCGTGGCGCAGTTTGAGAAATATCTGGAGGCAGCGAAGGGAACACTGAGGCATCTGCGGGTGTCACCGCACGACGGCCTCATTTGGAGCACCGTGGCACGTGAGCCGGCAGATGATCAAAAGTCGCAGATCAAGGAGGGCGTGGATGATGTGATCGGATGGTATATCGCGCAGCAGCAGAAGTGGGGCCGCGAGCATCGTGATGATTTGCAGCAGAAGTTTGGGTTTAGCGATGCCGCGTATCTGGAGGCTGCGTGGCGCTACCGCTGGCGTGCGGAGCAAGGGCAGGCGAACGCGACCTTTGCCCGCATCGCCCATGGCTACGAAGTGCCACTGGCACCGGTGGTGCTGGAGAAATGGTTCGCCATACTTTCTGCAGCGGAGCCGCGGGAGCCGTTCGTGGCGTGGGCCACGGCGTGGCAGGCGCTCGGTGGACAGACGAAAGACGTCCGAGCACGCTGCAACGAAATCGTCTCCGGGAAAGGAGCACACGACAGGCAATCCGGTCCGGCGGCCCCGCCCTATGAGGTGAGTTTTCATGAGGCGATCACGGAAGTGGTCGGCTCTGCGACTGAGCGCGGCGTGTGGCCCTTCCGCCTCGCGATCGGCGATGCGAAGGAACTGTTCTTCGTGGTGACCGATGCGGGCGACGGTGCACAAGGAGAGTTCGCCGTGTGGCGCGCGGGGCGCTTCCAGATGTCTGACGGCACCGCCAGGCCGTGGCAGGAGGTGTCGAAAGTCACGGGTGCAAACAGCGGGCGCGGATTCCCTTTTGGAAAAGACTACAACGGCCGTGCGCTGCCGCCGGACAGCATCGGCGTGAAGCCGCCGGGCGCTCTGCGTGTTTCCGTGCCACCCGGCGCGGTGACCTTTGAACTCGAACTCGCGCTTGCACCGCAGAGTGTCGGCCGGTCCAGCGTGCAGGCCATCGTGCTGAAAGAGAAGCCGAAGTCACAAAGCTACATCCCGGGTCGCATGGTCTTTGGTGGAAAGCCGAGCGGAGCGCGTGACGCAAAGACAGACCAGCAGGCCAAGGAACTGCAAAAGGCTCTGCGCAAACGCAATGTGGCCGAGGCCAACCTCACAAAAATCGGCCTCAGCGCCGAGCGCAACGTGCTGGCGGGATGGACGCGCACGCCGCTCGAAGTGCTCGGCGGGCCATGGCCGGAGCACGTGGCGGACAAAGAGGAGCCGCTGGCGCCCTATCACCTCACCGTGGCTCAGGCGCGCCGCAATGCGAGGGAGCAGGACCGCGCGCTCCTGCTCACGCTGGAAGACCGCCTCTTCGCGCTGGCGCAGCCGCTGCCTGACGAAACCCTCGAAGCACGTGTGCGGGAGTGGCTGAACGTATTTGCCACACGCGCGTGGCGCCGTCCGCTCGCAGGAGGCGAGAAGGAAAACCTCATGCAGCTCTACCGCGATTCCGCAAAGCCCGGCGTGAGCTTTGACAGCGCGATGAAAGTGCCGCTGATGACGGTGCTGATGTCGCCGAATTTTATTTATCGGAGAGCGTCCGAGCTTCCTTCGCGCCTTTCTTTTTTCCTGTGGGCCAGCATTCCCGACGCCGAACTTCTCTCCGAAGATCTCAGCAATCCTGAGGTGCTGAAAACGCAAACTGCGCGCATGCTCCGCGATCCGCGCGCCGCAGCGCTGGCCGAGGTTTTCGGCGCGCAGGTCTGGCACTTCGAAGGCTTCGAGAACCACACCGGCCCGGATGAGAAGCGGTTCCCCGACTTCACCGCCGAGCGCCGGCAGGAGATGCTGCATGACGTGCATGCCACCCTGAACCACGTCTTTTTAAAAGACGCGCCGCTCTCCCGCCTGCTGGACGAAGACTGCCTCGCCACCAAGCCGCTCTTCCTCACCCAGACCTCGCTGCCCCTGCGCACCAGCCCGGTGCAGCGCGGCGCCTGGGTCGTCGAAACGCTCATCGGCCGTCGCATTCCACCTCCACCGCCGAACGTGCCGCAAATCTCCGCGGATGAAAAAAGCGCCGCAGGTTTGAACATCCAGCAGCAGCTCGCAAAGCATCGCTCAGAAGCGAACTGCGCCGCCTGCCATGCGAAGATCGATCCTCCCGGAATAGCGCTTGAAAATTTCGACCCCATTGGCCGCTGGCGTGACACGCAGCGCGATGGCTCGCCCATCGTGAACAGCGACAAACTGACCGACGGTTCTGAAATCAAGGGCGTCGAAGGATTGAAAGCCTGGCTGAAAAGCCGCGAGCCTGAGTTTCGTGCCAATTTCAACCGCAAGCTCCTCGGCTATGCCCTGGGCCGCGCCGTGCTTCCCGGCGACAAGCACCTGCTGGAGCGCATGGCTGATCAGGGAACCTTCTCCGCAACCGTCCAAACCATCGTCTCCAGCCCGCAGTTCACCCGGCTCCGCACTTCACCATGAGGCTGGTCCGATATTTCATGCGGCCGGCAGGCCAGTCCCATCACTTATGAACCGCTCATCACCCTCCATCTCCCGCCGGAACATTCTCCGGGGTCTCGGTGCGTCGCTCACGCTGCCGTGGTTCGAGTCACTCGCCTCCTTCACCGCCACGAAGGCGCCGGTGCGCTACGGCTGCCTGCTGTTTGCCAACGGGGTCAATCCCCACGAGTGGGATGCGAGCGGGGAAGGCGCGGCGATGAAACTTTCCAGCACGCTGATGCCTCTTGAGGGGCTGAAACAGCACATCACCGTGCTGAAGGATCTGCATGTTTTCAACAACACCAGCGGCCCGCACTGGCCGCTGTTTTCAAACTACCTCAGCGGTGCGCAGTTCAAGGAAACGCTGATTCCCGAAGGTGGTGAGTCGCTGGATCAAGTCATCGCGCGCCACACCGGCAAAGAGACTTCCGTGCCCAGCCTCGTGCTCGCGGTGGAGCCCGCTGAGAGCGGACTGCGCAGCGGCGTGCCGGCGGTGTATTACTCCACCATTTCGTGGTCATCGAAAAACACGCCCATCGCGCCGGAGGTGTATCCCCGCGCCGTCTTTGACCGCCTTTTCGACACCACCGGACTGCTGAGGGACAAGAGCGTGCTTGATGCCGTGCTCTCGCAGTCCAAGGACATGCGCCGGGGGCTCGGCGGAATGGATCAGCAGAAGCTGGATGAGTTCATGCACAGCGTGCGCGATCTGGAACTGCGCATCGAGCGCGCGGCGAAGGAGGAACGACTGGAGGGCTGGCGGCCTTCGATGACGAAGCCGGGCATGGACCGCCCGCCTGCGGGCACTCCGCAGGATGTGCGCGAGCACATGCGCCTGATGCTCGATCTCCTGCTGCTGGCCTGGCGCATGGACAAGACCCGGGTGGCGACGCTGATCTTCAACCGCGACGTCTCACACATGAAGTTCGGTTTCCTTGATGGCGTGCTCAATGACCAGCTCCACGGCATCTCGCACCACAAGGAGAACCGGGAGAAGCTGGCTTCATATCAGCGCATCAATCAGTTCCACGTCGAGCAGCTCGCCTACCTCATGGGCAAAATGAAGGCCGTGGATGAAGGCGGCGGCACGACAATGCTGGACAACGTCATCCTCCAGTTTGGCAGCAACATGTTCAACGGAGACAGCCATGATGGCCGAAACCTCCCCATGATCCTCGCCGGCCACGGCGGCGGAGGGATCACCGGAGGCCGTGTGCTGGACTTCGGCCCCCAGTCCGAGGAGCAGCAGCGGGCCTGCAATCTCTATCTCACCATCGCGCAGCAGATGGGCGTGAAGACGGACAGGTTTGGCGACAGCATCGCACCACTGAAGAATCTGGGAATCCCCGCATGAGCCTTCGCTCTGCTTCTTTGGACTGAGGCAGCTCCTTTTTCCCGGCTCTGCTGGCTATCTGTCAGGTACCGCGCAGATCATGCGTTGCCGCTCACACACCTTCCCGAAATGCTTCGAAGATTCCTCATCGTCCTGTTTCTGCTCTCCAGTGCATCAGGCGCTCCACCGGCGGCGCTGAAACCGTTCCTGGAGCAGCATTGCTACGACTGCCACGATGCGGACACCAAAAAAGGCGGCCTTGATCTGGACGCGCTGCCCGCGGATCTGCGCTCGCCTGAGACGCTGGCGAAATGGACCCAGCTGCATGACCTGGTCGCCACCGGCGAGATGCCGCCGAAGAAGAAGCCCCAGCCACCCCAGGTAGAGCGCAGTGCTTTCACCGGCGTGCTGGCGCAATCTTTGACGCAGTGGGACGCAGCGCTGAAAGGCACGATCATGCGGCGCCTGAACCGCACGGAGTATGAAAACACGCTGCGGGACCTTCTAGGTGTGCGCACCCAGCTAGCCGATCTGCTGCCCGAAGATGGAAAGGCCTTCGGCTTCGACAATGTGGGCGAGGCACTGGATCTCTCGCCCGTGCATCTGCAGCGCTACATGGACGCGGCCAAGGCGGCGCTGCGCGATGCGGTGAAGTTTGGCCCGCCCCCGGAGAAGAAAAAGGTCGCCGCCGTGTTTGATGCTGGGAATAACAAACGGAATTTCGAAAAGAGCTGGCTGAAGCTCGATGACGGTTCCGTGGTCTTTTTCAACAGTGGAAACTTCCCGTCCATCGTGCCTGAGTTTGCCGCGCCTGCGGAAGGCATCTACCGCCTCACAGTGACGGGGCGAGCGCACCAGACGGATGAGAACGTCACATTTTCCATCTACGCCGGGACTTTCGGGCGCGACAATGATTCGCACCTGCTCGACCTCGTGAATCTGCCGCCGAAACAGGCCAGCCGCACGCTGGAAGTTTTTCTGCGGCAGCGGGAAAGAGTGCGCATCTATACCCAGCTCGTACCCGACCAGGTGTCGCTGCAAAAGAACGGCCCCTCGAACTACAAGGGCCCCGGCCTCGCGCTGATGCCGGTCGAGATCGAAGGGCCGATCGTTGACGAATGGCCTGGACGCGGGCACAGACTGCTCTTTGGCGAGCTCGAGGCGCGCGCAGGGGGAGCCGGACCCAAAGGGAAGTTTGCGAAGGCTGGCGCATCCGTGGGCGAAATCATTCCGAAGGATGCCGCCGCAGATGTGAAGCGTCTGCTGAATGCCTTTATGCCCGCAGCGTTTCGGCGTCCCGTCTCCGTGGAGAAAGCTGCGCCCTATGTGCAGCTTGCGCAGGATGAACTCACCGCCGGCACGAGCTTCCACGATGCCATGATAACCGCCTATGTCGCAGCGCTTTGCTCGCCCGACTTCCTCTACCTGCGCGAGCCCATGGGAAAGCTGGATGACTTCGCGCTAGCCTCACGCCTCAGCTACATGCTCTGGAGCACCGCGCCGGACGCCGAGCTCATCGCCACTGCGACCAAGGGCAGGCTGTCCGATGCAGCAACACTGCGCGCGCAGACCGAGCGCCTGCTGAGTGATCCACGCGCCTCGCGCTTCATCAAGAGCTTCACCGGACAATGGCTGAACCTGCGGGAGATCGACTTCACCGTGCCGGACAAGCAGCTTTATCCGGAGTTCAACGACGTACTAAAAACTGCGAGCGTGAAGGAGACAGAGCTGTTCTTTGAAGAAGTGCTGCGCGGAAACCTGAGCGTGGCTAACTTCATCGACTCGGACTGGACGCTGCTTAATGAACCTCTCGCACGCCTCTACGGCATCAGCGGCGTCAGCGGCGTCAGCGGCATGGATTTTCGCAAGGTCGCCCTGAAGCCCGAGCACCATCGTGGCGGAGTGATGACGCATGCGAGCGTGCTGAAGGTATCTGCAAACGGCACCAGCACTTCGCCGGTGGTGCGTGGCGTGTGGGTGCTGGAGCGCATACTCGGGAAGACGCCACCTCCCCCGCCGCCGGGCGTTCCTGGCGTCGAGCCAGACATTCGGGGCGCGCAGACACTGCGCCAGCAGCTCGACAAGCACCGCAGCATGGAAAGCTGCAACGGCTGCCACCGCGTCATTGATCCACCGGGCTTCGCACTGGAAAATTACGACGTCATTGGCGGGTGGCGGGAAAACTACCGCAGTCTCGGCAAGGACTTTCCGAAACCCGCGAACCTTCCCTCCAACGTGAAGAATGTGCAGTGGCGCATCGGCCCGGCGGTCGATGCCACGGGCACAACGCCTGACGGCCGTCCTTTCAAGGACCTCGCCGAGTACAAGAAGATCATCCTGGCGCAGCCCGCGCGCTTCACTCGCACGCTTGCAGAAAAGCTTGCGGTGTACGGCACCGGTCGCGGCATGGGCTTTTCAGATCGCTCGGAGCTCGACCGCATCTCCACCTCAGTGGCCGCGAAAGGAAACGGATTTCGCGATCTCATCCACGAGGTGGTGCAGAGCTCCATCTTCAAAAACAAGTAATCTGCTCCTTCCATGAACGCACCTCACATTTCCGTCAAACCGCATCTCTCCCGCCGCGCCCTCCTGCGCAATGCCGGTGCGCTGCTGGGGCTGCCATGGCTCGAAGCGATGCTGCCCGCCTTTGCCACCAGCGCCCAGGCGGCAGCCGCCACCACGCCGCCGCGGCGCTTTCTCGCGATGTGCTACGGGCTCGGTTTTCACGGACCCAATCTGTTTCCCAAAAATTCCGGCAAAGACTACGCACTGACTCCTTACCTTGAGGCGCTGAAGAATCATCGCACCGACTTCACGGTGTTTTCCGGCCTTTCGCACGAGGAGCAAAACGGCGCGAACGGGCACACCTCGGAACTCACCTGGCTCACCACTGCGAAGCATCCGGGGCTGCCGGGATTCCGAAACAGCATCTCGCTGGACCAGTTCCTTTTGGAGAAGCTGAACCCCGACACGCGCTTCCCGGCGCTTGTCCTCAATGTCGGAGGCAATGATTCCATGTCCTGGACCGCAAACGGCGTGAATCTTCCTGCGGAAAACTCACCCTCAAAGGTCTTCGCGCAGCTCTTCATCAACGGCACAGCGGCGGAGGTGCAGGCGCAGGTGCGCGAGTTGAAGCGCGGCCGCAGCATCCTCGACACCGTCAATGGAGAAGCGAAAAAACTGAAGCGTGAACTCGGTCAGCGCGACCAGGAGAAGTTTGACCAGTATCTCACCAGCGTGCGCGAACTGGAGACGCGCATCCACGCCAGCGAGGCCTGGGCGCAGAAGCCAAAGCCGCAGGTGGACGCCAGGCCGCCGTCGGATGTGCAGGACCGCACGGACATCATCGCGCGCACGCGCCTCATGCACGACCTCATGGTGCTGGCCTTCCAGACGGACTCCACGCGCTTCATCACCTACAAGGCCGGGGGCATGAACGCCGTGCCGAAAATCGAGGGCGTAAAGCAGGACTGGCACAATCTTTCCCACCATGGGCAGGACGAGATGAAGATCGAGGAGCTCACCCTCATCGAAAAAGCGGAGTTCGCGGAGCTCGCGCGTCTGCTCGGCCTGCTCAAGGGCGTCAAGGAAGGCGCCGGCACATTGCTGGACCAGAGCATCGTTCTCGCCGGATCCAATCTCGGCAATGCGAGCTCCCATAGCTGGCGCGATGTGCCGGTGATCCTCGCGGGCGGCGGCTTCAAGCACGGCCAGCATGTCGTCGCGGGCGGAACGGGCAACGACAACGCCCGTTTTGCCAATCTCTTTGTGCAGATCGCTCACCGCCTCGACGTGGGCATCGAGAAATTCGGCACCAGCACCGCTCCCAGCGTGAAGGGTTTTGAAATGACCTGAGCGCGGCCGCAAAATATCGACCACACTTTCCAACAACATGAAAGCAACCTCCACCCTCTTCACCCTCACAAGCCCACGGCTCTTTCTCGCAGGCATCGCTGCCTGCCTTGGTGCTTCTCTTTCCTCACCTGCCGCCGCGGAGTCGCCAGAAGCCGTGGCTGCGGCCGAAAAACGGCGCGAGGAAATTCCTCTGGGTGGCGACTTCAAACCCAATCCCCAAGTGCCTGCGTTCGTCGTCGCCGGTCATGGCGGGCGCATCCTTGTTTCCAAGGATGAGGGCAAAACGTGGACACAGGCGTTCTTTGGCGCACCGGGTGCGGACCATGGCGTGTGGGCCACGCGCACGATGACTTATGGCAGCGGCGTGTTCGTCGTCGCGTTCGGCTGGGGAGCCCCCACGAGCTGGCTCGCGAGCGAGGACGGCGTGCGCTGGCGGCACCTCACTGCCGGCACCGCGAAGGTGCCCGAAGCCAAGGGCAATCCGCGCATCATGGCCGGCACCTGGGGGCTGGCTGCGGGTAAAGGCGCCTTCGTCGGCACCGGCTACATGAGCACCGGCGCCACGAGCGATCTCGGCAAAACCTTTTCCTCCTTCAGCCTCTACTCATTCAAAGGCGATCCGCGCGGAAAGCTGAACACACATCACATCGACCCGGTTTACTGCGGCGACGCGAGCGGTCGCTTTCTCGCTCTTGGCGACAATCGGGGCAGCGACGGTCCGAAGTTCGGGCACCTCTTTGCCAGTGACGACCTCGGCAAAACCTGGCGCTGGCTGACGCCCAAGGGGCTGGAGTCCTCAACCGGACGCGGCGCCATTGTTTCCAATGGCAAGCTGCTCGTGATGACCGACGCCGACTCCGCCAATGCATGGACCAGCACCGACGCCGGGGAGACCTGGGACGGCCCGCACCCCACCGGTGCCAAGCGTGCCGTGCTCAGCGTGGTGGGCGGCGAGTTCTGGCTCACCGGCAAACCCGGTCGCGCGAGCGCCGATGGCACATCCTGGCGCGATCTTCCTGCTGCCGTGCCGCTTGGCCAGATCATCGCCAGCGAAAAGGGCACGCTCATCAGCATTCATCCACAGCGCACCAACATCCTGCGCAGCGCCGATGGTGGCAAGACCTGGCAGGAAGTGCACACCTACCAGCCCGACGCCATCCAGGGCGGCGCGCAGGGCCTGCGCGATGGTGCGTTTGGATTTCTCACGGCAAAGTAGTCCATGACCACGCGACTCGTCATTCTGCTGCTCTGTGCGTTCACATTCACGGCGTTGCCTGCGCAGGAGAAGGTCACGCGCATTCACTGGGTCGGCTCGGCATGGATGAAGTTTCATGGTCTCGACCGCCAGTGCGGCGGGTGGCTGGAGATGCAGCCGGACTTTGGAAAGGTCAGGCAAACCGTGGACAAGCTGTGGCCGCTGCACGCGCTGCTCGATGAGCCGCCGTCCAAAATGCAGCTCTACGGCGATGCGCGAACTCAGCCGGAGATCATCGCGGAGATGAAGGCGGGAGAGTTCGACATCCTGGTGCTCTCGGTGCAGCTGGAGATGGTGGCTAAAGATTCCAACGCAGCGGCATTCACGCGGACGATGGACTTCTTCTCCGGCGAGGCGAAGCGCAATCACGCGCGGCTCGTCTTTGCAGCCTACGGCACGAAATTCGATGACACCTGCGCCCGCGGCATGGAGCGGCTGCGCCCTCTGGCAAAGCAATACGGCGCTGTGATCTGCCCGTGGTGGACGGCCATGAAGCTTGCCGCCGCCGAGCGTCCAGACGCACCTCTCTTTGATGCCAAAGTCAAAGGCCATCCCGGCCCTGGCAGCACTTATCTGAACCTCTGTACCTTTCTTTTTGCCCTCACCAACACACCGCCGGAGAAGCTCACTCTGCCGCTGGAATATCAGGGCTGGGACGCTGCCAAGCCGCCGTGTCAATTGTCCGCGGACGAAGCGCGCTTTTTCCAGCAAGCAGCCTGGAAGGCCTGGGAGTCTGTCCGCGATTGATCCGGCCATTGGGTCTTGACCGCATCCTTTGTCACTGTGCCTCGCTTGTCAGAATCCCGTGCCCGCAGCTCGACCTGCGCTTTTTCCGGCATAGTCTGGCGCCCTTCCTCAGTTCATGAAACTCAAAATCAACCTCCGTGACGTGCCGGTGCAACATCAGCAGTGGGGAGACGGGCGATATGACAGGCGGCGCAAGCACGTCTCCGAGGCTCTTTCCGGCCGGGTCCCCAGCGGTGACCCATTCGATGTGGAGATTACAACCGTTGCTCCAGGCTGCTTCAACTGCCCGCAGCACACTCATACGCGCAATGCCGAGTTTTTCATCATCCTCTCCGGCTCAGGGATTGCGTATCACAACGACACAGAGGTTCCCATCGAGGCCGGGGATTGTTTCATGCGCCATCCCGGCACCTCACATCATCTGCACAACCTCTCCACCACCGAAGACCTCACGTTCATCGTCATCTCCCAAGATCACGCCGACGATGCGGAGAGCATCCAAAACCCATGAACGCCGCCCCCATTGATTACAGGGACACGCGCGAATTCACACTCGAGAGCCTTGTTACGCTTTATCGTGCCAACGACTGGTCGTCCGCAGACAAGCCGGATCTGCTGCACCGTGCGTTGCTGCATTCTCACTCGGTCGTTTCAGCCTGGGATGGCGGGCAATTGATCGGCCTGGGCAATGCAATTTCAGACGGCCATCTCGTTGTATATTACCCCCATCTGCTGGTGCTGCCGGCGTATCAGGGGCGCGGCATTGGCACGGCGCTGATGCGGCGGCTCATGGCGCGGTATCAGGGCTTTCACATGCACATGCTCACCGCTGACGGACGCGCGCTTGATTTCTACCGGAAGCTCGGCTTTACCCGCGCCGGCGCCACGGAGCCCATGTGGATCTATGCTGGGAACGACCACTGAACCACCTCGCCCCATGAACTCATCTTCCATCCGCACGCCCCTTGCCATCGCCGAATCGCTCACGGAACTGTGGTCGCCCCAGGTCATCGCCGAAGTGGATGACATGTATGTCAAAGTCGCGAAGGTTCGGGGCGAGATGGACTGGCACGCGCATGAGCATGAGGATGAGATGTTCTTCATTCTGCGAGGCGAGTTCACGCTGGAGTTTGACGATGGTCGCATGGTGCTCCGGCCCGGCGAGCTTTTTGTGGTGCCGCGCGGCCGCCGGCACCACCCCATGGCGAAAGAAGAGTGCCTGCTGATGCTTTTCGAACGCAAGGAAACGGCCCACACCGGGGACGCAAGGACTGCACAAACGAAGTCCATTGCTCAACAGCTCCGCTGGCTCGCGGCGCAGGCGGAATAGAGACCAACTCTAAAGCCCATGAATGACATCACTCCTGCCCGATTGCGTCATGCCACCGAGGCCGATATTCCGGCGATGGAAGGGCTGATTCCTTTGTCTGTGCACGGCTTGCAGGCAAACTGCTATTCGCTCGCACAACGGCAGGCGGCGCTGGGGCCAGTGTTCGGTGTGGACACGGCGATGCTGCTCGACCGGACTTACTTTGTGATCGAACTCGAAGGCAACGTCGTCGGGTGTGGAGGCTGGAGCCGGCGTAAGACCTTGTTTGGCGGCGATCAGAGCTGCGTGCGCGAAGATGTGTTTCTCAATCCCGCCACAGATGCGGCCCGCGTACGCGCTTTTTTCATCCATCCCGACTTTGCCCGGCGCGGCTACGGCAGCGCCATCCTGAAACGTTGTGAGGACGAGATGCGCCGGGCGGGCTTCACGCGGGCCGTCATGGTCGCCACGCTGGCAGGCGAGCCTTTGTACGCCCGCTTCGGCTACGCGGTGGAGGAACGCTATGACGTGCCAATGGGTGGCGGCCTATTTTTGCCGGTGGTACGTATGAGCAAAAGTCTGTCGCTTGCATAACATGACTCGCGGTACTGCATCCCTCATCCGCCGTTTAACGTCGATGCGGCCATCGCGCAGTTCTACGCCATCGAGGGCTGTCTGCCGCGAACTAACCGAATTCAATCATGACCCCACTGCACGTTGTTGACGCCTTCACAAACCGCCCGTTCGCGGGCAACCCCGCTGGCGTGTGCATTCTCGACCGGCCTGCGGGTGAGACGTGGATGAAATTGGTCGCACGCGAGATGAATCTCGCCGAAACCGCTTTTGTGCATCGCATCGAGCGAGGCTGGGCGCTGCGCTGGTTCACGCCTGCGGTCGAGGTTAAGCTCTGCGGCCATGCCACGCTCGCCGCCGCACATGTTCTTTGGGAGACAGACATGCTGAAACCGGACGAAGAGGCGCGTTTTCACACACTCAGCGGCATGCTCACCTGCACGCAAAAGGGCGGCTGGATTGAGATGGATTTCCCTGCCTGCCCGGTCGTTTCATGCGGCGCTCCTGCAGGCTTGGCGGAGGCATTGGGCTGCGGCTTCACCTTCTGCGGCAGCAATGGGATGGATCATCTCGTGGAGGTGGCGGATGAAAAAACGCTGCGCCAGATTTCGCCAAACTTCTCCGTGCTTTTACCGCTTACGCAGCGGGGCGTCATCGTCACCTGCCGGGGCGAATCGCCTGGGTTTGATTTCATCTCCCGCTTCTTTGCCCCCGCCGCCGGCATCAATGAAGACCCGGTCACGGGTTCCGCGCACTGCGCTCTCGGGCCGTACTGGCAGGAAAAACTCAGCCGCTCCGACTTCACTGCTCATCAGGCCAGCGAGCGCGGCGGCACCGTGAAGCTCAGTGTGCGGGGTGACCGTGTCATGCTGCGTGGACAGGCCGTCATGATGAGCCGTGTGGAGCTTTTTCATTGAGCCATGATCACCTTTGAAGATTTTTTGAAAGTGGAGCTTCGCGTGGGCCGCATCCTAGAGGCTCGCGTGTTCGCGGAGGCAAACAAACCCGCCTACATCCTTCAAGTGGACTTCGGGCCTGAGATCGGCGTGAAGAAGTCGAGCGTGCAAATCACGGCGCTGTATCAGCCCGAAGAGCTAGTGGGCAGGCTTGTCGTGGCGGTGGTGAACTTCCCGCCGAAGCAGATCGGGCCGCTGATGTCTGAGTGCCTCGTCACCGGTTTTCACAATGAGCGCGGTGAGGTGGCGCTGTGTGTGCCGGACAAGGATGTGCCACTCGGCACACGGCTGCTGTAAGCCAGAAGCGCCTGCGCCAGTATTGCTGTCCAAAGGCGTTGCACCCTAGGGCTTCGAATGGCCTCCAGCTTTGCCATTGGAGTCGGCTGAAATTTGGGACGAATTTTCATGCCATTGCCGTGTTCCGGATGGTCCAGGATGCTGGCTGCGGCATCGCTATAACTGTCGGCGAAAACGAGACATGCTCGTCTCTCAAGATGTTGAGCTCAATGAGCCGTGATTGCCATCAACTAGACGCAGCCCGCTTCTCGCAGAGGAACACCGGAGCGGCTCGGAAAAAAATGAGTCTGTGGCGTCAGGTATTTCCCCGTCATTCGTCTCTCATTGCGTCCATGCAGCCGCGCCTCATCATCATCTTCACCCTCGCTGCAGTGCTCGCCTGCGTCTGGGCCCTTTTTTCCGCAGCCCAAAAAAGGCCCGCCGCCGAGCCGATGGCTGCCATAGTCTCGACTCCGCCATCGCTCTTGCCTCAAACCGTTGCAGCGGAGCCTGCTGAAAGATCCCTCGACTCGCGCCAGCAGCTCCCACCCGTGAGTGCTGCCGTGCAGGCGAAAGTGGAGGCCTTGATCCGCAAATATCGCGGCAAAGTGCCCAAAGACGTTTCTCAGGAGCCTGAGCTGGCCGCAGTGTTTGCAAACATGGGAAGCCTCATGGAACGCATCAGTCCCGAGGATCAGCGACGCATTGACAAGACTCTCGAGGCCACGCGCGCCGTCATCGGCAGCCAGCATGGCAGCATATCCTTTGAGATGAAGGACATGGATGCACCCGCCACCCGCGCGCTTCTGGAAGCCGTTATCTCAGACGATCCCAGCCGCCTGGCCGACTACATGATCCGCTCTCTGGACGGTGCGAATTTTGAATACGCAATCAGTCCCGGTCTCCGGCAAAGCAGCGACGGCCTCATCCTCCAAAAAGCCGAGGCTCCAAAAACAAGCGCACCCGTCGAAGACTGATCCCACTCATGAAATCCCATTGCCTCCTTCTTTTCGGAACTTTGGTCCAGCTCGCCAGCCTCTCAAACACAAAGCACATCCTGGAGATCACTGGCGACGCATCCGCCCCCATCACCTCCATCCGCGTTCGCCGTCCTCCGCTCAAGTAGCGCGTTTCACATAGTCCGAAGAGAATCTTTCCGGCCTGTCGCAAAGAGCTCCTCATTCGACTGTTTTCGTTCATCCGCCAAAGCGGCCCGATCATGCCCAGGGTGACAGGACGGGCGAAGTCCGCGGGGATGTTGCTCTGCAAAAGTGGCCAAGAAGTGGCCAAGGTGCATTTTTTCGAGGTTGCGGCACGCCACTCAAAACACGTCATTTCTCCTTCGTAAGTGCCGGAGACAGGACTCGAACCTGCACTTGTTTCCAAACCAGATCCTAAGTCTGGCGCGTCTACCAATTCCGCCACTCCGGCAGGGAGTTGCACAGGTCTATGATTCGGTGCGGATGTTGCGGCTGCAAATGAATTATCGAGGGTGTTGGAAGGCGATGAATCATTCGGCGGGCAGGACGGTGCATGGCGGCATCAGTCCCACTTTTATTCTGTATCCGGAATCAGGACGTCAACCCTCGTTTCACCCGCGTCATTGCACTGCCAGCAGCGGTTTTTGCGAGGCTCGTAGCATGTCAGCCAGCCTGTGCGGTAAATGCCGCTGTCGATGCATACGGCCGTTCCCATGTGCGCCGGCAGCCCGTCAGGCTGGGGCGTGTGGCCGCAAATGATGAGTTTTTCCGAGAAGTGCCTCGGAGGGTGCTTGATGTGCTGCCAAAGGAGCGTGCTCTCGTCCTGGCTCTCCATGGGAAGGTCAGGCTCGACATTGGCATGAACGAAAATGCAATCTTCTGTCTCGTGATAGAGGTCTGTCGTTCGGAGGAGTTCCCAGTGAGTTTCCGGGATGGAGCGCAAGCCATGCGCTTTATAGGACAGGAGGGTTTCATCTCCCTCACAAGATCCCCAGAAGTTGAGGTCCTTGTTTGGATCATACGCATGGAGGAACATTTCTTCGTGATTGCCACGCAGGCAGACCAGATGCGTTTCCTGCTTCAGCTTCAGGATGCGTTCGATAACGCCACATGAATCCGGTCCTCGGTCCACGTAATCACCGAGCAGTACGAGTGTGTCATCCTGTTGAGGCTTGATGACATTGAG
The DNA here is from genome assembly GCF_044222565.1 of Prosthecobacter sp. GTDB lineage: Bacteria > Verrucomicrobiota > Verrucomicrobiia > Verrucomicrobiales > Verrucomicrobiaceae > Prosthecobacter. The sequence continues at coordinate 113,232 of NZ_JBGANA010000009.1, forward strand.
CAGATGGGTGAAGGTATTTAAGTGCCCATGGATATCACCGATGGCAAGGAGTCGAGGCATGAGTTTCCGTGTTTGATCGGGTCAATGAAAACCGATGTCTTATCTGGAACGCACGAGACGCGAGGCTATCCAGCCGGTGAGCAGAACGGTGAAAAGCGGTGCGAGGCCGACTTTCAGGTTGGCGCCGATCCAGGGCAGCCAGCTGCCGGTGTAGAGAGTCAGGGCGCTGAAATACTTCAGGCCAAAGACCCAGCCACCGTGCAGACCTATGCCGGCCCACAGTGCGCCGGTCTGCATGCGCATTTTCGCCAGCACCCAGCCCACGGCAAAGAGCGTGGCGAATTCGGCGAGGAGAAAGTGCACGTCACCAAAGCCAGCGGCGATTTGCTTGAGCACCAGGAAGCCGCTGCTCCAGGTGACGTCGGCATCGCTGATCTGCCAGCCTTCCGGGGGCTTGAGGAAATGCACCAGGGCGAAGACGAAGGTGAGGGAGACCAGGGCTTTGGACTCTGCCATGGTGCGCAGCAGCAGGCCGAGCAGCAGGCCGCGAAAGAAGAACTCCTCCACGATGCCTGCGCCGAGTGCGGCGGTGATGGGTTCTCCCAGTTTCAACCAACGCGCGTCGGGTCGCAGCTGATAGGCGCCCAGCTGCAGAAAGATGAAACCGAGCACAAGCAGCAGACCTGAGGCAAGGAAAAAGCCGGTGGCCCACTCCCGGAGGCCTGTTCCCAAAGGCTGCCACGCGGGCAGCAGCGAGCGTTCCAGCCGCACCCAGCGCATGAAAGGCCAGATGAAGAGGAGGGCGCACACGAGGACTGCGCGGTTGAAGTACCGTGTGAACTGCGCGCGCTCGATCTCCGAGAGCAGCCACTTCACCATTCCGGCTTCATGCCAGGATGAAGCCGAGAGCCAGCCGTGGGCCGCTTTTCCCAGGTGAAACAGCGGTGCCGACAGGAGCGCGCCGCCAAGCATGACGGCGAGGAGGTAGAGCAGGAGTTTGGGCAGGGCAGGGGAACTGCCGGGGCTGGCGGCTTGCATGGGCGCGATACTAGCGCATCCTGCACGCTCTCAATGACCAAAAACCAAATCCACGAATGGCACGAACGTCTGGAAGACGGCCGCAAACAGTACATCCGCGCTTATTGGAACTCGCGCGAGTGGCAGTTTCGGATCGCACATCCTGATGGCGAAGCGTGGACCCCTCTTGAAAATCCGCCGCCGCAGCGCTGGCTGGAACTGCGTGACCTGCTCTTCCGCAAATATCAGCGCAAAAAGCTGCCGTGGAAGTATGTCGTGGATCTCGACAAACGGCTGGAGGACATGGGCATCAAAGCCGAAGAGACCGAAGCGCCCGCGGAGGACGACTGACCTGCAGCTACTGCGCTCCCGCCTTCGTTTTGATCTCGGCCGTCACCCCGCCGCCATGAGGCGCGCCAAAACGCATGCCCACCTGCACCTCCGGGAAAAAGAAACGCCGTCCCGCACTCGCATAGCGGCGGCGTGAAATGAATCCCAGCAATGCGGCAAAGACCGCTCCTCCGGCCAGCATGGCGGGCACCGTCAGCGCGAACTTCTTTTCCCCCCGTTGCAACCAAAGAGACTGCTTCAGCCGGACGCGTTCCAAGTCCCGCAGCCGGTCGATCCATGACCGTGTGGCAACGGCCATGCGCTCGTCGAGCGTGAGTTTGGGGTCGAGCAGGATGCGGCGTGTTTCCTGCATGATTTCCACCAGTTCGGCCGACGGGTATCTCTCCCAGAACTCGGGTGCAAAGGAGATGGCGCTGCTTTTGCTGGCGCGGTCATAGGCCATGAGGACAGCGGGCTTGGTGCCGCTCCATTCACGCCGGGTGATCTGCGCCTGTCTGCGCAGCGTCATTCCCGCAGGGGTGAAGCTGGAGGCGGTGATCCACGCATCGCATTTCAGATCCAGCCGAAACTTTTTGAGCTCTTCGGCGAGCTGCTTCCGGGTTTCCGGCGCCAGTGCCCGGGTATCGTCCCAAATGCCGTCGTCCGGCGGTGGGGCTGCCTGGGCCAGCGCATCCCCTGCCAGCAGGGCCAGCCAGATCCCTGCGTAGGCAGGGAGGAGCAAGCATCGGGTGAGAAGGCGGAGACTAGGCATGGCCGGGGACATTTTGTCCCACTCTGGCCAGAGGGCAACTCCGGCGAATCCCAACTCCCTCTTATATAGAGAATGTGATGCCGAAAGGCCCGTTTTTGAGACCCGTCTTCACCCGCTTGTGAAATTTTTCACAAAATCGCCTTGCCGCTCTTTGGGCAGCGTAGATAGATAGTCTTCACGCCCGCTACCAGACCCCCGCCTTTCATGCCCACTGTCACCCGAGAATACGAGGCCCCGGATACCGCCGCCAAAGTGGCCCGGCAGCTCGAAGCCGTGGAAGAGACCACGACGGACATCGTCGGAGAGAAACTGGTGCTGAACATGGGGCCCAGCCATCCCGCCACCCACGGCGTGCTGCGCCTGATCCTGGAACTGGACGGTGAGATCATCACCAAGGCGGATCCGGATGTGGGCTTTCTCCACCGCGGAGACGAAAAGATCGCCGAGAACATGCACTACAACCAGTTCGTGCCGTACACGGACCGGCTGGACTATCTGGCACCTCTGGCCAACAACGTGGCGTACGCCTTGGCCGTGGAAAAGCTCATGGGCTGGGAAGTGCCGGAGCGCGGCCGCGCCATCCGCGTGATCTGCTGCGAGCTGGCCCGCATTTCCGCCCATATGCTGGGAGTCGGAGTGTTTGCCATGGACGTCGGCGCGATGACGGTCTTCCTCTACACCTTCACGGAGCGCGAGAAGATCTACAATCTCTGCGAGCAGCTCACCGGTGCGCGCTTCACCACCAGCTATACCCGCGTGGGTGGTCAGATCCGTGATTTGCCCAACGGCTTCGTCGGTGCCGTGAAGACCTTCCTGTCGGAGCTGGAGCCAGTGATCGACGAGATCGACAAGCTGCTCTCGCGCAACCGCATCTTCATCGACCGCACGCAGGACATCGGCGTCATCTCGAAGGAAGACGCGATTGCCTATGGTCTTACAGGGCCGAATCTGCGCGGTTCCGGTGTGGAGCATGACCTGCGCAAAGCGCAGCCGTATCTTGATTACGAGAAGTATGAGTTCGACGTGCCAGTCGGCACCAAGGGCGACTGCTATGACCGCTACCTCGTGCGCATGGAAGAAATGCGCCAGAGCGTGCGCATTCTGAAGCAGGTACTGGCAAACCTTCCCGAAGGCCCCATCAATGTGGCCGATGCCAAGGGGCTGCTGCCAAAGAAAGAAAAAGTGCTCATGAAGATGGAGGAGCTGATCCACCACTTCATCATCGCCACCCAGGGCATTGATGCTCCCGCGGGGGAAGTTTATTTCGCCGCGGAAAACCCCAAGGGCGAGCTCGGCTTCTACATCAACAGCACCGGCGGCGGCGTGCCGCATCGTCTCAAAATCCGCGCCCCCTCCTTCCTTAACCTCAGCATCATTTCCAAGCTCATCCCCGGCCACATGCTCAGCGACATTCCCGCAGTGCTCGGCAGCCTGGACTTCGTCATGGGCGAATGTGACCGCTGATCCACTCCCAACCTTTTCCTCCGAGACAATCACGACGCATGGCCTTTGAAGTTCCAGCCGAATTGGAGAAACGCATGGATGAGGCGATCTCGCATTATCCCGTTTCAAAACGCAGCGCCGTGCTGCCGCTGCTGCATCTCACGCAGGAGCATTTCAGGTTTATCAGTGAAGAAGCGGTGAACTGGGTGGCTGCAAAGCTCGGACTGGAGCCGATCCAAGTGCTGGAAGTCGTCACGTTTTATCCCGGCTTTCGTCAGGCTGCTCCTGGCAAGTACCACATCCGCGTGTGCCGCACGCTCTCCTGCGCCATGGCGGGCAGCTATGAACTGATGGATGCCTTCTGCAAGGCCGGGAACATCGACCGCTCGCATACGGATCATCATCACCCCATCGCGGTCAGTGCTGATGGCAAATACAGCATCGAGTTTGCCGAATGTCTGGCCAGCTGTGGTTTCGGCCCGGTCTGCATGATCGAGGACGACTTCTACGAGAAGGTGGATCCCGCCAAGGCTGGCGAACTGCTGGCACAACGCGCCTGAGCAGGCCATGAAAAAAGCGCAACGGTTTGAGCCGTTGCGCTTCGTGGTTTGTTTGAAAAGTTGTGTTTACTTGGAACGCCAGGACACCACATCGTCCTCAGTCTGCTGCTGCTTGTCCTGGCCCCAGCTGTAAACGGCGATCTCAAAAGGAAGCATCTTCGGCGGCGGGGCGATCGCGTTTGAAGAGATCCTTGGATCCGAGTTGTTCAGGTCAGGATTGGCCACCTGCTTGTCGCCATTGGTGTCCAGCAGCACATAATAAACGGTGCCCCAGAGATCGACGAGCTTGTAGGGAGGCTGGGCGTTGACCAGGCCGAACATGCCGTTCTTTGCAATCGGGAGGTCGATGAACTTGATGTCCTTGGGGTTCAAGTTCTGCTGTGCGGAACCGCCGGAGGAACCGCTTGAGGATGCTGAGATCGTGGACAGCGCGCCAACGATGCCGCTGTTCTCATCCGTCGGCACAGCCTGAATGTCCTGGCCTCCAGATGCGGCGCTGAGCAGGCTGCTGTTCACCGGGTAGCGGTTGTATTCGACCTGATAGCTGCCAATGGCGAGGCGCAGGTCTTTGATGACCGTCTGCACCTGCACTTTTCTTCCGTCGGCCATGAGCTTGTTGGCCTGGGAAATGACGAGGCCTGCAAGGATGGCGACGATGGTGATCACCACCAGCAGTTCAATGAGTGTGAAGCCCGCTTGTACGATGAGAGGGCGGGCGCGAGGTTTGATTTTCATGTTCTTCGGTTGGGTTTGTATTTGGCGGTTGCCGCGAACGAAAGAGGTGCAAAAAACAGTCGTCGTTCTGATTCAACATTTAATCGTTTTTGCTTCGCCACGTCAATACTTGTCATGAAGCAGGCCGAAGATCAGCGGCGTGAAAAGGGCCGTTTTGAGCATGGCTGAGCCGACTGCACCGCGGCTTTTGATTGTCAACTAATGCTTGCATCATATACTTCAACGATTTAAATCCGCGCTTCAACCCCCATCTAGAACATACACAACAACCACGGATCGCATCAGACGATCTGAAAATCACTTATGGCAAAGACAGCATCCAAGGGCAGCGCAGACAAAAAGAAGTACGTTTATTTTTTCGGACCAGGGAAGTCAGACGGTGATGGTTCCATGAAAGCATTGTTGGGCGGCAAGGGCGCCAATCTCGCGGAGATGAGCCGCATTGGTCTTCCAGTGCCTCCCGGATTCACGATCAGCACCGAAGTGTGCACCTACTTCTACGAAAACAAGAAGACCTATCCGGCCTCGCTGCAGGCGCAGATGGAAGCTGCCGTCAAAGGCATGGAAAAAATCATGGGCTACAAGTTCGGAGATGCCAAGGGCTTCCCGCTCCTGGTGGCCGTGCGCTCCGGTGCACGTGACTCCATGCCCGGCATGATGGACACCATTCTCAACCTCGGCCTCAACGATGAGACCGTGCTCTCCCTGGTGGCCGCCACCAACAACGAGCGCTTCGCCTGGGACTGCTACCGCCGCTTCGTCCAGATGTACGGAGACGTGGTGCTCGGCGTGCAGAAGCGCGAAGGTGAAGACCATGAGCCTTTCGAAGTCGTCATCGAAGAATTCAAGCATTCGACCTATCACAAGGACATCCTCGACAGCGACCTGACCGCTGACGACCAGAAGGAACTGGTGAAGCGCTTCAAGCAGCTCGTCAAAGACCGCACTGGCAAGAGCTTCCCGAGCGATCCGTGGGATCAGCTTCGTGGCGCCGCCGGCGCTGTGTTCGGCTCTTGGATGAACGACCGTGCGATCGTGTATCGCCGCAAGTACAACATCCCCGCCGAGTGGGGCACTGCCGTGAACGTGCAGGCCATGGTGTTCGGCAACACGGGTCCGACCTCCGGCTCCGGTGTGGCCTTCACCCGCAATCCCGCCAACGGCGCCAACGAATTCTACGGTGAGTTCCTCATCAACGCCCAGGGCGAAGACGTCGTCGCCGGCGTCCGCACTCCTGAGCCTGTGGCTCAGCTGCAGAAGGAAATGCCGAAGTCCTACGCGGAGCTCATGAAGGTCCGCCAGACCCTTGAAAAGCATTTCAAGGATGTGCAGGACATCGAGTTCACCATCCAGGAAGGCAAGCTGTTCATGCTGCAGACCCGCAACGGCAAGCGCACCGCCGCCGCCGCTCTGAAGTTCTCCATGGACATGGTGAAGGAAAAGCTCATCGACTGGGAAACCGCCGTGCTGCGCAATCCTGCCGACCAGCTTGAGCAGCTTCTCGCTCCGATCTTCGATGCAGCTGACGTCAAGAAGGCCAAGGCCATCGCCACTGGTCTTCCTGCCGGCCCTGGTGCCGCCTCCGGCAAGATCTACCTCAATGCTGACCGCGCCGTCATCGCCGAAGCCAAAGGTGAGAAAGTTCTCCTCGTCCGCAATGAAACCAGCCCCGAAGATCTTCGTGGTATGATTGCTGCGGAAGGCATCCTCACCGCCCGTGGTGGTGTGTCCTCCCACGCTGCTCTCGTTGCCCGTCAGATGGGCAAGGTTTGCATCTGCGGCGCCGCCGCTCTGGAAATCGACTACGACAAGAAGACGGTTTCCGTGGCCGGCCAGACCTTCAGCGAAGGCGACTACCTCTCCATCGACGGCACCAGCGGTATCGTTTATGGCGGCGAGCTCAAGACCGCTCCTTCCGAAATCATCACCGGCATGATCAGTGGTGACAAGGCCGCCCAGGCCACCGAGAAGTTCAAGAGCTTCCAGCAGCTCATGAACTGGTGCTCCAAGGCCACGCGCATGCAGGTCCGCACCAATGCCGACAATCCGGAGCAGACGCAGAATGCCATCGCGTTCGGCGCCCAGGGCATCGGTCTTACCCGCACGGAGCACATGTTCTTTGAAGGCGACCGTATCGACGCTGTGCGTGAAATGATTCTGGCGGACAACGTGGGCGACCGTAAAAAGGCGCTCGCCAAGCTGCTGCCATACCAGCGCGAAGACTTCACCGGCATCTTCACCGAGCTCAAGGGACTTCCCGCCACCATCCGTCTGCTTGATCCTCCGCTTCACGAATTCGTGCCGCATGAAGAAAAAGCGCAGGCTGAGCTCGCCAAGAAAATGGGCGTCTCCGTTGAGAAGGTCACCGCACGTGTCGCTGCTCTGCATGAGTTCAATCCGATGCTCGGACATCGCGGCTGCCGTCTTGGCATCGCGTATCCTGAGATCACCGAGATGCAGGCACGCGCCATCTTTGAAGCCGCCGCAGATGTGGCGAAGAAGAAGATCAAGGTGAAGCCCGAAGTGATGATTCCGCTTGTTGGGTTCAAGAAAGAACTCGACCTGCAGGTGGAAATCGTGCATAAGGTAGCAAAAGAAGTGATGGCTGAGAAAAAAGTTAAGCTCGACTATCTTGTCGGCACCATGATTGAGGTGCCGCGTGGAGCTCTCACGGCTGATGAAATCGCCGAAACAGCCCAGTTCTTCAGCTTCGGCACCAACGATCTCACGCAGACCGCGCTCGGCATCAGCCGTGACGACATGGGCAGCTTCCTGATGCCCTACACCGAGAACGAAATCTTCAAGAAGAACCCCTTTGCCACACTGGATCAAACCGGCGTGGGTCAGCTCATCAAAATCGCCATCGAAAAAGGCCGCAAGACCAAGCCCGACATCAAGCTGGGCATCTGCGGTGAACACGGCGGCGATCCAGATAGCGTCAAATTCTGCCACCGTGCAGGCCTCACGTATGTGAGTTGCAGTCCTTTCCGTGTTCCGGTCGCACGCCTTGCCGCAGCGCAGGCAGCGATCGAAGAGAAGCGCGCAGCCGCTCCGGCAGCCGCAGGAAAAAGTGTCCGTGGAGGCGCCAAAAGCGCACCCGCGGCAAAACAAAACAACAACGCAACCAACAACAAACAGAGGACAAACACTATGGCTAAGAAAGCTGCAAAGAAAGCCGCCAAGAAGGCTGCACCCGCCAAGAAAGTCGCCAAGAAAGCCGCTAAGAAGGCTGCGAAGAAGAAGTAACGCATTGGCCTCCTAGGGAGGTCAATGTGGCGGAGCAATCCGCCGCCAAAAGCCCTGTGGGGATCAAACCTCACAGGGCTTTATTTTTTTTTCCGGACGCAACGCTCAGGGGCCTTCCCAAGCAACCGGATCTACGAAAGTAGCAGGGCCTAGGCCTGCTTAGCGCCGTTCGTCATCATCATAGATGGAGCCGGGCGCCGGCGTGATGAAGGAGCCGCCTGCGGACATCGCATCATTGCGCACCGTCCTGCTGTTGCCGATCTGCTCGTTGGCGGAGCGCATGCTGCCGAGACCTGCCGCACCGCCCATGCCTGACACGGCTCCGTAGTTTTGATACGAGGGCCGGTAAAACGAGCCCATCCCTCCAGAGCCGACAGAGCCACCAATGCCGGTTCCGCCCACCTGTCCCGGGCTCAGGGCCACCGGATTGTCAGGAGTCGGAACACCATCAGACTTGCGCTCTGACTCCGCCAGATAGTGCTTGTTCCAGGCGGCGTTGTTCACGCCTTCGGCCACCTTGTTGTCCAGGCGGTGCTTCTGCTCTTCATAGTCAGCTTTGCCGATGGCACCGGTGGAGCGCTTGTGCTCAAGCTCATCATACAGGGGCTGGTAGCGGGCCCGGACCACTTTTTCGTAAGCGCTCAGCTCCGCCAGCGTGGGGATGCTGTCCATGGTTCTGCTGGCGCAGGAGGCCAGCACTCCGGTCAGCAGTGCGGCCATCAGTAGGTGGGAGACGTTCTTCATCAATGCTAAGATACCTCTGGGAGGCCTCCTGTTCAAATCAAAGCACCGTTGCATCCTCCCGGGCGCACTCCACACTTAACCCTCAAATCTCTCTGTTTTGGACCCCATCGACGCTGCTTTGCAAGTTCCTGAGTCCCGTGGCAGCTTCCTGCCGTACCCGGCCTCGCGGCTGGCTGCCAAAATCGTCCCCCAGGACCTCACCAGTTTTAAAACCCGCGGTGTCACCCGTGCCGAACGCGTGCTGCAGCAGGAGATGGTGGAAATGCAGGAGCGCTACATGGAGGTCATCGACGCCTTCAACTGGAACAAGCTCATCTACGAAAGCCACTTTGGCTTTGAGCCCGTCTGCGGGGAGGTCTATCACCTTTATGAAGTCCAGGGCAGGCATCACCTCAGCATGATCGCACCGGAGGAGTGGCACCAGCGCTGGCTCGGCAGCGTCCGGCTCAATGCGGATGGGCGCTGGCAGATTGAGAAAGCTGCGCCAAACTTCAACATCCGCGACTGGGTGCATACCTTCGTCGCCACCTGATGCAACCACCCACCTTCTCAGACATCGGCCAGCGCCTCGCAGGCCCCAGCGGCATCCAGGAGCTCATGGATGACTGCGGTGCCGCGCTCACCACCCATCCGGACATGCGCATGCTGGGCGGTGGCCAGCCTGCAGCCATTCCCGCCGTGCAGCAGCTCTGGCGCGAGCGCATGCAGGCCATGCTCGATGACCACAGCATCGACCGCACGCTGCTGAACTACGATCCGCCCGGCGGTAATCCTCTCTTTCGCGAAGCCTTCGCAGCTTTCCTCAAACGCGAATGCGGCTGGAACGTGACTCACGAAAACATCGGAGTCATGCCCAGCTCTCAGTCCGCGTTCTTCCTGCTCTTCAATCTCCTCGCCGGGCAGACCGGGGCCACGAAGAAGCGCATCCTTTTTCCGCTGCTGCCTGAGTACATCGGCTACGCCAATCAGGCGCTCGGTGAGGGACAGTTCACCGCCTGCCTGCCACGCATCGTCGAAACCGCCCCGCACGAGATCAAGTACCACGTCGATTTCGATCAGCTTCGCATCACGCCAGATGTCGCCGCGATGTGCGTCTCCTGCCCCACGAACCCCACGGGCAACGTGCTCACGCAAAACGAGTTCGACAGTCTGCATGCGCTGGCAGACGCGCATGGCATCCCGCTCATCATCGACAACGCCTACGGCCATCCGTTTCCGGGCGTGATCCACAATGGCTTCCAGCCCAAGTGGCAGCCCGGCATGATCTTCAGCATCAGCATGAGCAAGGTCGGCCTGCCCGGCGTGCGCACGGCCATGATCGTGGCGGATCCCCACATTGTGAAGGCGCTTTCCAACATGAACGCCATCGTCTCGCTCGCGAATGGCAATCTGGGCCAGGCGCTCCTCATGCCCCTGCTGAAGGACGACACCCTCGTCAGGCTCGGACCCTCCGTTATCCGTCCGTTTTATCGCGAGCGCTCCGACTTCGCCAAATCCGTTCTGGCTTCAGCGCTTGGGGATCGTGTCCCCTGGGCTCTGCACGCGCAGGAAGGCGCCTTCTTCCTCTGGCTCTGGATCAACGGCCTGCCCATTCCCGCGAAGGAGCTGTATCGCCGGCTCAAGGAGCGCAAAGTCCTCGTCATTCCCGGCCACTATTTCGCCTTTGGCCTGGAGAAGGAGTGGCGTCATCCGCATGAATGCCTGCGCCTGACTTACTCGCAGCCGCAGCACATCGTGCGCGAAGGCCTGGAAATCATCGCCGATGAAATCATCCGCAGCTTCTGAGCCCTTCGCGGCTTTCATGGCGCGTGCTTTGTTTGATCCCCAGCGTGGCTACTACACACGGCACATCAAAACCGTTGGCGCACGTGGCGATTTCTCTACCTCCGCCACCCTTTCTTCCTCCCTCGGCCAATCCATCGCAGCCTGGCTCAAAGCAGAGTCTCATCTCCAGCCGCGCGTGCGCCACATTATCGAGGTCGGTGCCGGAGACGGCTCGCTCATGCAGACCGTGCGCCGATCCCTCGGCTGGTGGACGCGCTGCCACTTCAGCTTCCACATCGTCGAAACCTCCCCGGTGCTTCGGCTGGAGCAGCAGAAAAAACTCGGCGGCAAAGTGACGTGGCACAGCGACCTCGAATCCGCCCTCGCTAGTGCGGGCGGCCAGGCGTTCATCTATCACAACGAACTCCTCGACGCCTTTCCCGCCACACTTGTGCAGTGGTGCGCTGCCGAGCGGCGCTGGCTCGAGGTGCATGTGCCTGAATCGCTCCATCCGCATGCTCTCGATCCGGCGCACTTCAGCGCCCTGCGGCACACTACGTTTGCCGATCGCCAGCGCTGCGAGCTCCACCCCAGCATCCGCGACTGGCTTCGGCAATGGACTCCGCACTGGAAGGCAGGCGCGATGCTCACCATCGATTATGGCGATGACTTCCCCGCTCTCTACCATCGGCGGCCACACGGCACGCTGCGTGCTTATCTGCTGCATCAAAGACTCACCGGAGCCGACATCTATGCCAACCCTGGCCGTCAGGACATCACTGCCGACATCAACTTCACCGACTACTGCGACTGGCTGCGCGAGCTCAGTTTCACCCAGTCCTCGCATCAGACCTTGGCAGAATTCCTATCGGCGCAATCTGCCCCGGCCTCGCTCACTGATCCCGATGGAGCCGGAACTGCCTTCAAATGCTTCGTGCATCGGCCTCAGGCATGCGCATCATCACACCACCCCTCATGAATTCCGTTAACGAACGTCCAGGCACTCTCGAGAAAGCGCTCAAGATCAATCTCGCCCACACCATCTACGGCACCTTCGCTGAAATCGGCGCCGGTCAGGAAATCGCCAACTGGTTCTTCCGCGCCGGCGGTGCATCCGGCACTGTCGCCAAAACCATGTCCGCCTACGACATGACCATCAGCGACGAGATCTATGGCAAATGCTCACGCTACGTCTCACGCCAGCGCATGTGCGCCATGCTGGAGCACGAGTATCCCATGCTCATCCAGCGCCTGAATGCCAAGCGTGGCAGCACGACCACCTTCTTCACCCTCGCGGACACCATCCGTGCCCGCTCGTACCGAGATACCAAGGAAGAATGCCATGGCTGGATCGGCCTGCGCTTTCAAACCGAGCCTGGCGGCCCCAGCAGCGAGATCCAGATGCACGTCCGCCTTTTGGACGACTCGAATGCACGCCAGTCGGACGCGGCGGGGAAACTCGGCGTCAATCTCCTCTACGCCGCCTTCCATCTGCGGAATGACCTGTCCTTTTTCCTGCAAAGCCTGCTGGACGATCTGAACCGCAAACGGGTCGAAATCGACATGATCGATTTCACCGGCCCCGCTTTTGCCGCCTCGGAGTTTCAGGACCGCCTCGTGGCGCTGAAACTCGTGCGCCTCGGCCTCGCCGATGCGGCACTCTTCGGTGCGGATGGAGAAATCTGGCAGGCCTCCGACGTGCTTTATAAAAAGCCTGTATTCCTCAAACGCGGCAGCTTTGATCCCATCACCAAGCTCAACCTCGACATGATTGAGCGCGGTCAGGCCGCCTTCCAGGCAGACTTTGGCGATGCCGCGCGCAACAACGTCGAAATCCTCGAGATCACCATGCACAACCTCCTCGCCAGCGGCGCCGAGGTGCCGGACAGCGAATTCCTTGCCCGTGCGGACGTACTGCAGGCGCTTGGCAAAAACGTGCTCATTTCGAAGTATCCCGAGTTCCATCGCGTCAGCAGCTACCTTGCACGCCACACGCAGTGCCCCATCGGCATCGTGCTCGGCCTGCCCTTGTTCCAGGAGCTTTTCAATGAGCGCTGGTGCACCGATCTCGAAGGCGGCCTGCTGGAAGCTTTCGGCCGGCTCTTCAAAAACCAGGTGCGCGTCTATGTCTATCCCATGGGCAATCCCATGAACGGCCAGATCCTCAGCATCAACGATGCCCGTGTCACTCCCGAACAGAAACACCTGCTGCGCTACCTCATCGATACGCAGAGCGTGCGTGCGCTGGACGAGCCAAACCTCGACTACCTGTTTCACACCAGCGCCGAAGTCCGTAACATGATCAACGCCCAGGATATGAAGTGGCAGTCTCTCGTCCCCGACATTGTCCTCAAACAAGGCCCCTGGCGCGAGATCGGCCAGCCGGTGATGTGATCCGCTTCCCCTCTTGACGCCCCGTGCGCCCCACCGCCACTTTGACTGCATGCAAGACGCCACGGCTGACGACCTCGACCTGATCACCCTCACCCAGCTGCGGCAGGTGGCCAGTCAGTCGCCGCAGCCCTACCGCCTGCATTTGCAGGTTGAATCACGCATCGAAAAAACCACCAGCACGGGCAGCCCGTTTCTGGAGGTCAAGCTCGTTGACGCCGCTGATTCATTGGTCTGGCGCATCTTTGACAACAACCCGCTGTTCCAGGACGCCGCCAAACTCGCGCGCAGCTCGTTCATTCAGCTCGCCGGTCAGTGGGTGGAGGGCAAGTATGGCATCGAACCTCGTCAGGTGCAGATGCGTGCACTTACCGAAGAGGAATCATCCACACTGCTCCTCGGGGATCCCGATCTCGCCTCCCGCCAGCAGGCCGATTACTCCGACATGGTCGCCTTCATCGAGTCCATGCGTGATCCACGCCTGCTGAAGCTGTGCCTGCTGTTTCTCGAACGCTATGGAGACCGCTTCCGCCGTACCGGCGCCGCGCGCAAAAATCACCATGCCCGCCGTGGTGGTCTGGTGGAGCACGTGGCGCAGATGATGCGCTGCGCCGTGGCGGTGGCAGGTGTTTATCCTCACTTGAACCGCGATCTCCTGATCGCCGGCGTGCTGTTTCACGACTGCGGCAAGCTCTGGGAGAATGCGTATGCCGAATCTGGATTTACCATGCCGTACAATCTCACTGCCGAGATGCTGGGCCACATCCCACTGGGGCTGGAACTGGTGAACAAACTCTGGCGGGACATGATGGAGCAGCCCGCTGCCGCGGAGTGGACCGCCATGGAGCCTGCCTCGGAGGTTGTCAGGCTGCATCTGCTGCACCTCATTGCGGCGCATCACGGGACTCTTGAATTTGGCTCTCCTGTGCTGCCCAAGACGCCTGAGGCCGTCGTCCTGCACCATGTCGATAACATCGATGCCAAGCTCGAAATGTTCCGCCGCGGCTATGCCAGCAGCAAGGAACTGGGCACCGGCATCTTTGAAAAGTTCCCGCCATGGCCGGTGAACATCGTGGCACCGCTGCCAGTGGTGAATCTGCCGCAGGCAGATGGTGCAGTCTAAGCCCGCTGTTTCATCAAGGCCGCGCGCACCATCAGCGTCTCGCCCACATTTTCAGCAGTGAGCAGTCCCACGAGTTTGCCGCTGATGGGATCCAGCACGGGGAGGGCAGGGCAGTCGCTCGCGTTCAGGGTGTCGAGCGCTTCGGTCAAACCGCCGATGGGTTCCACCGAAGATGGGCAGGCCCGCATGACATCGATCACTGGATGGCTGAGATCTTTCTCTGTCAGGGCCGAGATCAGATCATGCCGCGTCAGCATGCCCTGCATGCCGCCGTGAGTGTCCAGTACGGGAAAGTCCTGCTGGCTGCCGGCGAGGAGAAGTTCCACCCCTTCGCGCAGCGTGGCTTCCGGAGCCAGGGTGCGGAAGTCGGTGAGCATGGCGTCCCGTACACGCAGGTTTCGGGTGGCCTCCTGCTGCGTCACCGTGGCGGCCTCCTGACCTGCGGCCATGAAGATGAAGAAACAGATGAGCAGCAGCATGGGGTGAAACGTGTGGTTCAGCAGCATGTAGATGGCCACCATCATCGCGATGCCCTGACCGATCGAAGCCGCCCGTCGGGTGGCCGCACCGTACTCCATGAACATGGCAAAGATGGCGCGAAGCACGCGGCCGCCATCCATGGGAAAGGCGGGGACCAGATTGAAGACCACCATGATAACATTCCACACCATGAGTTTCTGGAAGAAATTGCCTGACTGAAGAAAGTCGTAGCCCGGGTGAAAAACCGCATCGATGCCGAACGCCAGCCAGATGCCTGCCGCGATGATCACATTGACCAGCGGGCCGCAGATGGCCACCACCAGCTCCTCCGAGGGCTTTCGGGGCATGCGCTCCAGCCGCGCCACACCTCCGATGGGCAGCAGCGTGATGTCCGGCGTGCGGATGCCATAACCGCGCGCAGCTGTCACATGGCCAAATTCATGCAGCACCACACAGGTAAAAATGGCGATGATGAACAGCGTTGACTCCAGCGCCGCCAGATATCCCTGCCCGCTGAAATAGCTCTGGCTGGCCACAAACAGCAGCAGCAGCAGAAAGGTGGCGTGCACACGCACCTCGGTGCCGCCGACGGAAAAGAGGCGATAGGACCATTTCATCATGATGGGAGCAGTCTAAGACTTTTGAGATTTCGAAGGATCGTAATAGATACGCACGTCCGCATCTTTAATGCCTAGAATCTCCTGCGCCCGGCGCAAGGCGTTGCGGGTGGAAAGATTGGGATTCGACGGACTGGCGAGGAACAGGTTGTTCTTGCCAATGACCTCCACCATTCCGGCATCCTTCAGCACCCGGTACAGGTCCTTCAACACGCCGCTGACGATGATATCACGCCCGTCGGCACGCAGGGCGCGCGTCAGTTCCTCGATCGCCATCGCGCACGTGGCATCCAGGTGCCGCGCATTCTTCAGCCGCAGAATCACAATGCGCAGATTGGGATCGGCGCACGAGCGCTGGATCTGCGTGCGGAAGATGTCTGCGGAGGCGAAAAACAAATCGCCCTCCACATGCACGATCGAAATGGCCGGATGCTGGCGTCCGCCTTGCTGCGCCTCGGCCAGGTTTCCCTCCGCGTTGAATTCATACTCCACCAGGGAGGGCTGGCTGGCCTTGTGCAGATACAGAATGATCGAGATTCCCACGCCGGTGAAAATGGCCACATGCAGCGGCACCAGCAGCGTGGCAAAGAAGGTCGTGACAAACACGATGGCGTCAGAAGCTGTGGCACGCAGGGAGATGTGGATCTGGCGTTTGTTGATCAGCGCCACCGCCACGCAGATCACCATGGCTCCGAGTGCTGCTTTCGGGACGTAGGCCACCAGCGGACCGATGGTCAGCGCCGCCACCAGACACACCACGCCGCTGACGATGGCGGACACAGGAGAGACAGCGCCGCTCTCATATGCCGCCAGGGAGCGCGTCAGGGAGTGAGAAGCAGGCATGCCGCTGAGATAGGCGCAGGCCAGATTGGCCGCACCCAGGCTGAGCATGTCCTGGTTCGCGTCCACACTGTGTCCGGACCGGCTGGCCAGAGTGCGAGCCATGGCGGAGTTTTCCATCATCGCCACAAAGGCGAGCGAAAGCGCCAGCCCGAAAAGCTGGCTGAACTGCGCCGAGGCACTGCCGCTGGTGAAGTCAGGGAAGGGCGGCAGCAGCGTGCGCCAGGTGAATGAAAGATCCGAATACGTGGACACATGCCACCCGGCTTTGTTCATCCCTGCCGAAATGAAAGACATCAGCACGAGCGTCACTGTCAGTGCGGGGAAGCGTTTGCCGAATCGCCTGAGGCCGTAGTAGCAGCCAATGGACAGCACACAGATCAGCGCACTCGGCCAGTGGATGTCCCCCAGATGGCCCAGCACATCATGCACGTCCGAGACCAGCGTCCGCGCCACCGGTCTGCCGGGAGGCGGAGCGATCTGCTGGCCCAGCACCACGGGCAGCTGGTGCGCAAACATCTGCAGCGCCGCCCCCGTGAGATACGCCACCACCACCGCGCGGCTGATGAAGCGCGCCATGTCCGCCACACGGAAATAGGCGCCGAAAATCAGCAGCGCCCCCACCAGAAACACCAGCATGGGCATGGAGGCCAGCTGGTTCAGGTTTGGAAATGCGGCAAAGTAGGAGGACACCATGAAGGCCGTGGCGTTCGTCGGCCCGTAAATGGAATGCCGCGAACTCATCAGCAGCGCCCCGACCACGCATGCCACCGCCGAGCAGGTGATGCCGTATGCCAGCGGCAGGCCGGCCACCACTGCAAACGCCATGCCTTGGGGAATGGCAAGCAGCGCTCCATCCAGCCCGCTCCTGCAGTCCGCTTTGAAGAACTCTTTGTGGTATCCCTTCAGGATCTGCTTGAGCGGAAAGGGATCGAGCGAACTTTCATTGATCGTCCTATGCAACAGTCCCCATCCCTGACGTGCAAGATCACGCAGATGCAAAAGCCAGGATCGTAGGTTGGAAAACAAAAGGAACTCCCTTGAAAGTGCTTCGCCCATGCTAGACGCCACGGCACAGAGCACAAGCATTGTGCATTACGATTCCCATTGGACTCCGGACACTCCCGAACCACCTTCCACCATGACTCCAGCAGACGATGAGGCGCCAATTCCCGAGGTGGTGGAGCACCCCATCGGCCCGGAACTGGATCTGCACACGTTCCGACCGAGCGAAATCGGCAGTCTGCTGCCTGAATATTTCACCGAATGCCGGAAGCGCGGCATCCTCCGCGTGCGCGTCATCCATGGTAAAGGTGCCGGTGCCCTCCGCATCGGCGTCCACCAGCTCCTTGCCCAGCTGCCCGAAGTTCAACAGTTCATCTGGCCCGCCGATGAAACCAGCGGCTCCTGGGGTGCCACATGGGTGCTTTTGCGTCCCTGAAAGGCGTCAAAGTTTCCAATCCGTGCTCGTCCACACTTTCGGCTTCGCGTTTTCCAGTTTTTCCAGGTCCAGAGGCGTCCCGTTCTTGATTTCCAGCTTCTGGCCGCGGATTTCCAGGGTCAGGGAGCCGGAGAGGTCGGCTTTTTCCAGCCAGAAACGCAGCCGGATGTCGCTGGTGGTCTGGGCCTCCACGCTGGGGGGGCGTTCCACGGGCAGGATGAAGGGAGGCACCTCCTTGCCAGTGCCGTTGGTCAGGCGTACGTCCGGTGCCTGCATGAAAAGCGGGCGGGGGGTCGAATTCTTGTAGCGCACCTCCACATCCAGCCGGGCATTGCCAAAATCGCGCTCCAGGGTGCAGCGGCGCAGCTGCAGGGGGGAGTCAGAGGGCATTTCCGCCACAGGACCCGTCTCGGCACCGTTGGGACCTGTGGAAAACGCCCACCAAATGGCAATACCGCCTGCAATAAGCAGCAACCAGACCTCAAATCTCTGAAAAACACGCATGGCAGGCTAAAATCGGGGTTTTCGTTCTCTGTTTGTCAAAACCGTCAAACTGTCTATCATGCACGCCCCTCCGGCCCGGACGCGGTCCCCACCGCCCGGTTGTTGCGGTGGAAAACACTTCGCCCCTAACCCCTTTCTCATGAACATCAACGTCGAACATCAGCCTAACTGCCGCGCAGTCGCCCACGTCCGTGTCCCTTCCGACCAGGTCGGAAAGGAGCGTGACGAGATCATCACCTATTTCGCCAGCATGGTGCGCCTCCCCGGCTACCGCCCCGGCAAGACTCCCAAGAGCATCGTCGCCAAGCGCTACGAAAACGAAGTGAAGGACGAGCTGGAAAAGAAGCTCATCAGCGAAGGCCTGCGCCAGGCGGTGAAAAGCGGCGGACTGGAGCTCCTCAACGTCCTCGCCGTGAACGACAAAATGTATCACGACACGGACAAGAGCTTCAGCTTCACCATCGAGATGAGCCTCGCGCCGAAGTTTGAGCTCCCCGAGTACACCGGCATTCCGGTCAAGCTTCCCCGCATTGAAGTCACCGATGCCGACGTGGACCACGACATCCTTCACCTGCGCGAGCACCACGCCACCTATGAGGACGTGGAACGTGCCGCCGCCATCGGCGACGTCGTTGTCCTCAGCGTCACTGGCAGCCTGGACGGCCAGCCGATCGGCGATGTCCTTCCTGATGCCCCCGCTCATCTCAAGGAGATGAAGGAAAACTGGTTCCTCCTGGGTGAAGAAGACGACTTCCTCCCTGGCTTCTACGCAGGCCTCGTCGGCATCGCCAAGGATGAGGAGCGCACTTTGAACCTCACCATCGCGGACGATTTCGGCTTCGAAGCCCTGCGTGGCAAGACCATCGCGCTCGCGGTGAAATGCCATGGCGTGAAGAACAAGGCGGTGCCAGAACTCACCGAAGAGCTCATCAAGAAGGTCGGCGGTGACGACATGACCCCTGAAACCCTGCGTGAAGAAGTGCGCGACGCCATCCGCCGCCGCCGTGAGAAGAACCGTGATGCAGCCAAGTCCAACCAGGTCATCGCCCACCTCTTCGAGAAAGTGGAGTTTGAGCTTCCCCAGGAAGTCGTGAACCGCGAAGCCCAGCGCCGCACCAACGAGATCGCCCAGCGCGCCATGCAGCAGGGCATTGGCGAGGAAGAACTCATCAAGCAGCAGGACGAGATCCTCAACAGCGCCACCAATCAGGCCCGCCAGAACGTCAAAGTAAGCTTCATCCTTGAGCAGATCGCCAAGAAGGAAAATCTGGAAGTCCCCGGCCAGAAAATCGCCATGGCTCTTGCCCAGATCGCCGAGCGTCAGAAGATGCCCGCGAAGAAGTTCATGGCCGAAGCCCAGAAGAACGGCCTCATCGACAACATCCGCGGAGATCTCCTTCTGCAGGAAGCCATGGAGTTCCTGAAGGACAAAGCCGTCGTTGAAGAAACCGATCCCGAGCCGGAACACTGCGACACGCACAGCAAGTAAGCTGCTGACACAGGCCAAGATAATTAGAACAGGGTCAAGGTGGCTGCAAAGCTGCCTTGACCCTTTTTATTTGGCTTTCTCCAGCCGCTTTCTCCAGCGCGCGGACTCTTTCTCAATCAGCTCCTTGGGCCGCGTGCTGAAGAAGTCGTAGGCCACTTTGTTTTTCGCGGCCATTTCATGGAAGGTGGGATAAACGATGCCGTCGTCAGCTCCGGCGAAGATCGGCCTGCCGGTTTTCAGGTCGTAGAAGCGTGCCCAGATCACTTCGGTGGACGAGGGATCGTCAATGTAGTCGGTCTTGCCCTCGGGTGTTTTGATTTTGCGCAGGCCGGTCAGCTTGTGTGCCTCAAACCATTTCATGGCTGATTCGATCATGGCCACGACCTCGGGTGTGGTGGGGCCGCCGCGCATGAGGAACTTTACCAGATTGGCGGATTCGCCACCGCTGAGGGAGGGCGGTTCCTTCGCGCGGGCCTTCACCGGCTCCAGCGTCAGCGGATGGTGCTGCGCGCACCAGACCGTAGGCACTCCATCAATTTTAACCTGCATCGCGGCGATGTTGGCCATGCCCTTGTCAAAGGCCGCCTGGGCCCGCTGCTTCAGAGACTCGTCAGCAAAGGCAAAGAGCTTCTCCCCTTTGGTGACCGCCAGCAAAAGCTCCAGCACATGCACCATGGCATCGTCGTTCAGCGTGATGGCCTCATGGTAGCCGGCTTCGATGGGGTAGTTCTGCGGCCAGCCGCCGTTCGGATACTGCGCAGCAAACACATAGTCCAGCCCCTTGGTCAGCGCGGCCTTCACGTCCTCCCGCTTCGTCGCGGTGAACACTCCCGCGAGGAACTTGATCTGCTCTGTGGTCGTGCGGTTGTCAAAGGTGCCGCAGTAGTGCCAAGCATCGCCTTTCTGGGCGGTCCAGTGGGTGCCGGGCCTGCGCGGCCCCTGGGTGTAGTCCACCGCCTTCGACCAGCCGCCCGTGGGTGTCTGGTAGCTGATGACCGTCTCTGCCAGTTTCTGATTCTCCGCGCTGGCAAACCACTCGGCAGGCGTGTCGCTGTCGAATTCGAACTCCTTGCGATTCCCCGGCGCCGGAGAAGGCGCTGTCATGCCGGCTTTCTGGCATTCCTCCGCAAGCACTCGGTGCTCATCAGCCGCAGCCGTGCGGGACTTGGTCAGGCATGCGTTCCATTCGGCACGCTGTGACTCCGGGAGCTGTGCCAGAAGCTCGTCGGTAAGCATCTTGAAAGGTTTTTCGTCAGCGAAGGAAACTGTGACGAATGCGAGGGGGAGAAGCAGCAGGCGTCTGAGCATGGAGCCAACGTATCCATGTCAGGCATGGCGCACGAATCGTATTTTTTGATGTCTGCCATTGCGGCGGCTTATCCTTGACCGGCAGCCCATGTTCGTTCCTTGGTGGGACAGATGCCCCACGACCTCCACGCCGCCCTGAAACAGCACTTTGGCCATGCGGCTTTCCGACCCGGGCAGGAGCAGGTGATGGAGGCCCTGCTCGCAGGCAGGAGCGCCCTGGCCTTGTTCCCGACAAGTGCCGGCAAATCGCTCTGCTATCAGCTGCCGGCCCTGCTCATGGATGGCGTGGCGCTGATCATCTCGCCACTGATCGCCCTGATGAAAGATCAGGTGCAGGCATTGCGCGCACGTGGTATCGCCGCGGCACGGCTGGACTCTTCTCTGTCCGCGGACGAAGCGGCGGAAGTTTTCGAAGGCATGCGGAGTGGCACCCTGAAGCTGCTCTACATCGCCCCGGAGCGGCTCATGAATGAAAACTTCGTCGAGCGGCTCAAACGCCTGCGCATCTCCATGATGGCGGTCGATGAGGCGCACTGCATTTCAGAATGGGGGCATAATTTTCGCCCGGAGTATCTGCGGCTTGCGCTCGTGGCCAAAGAGCTTGGCATCCGGCCCGTGCTCGCTCTCACCGCCACCGCCACACCTTCGGTCGCCGCGGACATTCGCAAGGCCTTTGGCATCGCGCCGGAGGACCATGTGCAGACTTCCTTCCTGCGGCCCAATTTGCATTTCCGCATCACCCCATGCACTGCACAGCAGCGCCTGCCCACGCTCAACAAGCTGCTGCTCAAGCGCAAGGTGCCCTCCATCGTTTACGTCACGCTGCAAAACACCGCCGAGCACGTGGCCACGCATCTGCAAAGAAATGGCGTGAATGCCCTGGCCTATCACGCCGGCCTGCCGGATGAGCATCGCCACGCCGCTCAGGACGCCTTCATGAACGGCCAGACGGATGTCATCGTCGCCACCATCGCGTTCGGCATGGGCATCGACAAAGCGGACATCCGTGCGGTGTATCACTACAACCTGCCCAAGACGCTCGAAAACTACTCGCAGGAAACCGGCCGCGCGGGCCGCGATGGCAAGCCCTCGGTCTGCGAACTGCTCGCCTGCGCGGACGACTGCACCGTGCTGGAAAACTTCACGTTTGGCGACACCCCAACGCCTCAGGCCATCCGCCAGCTCCTCGATCATCTCCTGCTTCAGGGCGCAGAATTCGATGTCTCCATGTACGATCTCGCGCAGGCCACGGACATCCGCCCGCTGGTCATCGAGACAGTCATCACCAATCTCGAGCTCGATGGCATTCTGCGACCGCTTGGCTCCTTCTACGCCAGCTATCAGTTCCGCTTCGTTTCACCGGAGCAGCGCATTCTCTCGGGACACAAGCCCGAGCGTCAGGCCTTCCTCCGCCGTTTGTTTCAGTGTGGCAAACGCGGCACCAAATGGATCACGCTCAATCCTGACGAGGCCGCTGCCGAACTCAATGAGCCGCGCGAACGTGTGCTCAAAGCCCTCACCTGGCTGCAGGAGTCCGGCGACATCGAGCTCAAGCCCAGCGGCAGCCGCCAGAAGTATCGTCTGGCTGAAGACGCGAATCGTCGCGACCCGAAAGACATCACCAAAAAAATGCAGCACCTCTTTGCGGAGCGCGAGCGTCGGGATGTCGAGCGCCTCGGCGAAGTCCTGAATTTCGCCTCCCATCGCGGCTGCCTCACCCGTTGGCTCCTGAACTATTTCGGCGAGGCCATGGAGGCCGACTGCGGCACCTGCACCAGCTGCAAGGAGCACGCCAAAGGAGTCGCCGACGATGCACCTCGTGAGATCCCGCAATCGGCGCCGCCCCCCATCACCGTCGAGCATGTGGCCGCCATCCGCGAATTGATCGACGAGCGGCATGCCGCCCTGCACAATTCCCGTCAGCTTGCCCGCTTTCTCTGCGGTCTCACCAGTCCCGCCACCACACGAGCGCGCCTGGGCAGGCATCACAGCTTCGGCCTGCTGGAGCGCATCCCCTTCGGCGATGTCCTTGCTCAGACACAGACGATGCTGGGATAATATTTCCTTGCCAGAAAGCACATTTTCCGTCGGTATGTGCATCTCTCATTTCATCCAAACCATGCGCATTCTCCCGCTTCTTTCCGTCTTCCTTGCCGCCGTCAGCCTGCGTGCTGAATCCATCCTGCCGCCCAACGCCCGCGTCGCGGTCATCGGCGACAGCATCACCGAGCAGAAAATCTATTCCAGGTACATTGAGGCCTACCTGCTCGCCTGCACGGGTCGCAGCGACATCAAGGTCTTCCAGTTCGGCTGGAGTGGAGAGCGCGCAGGCGGCTTCGCGGCGCGTCTTGAAAACGACCTCGCGGTCTTCAATCCCAATGTCGCCACCACCTGCTACGGCATGAACGATGGCAGCTATCGTCCCTACGCCCCCGAAGTCGGCGCCGAGTATGAGAAAAACATGCGCCTCGTCATCGAGGGCCTGAAAAAAGTTGGCGTGAAGGCCATGGCCATCGGCTCTCCCGGCGGTGTGGATCCCGACTTCTTCAAGAAGAATGTCACCGGTGCGGACTACAATGACAATCTTGCCCACCTGCGCGACATCGCCAAAAAGCTTGCCGAAGAAAACAAGCAGCCTTTCGCCAATGTGCATGACACGATGATGAGCGCTCTGGAAAAATCCAAGGCTGCGCTGGGCAAGGAATACGGCCCCTTTGGCGGCGACGGCTTCCATCCCGCACCGGCCGGCCAGCTTCTCATGGCTCAGGCCTTCTTGAAAGCACTCGGCTTGGACGGCGACATCGGCCGCATCACCATCGACATGAAGGGTCCCAATACCGCCAGCACCGGCCACACCGTCAAAGGTCTGCAGCTCGGCAGCGTCACCGTGGAAAGCACCAAGTGGCCCTTTGTTTACGATGCCGATCCGAAGTCCGCTGGAAGCAATCGCAGCATCCTGCCCTTCACCAGCTTCAATCAGGATCTCAACCGCTTCACCCTCCGTGTCCTGAATCTCGGCAGCGCCAAGGCGAAGGTCACCTGGGGCGCAGAGAGCAAGGAGTTCGGCAAAGAGCAGCTCGAAGCCGGCATCAATCTCACTGCCGAATTCACCAAGACACCCTTCGACAATGACTTTGCTGCGCTCAACAACGCCATCGCCCAGAAGGAGAGCTACGAAACCGTCCTCATCAAAAACCTCGTCACCCACATGCGCGTGATCGCCGCTGAAGCGGCGGCAGACCCCAAGGTGGCCGAAGCCCTCACCAAACTGAAGAAGAAGCTGGCCGATGAGCATGCCAAGCAGGACGCCAGTGTTCGCAAGGCCATCAAGCCCGTCATCCACACGATCGCGGTCAAAGAGCTTCCCTGATTTCGGCTTCTGCTTCCGGTTAGAGCAGGTCCTCCCAGGGCACGCAGCGGTAAAACCAATATTGCACCCGGCGCACCAAGGATGCGCCGGGTTCATTATGCCGCACCGTGGTCTGCCCGTTGGGCAGCTGTCCTGTCCAAAGGATCGAGCCATTGGGCGCACGCGTGACGTGCCAGCTGTTCTGGGGTTCCAGCCCTTGGAGGAGGTATGATTTCAAACGCGCCGCGAATGCCGTGCTGCGAATGATCACACCCGTCTCGGTGTTGATGTATTTCGAGCGCGGATCCATGTTATAGGAGCCGATGAACGACACATTGTCGTCCACGACGAACCCTTTCGTATGCATGCCCAGCGGCGTCAGCCGGCGGGTGTGAAGGTAGTCCCTACGGTCGGCCGCATGTGAATTCAGCTCGAAAAAATTCACTCCTGATTCCAGCGCAGGGATGCGCCGGTTGGCGATCCCCGCCATGGCCGCGACCCCGTCCGTGGATGCCAGAGAATTCGTCAGCACCTGCACCCGCACGCCGCGCGTGGTCGCCGCGTGCAGCAGGTCCAGCGTTTCGGTTTGCGGGATAAAATAAGCCGCATGCATCAGCACGCTGGAGCGCGCCCCGCGCATCGCGGCTTCGATGTTGTGCCAAACCGGAGAGGCCACGCTCCCCTGGCGCATCATGCGTTCCGGCGGGTCTGCCACAAATTCATACTCTGCCCAGATCATGCGGCTCACCAGATGATGCAAAGTATCCAGCGCCTCCGTCCGGGTCAGCGCCAGCGGATACGGCCTCCCGCTCTTTTTTGCCAGCGTCCGTTTCTTCCGGGCCACGTGCCTCCGCAGATCGCTTAGCTTTTCCCTTTCGCGGTCAGTGATCTTTTCTTTGGCGCCCAGCCGCGTCAGCGGAGACTTCCAGTAGAGTTCAAAGGAATGGGCTGCCGCTTCCACCACCGGTCCAGCCGCAATGAAATCCAGGTCCCGCATGTTGTGCTTGCGGTCGATGGCGAAATACGGGTCTCCAAGATTGCGGCCACCGCCGATCACGAGCGTGCCATCCGCAATCATGATTTTGTTGTGCATCCGGCTTTGCATCCGGTCGATGTCGCCTAGCACGGGAATGGGGTTCCCTGCAAAGATGCCCTTCATGTCCGTCATGGGGTTGAAAAAGGCCACCTCGATGTTCGGGTGTGCCGCCAGTGCGGAGGAACTCACCTCCACCTGCGCGTCCAGGGTGTTGTCCAGCAGCAGACGCACCTTCACTCCCCGGTCGGCGGCCGCCAGCAGCCGGTCTGCAAAGGTGGTGCCAGACACATCGTCACGCCAGATGTAGTACTGGAGATCAAGCGTACGCTGCGCGGCCTCCACCATCGCCAGGCGGGCCAGGAATGCCTCCCGGGCGTCCGGCAGCATTTCAAATCCGGCCGTTCCCTGCCGCCGCACCGTGTGCTGGCGGCAGGCATGCGAGATGGTTTCCTGGCTCACAAACCCTACCGTGGGCAGTGCGCTGGCGTTGGGTCTGGATGTTCCGCACGATGCCTGACCCAGAATGAGCGCTCCGCAAAACAGGAGCCGTTGCCATGATTTCATAAGGTATGATTCCAGTGCGGAACAAAGATGCAAGTTCGTCAAAAAATGAATCGCCGGTGGCGTTCTACTCGGATGCTTCTGGCTGATCTCACCTGGCCCGCAGTGGCCGCACTGGACAAAAACACCCCTGTCATCTTCCCCCTCGCCGCTCTGGAGCAGCACGGGCGGCACATGCCCGTCTTCACGGACAGCATGCTGACGAATGAACTCATCCGCCGCACCGAGGCGGCCCTGGGCGAGCGCGTTCTCATCGCCCCGCTCACCTGGCTGGGGAACTCGCATCATCACATGGACTTCGCCGGCACTTTGTCGGCAGAGCCTCGTCTCTACCTTGATCTGCTCAACGGCCTCATGGAAAATTTCATCGCCCACGGCTTCAAGCGTCTCGTCTTCCTCAACGGCCATGGCGGCAATGACGTCCCCGGCAAGCAGGCCGTGTTTGAGACACGTCAGAAACATCGCCACCGCAGCGATCTCCTTCTCCTTTTCGCCACCTACTGGAATCTCGGTGCCGAGCCTTGGACTCGCGATCCCTCCATCCAGCAGCGTGTCATGGGCCATGCCTGTGAATGGGAGACCAGCATGGTCCTGCGCCTGCGCCCCGAACTCGTCGTCGATCTCGCAAAGACCCAAGACGTTCCTTTTGGCAATGCATTCGAGCCCGCCTCCCGCGGCTGGACCATGCCCGACCGCAGCGAGCCCGGTCATGTCGGCGATCCCCGCTCCGCCACCGCGGAGAAAGGCGAGGTGCTGTTCCAGTGCTTCAGCGAAACCGTCGTGAAACTCCTGGAACGCGTCATTGCCTGGGATGGAAAAAGCTGGGAAGGGTGATGATGAAACGATGGTTTAATACAATTCTCATCGGCACGAGCGTCCTCACTGGAGTCTTATTTGTCATCTGGGTCGTACTGGCCACCACCGGCATGGTGAAAATCTACTCCGTGCCCACCAACGGCATGGCTACGTTCGTCTCGAAAGGGGACCAGCTCATCGCTGAGCGCTTTTCCATTCTCAGCGGACTGCCGCGGCGGGGAGACGTGGTTACCTTCACTACTGCGGGGATTGAATCTCCCTACTTGAGTTTGCCGGCGCCGGCTATTTTCATCAAACGTGTCATCGGGCTGCCCGGTGACCGCCTGCAGTTCAAAGGCGATGTTCTTCAAGTCAATGGCCGTCCGGTGGGTGAATACTTCGACCTCAAAGGCATCGTCCATTTACCGCAGGTGAGTCTTGCTTCGGGCGGCAGCGTCACCGTGCCACCAGACCATCTGTTCGTCATGGGGGACAACTCGGGCAACAGTCTCGACTCCCGCTACTGGGGGCCTCTCCCCGTGAAGAACCTGCGTCAGAAATACTGGTTCCATGTGAAACACGGTCCTGCGGTGACAGAGGCTGAAATGCATCCCTGATGGCACGCTGCTGGGAGCACCGCAATCCCGTCACACCCGCGAATAGTGCGGCTAACCGAACGTCATCCATGATTGGCATTCAAACCGCTCCTTTACCTGCGTACTGAACTCCATGCCCACGCCCCGCTCCTCCCTCTGGAAATGGTACCTCTGCGGCCTCCTGCTCCTGGCCACCACCGTTAATTACATGGACCGGCAGACCCTTGCCAATGCGGCCGACGCTGTGAAGGCGGAGTTTGGCATGAACGACGCGCAATACGGCCATCTCGGCACCACCTTTGGCCTCGCCTTTGCCGCTGGCTCTTTGCTGTTCGGGTTTCTCTGCGAGCGCTGGAGCCTGCGCTGGTTGTATCCTCTGGTGCTCGGCGGCTGGTCCTTGGCAGGACTGTTTTCTTCCTGGGCCACGAGCTACTCAGAGTTCATGGCAGCACGGATCATGCTGGGCTTTTTTGAAGCAGGCCACTGGCCTTGTGCTTTAAAGACCACCTTCAATCTGCTGCGTCCTGAAGAGCGCATGATGGGAAACAGCGTGCTGCAAAGCGGCGCCTCCATCGGGGCCATCATCACACCGCATGTCGTTCTGTATCTCTCCCAGCATCATCCTGACGGCTGGCGTTATGCCTTCCAGGTCGTCGCATGGTCCGGCGTCGTGTGGATCGCCCTCTGGCTGCTCTCTTATCGCCAGCCGCCATCGACATCTGCCAGCACAGAATCGACAGGACCGCAAAGCCCGCTGCTGCCACTGCTGCAGAGCCGCCGCTTTTGGGCCATCGCTCTTCTGCTCATCGGCATCCAGATACCGTGGCACATGATCCTTCAGTGGCTCAAGCTCTTCCTGCTCTCCCGTGGCTATGATCAGGGTCAGGCCGCTCAGTTCATCTCGTTTTACTACATCGCCACAGATCTCGGCTGCATCGCCGCGGGTGTCATCTCCATGCGTTTGGTCAAAGGCGGCGGCATCGATGTGCATCACGCCAAGCGCCGCATCTTCACCTTCGCGACCTGCGGCGTGTCCTGCATGGTGCTCATCCCGCTGCTGGCCAAAGGCTGGCTGCTCATGGCGGTCTTGCTTGTCGTCGCCGCGTCATCGCTGGCCTTGTTCCCTTGCTACTACAGCTTCGTGCAGGAGCTCTCCGCCTCGCACGTCTCCCGTCTCACCGGTTTGTTCAGCATGTGGGTTTGGGTCATCACCTCACCGCTGCATTCACTCTTCGGCATCATCGCGGATTCCACTCACACCTATGACTGGGGCCTCGCCCTCACCGGCCTCGCCCCATGGCTCGGCGTCCTCGCAATGAAGCTCCTCTGGGACACGCAAAAGCCGAACGACTCCGCCGCTGCGGCGCGTTGAGTCAGCATGCTTCGTCTCCCCGCTTCCATCCTTCTCCTCGCTTCGGCTCTTCAAGCCGCCGAGCCCTACGAGCTCAAGCTCGAAACCGTCACCCAGGGCTACGATGGCAAGATGTGCTGGGTGCATGCACGCGCTGGCGCCATCCCCGGCAGTCCGCCGCAGGTCGTGCTCACCATGCAAAAGCTCCTGCTTACCGGCAGCGATGTGTTTTATGCCCTGAACCACCTCAGTACCTCCGACTCCGGCAAGACTTGGTCCCCGCCCTTTGAAAACACAGACACCCTCGGCCGCCGCGAAGAGCCAGACGGCGTCATCGTCGCCGCCTGCGACTTCACCCCCAAGTGGCATGCCAAATCCGGCAAGCTCCTGGGCATCGGCCACACCGTGCGTTATCGTGACAACAAGGTCATCGCCGAGCGTGCGCGCGAGACCTGCTTCTCCGTGTACGATCCGCAGAAGTCCGTCTGGACCCCATGGGCCGCGCTTCCTATGCCTGCCGACTCCAAGTTCCACAATGCAGGCGCTGGCTGCGTGCAGCGCGTGGATCTGGAAAATGGCGACATCCTGCTGCCCATCTACTTCAAGCGCCAGGGAGACAAATACTACCGCGTCACCGTGCTGCGCTGCAGCTTTGACGGCAGCATGCTGCGCTTCATTGAGCAGGGCAATGATCTGGCGCTGGAGTCCGGGCGCGGTGTTTACGAGCCGTCCCTGATTCGCTGCGGTGGGAAGTTTTATCTGACGCTTCGCAACGACACCGCCGGATATGTTTGCGTCAGCGATGATGGCCTGCATTTCAGCGAGCCGAAACGCTGGGACTGGAGCGGCGGGGGAGATCTGGGGAACTACAACACCCAGCAGCACTGGGTCACGCACAAAGACCACCTCTACCTCGTTTACACTCGCCGAGGCGCCAATAACGACCACGTCTTCCGTCATCGCGCACCGCTCTTCATGGCGGAGGTGGACAAAGACGCACTCACCGTGAAGCGCGAGACGGAGCGCATCCTGGTGCCCGAGCGCGGCGCTCGCCTCGGAAATTTCGGCGTCTGTGAAGTCAGCGAAAACGAGACCTGGGTCACCGTCACCGAATGGATGCAGAAGAACGGGCCGGACATCATCATCAAACCCGACAACCAATACGGCGCGGACAACAGCGTCTATTCCGCCCGCATCCTCTGGAAGTAGCGCGGGCAATCCTGCCCGCGATCCCTCGGCCTCACTCCAAATACTCGCCTGCGATAACCTCCTCCTCGTCCTCCGTGGCATGGATGGCACCAGAGATCACGCGCTCCGTCACTTCATCCAGGTAGCTTTGCAGCACCTTGCTGAGTTCCAGAAACTCCGGCCACAGCGTTTCATCCACAAAGCTGCGCGGCACCCGCACCATCACCGTGTTCCGCCGCTGTCGCGCATAGCGGTACGGTCTCAGCTCGTAGCGTCGCAGCAGGGCGGTGAAGAGTTTCTTCGACCATCCATCCGCAAGCGTGAACTTGTATTCGACCGGTCGTTCCACCTTCGCGGCTTCACCCAGCCGGCGTTTGATGCGCATGATCGCATCCGCGGCGGCTTCCTTCTCTCCAGGCGTCGCCGCACCGGCATACAGCCGCTCGATCTTGCTCAGTTTCTCCAGAAGGTCCTGCTCGCGCATGTGGTTCTTTCTCAAACCACCCCTTGCTTGTCAACGCATGTCCGGCCCGGTCCGTGGTTCAAGGCGTACGGCGGATCCCGCGCGTGGCCAGGATGTTGCGCACCAGTCGCAGCATGTCCGCCGGCTCATAAGGCTTGGGCAGCACCGCGGCAAAACCATAGGAAGCCGGATTCGCCATCACAGGATCATCCGAATAGCCGCTGGATACGATGGCAAACACCTCCGGGTCCATGGTTCGCAGCTTTTCCATCGTCCTCACGCCGCCCATGCCATTGGGAATGCTGAGGTCGAGAATGACGAGATCAAACGGACGCCCCTGCGTCATGCCTTCCTGATACAGACGCACCGTCTCACTGCCCTCGGCGCTTTCCGCCACGTCGAAGCCGTTGCTGGTGAGATTGCGCACGATCAAGGAGCGCACCAGCGGATCGTCTTCCAGCACCAGGATGCGTGGATTCGCCGCGGCCAGTTCTGGCGGCGCATCAAACACCTTGCTCAGGCCAAAGGCGTCCGCCTCCTCACCGTCAGAATCCAGCGGCAGGTAGAAGCGCACCGTCGTGCCCTTGCCCTGTTCAGAGCTCACGGTCAGCGATCCTCCATGCGCTTTGGCGATGGACTCACAGACCGTCAGGCCAAGGCCGGTGGCGTTGTCTGCTTTGCGGGTGCTGAAGTACGGTTCAAAAATGTGCGGCAGGTGTTCTGTCGGGATGCCTTCGCCCTTGTCCTCCACTTCAATGGCCAGGCCGGAAGGCTGGAAGTTTGTGTCCGTGACCATCTCCCCAGGAAACATCTCGGCGTGGTCAGGTGCAAAGCAGCGCACGGTGATCTCTCCCCCGTTCGGCTGCGCCTGTTCGGCATTGCGGATCAGATTGCTCAGCAGCCGGCGGATCTGCGCCCCATCGATCGCAATCTGCGGCAGCCCAGGCTGCACTTCGATGCGGTATTCCACGCGGTTGGCCCTCGTGTGATGCGTGAAGAAAGTCTCGATCAGGTCGCCCAGACGGATCTGCGTTTTGATCGGCGCACCGCCCCGTGCAAACGTCAGCAGCTGCTGCACCAGGTTCTGCGCCTGCAACGTCGCCTGCTTGGCCGTGTGCAGCTCCGGAAGCGTGATGGCATTGCGCAGGCGCATCTCCGCGAGCGAGATGTTGCCCAGCAGCACGGTCAGCAGGTTGTTGAAATCATGGGCAAAACCACGCGCCAGCAGGCCCAGCGATTCAAGACGGTCAATGCGGTTGCGCCGCTCTGCCTCCTCGCGCCGCGCCGTCACATCCTGCACCAGCAGCAGCAGACCTTCCCCGAAAGGATAGCCACGCATCTCCAGCCAGATCTGTTTTTCGTCCAGATAGATTTCCCGGTTCACCGTCTCGCGGTGCAGCATCGCATGAGCAAAGGCCTCGTGGTGCAGCTCGCGGGTCGCGGTCGGCATGATGTCCCAGAGGGAAAGCCCCAGCATGTTCTGCAGGCTGCGGTCAAACAGTCGCAGTGCGCTCGCATTGGCATACGTCACACGCCAGCGGCCATCGAGCGCGAAGAGCGGGTCTGAAATGCTTTCCACCACATCCACCAGCGGCGCGGTGCTGCGGTTCGGCACCATCGGCTCCGCCGGCGCCTGCACCACGGAGGCGCGGAAAAGGATGATGAGGCCGGTCAGATTGCCCTGCGCATCCCGCAGCGGCGCCGTGCGATCCTGGATCGGCACGCGTGCTCCTGCCTGCGTGGTGAGAAAAACCGTGCGCTCGGTCGTTTGTGCTGGCGCCTCCACCGGCAGAATCTCCGCAGGCTCACCAGTGCTCTGGTAGATGCGAAAGACTTCGTTCAAGGAGCGGCCCACGGCCTCCTGCGCATTCCAGCCCGTGGCACGCGCAGCCGAAGGGTTCATGAACACCACTCCTCCGGACAGGTCCGCCGCGATCACGCCATCCGCGAGGCTTTGAAACGCCTCAAAATAACTCTGCTCACGGCGCTGACGCTCATTCTCTTCAAAATGCCTTTGCGCAGCCACTTCCACCGCCAGGCGCAGCTCGTCATGATTGAAAGGCTTGAGCAGGTAGCCGTGCGGGTGCGTCTGCCGTGCACGCGCCACCGTGTCCAGATCGGCGCAGGCGGTCACATACACGATCGCCACGCGGCTGCGCCGTTGAAGGGCGCGCGCCGTTTCGATGCCATCCAGCTGTCCCGCCAGATGCACATCCATGAGCACCAGATCAGGACGGAGCTCTTCAAAACGCTCCAGCGCCTCCTCCCCGGAGGCACAAATCGCCGCCACCACATACCCCAGCTTGCCGAGGGTCGTAGCCATGTCGCAGCCGACAAGGCCCTCGTTTTCGACGATCAAGATGCGAATGCGATCTGAGCTGGTCATTTCTGGGTGGAACTATTCTAATCGAGATGAATTAGAAACGCCATAAGAATTCTAACTCCTTTTATGGAACTCCTGGACACCCTGACTGCCCTATGTGTTCATTCGAAACTCAGTTCGCCCCCGAGACAGGCTTGTTCTTCCCCGGCGGAAAGAAGCTCACATCCACCCCTTCTTTGCGCAGACCCTTTTTCACCTCTTCGCTCAGCTGGGCATAGCTGCGTTCCCGCAGCAGGTGCGCTTTCACGGCGGCGTCCTTTTCCTCCTTTGTTTTCGCCTCCTGCACCTGACGCAGGTACGCGATCAGATTCGCGGCGTCCCCCTTGCCGTCGATATGGTAAAAGTAATAGGTCAGCAGGCAGGCCGAACCATAGTTTGCCGTGGCCGGTCCGCCGTCGCCCAGAGCGGCGGCCCAGCGATCGCCTTCGATCGTCATCAGTTCCTCCAAATCGATCATTCCATAGGTGTCTCCTGGCCCTGGGGAGTATTTCCGCTTGGTGTACCCCTGCAGCCGCCGGTTCAGGCCGATCAGGCTGAAGCGCCCGCTGCTGTTGTAGTCCAGCAGGCTCACGTAATCGGCAGAGCCCTCGATGTACCAGGTGGGCAGCTTGTTCAGCCAATAGTTCATCATCTGGTGGGTGATCTCATGGATCAGCGTGGCATTGGACTGGTCATTGCCCTGGGCCAAAGACACACGGCTGCCCACCATCGTCACCCCCAGGCTGGAAAGCGGCACCATCAGCGCCTTCTTTCCCCGGGAATACACGCCGGCGGAGCCTTGCATGCCCCCTGCGCTCATGTAGTCCTCTTTTTCTGTGAACAGGCGTGCCAGAAAGTAATTGCGCAGCGGCTCAGGCTTCGGCTGGAAGTCCATGGGCAGCACACTGTTGATCAGCCAGGTGGCCTCAAACATGCGGCCAAACTCCCGCACCACATTCGCGCCCAGCTTGGAGTCGCACTGAAATTCATAGTGCGGAGAGCGGTACACGAACTCCTTGGCCTCCGCGTCTTCCTTCACCACGGTCACCACAGGCTTGTCTTCCAGAGCCACGCTGCGGGGCCAGGTTTTGCTGACGGCAGGGGCTCCGCTGCCCACGGCGGCCGCTTGGGCATCCGCGCCGGCGGCCCCCTGGCTTTTGGCAAAAGCCTGATCCTCGGCCGACAAACGGCTCAGCGGCACTGAAAAAGTGCTGCCATTGGCCATGCGGATCTTCACTCCTTCTGCCTCCAGCGCCACAAAGGCCGCCTCGATCTTGCGTCCGTCGGTGCTCGTCCACGTATGCATTGCAGGCGCTGCGGTTTGGGCCTGCAGAGTGGAGGACATCAGCACGATGGAGATGCCCAGGTTGGGGAGGAGCTTCATTCCCTGAATGTGACGGGAACTTTCCAAAATGTCGAGCGTTTAGGCGTCTGCTGCTGTACCCGCCGCTAAATAATTTAGGTGCCGCCTCATTTTTACTCGCCATCACCCCCGATTTTTCAATACTATCCCAAGGTGGTTTACAAACCGGACGTCATGAAATTCTTCATCAGCCTTCTCGTCGTTCTCGTCTTGAGTTGCGGCCTCTCTGTGGCGCAAACCGCCCCGAAATCGAAAGCACCTGCCAAGCCGTCTGCCAAGGTGGAGGCGGTGGCCAAAACCATGACCGACGCTCAGAAGGCCCAGCTGCTCAACCTGCTGAACGAAGGCGATGATGCGGCGCTCATGGACGTCCCCGGCATTGGGGAGGTCCGTGCGGCAGCCATCAAAAAAGCCCGTCCCTTTGCAGGAGTTACGGATGTGCTCAGTGTCTCCGGCATCGGAGAGGGCACGTTTGCAGGAATGGTGGAATACACCAAGGCAGGATTCAAGAAGCCGGCGAAAAAGTCCTCTGCCAAAGCCGCTCCTTAGGTCTGCTGTGTAGTGGCTGGCCGCCTGATTGTGGAAGCAGCGTCCCTCAGGGGGCTAGGGGTGGAGGGGTCGATTTTGACGATTTCGGCCCGGCCTTGTGAAATTTTTCACAAATAGCGGTTGCTGCGTTGCGTGACGTTCGGATAATCAAATCCGACTCCCCTGTGCTTCCCTGCTAATTCATGGCCACTATCATTGTACAACGTCCCAAGCTTGCCTGGCATGAGCGCTGGTTCATTTCCACGTTGCTCAAGGGACTGAAAATCACGATCGGCCACGGCATCAAGACCTTTCGCCAGATCGCCGGCGGCAAGCCCAAGGTGACCATGGAATACCCGGAGCAGAAGTGGGACGAACACCTGCCCGAGCACTACCGCGGCGCTCCCGCTCTCGTCACCGACGAGCAGGACCGCGAGCGCTGTGTGAGCTGCCAGCTCTGCGAATTCATCTGCCCTCCCAAGGCCATCAAGATCATCCCCGGGGAGATTCCCAGCGACGACCCCTGGGCCAAGGTCGAGAAGCGCCCCAAGGAATTCGACATCGACATGATTCGCTGCATCTACTGCGGCATGTGCGAGGAGGTCTGCCCGGAGCAGGCCATTTTCCTGCGCAAGGACTACGCCATCACCGGCCTTTCACGCCAGGAGATGGTGCACAACAAAAAGCGCCTCTATGAAATCGGCGGCCAGCGGGTCGGGCTGGTGAACAAGTGGAACGAGCTCAAGTAATAATGCCCCCGCTTCTGTTCTATCTCTTTGCACTGATCACCCTGGGCTTCGGCTTCTTGGTCGTCACCGGGCGCAATCCCGTCACCTGTGCCCTCGCTCTCGCCGCCTCCTTCGTTGGTCTGGCAGCGCTCTTCCTCAGCCTGGATGCCTACTTCATCGGCGTCATCCAGATTCTCGTCTATGCAGGCGCGGTGATGGTGCTTTTCCTCTTCATCATCATGCTTTTGGACATCAAGACGGAGGAGGGCAAGAAACTGAATTTCCCGGCCATCGTCTCCGGAATCCTGCTGGCTGTCCTGCTCACCCTGCAGATTGTCACGGTCTGTGGCAGCACTGAGATCGCGGGGAAGAGTTCGAAGGACGCTTCGCTGGCACTGGCAGATTCCGCCGGAAAACTCGGCAGGGCCTCCCAGCTGCCCACCATCACCAATGACCTCAAGGCGGGCGAACTGCCGGACGCCAAGCTCATCGGCTTCACCCTCTTTGATCAGTACGGTTTCCACCTTCAGGTCATCGGCCTGCTGCTGCTCGTCGGCACCATCGGTGTCGTCGTCCTCAGCAAACGCGAAAGGAGCGCCCCATGATCACCCTCGGCCACTACCTCGTCGTCAGCGGCATGCTGTTTTCTCTTGGCCTTGCCGGCGTCATCGCCCGCAGAAACATCATCATCGTCTATATGTGCCTGGAGATGATGCTCAGCGCCGCCAATCTCGCGCTCGTGGGCTTTTCCCGCTTTCATCTCGTCAATGGCCTGCCGGATTACACGGCGCAGTCGCTCGTCTTTTTTACCATCACCGTGGCTGCTGCTGAAGTGGCCGTGGGCCTCGCCATCATCGTGGCTCTCTTCCGCTCCAAGCAGAGCGTGGATGTGGAGTCCGTCACCAAACTTCAAGGATAACGCGCCGATATGCCCGCCAGCATTCCCCTTCTGCTGCCCCTGTTCTCGGCGCTTCTCATTCTTCTGGGCCATCGCCAGCTCAAAGGGGCCGCCGTGCTCATCTCGGTCGGTTCCTCCATCATCTCCTTCCTTGCCTGCCTTGTCTTCCTCGCAGCTTCGGATGATGGCAATGGTATCAAGCCCCTCCTGCCCTTCATCGATTTCGGCTCTGTCCATGCCAACATCGATGTCATGATCGACAAGCAGAGCCGCGGCATGATGTTCATCGTCAGCTTTATCGGCATGCTGGTGCACATCTTCTCGCTCGGTTACATGAAGGATGATGAGGCAAAGCCCCGCTTCTTTGGTGCGCTCTCCCTTTTCATGTTCTCCATGACCGGCATCGTCCTCGCGGGCAACCTGATCATGATGTTCATCTTCTGGGAGCTTGTCGGTCTGAGTTCCTACCTGCTCATCGGCCACTGGTATCAAAAGCCCAGCGCCGCTGAGGCCTGCAAAAAAGCCTTCCTCACCAACCGCATCGGTGACTTCGGTTTCATGATCGGCATCCTGCTGCTCTTTGGCTTTAATAAGGGGGATGTGTCGTTTGAAAATCTGCGCGATGCCTTTGAGCAGGGCGGGCCGTTGTTTGACGTGAAGAAAGCAAATCCGGGCATCATCACCGCCGCTGCACTGTGCATCTTCATGGGTGCGGTCGGCAAGTCCGCCATGTTCCCGCTGCACGTCTGGCTTCCAGACGCCATGGAAGGCCCCACTCCCGTTTCCGCCCTCATCCACGCCGCCACCATGGTCGCCGCCGGTGTTTACATGCTGGTGCGTGTCAGTTTCCTCATTGAGGCCTCCCCTCTTGCTGCAGAAATCATCGCCGGCATCGGCTGCTTCACCGCTTTGCTAGCAGCCCTCATGGCCACGCAGCAGAATGACATCAAGCGCGTTCTGGCTTACTCCACCCTTTCCCAGCTCGGCTACATGGTCATGGCCGTCGGTGCCGTGGCCATGCACGTTCAGAACCATCATCCCATCGCTGGTGCGCATCCCGGCCATCCGGCCATGTTCCATCTCTACACGCATGCCTTCTTCAAGGCCATGCTGTTCCTCGGCTCCGGTGCCGTCATTTACGCCTGCCATCACGAGCAGGACATCTGGAAGATGGGCGGCCTCCGCAAGCACATGCCCATCACCTTCTGGACCTTTGCCATCGGCACCCTGGCTTTGATGGGTCTGCCATGGATCACCAGCGGCTTCTGGAGCAAGGAGGCCATCCTCGGCGCAGCCTATGACAGCGGTTGCAGCATTCTCTTTCACGCGGCCACGCTCACTGCCGTGCTGACCTCCTTCTACATGATGCGCCTCCTCATCGTGGCCTTCTTTGGAAAGCCCCGCACCGACTCGGCGCACCACGCCACCGAGGTGCCGGTCATCATGCTTTTGCCGCTGGTTCTGCTGGCATTTTTGTCCATCTTTTCTGCCTGGGGTCCCATCACCTCGGCGCTGCAGGCCTATGTGCCCGAGCATGAAAAGCCGCACCAGACGGTGCTGGCTGCCTCCATCCTGGCCTTCCTCATCGGCGCCGGCGGTGCCATCTATCTCTACCGCGGCAAGGACAAAGATCCCGTCAATATCAAGCTCTTCGCCAACAAGTTCTACTTCGACGAGATTTACACCGTCATCGTCCGCATTTGCCAGGATCGCCTTGCGTGGATCGTCACCGCCTTGGAGCGCGTGTTTGTCGATGGTCTCATCGCCCGCCTTCCCGCAGCCATCACCGCCCGTCTCGGCGCCGCCACCCGCATGCTTCAGGGCGGCCACCTGCAGGGTTACACCTTCCTTCTGGGCGGCGGTGTCATTGCTGTGATTTATCTTGTCGTGTTTGTGCTGCCCCATCTGGGCCATTGATGGAGAAACTGAATGAGCGTTCTTGAAATAATCATCGCACTACCGCTGCTGGCCGCTCTGGCGGTCTGGCTCGGTGCGCCTGCCCGCGCCGCCTCCCTCGGCGCCACCTTCATCAATCTCATCCTCGTGCTCTTCACGGCGGTGTCCTACATGGGAAAGACCGGCCTGGATAAATCCGGCCTCGCCTTCACCTCTTCGCGCCCCATCCTCGATAATCCCTCCCTCAGCTTCGCCGTGGGTGCGGACGGCATGGCGCTGATTCTGGCCCTTCTCACCACCCTGGTCATGCTGGCCGCCCTCTGGCAGATTGAGGACCGCCCAACGATCTTCTACGTTTCTTCGCTGCTCATCGGCGGCGGCGCTCTGGGCGCCTTCCTCACCACGGACGTCTTCTTCATCTACGCCTTTCACGAGCTCGCGCTGATCCCCACCTTCCTCATGATCGCGCTTCACGGCCGTGCAGAGCCCGCCCAGCGCAAGGCCGTCGCTTGGAAGGCCACTATCTACCTCGGTGCAGGCAGCCTCGTGCTGCTCGCCGGCCTGGCCTGGCTGGTGCTCGAGTTCAGCGGCGGCTCCAAGCTCACCTTCGATCTCATCGCCCTGCGCAACCAGGCCGCCCAGGCCCCCCTGCCAGATGCCAAGCAGGCGCAGATCTTCTTTGTGCTTCTGCTCGGCTTCGGTTCACTCGTCAGTCTCTTTCCTTTCCATAGCTGGGCCGCCCCTGCGTATGCCACCGCTCCCACACCCGTGGCCATGCTGCACTCCGGCGTGTTGAAAAAATTCGGTCTCTACGGCCTCATCCGCATCGCGCTTCCACTGCTCCCGCACGGCGTCCATGTGGAGTGGGTCCAGAATGCCCTTCTGCTGATGCTCCTCGGCAACATCCTCGTCATGGGCCTGGTCACCATCCATGCCAGCCGCCTGGATGACACCCTCGCAAACTCCAGCGTCATGCACATGGGCTACATCTTCCTCGCCATTGCCGCTGGCAGCGAGATCGCCCTGAAAGGTGCGGTCATCCTCATGTTCGCCCACGGCATCTCCATTGCCCTTCTGTTCGGACTCTGCGGTCGTATGCGCAATCAGCTCGGCACTCTGGAGTACAACAAGCTCGGCGGCCTCGCCAATCACGCACCCTCCTTCACCGTCTTGTTTGCCTTTGGCGCCTTTGCCTCCATCGGCCTTCCGGGCCTCACCAACTTCGCTGGCGAAGTGATGGTCTTCCTTGGCAGCTTCACCGATCTCAATCCCGCCGGTTTGACGAATCTCCACTGGACCGTCATTCTCGCGCTTTGGGGTGTGGTCATGTCCGCCGTTTACATGCTGCGTGCCTATCGCAGCATCTTTCACGGCTCCCCGGCCACCGGTCTTTTCATGATCGATCCCGCGCTCTCCCAGCGCGTGCCCTTCATTCTGCTCGCCACCACGCTGCTTGTCACCGGCTGCTGCCCCTGGCTGCTGCTCAACCTCATGAAATCCGCGCTGTAGTCCTGCCATGAGCGTTTTCACCATCGAAGCCGGCCTCGCCATCCTCGGACTCGCACTGCTGCTGGTCGAAGCCTTCAAGCCTGACATTTCCCGCCGCACCCTCGGCCTCACCGCCATTGCCGGCGCTGTGCTCGCTCTGGTGCTGTTCAGTTTTGTGCCCCATGACACTGCCAGCCTGCCCGGCTTCATTCAGCCCTGGCATCAGCTCGACAATCTCGCGATCTTCTACAAAGGCTTCTCGCTCGTCATCACCATCCTCGTGCTCTGGCTCACGCTGGAATGCGCACCCTACCTCTCGCGCTTCACCGTCGATGGCAAGCTCGCCGAAATGTTCAGCCTACCGCTCATCGTCTGCTCAGGCATGATGTGGATGGCCTCCGCCCGCGATCTCGTCACCGTCTTCGTTTCCCTCGAGCTAGTCACCGTCTCTTTCTACGTTCTTGTCGCCTTCGCCCGCAAGAGTTCCTTCAGCCTGGAAGCTGGCGTGAAATACCTCATCCTTGGCGCTCTCTCCACCGGCATCTTGGTTTATGGCATCGCCTGGACCTACGGTGCCACCGGCACGATGAGCTTCGACGGCATCGCCAAGGCGCTCGCCAACCCTGCCACCAGCAAAACCGCCGCCCTCTTTGGTGCCGCCATGCTGCTCTGCGGCCTCGGCTTCAAAGTCGCCGCCGCCCCCTTCCACATGTGGGTTCCGGACGTATATCAGGGCGCACCTACTCCCGTCACCGCCTTCCTCTCCGTCGGCTCCAAAGCCGCTGGCTTCGTCGTCCTGACCCGTGCGCTGGATGCCTTCCTGGCCCAGGGTTCAGTGATTGCCACGGAGGTCCAGGCGCTGCTGCTCGTCGTGGGTTCGCTCACCGTCCTGCTCGGCAGCCTGCCCGCCATGTTCCAGACCAGCGTGAAGCGTCTGCTCGCCTACTCCAGCATCAGCCACGCCGGTTACCTCCTCCTCGCGCTCGCCAGCCGCGAGAGCGCCCGCTTTGATCTTTCGTCCGGCGGCATCGTCGCCTTCTACCTTGCCACTTACCTGCCCATGACCGTCCTCGGCTTCCTCGGCCTCGGCCTCATGCGCGCCAACGGCCTTGGCGAAGAAATCAAGGACTTCACCGGCCTCGCCAAGCGCAACCCGTTCATCGCGCTGCTGATGACCATCTCCTTCGCCTCCCTCGCCGGCCTGCCCCTCACCGCCGGTTTCCTTGGCAAGCTCTTCGTCTTCATCGGCCTCGCCGACCACGGCTACTGGGGTGCCCTCAGTTGTGCCGTCATCGCCGCCGCCGCCGGCTTCTACTACTACTTCAAGACCATCCTCGCGATGTACACCACCGAAGGCACCGACGTCCCCGTCCTGACCTTCTCCACCGCCGCCAAATCCGTCGCTGGCGCCCTCGCCCTCGCCATCCTCATCCTCGGCGTGTATCCCAAGCCCCTGCAAGGTGTGCTGACGTCAGCCCCGGTCGTTTCTTCGGTCTCTCGTTGAAAAAGCCACGGCGGCAAAGTTAAAGGAGCGAAAGCATTGACGCCCCTTTTGAGAATCGAGTATTTAGCTCTTCATGAAGCGAATTCTTTGTTTCCTTGCTTTGGCCACCACTTTCTGGGTGGCTTCTCCTGTAGTTTATGCACAACCCGGCACTTCCAAAGCCGGTTTGGATGCCCTGATCGACTGGGATAGCCCATGGAGCCTCACCCCTGATAAGTTCAAAGAGATTGCCACTGCTGCTTCGAAAAAGAAATCCGATCGGGCCTACAGCACGAGAATGTCCCCCAGCGGAAAACTGAATCTAAGCATCGGCGATACGGCGGGAAGCTCTTCAGGAAGTGGCAGGCTGTCTTTGTTTGGTGGAGAAGTCCGGGTGCAGGGAATATCCGCATCCTTTGATGGAGACAAAGCCACAGGTATAGGATTTCAAATCGGCGATCACACGGGTACCAATGGCAAGAAGGCCAGTCCGGCTGAAATCACCAAGCTCAAGGCTGAACTGGGTAAGCTTACGGGCGACACTGCTCCCAAACCCTACCAGCAGGAAGTTGGCGGTGGGCATGCCCCCGTGACAGGGCAGCAATGGATCCATCGCAACTACCTCGTTCAGATGTTTGAAGTGTATCAATTCGGCCCCAATGGTTCGAGTGGAACAGGCGTTTTTAACGTGTGGATCGTGCCGTCGTCTTCATAGACCACGCCACCGTGGTGCTGAGAGAAGCGCGGTGGCATTCTCGTGGATTTCAGTCGTCGCTGTCCATCCCAAGCCCCTGCATTTGGTGCTGGTTACTTCAGTTCCGGCCATTGTCACAAACCAATCGCGTAGGCGCTGTCTATCGGGGCAGGAGAGTTGTCCAAAGGACCGCGACATGGCTATGAAACAACCACGCAAGGAAATTGACATAAGTCAGACCTTGCTGCTAAGACGCACGCATGAGAGTTTTTCCCTCGGTGTCTTTCGCCATTCTGCTGCTCGCCTCGGCGCTCATGCCCGCATGCAAGGAACAAGGAAAAAGCTCTGGCAGTTCTTCCGCGATTGCCGCATCGGATCATTTTGAAATCGACTTCGATGCGGTTTTTGAATGGAAGAAACCGTGCGTGATGAATGCCGAAGAGTTGGAAGCGAAACTCGACAAAATCGGTCCCACAACAGGTAAAAAATGGTTCGCCTTGGACGCATCCAGCCAGTTCTCGCAACCATCCCAGCTTTTCAATTCGTCGTACCGAGAAACCCACAAACTCAAATACTCAATCTTCTGCAGCAATGAGGTTGAGCCACAATCCGTCCGCGTGATGTGGGCTGACGGACAGATCTCTTATGTGGCTGTCAGATACACGGCTCAGAAAGGCGAGACCGAAGCCGCACCATCCTTGCTTGCCAGCATTGGCGAGGCCTTGGGTGCTCCGCCCTTTTCCCGCAATTCCAAAGGCTATACATGGGATAGCGAGCACTACAGCGCGAGCGCTACATTTACGCTCGCTCAGGGTGACACCATCTTTTTTGTGGTGGTTCATCCGAAGAAAGCCGGCGTGACACCTGCTGCCGCAAAACCCAGCGGCTCCGTTTCTGAGAGTTCGGTCTCTACCATGCCCAAACCTGCATCCCCCCCGGCAAGCACTCTAGATCTCCTAATCAACCTTGATGACCTCATCGATTGGAAGAAGCCTCTGTCAATGTCACGCGAGGAGTTCGAAAAGAAACTGAAGGCATTGGAAAAAATTCCGGGCCGCAAACCCTACTTTTTGGACAGTGGCACCGCCGAGTCTTCCCACGTTTTCAATCCCGATTCGATTAGTGCCTACAAACTGAGTTTTTCCATGCTCAAAGGCAGCCGCTCGCCGGTATCCATGCGAGTTGAGTGGAAAGACAACCGCGCCAGCCGTATCAATATCATCTTTCCAAGGCAGGAAAATGAATGGGATGTGGCGCCGGAGTTCATCGCCCAGCTCGATGAAGCCTTTGTGATGACGCACAAGGTCTCGCCCACCTTTCACAAAGGTTCTTCGCACTCATGGCAAAGCCCTGATTTCTTCGCTTCGATGAGCGCGAGTCCAACACAGCCCCGGTATTTCCTCAGTCTCTACAAGCCACTGGCTGCCGTTGCCTCGAATGGCACCGGCAGACCTGCCTCCGAGATTCCCACAGGCTTGCCTGCTAGTGCTCCGCCCTCGGAATCTGCCCGGACAGAGCCAAAAATGCCTGCAGCCTCCAAAGTGGAATTCCAGCCCTCTTCGCCATTATCCCCACCAGCCCGTCAAACCACCGCCGCCTTCAAGCTCCGCCTCACCCAGGTCAATGGCCTCCTCATCTCCCCGCTCGCGAACGGCGAGGAATCAGGTCACGTCACCAAAAT
Organism: Prosthecobacter sp.; assembly: GCF_044222565.1. Taxonomy (GTDB): domain Bacteria; phylum Verrucomicrobiota; class Verrucomicrobiia; order Verrucomicrobiales; family Verrucomicrobiaceae; genus Prosthecobacter. The sequence continues at coordinate 156,496 of NZ_JBGANA010000009.1, forward strand.
GACCCTCACCGCATTGCCAAACCGTGGCACTCAGGAGAGCTGGCTGGAGTTCAACCAGGACGTCGGCGGCAGCATGCGGCGCGCCCTCAATGAAGTCAGCAAGCTCTCTCAACTGCGCCACGATGTCTGGCCGGTGGGCTACTCCCTCCAGATCGGTTTCGAAGACAAATACATCGAAAAAGACGGACCCTCCGCCGCTGTCGCCTGCGCCCTGCTCGTCGAGTCTGCACTCACCGGCAAAAAATGGGACCCCGCATTCGCCGTCACAGGAGATCTCAATGCCGATGGCAGCGTGCAACCCATCGGCGGCGTGCGCGCCAAAATTCGCGGTGCCACCAATGGCAGCTGCAAAATGGTCGCCGTGCCTGCCAAGAACGAGCGTGCCGTTGCCGATCTGCTCCTGCTGGACGGCCCCGCCCCACTTCTGGGCATCACCGTGTTTGGCATCAAGACCTTTGACGATGCCATGGCCCTCGCCAGTCCGGAACGCTCAGAAGGCTTGAAGCTCGCACTCGCCGACTTCGATGCCATGCGCACTGTCATGCTGCGTGATCCCAAGCAGATCATGCCGCTCCTGCGCACCCAGCATGCCGCTGCCCGCCTGCAGGCGCTGCTGTTCGTGGCACCTGATTGTTATTCCGCCAAATACCTACTCCTGCATGCCCAGGGCAGGTCTGCTCGCACCCTCTCACTCGGCGGTTCCATCGAGGCCGCGCAAAGCAGCGCCCAGGCCATCGTGAACTCCATCGACAACGACGTCGTCACAGCCATGTCCAGCCTGAAGCCCGATGAAGTCGGCACCAGCCTCAACAAGCTGCGCAGCCTCCGCCCTATCCTCGATCAACGTGTCTGGCCCTACGTCGATGCCGTCACCGATTATGGCGATGTGATCCGCAGCGCCATCCTCAATCCGGTCCGTTCCGGTGCACGCTATGTCGATCTTGTGACCAAGGCCAAAAAAGCCGCAGGCTCCGCCACGTCCGCCTTAAATATCCTCATGAACAACGCCCAGGTGCGGGAGGAACTGGGATTGTAGCAGGGATCCTGATCATGTACCCTTCAACAGTAGTTGGAGCGAAATGATTGACTCACACAGCTGCTAAGTAGTAAAATTTTCACCATGCTCCGCATTGCTTTCTCTTCTTGTGTCCTGTTCTTGACCTTGTTGTCAGGACAAATACAAGCCCAGGAACGCAAGCTGCCCGAACTCTCCGCCAACCTCGACAACTTGTTAAACTTCGCCTCCCTCTGGCAATGGTCGGCCGCCGACTTCGAAAACAACTACGTCCTCAAGCTTGAAGACCAGGAGAAGCAGCAGAAGCCCCCGCAGTTCGAATGGGTCAGCAGCGCCAAAGATCGCGCGCGCTTCTCCCGCCACATGTTCAGCAACGTAGAAACCAATCTCACCATGTTCGGCGGCTCCGTCAAAGTTGAAGAGGCCATCCTCGAATTCGTCAATGGCAAGGCCGCGCGCGCCACCATCTCCTTCTACAATCGCGGCGACTCCGGCGACATCGAAGTGAAGGAGTTCGACCGCATTTTCAAGGTCATCGGCCAGAATCTCAGCCAGGTCATGAAGGTGGCTCCCAAGCGCCAGACCCTGTCCTCCAATGCGGCGCTGCCCACCACCGGCTGGAACTGGACTTCTCCCGCGGGCATCGCCCTTCTCGAATACAACGAGTACAACACTCCAGGCAAGGTGACCAAGCCCGAGTTCCTGCGCCTGAAACTCGCCTCCCCGACCCAGGCCGACTGGAGCATGGGCAAGATGGCCGTCGGCGTGCAGCGCATGGAATTGGCCCAGCGCGTTAAAAAGACTCCCACAGGGGATGTTTACATCTCCGGCGTTCCGATGGTGGACCAGGGTCAGAAAGGCTACTGCGTCGCCGCCAGCTGCCAGCGCTTGTTCGAATACATGCGCATTCCCTGTGATCAGCATGAGATGGCCAAGCTCGTCAGTGTCGATGCCGAGAGCGGCGCCAGCATCATGACGATGCAAAAGAGCCTCGCTAAAATCGACGGCGCCTTCAAGGTCACCTTCAAGCCCCTGGTAAATCCTGAGCTTTACTACGCCGCCAATCGCAAGCGCCGCGTGTCAGAAAAAGAGTTCGCCTCCATCGTGAAGGAATACACGGACAAAGGCGTTCCGCTTCTGTGGGGACTGTCCCTTGGCGAGAAACCCGAGGATCCGCCGCTGCCGAGTGGTGGGCAGGTCAGCGGCGGCCACATGCGCATGGTCATCGGCTACAATCTCGCCAAGAACCAGATCCTCTTCACCGACTCCTGGGGGGCAGGCCACGAGCTCAAGCGCATGGCCATGCAGGATGCGTATGATGTCACCATGGGTCTCTACTCCATGGCCCCCCGCGGGCTTTGATCACGGTGCACGTCCTTCTTCGACATCCATCATGTCAAAGAAAGTCACCAGGTCCTCACGGTGGCCCAACCCCGCTTCCGCACGCTGCTTGATGAAACCTTCCGTCGCCGCATCGCGCCAGCCACGTTTGTGCATGAAACCGTTCCAGATTTCGATCTGCTCCGCTGTGGGCCGGTTGCCATTCAGGCAGCACCATTCCAGGATCTCTTCATCCGTGCCCCCTTCCAGCGTACGTGCGGAAAGTTCATTGAAATCCACGCCGAGAAATTTGCACACACGTTCATCAAACGTGCGGTTCCCCGCCATGTAGCCCAGGTGATAACCCTCGGGCAGTTTGCCCTCCTTGGCGTTGAGCCGGATTTTATCCAGGATGCGGCCAAACACGGCGATGCCGCCGACGAGATCACGAGGAGAGCGAATGGGAAATGCCATGCGCCCTTTTTAACGAGGACGCATGGCAAAGTCAATTCCCCGCCCTTACTCCGCCTTCTTCTTCGCGGCACCTTTCGCTGCTGCGGGCCTTGCGGCAGCCGCCACCTTTTCACCAGGCTTCGGCAGCGTGCCCTTCACTTCCTCCCAGGCCGGATTCAGCGTCGCCTCTTTCAGGCTGAAATTGCGGAAGTCCACCGACTGGCCGCTCACGGTAAATCCCGGTGAAGCCTTCTCCTTCAGGAACAGCTCGTTGGCGCCCCAGGCCACCAGATCATCCACCTTGCCCAGCATCTTGTCTCCCACCATCTCCAGCCGCACCTTGTGCCAGCCCTCGCCCAGCTCCGCAGGGAAGCGTGCAAACACCACCGCCTTGTCCGGCCCTTCGTGGTCATTGTCATCGCGCTGAATCGCCACCGACTTCGGCGTGATCATGATCCGCGCCATGTGGTCCTTGATCGCATTGATGGAAAGGCTCGTCGCCTTGGCACCGGAAAACTTGAATTCATACTCGATCACGAAATCCGTCAGCTTGTTCGGCAGCCGTGTCACCGCGCCATGCTTGTCCGCCTCGAGCTCAGAGCCGCGCAGGACGCCATCCGCCGGTTTCCATTCGCCTTTGGCCGCTTTCCATGGCGCGCCTGCACCATCGCTGAGTTTGTTTTCATAGATGACCTTGCCGGGGATGGCGAGGAGCGGCTTGTCCTCGGCGCGTGCGCCAAAAGCAGCCAGAGCGAGGGTCAGGGTGAGCAATGTGGTAGGTTTCATGGGACGGTGTGAACGAAAGGCAGCCGTCCTTGTTGCGTGAAATTTCCTGTCCTGATACAACCAGCGCATGCGCACGATCACGGTCTGCCTCATTCTCCTGCTCGCCCCTATGTACGCCGCCGAACCCAACCCCGCCGCCGAGGCCTGGCTTGCCAAAACCAAAATCGCACCACCCCTGCAGGTGCCATCCTCCCTCGGCACATGGCGGCAGCAGCGCGCAGAAATCCGCGCCAGGCTCGGCGAACTCCTCGGCGATCTCCCCCCACGCCCACCCGTCTCCGCCTTTCAAATCATCAGCCGCGAAGACAAAGGCGCCTACACCCTGGAAACAATCCAGTTCGACAACGGCGCCGGCGAAATCGTCAAAGGCTACGTCTTCCTCCCCAAGACCGCCACACCCCAAAGCAAAGCCCCCGCCATCCTCTACTGCCACTGGCACGGAGGCCAGTACGACATCGGCAAACAGGAGCTGCTGCAAACCAACGCCACCCCCATAGCCGCGGGCCCCGCCCTGGCAGAGGCCGGTTATATCGTCCTCGGCATCGACGCTCCGTGCTTTGGCGAGCGCAACGGCCGCGGCCCCGACGGCCCGCAGCAGAAAGGCGGCAATGGCGAGATGACCGCCGCCAAATTCCACCTCTGGGCGGGGCGCACCCTCTGGGGCATGATTCTGCGTGATGACCTCACCGCCCTCGACTACCTCTGCTCCCGTCCCGAAGTCGATGCCTCGCGCATCGGCGTCACCGGCATCAGCATGGGATCCACCCGCAGCTGGTGGATCATGGCGCTCGATGATCGCCCCCGCGCCGCCGTCTGCGTCGGCTGCATGACGCGCTACGAAGAGCTCATCCGCGCCGGCATGCTCAAAGCGCACGGCATCTACTACTTCGTCCCCGGCATGCTCAAGCACTTCGATACCGAAGCCGTCATCGCCCTCGCCGCACCCCGCCCCATGCTCTTCATGACCGGAGATCAAGACAGCGGCTCACCCACGGACGGCGTGCGCCACATCGGCGCCATCGTCAGCCAAATTTATGCCCTTCACGGCAGTGACACCGCATCGCATTTCGAAAACCAAATCTACCCCGACGTCGGCCACGTCTATCTCCCCGAGATGTGGGACAAGACGGTAAAATGGATGGCCCGCTGGGTGAAAAATTGATTCGCGCCCGCTCGCCTACCACGAGCTCAGATCATCATGCAGCTGCTCCATCTCCCGTGAGAAGGCCGCACGCTCAGGCATGTCAGGCTCGCCGTAAGGCACGATCTCAATGACGTTCTTCCGCAGCGCCGTGATGCCACTGCTGCCGTCCGTTTTCTGAATGGTGTTCCATGCACAGTCGGCAAAACGTGCCGCCAGCAGGCAGTCCTGCGGAGTCGTGTGGCCGCCACGTTGCAGATGGCCCAGCACGGAAGGACGCACCTCCAGATCAGGGAAGGGGGCTCCGGCGCGCTGGAAGTACTGCTGGAAGGCATCCATCAGCACATAGGCGCGGTTGCGTTTCTGCGGCGGGTCAAATTCCACACCCTCCGCCACCAGCACGATTGCATGGCCGCGGCCGCGCGTCATCGCACCTTCGATCTTCGCCGCCAGCTTCTTCATCGCTTCTTCGTTCAGCGCGCCCGACTCCGGTGTGATGATCATTTCCGCGCCAGAGGCCAGGCCCGCCATGCGTGCCAGGTCACCGCTCGCACGGCCCATCGTTTCCAGCACCATCACGCGGCGGTGGCTGCGTGCTGTGTCGATGAAGTGGTCCACCGCCCACACCAGCGTGTTCACCGCGGTGTCCACTCCCAGCGCCATGTCTGTAAACTGCAGATCATTGTCGATCGTGGCCGGGATGCCGATCACGCGCAGGTCGCTCTCCTCCGCCAGAAGCCGCGCGCCCGTCAGCGAGCCGTCGCCGCCCACCACCACCAGTGCCCGCACATTCAGGCCCTTCAGCAGCTTGATCACACTGTCTCGCACCTTTTTCTCATGAAATTCCAGGCAGCGGGCGGAACCGAGGATCGTGCCGCCTTTGCCCATGATGCCGCTCACGCTCGCGTGGTCCATCTGGATCACGTGCAACTGCTCCGAGATCAGCCCCGCGCGCCCCGTGTGGGTGGCGATGTCGTTCTTCAGCTTCACCATCGCTTCCGGATCATCATTCACCGCCCGTGCAGTGCGCACCAGGCCGCGATAGCCGTCCCGAATACCCAGCACGGCGATTTTTTCACGGTTCAGGCCCAGGCGCACAATGGCACGCAGAAAGGCGTTCATGCCGGGCGCGTCACCACCACTGAAAAGTACGGCGACGGATTGTTCGGGAAAAGTAGCGCTCATGGAAAATAGGTTGGAGGGGATTATTTGCTTAGCGAGCACCGCTCACCCTGCAAGTAACGGCTGATGTCCATCGAAATACCGGAGGCCGAATGTCAATAAGTCCTGCTTTCCGGCCCTTTCGGCATTGTTTTGCTTCGCGCACCCTCAGGGCTCAATTTGTTCATTTGTCTCGCGTCGCCCGGCTCGTCATCCCGCATTCGTCATTCCTCCCCTTGCCCAGCCCTCCACTGCGTGGTTAATGCCTGCGTGTCCCCAGCCTTCGCCACCACGCTTTTCCCGCTCGTCGCCGCCCTCCTGTATGCCTTCGGCGCCCTCGTGCTAAAGCGCTCCAGCGATCTCGGCGTCGGCCTCTGGCGCACCACGTTTGTCGCAAATTTGATCGTCGCCGGCCTCTTCTCCCTCCTCTGGCTTCTCGGCGGCCCCCCGGTGGAAAAAGAAATGCTCTGGCAGCCCGGCGTCATTGCCATGTGCCTCTTCATCGGCCAGCTCTCCCAGTTCCTCGCTTTGGAAAAAGGGGACGTCTCCGTCGCGGTGCCCGTCTTTGGTTTGAAGGTCATCCTCGTCGCCTTCTTCACCCCCATCCTCATTGGCGAATCCGTCAGCCTTAAGCTCTGGATCGCCGCCTTCCTCAGCGTCCTCGGCATCACCTTCCTCAATCGTAAAGACGCCGGCCAGCCCCCGCGCCACCTGTTGATCACCTTCATTGCTGGAGGCATCGGTGCCATCGCCTTCGCCGTGTTTGACGTCCTCGTGCAAAAGTGGGGTCCCGCGTGGGGAGGTGCCGGTCGCCTTCTTCCCTGCATTTTCTGGATCAATGCGCTCCTCTCCTTCGGCCTCATCTTTCGCTTCTCCGCACCTCTGAGCGCCATCCGCCCTCAGGCCTGGCCCTGGCTCGCTGGCGGCGCAGTGCTCCTCGGCACTCAGAGCATCATCTTCGTCAGCACCCTCGCCATCTACGGCAAGGCCACCTCCGCCAACATCGTGTATGCCTCCCGTGGTCTCCTCAGCGTTGCCCTTGTATGGATGATCGGCCACTGGTTCAAAAACGCCGAGCAGCACCTCGGCCCCATCGTCATGCGCTGGCGCCTCGCCGGAGCGTTGCTGATGATGAGCGCCATCGTGCTGGTGGTGGTGTAAAAAGCCGCAACAGCGTCCCCGGAGTGCGGCGCTTCAGCGCCGCTTTCGAGCGTCCCAAGACAGCCAGCCAGACATCCTTCCATCCTCCTCGCGCTAAACCACGAAGAAGCCGTTGCCAATCACCCTGCCGCGAGCCTCTTTTCTCCATGATCCTGGAAACTCTCCCGCCATCAGTGCGCTCACCGTGGATCAAAAACTGCGGCTTCTGTCTGATCTCTGTCACGACGTTTCGCGTGATGGCACCATCACCCCCGAGATTGCGGCATTGCTCGACGAGCGACTTCAAGAACACACGGCAAATCCAACCGCCGTCCGCAGCACCGAGCAGGTGACCTCAGGCATCCAGGAACTCAAGAAACGCATCGCGGCATCCCGCCCATGACAGCCTTCTGGACCCTCGGCGCTGACGTTGATGCCCATCGCTTGCGCTCTCACCCACACCCAAGCCCGCAGGGCTGTCACAACCGTAGCCGTGGGTGAAACCCACGGGTAACCGCACGCGACAAATCTGTGAGCACGCGGAACCGCGTAGCGGTGACACAAGACCTCCGCAAACCATCTGACCCGCAAGCCGCCCGCCACACAGCGCGTTTGTAACGCCATGAAGACCTCACTCCGGTTGGCTGCATTCCTGTTCTGCGGATCCCTCGCAAACTCCGCTGTCACCGCCCACGCCGCCGAAGTCCCTCCCCAGCCCTTCTTCGCCGCGACTCAGCGTCTCATCGATGCCACCGCCTTCCTCGGCTCTCCCTTCACTCCCGCAGAGCTCTCCACCCTCCACGCCTGCATCCAGGCCCACGACGTCGCGTCCATCGCCAAAGCGCAAGCCGTCCTCGACTCTCACACCCTCTTCCACGTCACCATCACACCTGAACAACGCGTCAAAGTCGAGCGCGGCACCGCCAAACCCACCCTCGATGAATCCGGCTGGCGCCAGTACCTCGTCCGCGTCGAAAACGAAGCCGGTGTCACCGCCAAGCTCGCCGCCACCAGCCCGCAGGCGAGGGAAGTGTACGTCAAAGGCTCCCCACCCGTCGCACCACACGCCCAGCCCCGCGATCCCGGCCAGCCTCCGCTCGCTGCCCGCTGGCTGGACATGCACATGTTCGACTCCCCGCCGCTGCAGCCCACGCTCAGCGGCCTCGGCCTCGAGTACCGCATCATCCAGCTCTACAGCAGCGAGCCCGGCAAACGTGAAGCCACCTTCAGCTTCGACACCGGCCAGGGCACGCAGGACCTCGGCTTCCGTGCAGAAACCAGCATCCTCTTCGATTGCCAGCCCGCGCGTGAAGTCACACTCAGCATCACCGACGAAAACAACAAGCCCTGCTTCGCCGAACTCCTCATCAAAGACCACGCCGGGCGCATCTACCCCAGCCAGATCAAACGCATCGCCCCCGACTTCTTCTTCCACCCCCAGATCTACCGCGGCGATGGCGAAAAAATAAAACTCCCCGACGGCGACTACGACGTCACCTTCCGCCGCGGCCCCGAATCGGTACCCGAACAGCGCACCGTGAAAATCACCGGCGCAAACACCACGCTCAAATTCCAGGTCCAGCGCTGGATCGATCCCAGCAAGCTCGGCTGGTGGAGCGGTGATCACCACATCCACGCCGCCGGTTGCGCGCACTACTCCGTCCCCACCATGGGCGTGCATGCGCCAGACATGGCCCGCCATTGCATGGGCGAAGATTTGAAAATCGGTGCCAATCTCACCTGGGGTCCCTGCTTCGATTACCAGAAACAATTCTTCACCGGCACCGAAGACAAAGAATCCCGCTTCCCCTTCCTGCTCCGCTACGATGTGGAAGTCAGCGGCTTCGGCTCTCACAAAAGCGGCCACCTCTGCCTGCTGAAACTCAAGGAACAAATGTACCCCGGCGGCGACAGCACCGCCCACTGGCCCACCCTTTGCCTCAACACTCTCAAGTGGGCCAAAAAACAAGGTGCACTCTGCGGCCCCGCGCACAGCGGCTGGGGCCTGCAACCTCTCGCCGAAAACGATCCCGCCCGAAAACAAAACTACAAGCTCGGCATCCCCAGCGCCACCGACGAACTCCCCAACTTCATCATCCCGCCCTTCAACGGCATCGGCGCCAACGAATACATCGTCGATGTCACCCACAGGGTCGAAGGCCCGGACGGCAAACCGGTGCCCGCCGTCGATTTTCTTTCCACCGTGGACACTCCGCACACGTGGGAGCTGAACATCTGGTACCACACCCTCAATGCCGGCTTCCGCACTCGCATCAGCGGAGAGACCGACTTCCCCTGCATCTACGGCGAGCGCGTCGGCCTCGGCCGCGCCTACGTCAAGCTCGACGGCCGCCTCACCTACGACGCATGGTGCGAAGGCATCCGCTCAGGCCGCGCCTATGTCAGCGATGGCAAAAGCCATCTCATGGACTTCAAAGCCAACGATCAGGAACTCGGCGTGAACAACAGCGAACTCAAACTCGCCAAACCCGCCACCATCAAGCTCACCGCCCAAGTCGCCGCCCGCCTCGATGACAAACCCCATCCTGAAATACAGTCCGCCCCCGTCGACCAAAAACCCTTCTGGGATCTCGAACGCGCCCGCATAGGCACTTCCCAAAACGTCCCCGTCGAAGTCATCGTCAACGGCGTCTCCGTCGCCCAGAAAAACCTCCCTGCCGACGGCACCACCCGCGACATCACCTTCGACGTCCCCATTTCAAAAAGCTCCTGGGTCGCCCTCCGCATCCGCGCCAGTTCCCACACGAATCCCATCTTCGTCATCGTGAATGACAAGCCCATCCGCGAAAAAACCAGCCTCGAATGGTGCCTCAAATCCGTCGATCAATGCTGGTCCCAAAAAGAAGCCCTCATCGACCCCAAAGAACAAGCCGATGCCGTCGCAGCCTATGAGCACGCCCGGCAGGTGTATCGCGAAAGATTGGCGGAGTGATCCATCGAATATCTCAAATGCATGCTTGGCCAGCCCGACGGCAGAAATTGCATGCTGGCCATCGCGAACCCGCCAGTGAAGTGGTCCGCACACTCCGTGTGCGGTTTCTGGGCAGTCAGTCGCCCTGCGGAAGCGTTTAACGATTCAATAGCCCGCAGGCCCAAACGCGAATCCCCTCTCCCCATCGATGATATCGTAACGCCCAAAGATCCCTATGGGGAGAGGTAAGGGTGAGGGGCCATCCCCATGCGGCAAAGAACAGCGTAAACGCTGCTCCCATCGGAGTGCATCACTTAATAACAAACTGCTCGAACTCTGCCCACGGAGAGCCGTCCGCAGCCCAAGGCGCTACTCCTCCCTCACAATCACAAACGTCCTCTCCCTCATCCCACCCGCCTCCTCCCTCGCCTCGATCTCGTGCCTCCCCGGCTTCAGAATCGCGAACGTATGCGCCCCCTCGCTGCGCAGCTCCAGCGTCTCACAGCTCCACTTCACCTTCTCACCACCCACCGCCTGCAGCAGCAGCCGGCTTCCGTTATTCCGAATATCCGGATCCAAAATCACGACTGTTCCAGGAATGGGATTCGTGATCTTCAGCACCGCCCGCGCCTCCGTCTCCGCCGTCGTCACCAGATCCCCCAGCCAGTTCCCGCCGCTGCCGATCCACCCCGCATACTCACGCGGCAAAATCGCCCGCCCCTTCGCATCATAATCCCCCGCCTGCGCCAGCGGCGGCAGCTTCCCTGACACAAAAAAATCCTCGCGGCTCACCCGTGCCGGCGGCGACTGCAGCGTCAGCCGCCTCCCTGTTCGCGGATCAATCCGCGCCCGCACGATGTCCTTCGGCATGGCATACCAGCTCATGGCATGCCTCTCGTTAAGGTGCAGCATCACATCCTTAAAAATCGGCCCCGCACCCGTCACGCCGCTCACATCCTGCATCGGTGTGTTGTCAAAATTTCCGGCCCAGACACCCACGGTGAACTCCGGTGTGTAGCCCACTGTCCAGTTGTCGCGAAAGGTCGAGCTCGTCCCTGTTTTCACCGCGCATTTAAACGGCAGACGCAGCACCGACCACCCGCCGAACGCCATCTCCCGCGCCTGATTGTCGCTGAGGATATCCGCGATCAGCCAGCTCTCATTCTCCCCCAGCAGCCTCCGCTCCTCCGCAACCCCATCTTCCTGCCGCAGCGTCCACCGCTTGTACTTTCCCAGCCGCGCCAGACACGCATACGCATTCGCCAGTTCAACAAGCCTCACCGAGGCATTCCCAATGGTCAGCCCCAGGCCGTAGTGCGCCGCGTCTTCATTCAGCGTGCTCAGGCCCAGCTCCCGCAGCTTCGGCAGCAGCGTCTCCGCACCTCCGATCGAGTCCAGCACCCGCACCGCCGAAATATTCAGCGAATTCCCCAGCGCATACCGATACGTCATCGGCCCATAGCTCCGCAGCGAAAAATTCTCCGGCTTGTACGTCCCCGACGCCGTGCCAAACTCCACCGGCAGATCCGCCACAATGCTGGCCGCAGTCGCCCCACGCTCAAACGCCATCAGATAGGTAAACGGCTTCATCGCCGATCCCGGCGAATGCGGGGCCCATGCCCCGTTGAGCTGCCCGCCATCCTTGGCAAAAAAGTCCCGCGACCCAGCCAGCGCCCGCACTTCACCCGTCGCATTCTCAATGATGACCACGGCCGCATGCGTCACATGCCGCCCCTTCAGCATCTCCAGCCTCGCCGCCATGATCGTCTCCACCTGCTGCTGCAGCGGCGCATCCAGCGTCGTCCGCACTTTTCCTTCCTTCGCCTCCCCCCTCAGCATCTCAATCGCATGCGGCGCCTCAAACCCACCGCTGAAGCGTTGCAGCACGACCTTCTGATCCAAAGCCACACGATGCGCCTCATCACTCAGCCAGTGCAGCTCATGCATCTTGTCCAGAATGCGCCGCTGCCTCGGCAGCACCCCTTCAAGATTTCGAAACGGGTTCAGCCGCGCCGGCGACTGCGGCAGCGCCGCCAGCAGCGCGCACTCCGCCGGCGTCAGATCTCCCAGCGGCTTGTGAAAATACCCCGACGCCGCCGTTGCCACACCCGTCATCAGATTGCCGAACGACACCCGGTTCGCATACGCCGCCAGCACCTCCTCACGCTTCCACGACATCGCCAGTCTGCGCGCCCGCAGCGCCTCCACCACCTTCACCCACAGCGTCCGCTTTCCACTTTGCGGCGTCGTGTTCTTGATCAGTTGCTGATGAATCGTCGAAGCCCCCGAAACAATTCTACCACTTCTCGCATTGTCCCATCCCGCCCGCGCCACCGCGATCAAATCAATGCCCCCATGCGAAAAGAACCGCTTATCTTCCGCCGCCAGCAGAGCATGCACCAGCGCCTCCGGCATCTCCGCATATGCCACCGGCGGTGCAGCGCGGTTGCCATTCTCATCCAGCAAATGCCGCAGCGGTGTCCCATCCCGCGCCAGATAAATCGTCGAAGACATCGGCGCCCTCATCAGCTCCTCCGGCAGCGCCACCAGCCACGGCACTCCCCACCACCCCACTGCCATAGCAAGCAGGGGGGCGAGAAGAGATTTCCAGCGGCGGCGCATGAACCAATCAACGCGAAGTGGAGCTGAAATCCACACCCTCCTGCTTGCGAAAAGCAGACGAATGCAGCATCTTTCATCATGAGCGCTTCCACGGCCAACCTAAACCCGCAAGAGCTGCGCCCGCTGTTGCATCAGAAATTAGATGCCTTCAGCGACAGCGCCATTGCCGCCGTGAATGATCTGCTCATCGAGTTCGAACGTCGCTGGCTGTTTGCTCAAATGAGCGAAGAGGCCGAAGCAGATCGCTTGGCGGGCAGGCATGACCCGGCGCTGATTGAGCAGGCGGTGCGCACGCATCGCTCCAGGCATCCCTACGCCTGAACATGCGCGTGGTTCTGGACACCAATGTGATGCTGCAGGCCCGCGCCGCTGGCCATCCCTATCATCGCATCCTGCAGGAATGGATAAACCTTCGGTTTTCCCTGGTGGTGAGCACGGAGATAATGCTTGAATACGAGGAAGTCATCACGGACATGGCCGGCCCCGCTCGATGGAACATCTTGGAAAAATTGCTGAACATTTCCAGCAACGTGGTCCGAGTTTCACCCACCTATCGTTTCCATTTGGTTCCAGGTGATATTGATGACAATAAATTTGCCGATGCTGCCGTGGTTGCGGAGGCCGAGTACATCGTCACGGCCGACCACCACTTCCGAGCGATGCAGGGGAGTGGCTTTAAGCCGCAGGTGCTTACCCCGGAGGATTTTATCGCATCGCTCTGACGCAGACGACTCAGCTTGACCATCGCCCGCCACCACCGCAGCATGCACAGCCCCGCATGACGCCCCCATCGCCCACCATTGCCTGCCTCGGCCCCGAAGGCAGCTTCTCGCATCTCATCACCCAGATGCGTTTCCCCGGCGCCACCGTCTCCCTCCGCGACAACATCGCCGACGTCTTTTCGTTCCTCTCTACCCACCCCGACGTCCAGGGCATCGTCCCCATCGAAAACTCCTCCGGCGGCTTCATCATCGACACCGTGGACCGCCTCGTGGACACCCGCAGCACCCTCTCCATCCTGGAAGAACTCACGCTCGATGTGAAGCTCGCCCTCCTCGGCAGGGCAGGGGAGTCCATCACCTCCATTCACTCCCACGCCATGCCCTTCTTCCATGGCGACGACTGGCTCAAGGCCAACTACCCGGACGTCAAACGCGTCGTCGAGCCCAGCACCGCCAAGGCCGCTGAAAAAGCCGTCGCCACTCCTGGTGCAGCCGCCATCGGGCCGAGACAAAACGCCGAGCGCCACGGCCTGCAGATCCTCCATTTCCCCATTGCCGGCGAGGTGCCAAACATCACGCAGTTCTACCTCATCGGCCACACCGCAAACACCCCTTCGCTCGATCACAACCGCACCGCCCTCGTTGTCGAGCTCCCCGACCGCCCCGGCAGCCTCTGCCGCTTCCTCACGCCGCTTAGCGAGAACAGCATCAATCTAAAGCGCCTGGAGTCCCGCCCCATCCGCGGTCAGCCCAACAAGTACCGCTTCTACATCGAGATCGAAGGCTCCACTGCCGACCCCCGCGTCCAAAAAGCCCTCAATCAAACCCGCGCCGATGGCGCGACGATTCGCAGCGTAGGATCCTTCTCCGCTGACCAGCGCTTCGAGTCATGAAAATTGGCAGGTAGATCAGAGTTTCGCTAGCAGCCATGAGCCTGGATGATTCCAAAGTTGTGTTTCCGTTGCTCTTGGCTTGGGAGGACGGCTCACAGCAGCTTTTTGCAAACCGAGCGGCATTGGAGTGCGACCTTGAAGACTTTGACTCAGAAAAAGAGCTGAGCTGCAAGATGGTTGATGCCGAAGGTTATGAAGTCAGTATCAAGATCTCCATGACATGGCTTGAACGTTTGCAGCGCTTGCGTCTGTAAGCATCACCACCATTTAACCAACTCCATGAAACCCCTCCTCCTCACCACCCTCCTGGCGCTCTCCGCCAGCCTCACTTACGCCGCGCCCACCATCTCCAAACGCGCCAGCGAGATCGACCCCCGCGCCAAAGAGCACCCTGAAATCGACTTCGTCTTCACCGACAAAAAAGGCAAGCCGCAGGACATGCAGAACGCCAGCGTGGACACCAGCGTCAAGCTCCAGGGCAAGCTCGTCATCTGGCTCATGGGCCACAACGCGACCTTGTTCGAGCGCCTCAACAGCTACGGCCTCCACGCCATCCAGCCGCACTACGCCAACAAATGGTTCGGCATCATCCCTGCCGCACGGCGCGATGATGGCAAGACACTCGGAGACATCCGCCTCGAAGCCACCACCGGTGAGGACCACAGCGACCTCGTCAGCATCCCGCAGCCCGATGGCATGATGGAGCGCTCCTTCCAGTTCGTGAAATGGCTCGCCAAAGAGCACCCCGAAGGCAAGTGGGACCAGTTCATCAGCGAAGACGGCAAAGGCCTCCGCTGGGACAAAGTCATCGTCTCCGGATCCTCCCACGGCGCAACATCCTCCGCCCGCTTCGCCAAACATCAGAAAGTTGATCGCGTCGTCTGCTTCTGCGGTCCGCGCGACAACTACGACTCCTGGCAGTCCCTCCCCTCCGCCACACCGGCCAACCGCATCTTCGGCTTCAGCCATGTCCTAGATGGCGGCTGGACCGGCGACCACTACTGCCGCTCCTGGGAAATGATGGGCCTCAATCAGTTCGGCCCCATCGTGAACGTGGACATCAGCGCCCCGCCCTTCCAAAACACCCGCCGCCTTATCACCGATGCCGACGTCAAAGGCGATGACAAACGCGCCCACAGTTCCGTCACCCCCGGCGGTGCCGCCGTGAAAGACAAAGATGGCAAATTCATCCACGAAGCCGTCTGGCACTACCTCTTCAATCACCCCGTCGATCAAACCGGCACCCCCACCCCCGCCGATCCCGACTGCGTGAAGGATCAGCAGAAGAAATCCCGTTAATTCCCGCCCAACTCAATCCTCCAACCCGCTCCCATCATGTTGCTCTCGTATCGCTCCCTTTCCGTCGCCGCCGTTTTCAGCCTCAGTTCCCTCCTCAGCGCCGCTGACAATCCCTTCATCGGCCGCTGGGCCCTCACCATCCCTGGCGGCGGCGCAGGCTGGCTTGGCGTGGAGTCCAAAGACGGCGCTCTCACCTCCAGCGTCCTCTGGGGCGGCGGCAGCGTGGTCCCCACCACCAGCACCAAGCTCGATGGCGATACCCTCATCGTCACCCGCGAGCAAAAGAACAAGGAAGGCAAGCTCAACGCCACCGAAACCATCACCGCCAAAGCCGATGGCGATGTCCTCAAGCTCACCACCGCCAAGAAAAACGCCGCAGGCAAGGACATGGGTCAGCCCCAGGAGTTCACCGGCAAGCGCATCCCCGCCGTCCCCGCAGCCCCCGACCTCTCCAAGGTGAAATTCGGCGAGCCCATCCAGCTCCTCAATGGCAAAGACCTCACCGGCTGGCGTCTTCTCAAAGAAGGCGTCGACAACGGCTGGAGCGTCGTCGATGGCATCCTGCAAAACCGCGTGGTGAAGGCCAAGGACAAGCACTTCGGCAATCTCCGCACCGATGCCGAATTCGAAGACTTCAATCTCAAAACCGAAGTCCGCACCCAGGAAGGCAGCAACAGCGGCATCTACCTCCGCGGCATTTATGAAGTGCAGGTCATGGAGAGCTTCGGCCAGCCTCTCGATTCCCACCACATGGGCGCTCTTTACAGCCGCATCACCCCAAGTGTCGCTGCCGAAAAGCCGATCGGCGAATGGCAGACCCTCGACATCACCCTGGTTGATCGCCACCTCACCGTGATCCTCAACGGCAAGACCATCATCGACAACGCCCCCGTCCTCGGCTGCACCGGCGGCGCCATGAGCAGCGATGAATTCAAGCCCGGCCCGATCTACCTTCAGGGCGATCACACCAACGTGGACTACCGCAACATGGTCCTGCGCCCGGTGGTGAAGTGAGGTTTGCACTCCCCGTCCGCTGCCCTGGCCTCTGACGGCCAGGGAGCAGGCTCCGTCGTAGGATGGGCGTGGCTTCGGCCCGCCCGTCCACCAGCGCTTTTCAAGGCCCATTCCATACAGCCTTCCAGCGCTGGTAGGGCGGGCTGTCCCAGCCCTCAGTCGCCGGAGATCATCATGTTCTAGCCAAAGATAGCCTTCTGACCGGCAATGAGATCGACGAATCGATAGGTCGCCGCTCTCGCACCTCTTTCGCAAGCCGGCGAAAAGTTTCACACCCTGGATGCCCCGGCCATCTAGCGTCTAGAACCTGGGATCGAGCATCTAGGATCCTGCTCTCACAGCCCCAGCCGCTCCTTCACCGTTTTGATCGCCTTGTGCCGGTTGTCCACGGCGAGCTTTTTGAAAATGTGCTCGTTGTGCCGGTTCACCGTATGGATGGCAATGTCCAGGATCTGCGCGATCTCCGGGTTGCTCTTGCCCTCGCACACCCAGTGCATCACCTCGGCCTCCCGCACCGTCAGGCCCAGCGTTTCCAGCCGTTTGATGGAGATCTTCGCCACCTCCACGCGCACCAGCAGATAGAAGCGGTCATCCTTGCAGCGTGCCAGCGAAAGCACCAGACGATGATCCTGCTGCTCCATCTCCAGCGGCGGTGAGACTTTCTCATTCAGGTCCGCCAGCTTCTGCAGCCATTGGCGGATCTGTGGCGGCAGAAAATAATGCGCTCCGCCGGGCGCACGCTCCAGGGCTTTGCCAAAAAACCAGTGGGCCGCTTTGTCGCCTTCGATGATTTCGCCCTTTTCCGTCACAATCAGCAGCTCGCACGCCGCGGAGGACGTCGGCGCATCGCTGAGTGTCTGGGGTGCGAACTCCGTCGTCTTTCCCAAAATGGAGCTGTGGTGCGGCGCAGGCTGCGCGGCATTGTAAAAACTCAGGCGCTGGTTCGCGATGCGGATTTCATCGCCGTTCCGCAGGCGCCTCGCGCAGTTCAGCCGCAAGCCGTTGACCACGATCCCGTTGCGGCTCCCCAGATCATTGATCCACCAGTCGTCGTTCAAATTCATCAGCACCGCGTGCCGGCGCGAGGCCTGCACATTGTTGATCGGGATGTCGTTGTCAGAACGGCGGCCGATGAAGCAGGGGCCTGAGAGTGTGTGCTCTCCTCCACTCCATTTGAGACAGGCTGGTTGGCCCTGCGTACCGGCATTCACTGGCATGCTTAAGAATGTGCGCAGTTTCACACAATGTGCAACGCATGCGAAAAAAATTCGCAGGTATTGGCAGGTCTGCCAATAGCGCATTTTTCACTCCCATGGGAGAGGTGGCGCGGCACTTCCCCGCACTCATGAAAACCAATGTTTTGGAATCTGTTCAGACACGCTCATCGCGGGCGTGTTCTGTGTCTGCCAGTGCTGCTGCCAGCAGGCTCCCCTGCACCCCCCTCGCCTCGGGTTCGCAGCGCCCTTTCTGCATGCTTTGTGTGCACTGCCCCAAATGCCTGGAAAATCCGCACTCCGTCAGCTGCGACCTCTGCGCCGGCTGCCGCGCCTGCTCCATGCATGGCCGCAGTCAGTAAGGGCTGAGTCTTTTTTGTCAGGACAGGCTGGACCCGTTCGTTTATTGTACGAACAACCAACCCACCTATGAATACGATCCCTGTCCCCGTTTCTGGACAGGCGGCCTCGATTCAGCAAGCCGTCTGTGCCCACGACGCCGAAGCGCGTTTTGTCACCCGCAATCTCCACCGCGTCTGGCAGACCCGGCGCATGAAAGCCACCTTTCTGCGGCCTTTTCGCAGAGCCCTCCGCCCTCTTCTCGTATGGCTCCGCCAGGATCACGTCTATGTCCAGCATGGTGAGCTCGGCGCACCGCCCGTCGGTCTCCGCTTGAAGCAGTTCGGCTGGGAGACCATCGCCCTGAGCATCATCCTCGGCCCGCTGGCCTTCATCATGCTGCTCCCGCTCCTCATCGTCATCTTCCCCGTCGCCGTTCTCATCGGCTTGGGTGCCGTCATCGCTGCCGCTGTGCAAACCGATGCCGAAGATGTGGAGCACCACACCCTCACCTGGCATACGATGCACTAATTCGCTCTGCCGCCTCGGCGCAGCAAAGCAGCCTTGTTACTGGGGAACAAAGAAGGGTTCCGCTGTGGCCCCCAATCGCTCCCGCCATTGCGGGGCCTCCACATCACCCCTTCTTCTGCTTCTTCATCACCCGATACACCAGCCACGCCGCGATGTTGATCACCGCGAGCGCGCCTAGCAATTGTGTCAAAGTGGTCAGCAAACTCCCTTTTCCCAAACCGCTGCCCACCAGGCTGAAGGCCACGTTCAGAGGCATGTAGCCCAGCAGTGTGCCCAGTAGAAAGCGCGTGTGTTTCACCGGAGTCATCCCCAGCAGCACATTCAGCACCAGCCCCGGAACCATCAGCTGCCGCACCCAGAACACCCGCAGGACAGACGGCTTCTTCAGCAGCTTTTTCAGCCACGGCCACTTCTCCGCGCGAGATTCCACCGCACGTCGAAACCCATGCCTGGAAAGCACAAACGCTCCATACGAACCCAGCGTCGATGCCACCAGCGAGAGCACCAGCCCTTCGCCAAAGCCAAACACCAGCCCGGCCGCCGCGCACATCGGCAGCCGCGGCACCCCCAGCATCACGGCTCCGGCGCACGCTCCCATGAAGATCGCATGCGCTCCCCAGCCAAACTCGCGCACCAGGTCCTTCCACCGCTTTACATCCGTCAGCCAATCTTTCAGCGGCGTGAAATGCACCACCGTCATAAACGCCGCCACCATCAGCACCGCAAACAGCACCTGCCGCGTCTCCTTGCCCAAGGCACGCGAAGTCTCCTGCTCCACCTCGATCGCTGTCGAGGCATCCAGTTCTTCGATTTCAGGCGTGGGCTCTTCCGGCTTGTCCATCATTGCAGCTTCCACAGTTTCCCGTCGCTGCGCACATAGACCGCCCCTCCGGAGATCGCTGGCGTCGTCAGCACCGTCTCCTTCAGTTCAATTTCTTTCAGCACTTTGCCTTCCGGCGCTTCTGGATCGATCACCTGAAAAATCCCGCGCTCATTCACAATGTAGATGCGCTTCCCCGCCGCCACTGGCGATCCGCTGAAAGGCCCCTTCATGCGCAGCTTCCACGCTTCGTCACCATTCTTCACGCTCGCCTTGATCAGCACGCCGGCGCCATTCACCACATAGATGGAGTCGCCCAGCACCAGCGGACTCGCCGTGCCCGAGTTCAGCTTCTCATTCCGCCACAGCTGCGTCACCGCGCCCTTCTCCGGAGCCAGCGCCGTGATGCCATGAGACACCGCATACAGCGTATCGCCTGCGCCCACGCTCGAAGGAATCGTGCTCGCCCCGTCGCTGTAATCCCACACCGTCTTTCCCGTCGACGGTTCCACTGCCAGGATGCCCTTGCTCGACTGCAGCGCCACCGTGTTTTTCCACACCGTCGCGCTCGTCCAGTTCGCCGCCTTCGGCCGCTCCAGCTTCCACTTGTTCTTCCCCGTCGCCACATCCAGCCCCGCTGTGAAGGACTCGCTGTCATTCTCGCTCTGCACCACCAGCGTCCCATCCAGCACCACCGGAGATTGCGACATCCCCAGGCTGTTGCTCGCATTCGGGTAGTCAAACGTCAGCCCCCGCAGCCACAGCAGATTCCCGTCCAGATCAAACGCGAACAAATCGTTGGAGGAAAACAGCGCAAACACGCGGTCCCCGTCGCTGCACGGCGTATTCGCCGCCACACACGTCTTGTTGTGCGTCATCGTGCGTCCCGTGCTGCGCATCGCCCGCTCCCAGCGCTTCGTGCCGTCCGCCGCATTGAAGCAAAACACATGCAGCGTCTCCTGCCCCGGCCCGCTCGAGCACGTGACAAACACCCGGTCTCCAACCACAATCGGCGCCGATAGCCCGCGCCCCGGCAGATCCGCCGCCCACGCAATTTTCAAATCATCCCCCGGCACCTTCGCCTCCGTGGAAACCGCCGTCGCATTCGGTCCGCGGAATTGCAGCCAGTCGGCATGCACCACACCTGTTGCCACGCAAAGCATCAAACCCGTCAAAATCGTCTTCATAGTCTTCGTCGTTCTAAGTTAACTCATTTCGCCGCCAGAATCGCCGTGCCTGTCGCATCACACACACGCAGCTGGAACTCCCACTCCACCGTCCACTGCTCCGTCTGCTCATTCTGGCAGCACTTCACCAGGATTGTGTTCTTCCCCTTCTTCAGCTGGCATGGCATTTTGTACTGATCCAGCTTTGCCCCACGGTGATACTCATCGCGCGCAAACAGCAGCTCCCCGTTCAGCCAGATTTTCCAGCCGTCCTTGCAGCCGATGCGGATCTCCGCGGCCCGATCTTCCGTGCTGAAGAAATCCGTCGCCGCATAGCCCACCACGCTCTTCTCCATCCCGAAGGGTTTGTTGAAGTCGATCTTCCCGTACTCATCCGTACTTGTGAAGTCCACCCACTTCGCCTCCTTGCCTTTTCCTTCATAGACCGCATCAAACTTCAGCTCCTTCTCCGGCGGATACACCGTATCGAATCCCGCACGATCCGCATTGCTGAACGGCGCGATCATCTTCCAGCTCATCAAAAATCCAAAATGCTTTGGCAGGTCCACCTTCTGTCCCAGGTCCCGCAGCTTCTTTGCCAGCACCTTGATCTGGTCCTCATCCCGCGCTCCACCCAGTCCCTTGCCAAAGGCCACGATCGCCGCCGCGTTGTCCTTCTTTTCCAGCGCCGCATCTCCCGCCTCGATCAGCTTCGCCACCGGGTGCCTTCTCAGGTCCGAGCTCGGATCCTCCAGCAGCGTCGGCGTCAGCTCCTCCGCCAGTTTTTCATCCGCCCGATGAATCAAATCAAACGCCACCACCCGCGCCCCCGGGCTGTTTTTTGTATCCTTTAAAAAAGTCACCAGCGCCGGCACCGGCAGCTTCTTCGCCTTTAGCGCCTCATCCGCGAGCACCCCAACCGCCGTCCGCAGCCAGTTCTCCGCCAGCGGATTCGCCCCGTTCATTCCCTTCAGCACTTCCGGCAAAGAAGCTGGGTCCGCCTTCACGATCTCCCCCCACGCCTTCGCCGCCGCCTCATTCCCTTCACCTTCCTTCTTCACCGCACGCAGCGTCTCAATGGGTTTCGACAAATCGGCAGCGTTCGCGGTCCACGCGGTGGCGATCAATAGCAGGGCGGTATAAGTCTTCATGTGGGGAAAGGCGGCGGATGCTCTCACAAAGAACGCCCCGCGCCAACCGCGAGTTTCGCCATCTTCAGCACCATTGAAGGGATCTCACCTCGCCGCCAGATCATAGCAGAAAATCTGGTCCTGGGCGCGGATGATCAGCTTCTTGTCATGGATGCTCGGGTGCGGCCAGCTTGGTCCCTTCACCGCAGGCAGTTTGAAGGTGCCCTGCAGTTTGTAGCCTGCCGGCGTCGCGTCGATGAGGCCCATCGTCCCGTCCTGCCAGCGGAAATAAAGCTCTCCTTCCGCACTGATGACCGCCGCGCTTTCACGGCCGGGGCGCTCGCTCTGCTCCCACACGACTTTGCCAGTCTTCCATTCGAGACAAACTGGTATGCCGTTGTTGTGGCCGCTGCCCGCATAGATGTAGTCGCCGATGCGCACCATCCCGCCGTGATGATTCTGAAACGTGGCCGCCTTGAGAAAATACTTCTCTTCAGCTGCCACGCCTTCTCCATCCTTCTTCAGCTGCAGCAGTGCCGCGCCCGTGCCGTAACCCGAAGAGGTAAAAACATAATCATCCCACACCAGCGGCGTCGGAATGTTCGCCGTCCCATTGGCCACATCATTGTAAGTCCACAGCGTTTTGCCATCGCTGGCCCGCACGCTGACCAGGCCGCGCCCCGCCAGCGTGATGTACTGCTTCACCCCGCCGCCGTTGGAGATCACCACTCCGGTGTAGCCCGCACCATCCTTGCCACGCTTGCCCACTTCGGCTGGCAAAGCAGACTTCCACTTCACCTCGCCCGTTTTCTTGTCCATTGCAGCCACAATGCAGTCATTGCCACCCGGCACGCCAATCACCAGATCGCCATCCACCAGCGGTGATTCGCTGAAACCCCACCCGCTCATGATCAGGCCGCCCAGATCCGCCGTGTAGCTCTTCCGCCATAGCAGCTCGCCGCTCATCGCATCGCAGCAGGAAAGGATGCCATCCTTCGTCACGGAATACAGCCGCTCTCCATCAAACGTCGGCGCGCCATTCGGCTGGTCACGCTTGTCGCTGATCACCGTGCTCCACACCTCTTTTTGCGTCTCCAGTTCAAAGGCCGTCAGCGACACACCTTCCTTGCGGTTTCCCACCACAAACACACGCCCTTTGCCCACCGTCACAGATCCCATGCCGCCACCCGCGCCTTTGATCTCCCACAGCAGCTTCGGCCCTTCCGCAGGCCAGGACTTGAGCAAACCGGTTTCATTCGAGATGCCGTCTCTGTTCTGCCCGCGAAACTGATGCCACCCCGGTGTCAGGGCGGCGGTTTCTGCTGAGAACGTGATGCCCGCCGAGAGCGAGCCAAACAATGCCATGAGGAGCCGGGAAGTGTGCATGCAGAGATGCCAAACGCTCGTCACCGCCCGCTTTATCGCTTTGTCCGATTTGGCAGGCGCCCCGCCTTCCCCTGCCTGCGTCCTCGACACCGCCCAAATCTCCGCCACTATACGCGCCCCCTTTTCCCCCAATGCTCTCTGTCTCCAACGTCAGCAAAACCTACGCCGGCCGCACCCTCTTCAGCCAGGTGTCGTTCCACATCAACCGTGGCGAAAAAATCGGCCTCATCGGCCCCAATGGCGCTGGCAAGTCCACCCTTTTCTCCCTCCTCCTTCAGGAAACCGTCCCCGATGAAGGCAAGGTCGTCATGGAGCGCGGCCTCGACTTCGGCTTCCTCCCACAGGAAAGCGCCCCCATCGAAGACGTCACCGTTCTGGAACTCGCCACCGGCCACGTGGACGAGCACTCCCGCTGGGAGATCGAGCCCAAGGCCAAGCGCATCCTCAGCGGCCTCGCCTTTCGCGAGTCCGACTTCGAGCGCAATGCCCGCACCCTCAGCGGCGGCTGGGTCATGCGCGCCCACCTCGCCCGCCTCCTCGTCCAGGAGCCCGACCTCCTCCTGCTCGACGAACCGACGAACCATCTCGACCTCGAATCCCTCATCTGGTTTCAAACCTACCTGCAGAGCTATCCCGGCGCCATTCTCATGATTTCGCATGACCGCGAATTCCTCAACGCCCTCTGCGACAGCATCCTCGAAGTCGCCCACAGCAAGATCACCCGCTACACCGGCAACTACGACGACTATACCCGCGAAAAAGCCGCCCGCATGGAGCAGATGCAGGGCGCTTATGACAATCAGCAGCGCGAGCTCGCCAAGATGCAGGCCTGGGTGGACAAGTTCAAAGCCAAGGCCAACTTCGCCTCCCGCGCGCAGGACAAGGCCAAGATGATCGACCGCATCGAAAAAGTCGATGCCCCGGTGGCCGACGCTAAAACCGTCAAGTTCCGCTTCCCCCAGCCACCCCGCAGCGGCCAGCGCGTCATCCGCATCAAGGACGTCGATTTCGCCTACGGCCAGACTCCCGTCTATACCGGCCTCGATCTCGAGATCGAGCGCGGTCAGCGCACCGTCCTCGTCGGCCCAAACGGCGCCGGTAAATCCACGCTCCTCAAACTTCTCGCCGGCGCCCTCACCCCGCAGTCCGGCACTTACGAGCTCGGCCACAATGTGAAGCTCGGCTACTTCGCCCAGTATCGTGGAGACGTGCTCAACATGAAGCACACCGTGCTCGAGTCCGCCATGGACCTCCCCAGCCGCCCCGGTGAAAACATGTCCCGCACGTTGCTCGGCTCCTTCCTCTTCCACGGCGACGACGTCTTCAAGCCCGTCGGCGTTCTCAGCGGTGGTGAAAAATCCCGCCTCGTGCTCGTGCGCCTCCTGCTGGATCCGCCGAACTTCCTCCTCATGGACGAGCCCACCACCCATCTCGACATGGGCAGCATCGATGCGCTCATCAATGCGCTCGATCAGTACGAAGGCACCCTCGTCTTCATCAGCCATGACGTGCACTTCATCCGCCAGATGGCCAAGCATGTCCTCCACGTCAGCGCCGGCGTCATCACGCCCTACGCAGGCGACTACCAGTACTACCTCGACAAAACCAAAGCCGGCTCCGCCCGCGAAGCCCTCACCGCCACCCTCCACAACGCCCAGCCCACCAGCTACGGCAGCAGCAGCGGCCCCGCAGTGAAAGAAGCCCCCAAAAGCAAGCAGCAGCGCCGCCTCGAAGCCGATGCCCGCAACGCCCGCAGCAAGGCCAAAAAGGAGCTCGATCTCCGCGTCTTCCACATCGAGCAGGAACTCGCCACCCTCGACAAGCGCAAGCACCAAATCGTCCAGATGCTCCAGGAAGAAGCCACTTATGCAGACGCCGCCCAGTTCCGCGCCCTCAGCGCCGAACTCGAAACCGTCGAGACCAAAATTACCAAGCTCACCGCCGAGTGGGAAAAAGACACCGAAGCTTTGGAAGCCATCAACAACGCCCCTCCCATTTAGCCGGGAGCAAAGTAAGGCACTCCGATGCCGGGAGCGCGGCACTCCGATGCCGCTCTGGGAGCTTTCTCACGTCCAGAAAATCCCTCATCCTCCATCCGGTCTCTAAACACGCTTGCGCACAGCTTCATCCCGACACGCCGAAAGCAATTGAGTAGGCGATTTCGCGAAAGCTGAATAAAGAATGTTTGCCGCTGCGTTGTGCTGAAATGCCACGCCTGAAATCCGCTGATCCAAACTCCGAGAGCCTGTTTTGCCATGCTCCGAGTTGTGATTCGTTTGTGGCCGTTCAAGTATGATCCCGCTGATTTCTGCACTAGCGGTTCTGATCACAGTGGCAGCCGCCGAATGGCTCCACACCCGCCGCATTCGCATCGCCCAGCGTCTCGCCTTCGGCACCTCCGGCGCACGCCCCTGGACACGCTTCGTCCCACTCCTGCGCTCCCTCAGCCTCGCCGCCTTCACCTGGGGCCTCGCTACCCTCATCCAGCTTCAGACCACCGCCAACGACCCCGCCAAAGACACAAAAAACGACACCGCCACGCGCCTAGTCTTCATCGCCGACTTGTCCCCCAGCATGTACCTGCAGGACGCCGGACCCGACGGTGCCCTCACACGCCACGACCGCATGCGCGATGTGACAGAAGGCATCCTCCAGCGCGTCAGCGGCAATCTCCGCTTCGGCGTCATCGGCTTCTACACCGAGTCCATCCCCGTCGTCATGGAGGCGCGCGATCCCGAACTCGTGCGCAATGTCTTCAACGGCCTCCCGCTTTCGTACGCCATGCCCGTCGGCAAAACCGATCTCGGCAAAGCCGTGAACGAAGCACTCGAACACGTCGCCGCATTCCCCCCAAACAGCACACGCCTCGTCATCTTCACCGATGGCGACTCCGTCAGCCTCGTGCCCATCCAAAAGCGCCCGCAATCCGTCAAGGAAGTCCTCGTTCTCGGCCTCGGCAATCCCACCAAAGGCACCTACATCGACAGCCACCAGTCACGCCAGGAAGGCGATACCCTCCAGCGCCTCGCCACCGCCCTCGGCGGCATCTACGAAGACGTCAACACCAAGCACCTCGCCACCACCGCGCTTGGCGATCTCGTCGTGCCCCTCGCCCCCTTGCAGAAAGGCCTCAGCCTCGCCCAGCTCGCTATTCTCGCCATGGTCCTCGGCGCCTTCATCAATGCCGCCATTCCCCTCGCTCAGGAATACCTCGGCAGCACCTGGCGGCCAGTCGCAGTCACGCGCAGCAGCGCAGAATCCTCTCCCATCATCGAAAGGAAACTGCCCGCATGAGGAAGTTCTTCACCCTCATATGGCTGCTCTGTCCAGTCGCCGCACTCTACTACCACTTCAATGAAGGCCAGGATCAACTGGCACGCGTCAAAGCCCGCCAGCGCGTCGAAGCCATCCGCTTACTCGAACGTGCCCCGGAACCCGACTACGCCCTCATCATCGAAGAGTACGACAAGCTCACCGCCGAACTCCCCAAAAGCGAACGCCCTCTCGTAAAGCATCAAATCCGCCTCGCCAAAGCCAAGGCCCGCCTTGAAATGCTCGATGTCGTCGGTGCCACCGATGAACTCACCCTCCTTCTTCAAGAAGCCGCGCAGGTCCATGGCGAAGACGCCAAGCTCACCCGCGCCGTCCGCGAGGCCCTCGGCAAGGCCTACTATTACGCCACCTACCTTCTCAAAACCAACGGTGCCGCCGAATCCGAATGGCGCCCCTACGCCGAGCGCACCCGCCAAATTTTCCGGTTTCTCGCCGAGCACCAGGAACCCGGCGCCCTCGCCAAATACGAAGAACGCGTCGCCGCCGAATTCGCCAAAACCACGCACCCATGAGCCTCACAAAACCACAGCGCTCTGGTCACACACCCCATCATCCAAGCGACCCATCGTTATTTGGAGTGCGGTCGCGCAGTGAGGCACGAACGCAGCTACCGCTTTCCGCAGGCCGGTCATCTCACTCAAATCGTGACGACATTCAAAATCGCCAGCCATCGTGCTCGCAGTCCGCAAAGATGTCTCGTCATCATCCCACGCTTCAATCCTCCAATTACCCCGAGATTCGTTTTGAGGACGTCGATCAGCCAAGCCTGAACTTCCAAGTGGAAATGCCGAACAACTTGCCAACTCTTCGCAACACTCCAAGCGTTCACCAGGGGCATTTCTCAAATGCTCCGGCCCTCCCCAGCCCCAAAGGGGCTGCGCATCATAGCGAAGGGTTGCCGAGCCTCGGCGAGGCTACCCTGGTACGACGCACGACAAATCGGAAAGCAAACCCAGCGCCTGCTGCACACGCCGCGTTCACCAGCAGCGTCCTCACCGCACCCCCGCCGCATTCACAGCGCCTGCTCAATCTCCACACCTTGCGAGTCATGCCCTTAACCGCACGCCATTTCATCATTCATAGATTAGGCGGCCTCACACTCCTTCTCCTCGCCGTCCTCACCCACGCCCAGGAACCCGCCAAGGCTTCCTCCTCCGCCATTGAAGGCATCAAAGGCGTCAAACAAGAAGCCGTCGAAAGCATCAAGAAGATCGAGCCACCCACCACCACTCCCGTCTCCCCGCCCACCGTGCAAGGCGTCAAAACCACCGTCCCTCCCGCACCTCCTCCGCCCCCTCCACCTCCCGCAAATCCCGTCACACCCAACACCGTTCAGGGCGTCAAACCACCTCCGCCTCCCAACACCGTGCAGGCTCCTCCGCCTCCGCCACCACCACCCGCAAACCCCATCACTCCCAACACCGTGCAAGGCGTGAAGCCACCCCCTCCTCCCAACACCGTCCAGTCCGTCCCTCCTCCTCCCGCCACCAATGCCGTGACCACCATTCGCGCCGTCAAAGGCGTCGAAGGCATCGCCGTCCCCAAGCAGCGCAATCTCGAAGCCGCCCTCCAGATCAAAGCCGGCACCAAACCCGACCCCAAAAACAAAGCCGCCGCCGCAGCCCTCTTCGGCCGCCCCGGCAAAGGCCCGCTACCCACCGAGGACGGCGACGGCCGCGCCGCCCTCCAGGAGTTCGAAAAACAAACCACCCCCGGCTCCTAAAAAGTAGCCCAGTTGCGCCGCAACTGGACCTCTTCCCCGCTTCGCCCTCCCTCTTTCAATCGCTCTCATGACCTCCTCCTCCCAGCGCCTCACGCTCCTCCTTCTCGGCCTAGCGCTGCTCACCTCCGCGCCCGCCCAGGACCCTGCGCCCGCAAATCCGCCCACTCCCGCGCCCGTCGCCGCTCCCACCCCCGCGCCCCCTCCACCCCCCGACCCCAAAATCCTCAGAGAAACCGAGGCCATCCTCAAAGACCGCTTCTCCCGCGATCCCAACGACCTCCTCCGCCACATCGAACGCGTCGGCACCACCGATCCCGCCACGCTCCCCGTCAATGACCGCTTCCAGTTCCGCTTCGTCACCAGCGACTGGCCCAAGATTCGTGAAGAACTCGCGCTCATGCCCCCCGACCTCGCGCGCAAAATCTACGACAAAATGCTCGTCGATCTCACCGACCGTCAGCGTCCCAACATCCGTCTCGAAGACGTCCTCGGTCTCGCCGACTCCGCACCCGGAGAGCTCACCGGCGACAACCTCCGCCGCCTCGGCCAGCTCACCAGCATCGCCGTCCCCGTCGCTGAAAACTACTGGCTCGTGGACCGCCTGAAAAAAGGCACCGCCAAGCTCGGCGGCACAGATCCCGCCAAACGCCTCGCCGCCGCGCGCCTCCTCATCTACGCCAACTTCAAAGACCTCGCCCGCACCTACCTGCCTTCTCCCGCAGAGATGGATCAAATCGCCGACGAAGGTCTTAAAAACGAACTTCGCAATTTCCTCACCACCCAGCAGGAGCGCGAAAACGCCCAGCACGCCGAAGTCCAGCGCATCTGGGACGAAAACATCAACGCCCTTCTCAACCCAGACACCTCCAAAGCCAAAGCCTGGGAGAAAAGCAAAGCCGGTAACAACATCTCCAAAGTCATCACCCAGGTGCCCACCAGCACCCTCGCTTCCGTCCTCGCCGAAGCCGCCAAGACCAATCCGCAGGGTGCCATGCATCTCGTCACCGCTTTCACCCGCAAAGTACAAAACGACCGCAATGGCGATGTCACCTCACGCGCCGAAAATCTCGCCGCCCAATCCACCATCGCCAGTCTCCTCCTCGATCTCGTCCCCTCCGGCGAGCAGCCCTGGAGCCAGATTTTTGAGATGATGGCCGACCACTGGACCAGCGAAGCCGACTACACCTACCAGCAAAAATCCACCAACAACAACCAGGGCCGCTACGTCGCCCCCGAAGAACTCCTGGCCGTCGCTCCCGCAGGCAAATGGGCCGCAGCACTCACCACCAGCGTGCGCGACCGCATCGATGTCGCTATGTCCCGCCTCATCCTCACCGGCGCTCAGTTTGATCAGGCCGCCGAACGCATCGTCGAGATCGGCAAACGCAGCCCCACTGCGGGCGCAGCACTCGCCGAAGACTTCCTCACCGTCTGGGGCAAGACCCACAACCCCCAGCTCCCCGAGCAGCTCCGCCGCAAATACGGCCTGCCCGATGACGCCCGCATCCCCGTCACTCCCATCATGATGGAGAAGAACATCGACAGCCTCGCGCGCATGATGACCCTCTTCCGCAATGCCGGCCTCGCCCCCAAGGACTACGCCAGCGTCGTCGCCGCCTTCGATCTCGCCTACAGCACCGCAGAAACCTATCGCACCAGCCACATCGAAAAAGTCTTCGGCCCCATGGACAAAATGGATGAGCCCGTCTTCTCCCTCATCCTCGCCAAGATGAATTCCAATCTCGGCGAACGCTGGCGCAAGATGGACGTGCAGCGCGCCGGACTCACCCAGCGCGATGAAGGACAAACCCTCGATATGGTGCGCTCCGGTTACGACACCGCATTAAAGCTCATCGACGCCTGGCTCAAAGGCCACGCCGGAAGCTGGCGTGCCCCAATGCTCGCTGGCACCCTTTGCGTGGACTGGGGCGACTTCGAATACTTCCAGCAGCTTGTCGTCGCCGATCCGCAAAAGCGCATGTTCGCCTTCAAAGAAAAGAACGTCATGGCGCAGGATTACTTCGACCGCGCCTGCACCGCTTACGCCGCCACGGTGCCAAAGCTCAGCCCCAGCGACTACACGGTCGAGCCTCACATGGCCTGGTTCAATGGCCTCCTCGGCATCGGCTCCAACAACCAGCTCAATCTCTCCAAGGCCATGAACCGCGCGGCCTTGACCAAGATCCGCGATCACCTCACCGCCCTCCCCGGCAAGGCCGCAAAGGATCACATCAGCCTCTTCGCCAAGATCATCAACACACGCCTCAACGACGAAAAAGACCCGCTCCACGAAGACCTCGAATACCGCTACATCGCCAGCGCCATGATCATCACTAAGGATGATCCCTTCACCCTCGGTGCTGCCAAGAAGCTCACCTACTTCGACGAACTCCTCAGCGAAGTCCGCCTGCAAACCCGCGTCGATGGCCCCAACACCGTCGGCCGCGATCAGGACTTCGGCATCATCGTCAGCATCATCCACACCGAGGCCATGACCCGCGCCGCCAAGTTCGGCCAGTACCTCACCAACGACCTCAACCCCGGCCCCAACCAGGGCAAAAAAAACTCCCCTCTCGTCAAGAAGATGGTCGAGACCCAGGGCCCTCGCGATGAGCTCGAGCTGAACATCACCCAGGCCCTCGCGCCCTTCTTCGACATCAAGTCCATCACCTTCTCCACGCCCGAAGTAAAACCCCGCCCCACCGCGAAGCCCGGCTGGGAGGAAACCGTCCTCGCCTACCTCCACGTTCGCGCCAAGGACGCCAGCGTCGATAAAATCCCGCCCGTCGAACTCGCGCTCAAATTCGTCGATATGACCGGCCCCGTCAGCATCCCCGCTGAATCCGCCGAGACCATCATCAAAGTCTCCTCCGATCCCGTCCCCCCACGTCCCGCCAGCCACATCGAGATCACGCAAACCCTCGACAACCGCCAGCTTCCCATCAACGGCGCACTCACCCTCGAAATCAAAGCCACCTCCACCGGCCTCACTCCCGACCTCGATCAGCTTCTAACCTTCGACCCCAAGGCCGTCATCAGCGTCAAGCACACCAATCCCCACGAAGGTCTTCAGATCAAAGAACTCAACTCCTGGGGCGATGAAGTCACCCCCACCTCCGAACGCCTCTGGACCCTCACCCTCGATGGCGATGCCGTCCGCGCCGCCGAAACCCCGCTCACCTTCCACTTCCCCACCGCGAAAGCCAAAGACGCCACCATGACCTTGCAAACCTACAAGGACATGAACCTCACCACCCTTACCGACCCCGCCGTCACCCTCGGCATGAAGTCCACCCCCGCAGACATCGTCACCCATCCCACCCAGCATCCCACCCAATGGCTCGCCATCATCGCCACCGGCATCATCATCGCCATCGGCTTCGCCTTCCTCCTCTTCCGCAAACGCGCTCCTGATCCCTCTCAAGCCACCCGCGTCACCTTCCACATGCCCGCCGAAGTCGATGCCTTCTCCGTCGTCGCCCTCCTCCGCCGCCTCCGCACCAGCCCCCAGGTAAAACTCAAGGACTCCCAAAAGCAGGAACTCCAATCCGACCTCACCCGCATCGAGCAGCAATGCTTCACCCCCACCCCCTCCATCCCCGAATCCGACCTCCGCACCATCGCCACCAAATGGCTCCGCTGCGCCTCCTAACATTCTTCCTGGTCTATCCTAAGTACGTAGTTCGGGCTTTAGCCCGCTCCGGAATCCCCGCCTCACCCCAAACTCCAATCCACCCATCACACGTTGAGTAGTACCGGCTTCAGCCGGAATTCGGCCTCCCCAGTTCCACTCTTCTCCCCTCTGTCTTCCGTGGATTCAGAGTATTCCGTGGTTCAAAAATTCGTCTCAGCTCCTCCGGCTCTGAAATTTTTCTACCCCTAATTTTTCTACCTCATTTCTCCTCACATGCCCACCCCTCCCAACGCCCGTTCCGCCCAGCAATTCGTCGCCGGCGTCCGTGAACGCGTCGCCAAAATCGTCGTCGGCCAGGACATCGTCGTCGAGCGCGTTTTGATCGCCATGCTCACCGGCGGCCACCTGCTCATGCAGGGTCTTCCCGGCCTCGCCAAGACCCTCCTCGTCAACAGCATCGCCAAGGCCATCAACCTCGACTTCAAGCGCATCCAGTTCACCGTGGACATGCTGCCCTCCGACATCATCGGCTCCGAAATCATCGATCAAAAAACCGGCGACTTTCGCATCCATCGCGGCCCCGTCTTCACCAATCTTCTCCTCGCCGACGAAATCAATCGCGCCGCTCCCAAAGTGCAGGGCGCCATGCTCGAAGCCATGCAGGAGCGCAAAGTCACCATCGGTGGCCAGGCCCTCAAACTCCCCACACCCTTCCTCGTCATCGCCACGCAGAACCCCGTCGAGCAGTCCGGCACCTTCGAACTCCCCGAAGCCCAGCTCGACCGCTTCATGCTCCTCCACCGCCTCGGCTATCCCAGCCGCGAAGACGAGCAGATGATCCTCATGCGTCAGCTCGGCATGGGCTTGAAGCACGAAGACGGCGGCGCTGTCCCACGCTCCGCCTTCGACATGATTGAAGACAACCCCGGTGCATCCATCGCCGATCTCGTCCACGCCATGGAAGCCGTGCAGTCCGTCCATGTCAGCGAAGTCTTCGTCAAACACTGCGTCGAGCTCGTTCGCCGCACCCGCGAATCCAAGCTCCTCGACTTCGGCTGCAGCCCCCGCGCCGGTCTCGCCTTGATCAATTCCGCCCGCGCCCGCGCTGTCATGCACGATCGCGATTTCGTCACGCCCGAAGATCTCTTCGATCTCGCCGAAGACGTCATCCTCCATCGCATCCGCGTCAGCTACGAAGCCTCCGCCGCAGGCCACACCGCCGCCGAAGTCCTGCAAAGCATCCTCGCCACCCTCGGCTGATCATATCTCATACCATGAACCAGCAGGTCAAACTCAACGACGATCCCGTCGATGCCCGGCAGTTCGAGGTCACGGTCAAGCACTTGGCCAACAGCCTCAACTTCGGCCAGGACGAATCCGTCTTCCACGGCAGCGGCCTCGAGTTTGCCCAGTCGCGCCTCTACACTCCCGGCGACCCCGTCAAATCCATCGACTGGAAAGTCTCCGCCCGCGTCGGCAAGCTCTTCATCAAAGAATACCAGGAGCCCAAGCAGATCCCCCTCTACCTCCTCGTCGATACCTCCGCCTCCATGTGCGTGAGCTCGCAGACGCTCAGCAAATACGCTTGGGCAGTGCGCATCGCCACCGGCATCGCCCTCGCCGCTCAGTCCTCCATGACCCCCGTCGGTCTCCTCGGCTGCGGCGCGCGCGAGCTCCACGTGCGCCCCTCCCTCTCGCGCAATCTCGTCATGGAATGGTCGCACAAACTGCGTCATCACAACTTCGTCGAGGAAACCTCCCTCGCCCAGCGCGCCCGCGAAATCGCCCCCGCCCTCAAGCGCCTCACCACCGTCATCGTCCTCAGCGATCTCCACGACCCCGGCGCCTTCGCAGCTCTCCAGGTCCTCGGCCAGGAGCACGACTGCATCGTCCTCCATCTGCAAGACCCCGCCGAGCTGAACCTCAAAGGCGCAGGCCTCTTCCGCGGTTCCGAGGCCGAATCCGGCCGCGCCTTCGTCGGCCACGGTCGCCGCAGTTTCATCGACAGCGCCACATGGCAGAGCGAGCTCACCCGCTTCGGTATCGACTACCTCTACCTCCGCACCGACCAGCCCATCCTCGGCCGCCTGCGCCATTTCTTAAACCGTCGCGGCCTCGGAGGCAGCGCTGGCAGATAGCATCGCATGAACCCGGACTCACACTGGCCCATCCCCCGCCTCCTCTCCCTCCTCTTCGTGGTGGGACTCGTGGCCGCCGTGTTCCTCTCCCGCCCGCCCGAAACCGACACCCTCAATGTCCCCCTCGGCGTCGAGCAGGCCGCCATCATCACCTACAGCGGCCCCCTCATGACCGTCGCTCCTTACAAGTGGGGCGTCGCTGTCAATGTCCGCATCGCCGACATCAAGGAAGTCGAAGGCCGCCGCATCTATGACGTGCGCTACATCGTCAACCGCGCCGGCACCTTCGATCTCAAAGACTACCTCATCTCCGCAGACGGCAGCCCCCTCACCAACCTGCCCACCTTCAAATTCTCCGGCGACGCCAAGCTCTCCAAAAATCTCGACACCCGCATTCAGGAAACCGAAGCCGTTCAAATCGATGTCGGCGGCCGCTACTACGAAACCATGGCCCTCCTCTTCGTGTTATGGATTCTCTGGCTCCTCCTTATCATCTTCTACAAACGTCCGCGCAAAGCTGCGGCCACCTCCACAGGTCCCACCGGCCCCACTCCTGACGAACTCCTCGCCCACTTCCGCGCTCAGCTCGAATCCGGCACCCTCTGCACCACCGACAAAGCCCGCATGGAGATGCTCCTCCTCCACCGCTGGCGCGAGGAACTCTCCCTCGGCTCCCTGCCCATGGACCTCGCCCTTCAAAAGATCAGTCGTCATGCCAAAACCGCCGCTGCACTAAAAACCCTCCAGCACTGGCTCCACCACCCCGCATCCTCCGTTCAGACCGCCGAAATCTCCGCCCTGCTACTTCCTACCAGAACCCCGCAGGAGGTGCCAGCATGACCTTCCAGCATCCCCAGCTCCTCAGCCTCCTCGCCCTCCCCGTCACCCTCGCCTTCTGGGAATTCGTTCGCCGCGGCCAGCCCATGGTTTTGCCCTTCGATCACGGCCGCCAGCGCTCCGGCTGGTTCCTGCGCCTCCTCGTCCTCACGGCCACCCCGCCGGAGGTCGAGCGCCGCCTCAACAACGTCCAGTTCGTCCTCGATACCTCCGGCAGCATGGCCGAGCCCCACGGCTCTCAGGCCAATGGCCGCCACCGCCGTTTCGACTCCGCCATGGAGGCCATCGAGCAGTTCATCAGCCACCGCCAGGGCGATGCCTTCGGCCTCACCATCTTCTCCCGCTTCTTCATCCACTGGCTCCCCCTCACCCAGGACACCCAGTCCATCCCGCTCTCCAAGCGCTTCATCGAACCCAACAACCCCAAGCTCGATCCCCCCAGCATGGGCCGCCACGGCCTCCCCGATGAACTCTGGGGCCGCACCTTCATCGGCAAAGCCCTCCACGGCGCCGCCGATCTCCTCGCCCAGCGCCCCACCGGAGATCGCATGATCATCCTCCTCACCGACGGCGAAAGCCCCGACATCCTCCCTCCTCTCGATGCCGCCATCATTGAGCACCTCCGCGCCGAAAACATCACCGTCTTCAGCATCCTCCTCAGCAAAGACGCCATTCAGCCCCAGCTCGTCGGCATCACCCAGGCCACCGGCGGCACCGTCTTCAGCGCCCTCACCCCCGAAGCCCTCACGAGCGTCTTCAAAAGCATCGACGAAATGAAAAAAGTCGTCGTCCTCCAAAAGCAGCCCCAGGTCATCGACCACTACGGCCCCTTCATCATCCCCACCCTCTCCATCCTCGCCGCCAGCATCCTCGTCCTCTTCGGCCTTCGCTTCACGCCGTGGTGATCGTAACGATCCGCCGCAGAACCTCGGGAACGGAGCGCGGAATTTATTCCGCAGCACTCCGCCGCTCACCCAATTCTTATACTACCCGAGGCCCCTTCCCACCGAGCACCCACGTGCTTGCGCAGCCCTACACACAGCATGCCACCCAGCACCATATTCCCCTCATGGCGAAAATGGGTTGCGCTCACACACCGGCTGTGGTTACCCCGCGCATGAATTTTTCTTCCCCTTCATTTCCCTGGCGTCCTGGTGCGGCACGTCTCGCGTTGCTGCTGCTGTTCGCATCGCTCAGCCTCGTGCTCAGCTCATGCCAGCAATATGTCGAAGTCCGTCGACCCATCCCCGGCACCGGCGCCTTCTGGGTCGAAAAAATCGCCGTCTATAAAAGACCCCGCGCCAGCGATTCACAGCACAGTTCCCAGTCCTCTCTCTACGACGCCGGCGAGTGGCACGGCGACACCATGACCGGCTCACCCCGCATGGTGATCAATCTCGGCGAGCAAAAAGTTTACTTCTACAAAGGCGGCCAGCTCGCTGGCACCTCCCCCATCTCCTCCGGTCGCGAAGGCATGGGCACCGTCACAGGCAGCTTCTCCGTCATCGAGAAAGACAAAGACCACGCCTCCTCCCTCTTCGGCGACTACGTCAGCAAAGACGGCGAAGTCCTGCAGCGCGAAATCGACGTCCGCAAAGATCCCCGTCCCCCAGGCGCTCTCTTCGATGCCGCGCGCATGCCCTTCTTCATGCGCATCACCGGTGCTACCGGCATGCACGAAGGCTACCTCCCCGGCTACCCCGCCTCCCACGGCTGCATCCGCCTCCCCCACCGCATGGCCGAAATCTTCTTCCGCGAGTCCTCCGTTGGCACTCCCATCAAGATCGTCCATTGACGCCACTGTTCCGTTGGCATGGTCACGGCTTCCGAATTCCAGAGCTGAGGATCAGCACTCCGGACTCTGCGGTCTTCTAATCTCTTGCGGTGTAAAATCCCGGATCCCACGGGATCAAACCACGGCCCACGCTCTTCACGCCTTCGCCACCACCGCCTCGATCCGATACCCATCCGGATCCATCACAAACGCCGCGCAATAGCCCGGCCCATACTCCGGGTGCATCCCCGCGCCCCCATTGTCCCGGCCTCCATGCGCCAGCGCCGCCTCATAAAACTTATCCACCGCCTCCCGCGACGGCGCCGCAAACGCCACATGAAATCCATCCCCCGGCAAACTCACGTTCCCGGGCCGCAGCTTCAGCGCAAACACATCCTTCCCAGCCTCAGTCCCATACCCCACAAACGTCTCATCCTCCCACACCCGCCCATACCCCAGCGCCCCCAGCACCGCATCATAGAACGCAGCCGACCGTTCAAGATCTGTAACCGCAAAAGAGAGGTGATGAAGCATGGCGGAGATAATGCCGGGCTCGTTATTTCCCCAACTCCTTCTCCAAAAGCGCAAACAGCCCTTTGAGGCGATACGAATCCTTGATGATTCCGATGCTGATCGACAGATGCCGAAACTCCGCCTTGATCGCTTCCACCAGCGGCTGACTCATGGGCTTCCCTTCTTTTTCCGCCATTTCCACACCCATCATGGCGATGAATTCGTTCTCAGGAAAGTCCTTCATCGCCTGGATGAACTGTGGCGAATCCGTCTTGAGCTTGTCCGTCCCTAGCAGGCCCACCAGCAGGCTCGCGGCAAAGCGGTCGTCATGATAGCGCTCCCAACCCGCTTGATCGATCTCTGCGAGCTGAGGTGCCAGTTTTTCATCGCTGGCCAGCAGATGAGCCAGCATGTTCAGCGCCATGATGTCCTTCGCATCTTTTCCCAGCGCACGATTCCGCAGCTCGGCTTCAAATCTCTTGAGCAGCGTGGCCTCCTTCTCCAGCTCATGTTCCAGAACGAGCGAGACCAGCCGGTCCGCCACATGGCCTCGTGAGGGAAGCTTGCCCGCCTCACCCAGGATCCATCCTTTCGCTTTCAGTTTTTCCTCCAGCCATTTGGGAGTGACTTCCTGAGTGTAAGTCTCCGCATAAACCTCCAGTTCCGCAAAGTGCTCCGCATCACCGGCAAGAATCTCCTTCGCCAGCGCCACATCCTTCTTCAGCATCTCAGGATTCACATCAGCATTCCACCAGTCCCGATCCCAGTTCGCGGACAGCGCGAACAGTTCATCCAGCTTGTTCACCTGTCCAGCATGAATGGCCTTCAGCAGATCACTGCGGCGCTTGAATGGCAGGGCAGCTCCATAGATCGAGTGAATGGCAAAGTCGATTTCCGTATGGTTGTTCGGATGATCGGCTAGCTTCCATTGCTCGCAGGCCTCCTTCAGCCGCCCGGTCCGGACCAGGCAGTCCGCCAGCAGCGTATGGGGGAGGTATCCACTCTTTCCCTTGCTCAGATATTTCTCATAGTGGGGAAGGGCTTCCTTGGCTTTCCCCTGCCGATGCAGATCCATCGCATACTCCAAATTCACATGCGGATCATCCGGCAGTGCGGCAAGCGCGCGCTGTTGGTACTTCAGAGCCAGGTCGTCCTCCATGGAGAAGAACGTGTTTCCCAGCACGAAGCACTCCGCGGGCGTCAGCTTGTCATCGGGAATGAGACTGATGTAGGCCTGATTGGCCTCATCGAGTTTATCCTCCGCGAGCAGACTTTTCGCCTTCTTCGCGGCGGCTTCAAACTTTTCGGAAGACGCCACCTTGTTGACCTCGTCCATAAACTCTGCTGCCCTGACGGGCTCGCAGGTCAGACAAAGAACCGCTAGCAGACCGAATCTTTGGGTGAGACCACGCATAGGTGTAGAAGTAGAGATTTACGCCACCGTACAAATCCCCACCCCCTGCTTCAGCGATGCCAGCTTGTCCGCCCGCTTCGGAATAAACTCCTGCCCCAGGTATCCTGTATATCCCGTCTCCTGGATCGCCTTGATGATCGCCGGATAGTTCAGCTCCTGCGTCTCATCGATCTCCGCCCGTCCCGGCACCCCGCCCGTGTGATAATGCGCAAAGTACTCATGATCCCTCCGGATCGTCGCAATCACATCCCCCTCCATGATCTGCATGTGGTAAATATCATACAGCAGCTTGAAGTGCGGCGAGCCAATCTTCTTGCACAAGCCCACACCCCACGCGCTGTGGTCGCACATATAATCCGGATGGTTCACCTTGCTGTTGAGCAGTTCCATCACCAGCGTCACCCCCAGCTTCTCACACAGTGGCATCAGCCGTGTCAGCCCCTTCGCGCAGTTCTCCATCCCCTGCGCATCATCCATTCCGTCGCGATTCCCGCTGAAACAGATCACCTGCTTAAACCCAGCCTCCGCACTCGTCTTCAGCAGCGGCTCATACGCCTGCACCAGCAGATCATGATGCTCAGTGCGGTTCCACCCCTTCGGGATCGGCCCCAGCTTCACCCCGCCCGGCGCCTCAATCGTCGGATAGCTCACCATCGCGCAATGCAGACCATGCTTCTTCACGATGGGAAAATCCTCCGGGTTCAGCAGCTCCACCGACTCCAGCCCGATCTCCTTCGCCGCCACGCAAAACTCCTCCAGCGGGATCTGCTTGTAGCACCACTTGCACACCGAGTGCTTCACCTTCCCCATGCCCACAGCCCCAGTCGCCTTATCCGCCGCCTCCACCTGCGCCCGCAGCATCGCCGCAATGGCACCCACACCCGCAAGAGTTCCAAACTGACGACGCGAAAGAGAGTTGATTGGATTCATACCCCGCAGCCTACACAAACCCTGCGCCACATTCCAAGCACAGAATCAAAGTTCCTGGTTAACGCTGCGCAGTGCCGACAGAAACGAGTTCATTCTCTGCTCCCTCTGCATCTCCGCCCCTCTGCGGCAAAACCGAAACTTCCCCTGGCTTCAAAACGCTACAGAAAATCCCCACAACTCACCCAGCGTCAAAAACACCCGCCGCGCCCACGCACAGGCGCCAGCAAAGTGGTCCGCACAGTCCCCTGTGCGGCTTCTGGGCTTTCCGCTGCCACAAAAATTCCTCTCACGCTCGCAGCCAAGTTCTGCGCCAGCCCTCAGCCCACAAAACTCCCCATCCTCAACCGAATCCAAACCTAGCCGCGTCGCCACATCCGCCTTACACCCTCACCGGCACCCCACGCGCACCCAAATACTTCTTCACGTCTCCCACCGTGAACTCCCCAAAGTGGAAAATGCTCGCCGCTAGCACCGCATCCGCTTTCCCATCTCTCAAGACATCCACCATGTGGTCCAGGTTCCCCGCACCACCGCTGGCGATCACCGGAATCGTCACAGCCTCGCTCACCGCCTTCGTTAAACCAATGTCATAGCCCGCCTTCGTCCCGTCAGAGTCCATGCTCGTCAGCAAAATCTCACCCGCACCGCGCCGGCACACCTCAGCCGCCCACTCCACCGCATCCAGCTCCGTCGCATTGCGACCGCCGTGCGTGTAAACCGTCCACGACCCCTTCGCATTGCGCTTCGCGTCAATCGCCACCACCAGGCACTGGCAGCCAAACGCATTCGCCGCCTCATCAATGACGTGAGGCGTCTTCACCGCCGCTGTGTTAATGCCCACCTTGTCCGCACCCGCCAGCAGCATCTCGCGCATGTCTGCCACGGTGCGAATACCACCGCCCACCGTCAGCGGCATGAAGCAGCTCGCCGCCGTGCGTGCCACCACGTCCACCATCGTCTTGCGTTCTTCATGGCTCGCCGTGATGTCCAGAAACACCAGCTCATCCGCCCCCTGCGCATTGTACACCTGCGCACACTCCACCGGATCTCCGGCATCACGCAGTTGCAGGAATTTCGTGCCCTTCACGACACGGCCTTCCTTCACGTCCAGACAGGGAATGATGCGCTTCGTCAGCATAAGAAAGAAAAGGGGATACGCCGAAAGAATCAAAAAAGGGAAAGGAAAAAATCAGAGACCGCTGCCTCCGATTTTTTCCCGTCTTTTTCCTTCTTTCGGCTCAATCTTCAGCCAATCGCTGCCTCCACCATCTTCTCCAGCTTCACAATATCCTTCGCAAAGTTGCGGATGCCCTCGGCCGTCTTCTCAGTCGCCATCGCGTCTTCATTGAACAGCCAGCGGAAGGTCTTCTCATCACTGCCGATCTTCTCGATCTTCAGGTCCTTCGCCTTGCTCGCATCCAGCTTCACGGTCAGTTCATCTTCGCTGCCCGCCAGTTCACCCAGGAGAGCAGGGCTGATCGTCAGCAAATCGCAGCCCGCCAGTTCCGTGATCTCGCCCTTGTTGCGGAAGCTCGCGCCCATCACTTCGGTCTTGTAGCCAAAGTGCTTGTAGTAGTTGTAAATTTGAGTCACCGACTGCACGCCCGGATCTTCCGCGCCCGCGTAGTCCTTGCCCGTGCTCTTCTTGTACCAGTCAAGAATACGGCCCACAAACGGGGAGATCAGCTTGATGCCGCCTTCTGCACACGCCACCGCCTGCGCCAGGCTGAAAAGCAGCGTCAGATTGCAGTTGATGCCTTCCTTCTGCAGCACTTCAGCCGCCTTGATGCCTTCCCACGTGGAGGCGATCTTGATCAAAATGCGCTCACGGCCAATGCCCGCTTTTTCATACATGCCGATCAAATGACGCGCCTTGTCGATGTTCGCCTGCGTGTCAAAGGACAGACGTGCATCCACTTCCGTCGAAACACGGCCTGGGACGATCTTCAAAATCTCAAGACCGAAAGCAACGACGAGGTTGTCCATCACCGCGTCCACACCGCCGGACTTGCCATCCGCCACCGCCTTGTCAAAGAGCGACTTGTACTCAGCCTTCTGCGAAGCCTGGAGGATGAGGGAGGGATTCGTCGTGGCGTCCTGAGGCTTGTAGGCCTTCATCGCCTCGAAATCGCCAGTATCGGCGACGACAACGGTGTGCTTCTTGAGCTGATCGAGCTGGGTCATAATCGTGGTTTTTGGGGCAGTCAGAGTAGAGCCAAAGACGGCGGGCGCAATGACGAATGCCCGCCCTCCTCCCACACCAAAGAACCCCGCCCCAGGCCATCCCCACCTCACGGCACCACCACCGCCCGGTAAAACCGCCTGCTCTGCGCCGTGCCTGTGCTGTCATTGACTTGAAGCGCCCCCCCGGTGCCCGAAAGGTTGTTTTGCAGCACATTCCATACACCATCCAGCAGGTTGTCCTTGTATTCCACGCGATAGGTCTTCCCCGCCACGCTCGGAAAGTTGAGCGTCGGCACTCCTCCGTTCACCTGCACAGAGCCGATCTTGAACACACTCGCCGCGCTCTGCGGGCTCGTCCCCGCAGTGAACTCCTGCACATTCGTCATGCCATCCCCATCCGGATCCGCACCATCCGCCGCCGTCCCCGTATTCTCCGTGCTTCCAAAGTAGGTCCTCCGCCATTCCTCCTGTACCGTCAGCGAGGTGAAAGTCGCATCCGCCGAGACGGTGGTTCCCACCAAATTAGTCGCACTGAGGCGGTAATGATATGCCATTCCCGCCGTCAGCCCCGCCAGCGTGGAGCTCACCTCCTGCGCACTGCTGCCGTCGTTGGGGGAAAGCGTGACGCTCGCGCTGCTGCCATAGCTGGCGTCCAGGCCATATTGAAAGATTGCCGTCGTGGCCAGCCCCCGGGGATTCACACTTCCATGCAGCACTGCCCCGGCGCTGGTCAGCCCGTCTGCGGCTGTCGTCAGCGCTAGGACAGGGGGATAAAGCGGCATTCCTTGCGAGATGCGGTGGTTGGAGGTGTCCGCCAGAAACACCACCCCGTCAGCAGTCACGGCAAGCCCGCGTGGTGTGGAAAACTGCGCAGCCGCGCCGATGCCCTCCGCCCCACCCACCACCCGTGCAGTGCCACCGATGGTGGTGACGACTCCGGAGGGTGTGATCTTGCGCACGGTGGAGTTGTTGGAGTCGGCCACATACACATTCCCCTCGCCATCTGTGGCCACCCCCATCGGATTGCGGAAGCGCGCATCCGCTCCCGTGCCATCAGGGGTGCCTTCAGAGGTGTTCGCCGTCCCAGCCAGCGTAGTCACCACACCGGCCGGCGTCACTTTGCGAATCACTTGGTTGTTGTTGTCCGCCACGTACACAGTTCCCGCCCCTTCCACGGCGATTCCGGAGGGGCTGAAGAAGTAAGCCCCTGTGCCCGTCCCGTCCAGGTACCCTGGAAACCCACTACCCGCCAGCGTGGTCACCACTCCGCCGGAGGTTATTTTGCGGACAAGCTGATTGTTGGTGTCCGCCACATAGAGGTTCCCACTCCCGTCTACCGCTACTCCCTGGGGAAAGTTGAAGCGGGCCGCGCTGCCAGTGGCGTTGATGTTGCCAATGCTGCCCGCCGTGCCGGCCACGGTGCTCACCGCTCCTGCCGGCGTCACTTTGCGGATCGTGTGGTTGCCGGAGTCCGCCACGTACACATTGCCGCTGCTGTCCGCCGCCACTCCATAGGGTGTCTTAAATCGAGCCGCGCTGCCTGTGGCATCCGTGCTGCCGGAGTTCCCCGCTGTGCCCGCCAGTGTGGTCACCACCCCGGCAGGGGTGATCTTGCGGATCGTGTGGTTGCTGGTGTCCGCCACATACACATTGCCACTGCCATCCACCGCCGCACCAGACGGGACCTTGAAGGCGGCGGCCGTGCCCGTGCCGTCCGCAGTTCCCAGATGACCGGGAGCGCCTGCCAGCGTGGTCACCACCCCGGCGGGAGTCATCTTGCGAATCGTTTGGTTGCCTGCATCCGCCACCCAGAAGTTCCCGCTGCCGTCCACGGCAATGCCATGCGGAGAACTGAATCGTGCTGCGGCACCCGTGCCATCAGCGCTGCCGGAACTCCCCGCCGTCCCTGCCGGCGTGGTGACGACTCCGGTGGTGGTGACCTTGCGGAGGGTGTGATTGCTGCTGTCTGCCACCCACAGGTTGCCGCTGCTGTCCACAGCAATGCCCCCAGGATAGTTGAACCGCGCGGCGCTGCCGGTGGCGTCCGTACTGCCCGTGCTGAGCGCCGTCCCGGCCACGGTGCTCACCGCTCCGGCGGGAGTCACTTTGCGGATGGTGTGGTTGCTTTGGTCGGCCACGTACAGGTTGCCGCTGCTGTCCACGGCAATGCCCCCAGGATAGTTGAACCGCGCAGCGCTACCGGTGCCATTGGCGCTCCCGGAACTGTTGGGACTACCCGCCAGCGTCGTCACCACCAGTCCCGGCGTGATCTTGCGGATCGTGTGGGCGTAGGTGTCCGTCACATACAGATTCCCAGCGCTGTCGATTGTGATGCCATACGGGCTGTAAAACCGGGCAGCGCTGCCGGTTCCGTCGGCTCCTCCGCCCGTGCCCGCCGCCCCTGCCACGGTGGTGACCACTCCCGCAGGCGTGATCTTGCGAATCGTGAAGTTGCTCGTGTCCGCCACATACAAATTCCCGCTGCCATCTACCGCGACACCGGAAGGTGCTTGGAACCGCGCGGCGCTGCCCGTGCCGTCCGCTGTGCCGCTCTCTCCCGCCTTGCCTGCCAGCGTGGTCACCACTCCGGCGGGTGTGATTTTGCGGATGATGTGGTTGCCACTCTCCGCC
Organism: Prosthecobacter sp.; assembly: GCF_044222565.1. GTDB lineage: Bacteria > Verrucomicrobiota > Verrucomicrobiia > Verrucomicrobiales > Verrucomicrobiaceae > Prosthecobacter. The sequence goes on from NZ_JBGANA010000009.1 coordinate 200,691, forward strand.
GCATAGATGTTTCCGCTGCTGTCCACAGCAGTGCCCATGGGATTGTAGAATCGCGCTTCCGCGCCCGTACCGTCCACAGTGCCCGCGCCACCTGGCTGTCCTGCGAAGTTAGCCCATGCGTAGCTCTGCGCCCGGAGCACCGGAGCGAAACCGCAGAGGCAAACCCCGGCGAGCGAGGCGGCGATGAACAGTCGAGACAGGATCATAGAAGTGAGGGAAAGGTGGCAGGTCGGCATCACAAACGAAATACGTGGAACTACGCATTCATGTCAGCTGCTCCGCCACCATGGCGGGGCATGCACGGCAGGCCTGCGCCACCGCCGCCGCCCGCGTCTCCACCCCCAGCTTCCCTAAAATCGAACGCACATGTGTTTCCGCCGTGCGCGGGCTGATGCCCAGAATGACCGCAATCTCCCGGTCCCGCTTCCCTTGCACCAGCCAGTACAGCACCTCCGCCTGCCGCCGCGTGAGACCTCTGCGCTTCAGCGCCAGAAAGTCCTGTTTCTCCGCCCTCTGGCGCTCCGCCCCCACCGTTGCCAGCAGACGGGCCGTCTGGTGCGCCAGCGCGGTGTGCCGCCCAAACAGGGAGATGAGCCCCAGCTCCTCCGTCGTGAAATCTTGGCTCCCCCCTTTGTTAAAAGTCACCGCGCCCAGATGCGTCGCAGTGTTCAGCGGTATCGCCACCTGGTGCTTCAGCCCCACCGGTTTAAACACCATCTCAAAAAACTCCGTCCGGCGGATCTCCCGCAGCGTCGTGAAGTCAGACAGCCGCATCGGTTCCGTGTCTCCTGCGATCAGCCGTTGAAACATCGGATTCTGGGTCGGCGCCAGTTCGCCGATGATCCGGAAGCGCTCCTGCATGTCCGCCGCATCGTAGGGCACGTTCATTGCCCCCTCATGGCTGCCATCGCCCCGGCCCCAGATCTCAAAACTGTTGCAGGTGTCAGGTAAAAAGTGCTGGCACGCGGCCAGCACCCGTTCCGGAAATGGTCCTGCATCGTGATCATGCAGGATCGCAAGGGCTTCCAGCAGCAGGTGCAGGCGCTGCTCTTTCGTCAGATTGCTTCTGGAAAAACGGGAAGTCATGGCATGCGGGCCGTTTCCCCGCACACTCAAAAAAACGAACCAAGCCCCCCGCTTGTTTGTGTTGTTCTTCTAAAGATATTCCGCATGCGCGCTGCAATTTTTCAGTCCAGCGCAAGGAACCGCACGCAGATGCTGCCCGGCACGTTCACCTTCGTGCCGCTGAAGGTCAGCTTGCCGCTGTCCTGGTCCACTTTGAAAAGCGCCGCCGTTCCGCTGTTCTGGTGCGCGGCGATCAGCCACTTGCCCGTCGGGTCCAGGCAGATGTTGCGCGGCACTTCGCCTTCCACCGGTACATACTGCAGCGCCGTCAGCTTGCCTGTCGCAGGATCACACCCAAACACTGCAATGGTGTCATGCGTGCGGTTGGAAACATACACCGTCCGTCCGTTCGGATGCACCACCGTCTCCGCCGTGCTATACCCCGGTTTGCCCCGGTCCGCCTCCGGCAGCGTCGAAATCGTCTGAATCTCCGTCAGCGCACCCTTCTCCGCATCATAGCTGAAGACCGTCTCAGTCATCGCCATCTCATTGTTCACAAACACAAACTTCCCGTTCGGGTGAAACGCCAGGTGCCGCGGCCCGCCGCCCGCCGGCGTCTTTGCAAATGCCGGCTCGTTTGGCGTCATCTTCCCGCTCGTCGGATCGATCTTGTAAATCAGCACCTTGTCCAGGCCCAGGTCACAGGCGAAGGCAAAGCGGTTGTCCGGGCTGAAGTTCACCGAGTGCGCATGCGGTCCCGCCTGTCGCTTCGGATCCGCACCACTTCCTTCATGCTGGAAAAAGCTCACCTCAGGCGAGACCGAGCCATCCTCCTTGATCGCATACGAGCCGATGCTCCCGCTCCCGTAATTCGCGATCGTCGCCAGCTTCCCTGTCTTGTCCACATTCACATGGCACGGCCCCATGCCCGCCGTCGCCGCCTGGTTGATCAGCGTCAGCTTGCCGCTGTTCTTGTCGATGCTGAAGGCGCTGATCCCGCCGCCCTTCTTCCCATCCGGCAGGGAGACATCCGTGTTGGCATAGAGGTACTTCTTTGACGGATGAATCGCCAGGAAGCCCGGCGCACCCGCCTCCACCGCCAGTTCCGGCTGCGTCAGCTCACCCGTCGCCGTGTTAAACCTCGCCACATAGATCCCCTTGCTCCCGTTCTTCACATTTCCGTTCGTGCCGAAGTAAACAAGGAAGTTTTCCCCGGCGATGGCCGTGGTGGTCAGGGCTGCAAAAGCAAAGGCGAGGGTGGAGCGCGTCATGGTGGCCCGGATGCTGACGGCGGCGGGCATTCTGGTCAAGCCCTCACTGCGCCTGTCCCATGAACGGATTTCATCCCCCCAATTTGTTAGCTTGCTCCTTCAAAAGGGCCGCGCATCTTCCGCGCCCATGAAACCATCCCTGTTTCTCCTCGCCGCCCTACTTTTGATGCTCCCTGGTTGCAGCGGCTTCCAGCCCATCAAGCTGGAGCACGACACGGATAAAGAAAAACTTCTCGACTACCGCGAGGGCGATTGGATTCCCAAAAACACCTAGCCCACCGTAGCCATCCCGCTTCCGGTACAGTAGCCATCTCGCTCCGTCGAGATGAGCCAAAGGCTCTCTAAATAACAGAGCCCCTCGCGCCCCTGGGACCGCGGCGTTCCAGTGCCGTCCCTCCGGCCTCACCATGTCCTCACCGCTCCCCAGGACCACCATGCCCATATCCCATCCCCTCCCAAAATCCTCCTCGCGCCTGCATTTGACCATTCCGCCCCCGCTCGCCAGTTTGCCTCATGCATCCCGCCTGGTTCCACATCGAAAACGAAGCTGACATCCCGTCCCCTGCGCTCCTCTTCTACCGCAAGCGCATCGAACACAATCTCGACCTCATGCTCCAGATCGCCGGCGGCAATCCCAAGCGCCTGCGCCCCCACGTCAAAACGCACAAAACCGCCGAGGTCATTGCCATGCAGATCCGCCTTGGCATCACCCAGTTCAAGGCCTCCACCATTGCCGAGGCCGAGATGTGCGCCGCCGTCGGCGCCACCGATGTCCTCCTCGCCATGCCCAGCGTCGGCATCAATGCCCAGCGCCTTGGCGATCTCGCCGTTAGATTCCCGGACACCCAGTTCTCCAGCATCGCCGACTCCGAGGAAGTCGTCGCCTTCCTCGCCTCCGCCGCCCAGCAGCACAATGTCACCCTTGGCGCCTATATCGAGATCGACTGCGGCATGAGCCGCACCGGCATCGTCCCCTCAGATGAAGCCGCCCTCCTCGCCCACGTCATCAAAGACACCCCCCGCCTCCAGTTCCGCGGCATCCACGCCTACGACGGCCACATCCATGACGAAAGCCTCGACGTTCGCCGCGAGCGCTGCGATGCCGCCTTTGAGCCCGTCCTTCAGTTCCGCTGCCGCCTGCAAGGGGAGGGCATCATCGTGAAGGAACTCGTCGCCGGTGGTTCCCCCACCTTCGGCATTCATGCCGGCTATGAAGACCGCACCCTCAGCCCCGGCACCACCGTCCTCTGGGACTTCGGTTATGGAGACAAATACCCTCAGGACTTGCCCTTCCTGCCCGCTGCCGTCCTCCTCGCCCGCGTCATCAGCAAGCCCGGCAAAAACCGCATCACTCTCGATCTCGGCCACAAATCCGTCGCCCCCGAGAATCCCCATCCCCGCGTCCGCTTCGAGGAGCTGCCAGACGCCGTTGCCATCATGCAGAGCGAGGAGCATCTCGTCCTCGAAACCGAGCGCGCCCACGAATTCACCATCGGCCAGGCCCTCCACGGCATCCCCCGCCACGTCTGCCCCACCGTCTCCATGCACGGCGAAGCCTACGTCATCGACGCCCTCAAAACCACCGAACGCTGGCCCATCACCGCCCGCAACCGGATCATCACCGTATAACTCCGGGGCGCATCCCGCATCCTTTCCGTCGTCTCTGTCCTTTCCGTCCTTTCGTAGGCCATCCTCATGCATCACTGGCTCCTCAAATCCGAACCCGACGTCTTCTCCTTCGACCACCTCAAGAAGCGCCCCAAAAAAACGGAACCCTGGAACGGCGTGCGCAACTACCAGGTCCGCAACATGATGCGCGACGACATGTCCATCGGAGACCTCGGCTTCTTCTACCACTCAAGCTGCGACGTCCCCGGCATCGCCGGCATCGTCAAGATCGTCAAAGAAGCCTACCCCGACCACACCCAGTTCGACCCCTCCTCCGAATACTTCGACAAGGGCAGCAAGCGCGAAGACCCCCGCTGGCTCATGGTCGATGTCAAATGGGAGGCCGACTTCAAAACCTTCGTCACCCTCGACATGCTCCGCGAAGATCCCAAGCTCGCCGACATGCTCATCCTCCGCCGCGGCAACCGACTCTCCATCACCCCCGTCGATCCCAAACACTGGGCCCACATCTGCAAGCTCGGCGGCCTCTAGAGCACAAAGTGAAGTGGTCCGCACTCTCCGAGTGCGGCATCTGGGCATTCGCATTCCCTCATAACGCACAAAGTCTGTGCGCTGCTCCTTCTGCGCCATCCCACCGCTTACTTGTCCACCACCAGCTCCGTCACACTCACGGTCCCGTAGCTGAATCCCACGCTCAGGTTCACCTTCGCCGGAGCGATGGAAGCATGTTCATACGTCTTCGCAAAGTCCCCCACCTTCACCTTGGCCTTCGTGCCCCGCAGGTCCACGCTCACCTTCGTCCACGCGCCTGCCTTCAGCACCACCTCCTTCTCATTTCCCAATGAGATCGACTTATGGTCCTCCCCCTCCGGCGGAAACGCCCGCACCCCCATTCCCGTCGGCGTGAACACCAGCCGGAAAACATGCCCGTCCGCGCCATTGGCCGTGAAGACGATCATCTTGTTCGCCTCATCCGGTTTCACCGCAAATTGGATCAGCGCATCCGTGTAATTCAGGTCGTAAAAAAGAATCGGACCGTGATCTTTGTTCTTCTTAAAAAGCGCGTCATCCTGGGTGCACGTCGCGCTGCCTTCGGCAAATTTCCACTCGCCCCTCGCAGCCCGTCTTATTGCCGAATCCGACACATAAAAGTCATCTTTCAGCAGCGGCGCATCCGCCGCAAAAACCGCCGAAGTCAGGATCAGAAAGAGAATCGTTTTCATGGCAGTGTTTTCGCAATCTGGTTAAAACCCTCCCGTACCGTGCCATCGGCGCCGATCAGCGGCTGCGGATTCTCCACTCGTCCAAGCGCCCGCACACCGGGGGCGTTGTTCGTCTTGTCCCCCAGATCCGCCTTCATCTTCTCCGCCAGCTTCTGCAGCTTCTCCACGATGTCCGCGTGATCCGCTGCAACATTCTTCGCCTCCCCGATATCCTCTTCAAGGTGATACAGCTCCTTGCTACCCAGATGCAGTTTCCACGGCCCGCTTCTCACCGCCTGGAGGTTGAAACCGCTGTAATAATGAAACACATCGTGCCCCTTGGCCTCCTTTTTCCCCAAAAGAACTGGGGAAATGTCCTTCCCGTCCAGCTTCAGCTCTCCCACGCTCTTGCTTTTTGCCAGCGCTCCAAAGGTCGGCAGCCAGTCCATGTGCGCCGTGATGTCCTTGGTCTCTGAACCCGCGGCGATCTTCCCCGGCCACCACGCAATGGTGCACACGCGGATGCCGCCCTCCAGCGTGCTGCCCTTGCTGCCACGCAGCGGCGTGTTGTCCGCTCCCTGGTTCAGCGGCCCGCCATTGTCGCTGGTGAAGATGACCAGCGTATTCGCATCCAGTTTCAGTTCACGCAGGGTGTCCAGCACCTGCCCCACAGACCAGTCCACCTCCATCGCCCAGTCCTTCTGCAGACTGATGCCTGACTTTCCCGTGAAATCCTTGCTGGGATAATGCGGGAAATGCACCGCATTGTGCGGCAGGTAGAGGAAAAACGGCTGCTTTTCGTGCTCCCGGATGAACTTCACCGCGCGCTCCGTGTAGCGCTTGGTGAAGGTGTGGTGCTGCTCCACTTTGACACGTTCCACCACATTGTGATTCTCCACCAGCGGCAGCGGCGGCTGCGCATTTCCCTTCAGCCCCGTTTCCGGTTCGGCATCACCCTTGCCCTTGCCGGCGCCCGCCTTGGGATTGCTCTGCGGCAGCGGCTTGTCCGGATTGCTCTTCGAACCCTCCGCCGCAGGTCCCATGTCATTCGAATAAGGAATGCCAAAGTAGCTGTCGAAGCCTTGGTTGGTGGGCAGAAACTCCGGCTGGTCCCCCAGATGCCACTTGCCGATGCATGCGGTGGCATAACCGGCCCCTTTGAGCACTTCCGCCACCGTGGTGGCATTCGGGTTCAGGCCCACGGCAGCCGCTGGAAACAGCACACCCGGAATGGGCAGCACGCGCTTCGGGTAGCAGCCCGTCATCATCGCCGCACGGGAAGGGGAGCAAACCGGCGCTGCATAATGGCTCATCAGCTTCATTCCCTCCTTCGCCATGCGGTCCAGGTTGGGCGTGGAGATCTTGGCGCCAAAGGGACCAATGTCCGCATAGCCCAGATCATCAATGTTGATCAGCACGATGTTTGGCGTCGCGGCAAAGGACGAATGCAGGGCGCAAAATGAAGCAAGAAGAAGCAAAAGGGGTTTCATGAGGTTGGTCTTTCGTTATTCCTTGGAGGCTTTGACGCTCAGGGGCTCCACCAGTTCTGGCGTGTACATTGCGTTGCCTTTGGCGATCTCCGGCGTCACGCCATCGGGCGGGAAGGTGGTCTTCACAATGCCGTGCAGCTGCTCGGCCAGCCTGGCCTGCGTTTCAGCCTGCTCGGGTTTGTCGGCCAGATTGGTCAGCTCCTTCGGATCTTTTTCGTGGTCATAGAGTTCCTTGCCTGCCTTGCCCTCATCCCACTCGATGTAGCGCCAGCGGTCGGTGCGCAGCGCATAGCCAAAGAAGCGCTTGCCGTCGTCGCCTTTCGCAGCGCTGGCTCCCATGCGCTTGAAGCCGCCACCCCGCACCACCTGGCTCAGCACCCAGCCGCGTCCCTTCGCTTCCGGGTCTTTCAGCATCGGCACCAGGCTCTGGCCTTGCAGATTCTCAGGTCCTTTCACACCGCAGAGCTCCGTGAGGGTCGGGTAGAGGTCGATCAGACCCACCGGGCTGTTGGCCACCACACCCTTTTTGGCACCGGGTCCAGCAATCAGCAGCGGAACGCGCGCACTTTCCTCAAAGATGCTCTGCTTCTGCCACAGCCCGTGCTCGCCCAGGTGATAGCCATGATCGCTGGTGAAGACCACGATCGTGTTCTCCGCCAGTCCCAGCCGGTCCAGCGCATCCAGCACCTTGCCCGCCTGTGCATCCATGAAGCTGATGGCCGAAAAATACGCCTGCACCGCCTGTTGGCGCAGATCGTCGGTCAGGTTGTCCTGCTCCTTTTTGTAGCTGCCCAGCGCCGGGGCAGGGAGATCTGCCTGGTCTTCCTTCACCCCCTGCACCACTGGCATCGTTTCCTTGGGGTATCCCTTGAACCACTTCTCCGGCGAGACATACGGCGTGTGCGGACGGAAGAACCCCAGCGCGAGGAAAAAAGGACGGTCCTTCTCCTTCGCGCAGCGTTCCAGCACCCATTCCGCATCCTTCGCCTGCAGGCCGTCCGTGTGCCTCTCATCGGGCCGTGGAGAAGCATACCAGCTCAAGGTGCCGCCAAAGTTCCCCGGAAGCAGCGAGAAGATGTCAGGAGACTCCAGCAGGCGGTCGCAGCCCGCCGGATTCAGCTCCAGCTCCCAGGAGGAAGGGTCATCATGGCCATTCGTGCCGATGGAATTTGGCACCCCATAGTGGTACAGTTTGCCAATGCGTGCGGCGAAATACCCGTCCCTGCGAAATGCCTGTGGCAGGCTCACGGCATTGGGGATCGTCTGGCGGAAAAGCTGGGAATTGCCCAGAATGCCGGTGCTGTTGGGATAAAGCCCCGTCAGCATCGAGTTCCGGCTCGGGCCGCACAGGGGGAACTGGCAGTTGGCATTTTGGAAGCGCACCCCACGGGCGGCCAGCTTGTCCAGATTAGGCGTCTTCACCAAAGGGTGCCCATAGCAGCCGAGGCTGTTGTTGAGGTCATCCGCCATCATGAACAGCACATTGGGGCGCTGCGCGGCATGCAGTTGCAAACTGGCGAAAAGTACGGCGGTGGCGAGAAAGGTTGGGAGTCTCATGCGGTGGGCTGAAACGCGGCGCAGGGAGGCATCTTGCTACCGGACCCGGCCGATGTGATCCTCGCGAGGTGGATTTTGATAAAGGCAGTCTTTAGATCGCGGGGCGAACCGGCAGAAATCTTTAGCCAAAATATGAACATTTTCTTGCCTTCAACCTCCCAGAACTCTTAGCATTGCCGGTTGCCGAGCAAAATTCATTATGAGTCATTTACGCACTTTCCGTCGTCCATTAGGTTCTCTGATGTTTGTTTTGCTGCTTTCGTGGCAGGTTGGACAGCCATTGCAGGCATCCACATTTTTGTGGAATCAGACTGCAGCAGGGACGTACAGCTGGAATGATGGAGGCAACTGGAACGTCCCCCCGGGCTTTCCCAACGCGATTGATGATATTGCGAATCTGACCACGAGCATCAGTGGCGCCCAGACCATCAATTTGAATCAGCAGACCACCATTGGGACGCTTAACATTGGTGACAGCAGCGGCAGCAACAATGCGATCACTGTGGCTGCGGGAACGAGCGGTGCATTGGTATTCGATGTGAGCTCGGGTTCAGCCACCATTAACAAGACTGGCAACGGACTGGATGTCATTTCGGCCAGCTCGGTGTTCAATGACACGCTGGCCATCTCCAATAGTGCCACCACAGGCACACTGACCATCTCAGGAGTGTTGCGCTCGGCATTCGCGGGCCTTACACTGAGTAGCACGGGCACGGTGACGACGGGATCGATCGACATCTCTGGGGTCATTGGAACGGTCGGAGGGCTGACAAAAAATGATGCCGGAACGGCCCGAATCTCAGGCGCCAACACTTATGCCGGTACGACGACGGTCAACGGTGGCACACTGATCTTAAATGGAACGACCGCGCTTCCAGTGCGCAGCGCGGTGACCATCGCCAGCGGGGCCAAACTGGACGTGCAGCAGGCCCTGACCATGGGGTCGCTGAGTGGTGCAGGGGCTTTGGACAATAGTTCGGGCACCAGCCGAGTTATCACCATCGGACGTGATGACACCAGCACGACGTTTTCGGGCACGATTTCTCCAGCGACGACGGCCCGGGTGGCGATCACCAAAATCGGCGCGGGTATCCTCACATTTTCACCTTCGGTGAGCAGCACCTTCACCGGTGCCACCATTATCAACGGCGGCGGCATTGTGCTTGATTTCAGCAACATGGCGACCACCAGCATGTGGGGCTCTACTGCACCGACCATCGCGGGGGGAACGCTGACTGTGAAAGGGAAAAGCGGACTCGCTGTGGCTCAGACACTGGGGAATTTCACCCTGGGAGCCACCGGCGGTTCCATCATCATGGACGCCAACGGCAGCACCTCCGGCACCACCCTCACCCTGGGTACCTTTACGGCGAGCACTTCCGGCAGTGCGTTGCTGGTGCAGGCACCTGCCAATACCACAGTAAAAGTCACAACCACGAACGTGACCAACAACATTTACGGTGCAGGCAGGGCGGTTTTCACCGATGGTGCCGGCAACTACAACTGGCTTAGCAATACGGGTGGTTCGACGCCTTTCACCCTGAGTGGTCTGGGCACTGGTGTGGGCTCCACCCCGACGTATACGGGAGCGCTTCCAGCGACGGGTGGCACCACGACTGCAAACTACACTCTCAGCGGCGGTCTGACTTTGACGGGGGCCTCCACTCCAGGAACGGTTAAAATCACCGCCACCGGAGCAGGGCAGATTTTGGACTTGAGCTCTTTTGGCATGACGGTGAACCAGTCGGGTGTGCTCGTTACCGGCACCGACGCCTACTCCATCAACGGAACCACGGGCACCCTGGCGTCTGCAGGTTCCGCTGATTTGATCATTCATCAGTACAATTCAGGGGGGCTCACGATCAACGCCGGTATTTCAGGGACGGGTGCACTGGTCAAGGCAGGCACAGGAGTTTTGACCTTGGGCAGCACCAATGCCAATACCTTTACCGGCGCCATTTTTGTTGATGCCGGCACCCTGAGCTTTAACAACGTGACCGCTGCGGGTGCCGGCAGCCTTGGCAATGGTTCCACCACTGCTGTGACATTGCGCGATGGTGCCACTTTGCAGTACACGGGTGCAACGGGCACCATCAGCGGAGCCGCCGCTACGGCGGGTGCGCACACCTTTGTGCTTCAAGGGGGCAATGCGAACATCGACGTCACCTCTGCCGCCACCGTCCTGACTTTGAGCGGTGTCATCAGTGGCGCGGGCGGACTGACAAAACTCGGCGCGGGCACTTTGGTCACGGGTGTTGCGGAAACATATACCGGCCAGACGATCGTTGCCGCAGGCACCCTCAGGGCAGGCATTGCAACCGCCGCCTTCGGTTCTGCCAGCAGCCCGGTCACGCTCCTCGGCAGCAGCATCCTGGACATGACCACGCTCAGTCAGACAATCGGCGCCCTCAGCAGTTCCTCGGCCACGGCCGCGGTCAACAACATCACCACTGCGGCCACTCTCACGGTGGGAGGCAGCAATATTTCGACCACTTACGCGGGTACCTTCACCGGCGGGATTGCCAGCATTCTCACGAAGACGGGCACGGGCGTTTTGACCCTCTCCGGAACGACCAGCACGTGGACGGGCGGCACCAACATTCAGGGTGGCGCGATCCGATTTGGCGCAGACCAGGCTCTGAATGCAACCGGCACCGTAATCATCGCGTTCGGAAATGGCCTGCCGGCCATGCTGGATCTGAACGGGTTCAATTTTAGCTCTGGCGCCATCACTTTTGGTGGCACCAGCACCACCGCCACCGCGCAAGGTACGGTCAATGTCGGCACCGGCACCCTCACGCTTGGAGGCAATGTGACCTACACTTCGACAGGCAATCCGCTGGGTGCTTCGTTCATTGGCAGTGGCGCGGGCAATATACTGCTGAGCGCCGCGCGCACCTTTTCCGTTGGAGACAGCACCAGTGAGGCTGCGGTGGGCGAGTATGAGCTCTCGGTGTTTGTACCTGTGAACGGAGCGTTTGCTTTGACCAAATCTGGCGCGGGCAACCTGCTGCTGGCGGGGAACAACACGTTTGCCGGGCTCATCGTTCAAAGCACGGCCGCGGGCGGCACCCTGGCGCTGACGGGGGACAATTCAGGACTTACCGGCACCACCTCGGTCAACAGCGGCATTCTCCTGCTGGACTACACGACTTCAACAGCGGCCAAGATCAACAGTGCAGGAGCACTTTCGATGCTGGGCGGGAACCTGATGCTGACCGGCAACGGCGCGGCCGCTGTTTCCCAGGCAGTCGCCAGCACCACCTTGGCCGCCGGTGCTCAGGCAAGCATCACTTTAAACCCGGTTTCCGGCCAAGACCTGGCGCTGAACCTCGGCGCGATCACCCGCGCTGCAGGAGCGGGGTTGCTGCGTATTAATCTCGGCTCGGGCACCCAGAGCGCGACCAATGGAGTGATCACCTCCACCACCAACGATGCCACCACGGGGCTGGTCGGCACCGGGGGCGGCTGGCTGACGGTCACCAGCGGGGGCGTGACCTCGTTTGGCACGGTATCCGGCGGCAACATCGTCGCGGCCACCACCACCATTCAAGACAATGTGAACCTGTGGCAGGCTGCGCAGAACATTTCTGACTCCACCGGCTTTACAGGCACGCTGGACACGGAGACGAGCATCACCAGCCTGCGGTTCAACTCATCCAGCGCCTCGAACGTCACAATTTCCCCGGGCGGGGTGCTGAAAATCGACAGCGGCGGCATTCTGCAAACTTCAGGAACCGGGGTAACGACGATCAGCGGCGGACGCATTCTGGGCAACGTGGGCAACGAACTGGTCATCACCACGGACAACCTGTCCCAGCCGCTGGCCATTTCATCCAATTTCACAGGCGGCACGCTGGTGACCAAGGGTGGGGCGGGTACGCTGACACTGAACGGATACAACAATGCGACGGGTGCTTTCAGCGTGCTGGGTGGCACCGTGATCGCGAGCGGAGGATTTGCGGTGGGGGACACCCAGGCGCTGACTTTTTCAGCAACGGGCAATGCCGCTGTCTTCAGCCTGCCTGGTGGCAACACGGAAACCGTGGGCAATCTTACGGGGGGCAACACCGGTGCCAGTGGAGGCACGACGGTGGCGGTTGGAAGCGGCAGCACTCTGATCATCAATGAAACGTCAGCCACGACCTACTCGGGTGTCTTCTCGGTGGATGTGGCCGGCACTCTGGTAAAATCGGGTGGCTCCACGCTGACTTTTTCCGCCAATGGCGGCACTGGCTTTGCCGGAACGCTGCAGATCAATCAGGGCATCTTTTTGCTCAACGGCAACGTCACGCAGTTTTCGACGACGGTGCCGGCTGGCATCGTGCTGAACGGTGCCGGTGCATCGCTGCAGGTGAACAATGACCAGACGGGCGCCCTCAACCGCATTCCAGACGCGACGCCGGTCCTCTCCAGCAACACGGCGGGCGGACTGGGTGTTTACGCCACGCGCAACGGCGGCACCACCACCTCTCTTGAAACCCTGGGTGTGCTGACCTTGAATGCGGGGCAGAACACCCTCACAGGAGATGGCACCGCCGCCTCACGCATCGGTGGGGTGAGATTCAGCAATGCGACGGCGCCTCTCGTGCGCAACAACTTTGCCACTGCGCTCCTGCTGGCGAGGAACTTTGACACCGTTTCCACCCAGGGCGGCAGGATCGTTTTCAACTTGGATCCGGGGGGGGCCGTCGGTGGCGGCCTTCCTCTCACTGGAACGGGCGCCACCAACTACAGCATCTACCCCTATTTCATCGGCGAAAACACCACTGCCGCCCCCTCCGCCGCGACCAACGTGGGCAATTCATTTGTCACCTTCGTGGACGGTACGCTGGGAATGCGGCCTCTCAATATCACCACCGAATACGTGCTGGAAGCCGCTGGCTTCAACGCCCTCACCGGCGCGAACACGGACAACGTCCGCTTCACCACGGGTGCCACGCTCACTGGCAGCGCCTCGGCCATTAACTCCCTGGTGATCGATGCGGCGACGGGCCAGACGCTTACCGGTCCTGCCAGCGCTTTGCAGATCACGAGCGGCGCGTTCCTTTCCACGAATGCGGTGGCGAACACCATTGGCGGATTCACCGCCCTGACCACCGGCGGCACCACATCTCCCTACTATGCCTACGTGACGAATGCGACAGGCTCACTGACGGTGAACTCCCCGCTAACCACGGCCACGACGCTCGTGAAGTCGGGCGCGGGAACACTCGTGCTGGGCAGCGCCAGCAACGGATTCACCGATCTCTATTTCAACCTGGGACTGGTGCAGGCGGATGCGTTGAACAAGCTGGGCACGGGGTCGCTGAACTTTTACGGCGGCGGCCTGCAGTTCACCGGGGTTTATGATCCGTCCACCAAGACCATGACGATCGGGTCTGGTGGCGCCAATTTTGACACTCAGGCCAACAATATTTCATTCGCCAACGCCATCGGCAACGCTGGCGTGGGGGGGATCATCAAAACGGGTACGGGGACCCTCACACTGAACGCGGCGGCCGGCTTCTCCGGGACGACCACCGTCACTGCAGGCCGCCTGATCCTCGACGGCGGAGCGGGCCGCATTTCCACCACCGCCAATGTCACACTGGCCGCAGGGGCCGCGCTGCAGCTGGGCGGGACGACGGTGGCGGATCAGACCGTCTCTGAGCTCGTAGGGACAGCGACCTCCTCACTGGTGGGCGGCAACAGTTCGGTCTCCACTCTGACCGTCAATCAAAACACGAGCACAACGTATTCCGGCTTCATCGGTGGCGCGGGCACCAACGAGAACAACATCGCCATCGTCAAGACAGGGCTGGGTACGCTGACGCTCGGCGCAGTGGCCAGCACTTTCACCGGCGGGCTGACCATCAAGTCGGGATCCGTGGCCGGCGGCAACAATGCCGGTACTTTTGGTGGCGGCACCAACGTGATCACCCTCGGTGACACCACCGGCAGCGCCGACGCGAGCGTGGTCTTTACCAACACGGGCAACTACACGAATCCGGTCATCGTGGCGGCCGGCACCACCGGCAACGCGCTTACGATCATGGGCGGCGGCACCACGGGCGCTCCGAACATCGGTGGTCCCATCACCCTGGGCCACGACGTCATCATCGCCAAGCAAGGTACCACGGGCACCTTCACGCTGAGCGGCGGCATCACTGGCACGGGTAACATCGTCATCAGCAACCTCGGCACCACAGGCATCATCACTCTGACGACGAACGCGGTCAACAACGTCGGCTCCATCACCAACAGCGGCCTGGCTGCCGCCACCACCACCATCAGTGCGGACATCGGTGCCAACGTGACCAACATCACTCAGAGCAGCCCGACCTCGGCCATGGTCCTCAGCGGCGCGAACATTCTCTACACCGGCACCACAACGGTCAGCGCAGGTTCTCTGAGCGTCACCGGGTCCGCAGCTGCACCCCTTGTCACCACCGGGCTGGTCGTCGCAGGCGGCGCGACCTTCAACACCTTCAACACCGTGGGACAGGCGGTGAACCTCGGAGCCGGCCCGCTGAACCTGGGTGCAGGCACGGGCACGGCCACCCTCGGTCTCGACATTGGTGCCACGAACGACAGCTACACCACCTCAGGTGCGGCCACGACGGCCAACGCGGTCCGGTTCAACCTGAACGGCCTCACCGGACTCGGGGCCGGCACGTATACGCTGCTCTCTGCCGCCAGCGGCCTTGATTCCGCCACGTATTCAGTGGTTGGAACGACCGCCGGCATTCTCGCGGGAATGCAGGGTTTGACTCTCAACCTCGTCAGCAGCCCCACGCTTGTTCAACTGACGGCTGTTGCTGCGACCGGCGACTTCTACTGGAACGGTGGTGCAGGGAACACGAGCTGGCTCGGCCTGAACGGATTGAACACCAACTGGGCCACCAACCAGACAGGCACGCAGGGCACCATTGATGTCAATGGCACTCCGGCCGCTTCAAGCAGCGTCATTTTCAGCGCCGACGGCCTGACCGCCACCACGCTGAGCACGACGCTGGATGGCAAGTTCAACATCAAGGACCTCACGTTTAACAACGACGTCGGCACGGGTCCGCTGAGCGCCATCACGATTGCTGCCGGCACCGGCGGCACGCTGACTCTGACGCCAGCCTCGGCGGCCAATGGCATCAATATTCAAACGGGTGCTCCCGCAGCCGTCACCATTTCCGCACCGGTCGTTCTCGCTGCGTCTCAAACCTGGACTGTTGCCGATGCAACGACTGTTTTGAATGTGTCGGGAGGCGTCACTGGCAACGGGTTCTCCCTGACCAAGGCAGGGAACGGCATTCTGCAACTGACCACGGCCAATGCTTCGACCTACAATGGCGCGACCAACGTCAACGGCGGCATTCTTCGCGCAGGTTCCGCCACAGCCCTCAGTGCGAACTCGTCGGTGGTAGTCGGCGCGAGCGGCAAACTGCAGCTCAATGGCTTCAACAACACCGTTGGCTCCCTGGCGGGTGTTGCGGGTGCGATCGTTGAGAACGGCAGTGCGGCCACCGCCATCACTCTCACCGCAGGAGGCGACAACTCTTCGACTACTTTCCAGGGAACCTTGCAAAACGGAGCAGCTGCAAACCTCGCGTTCACAAAGACGGGCACAGGAACCCTGACGCTCACTGGGGCTGCAAATTATTCTGGCGCGACTATCGTGGCCGGGGGAACCTTGGTGGCAGGAGGCACATCGACCGCCACTGGAAACATCACTGTGGGCAACGGCACCGTGAATTCCGTGCTCAATGTGGTCAGTGGCGGCGCTTTGACGGGAGGCACCCTCACTGTCGGCACGGCGTTGAATTCCTTCGGAGCCGTGAACATCACAGGCGGTGATCTCACAATGGCCACGCCAGAAACCACGGACACAATCTCCTTTGGTGCGGCCAATGGTGGCTACGGAGCCTTCACGATGTCTGCCGGCAGCTTCTCCCAGTCTCGCTTCATGTTTGGCGGCACCAGCGCCACGACTGCGGCGGGTGGCATCGGCATCGGTCTTGTTTCGGGGGGCACGGTCAACACCAATGGTTACATCATTCTGGCTCGTGCCGGCGCATCCACAGGGGTCCTCACGCTGACCGGTGGTCTGATCAACCACACCAGCGCAAGTCAGAATGTAAACATCGGCTGGCAGGGGTCAGGACGCGCGGAGCTGAATGTCGCCGGGGGAACTCTGGATACCACGGGGCGCACGGTCAACTTTGGCGGCGGCACTTGGACTGGCACAGGCATTGCCAACCTGAACGCGGGTGTCCTGATCACGAACTCCGTGGTGAATACCTCGGGAACTTCCATCCTGAACTTTAACGGGGGCACTCTGAAGGCTGCCGTCGCCAGCACAACCTTCCTCCCAGCGCTGAACAGCGTTTACGTTAATGGTGCCTTCGGGAGCTTTGCGGGTGGAGCCGTTATTGATACCAGTGGATTCGGCGTCACCATCTCCGCGCCCTTGATCGCTCCCACAGGGAGTGGCGTTTCTGATCTTACCGTAGCGACACCGGGTGCTGGCTATGTCGGTGCGCCTTATGTGCAAATTACCGGAGATGGAACCGGTGCCACGGGATATGCAGTGGTGGATACCGACCCATTAAGCGCCACATTCGGCCAGGTCACCGGCATTGTCGTGACCAATCCGGGTGTCAACTACACGACCGCTACCGTCACGCTCGTAGGGGGCGGTGGTTCTGGAGCCACTGCAGGCTCGACCCTCGCTGCGAATACCTCTGGAGGTCTTACCAAACAGGGCGCCGGCACTCTGACCCTGTCTGGAGCGAACACCTACACCGGACTGACTTTGGTTAACGCCGGCACTCTTGCGCTCGGTGCCAGCAATACCATCGCCAGCACAGGTGCCCTCACGGTGAACGGCGGCACGTTTGATGTCACCACCTTTAGCAACACACTCGGCACCGTAACCCTGCAAAGTGGCACCCTTGCTGGCAGCACGGGTGTGCTGACTTCGACTGCCAACTATGAACTCCAGAGCGGCACGGTCAGCGGCATTCTTGGCGGCACCGTTGGAATAAACAAGACCACTGCAGGCACAGTTACCATCAGCAGTGCAAACACCTTCAGTGGCGCGGTGAACGTAAATGGAGGCACGCTCAACTTTTCCACGAGTGCCAATCTCGGTGATGCTTCCGCCAGTAACGTTTTGTCCGCCTCCGGAGGCACCCTGGCTTTCACGGGTGCAGGGGCGCTCGACCTTGGGGCGTCACGCGTTCTCAAAATTGGGTCCGGTGGAGCGACGCTGAGCAC
Source organism: Prosthecobacter sp. (assembly GCF_044222565.1). GTDB lineage: Bacteria > Verrucomicrobiota > Verrucomicrobiia > Verrucomicrobiales > Verrucomicrobiaceae > Prosthecobacter. Next base: position 218,157 of record NZ_JBGANA010000009.1, read on the forward strand.
TCCCAGCACGACCGGCGTGCTCACCGTTTCCGCCGGCATTGATCCGACCAGCACCGGCAATCTTACCAAAACCGGTCCGGGCACGGTCATTATCGGGGGCAGCAATTCCTGGAACGGCGGGGCTCAAACAGTCTTCGTCAATGATGGTGTTTTGCGCGCAGGCTTTGGAACCTCTGGTATCGGCGCACTCAATGTGAGTGCGACGGGGACCATGGACTTCCGCAATGGTGCTGCTGAAGCCCTTACCATCGGCATTACCGCGGGTGCGCTTACTCTTGCTGGCGGATCACATCTCGGGTTCGAACTCGGCACCGCGAATATCAATCCGGCGCTTGCCTTGAACGATCAGATCATTATCGGTGCCGGCGGCACAGCAGTGACATCGGGTTCCATTACGCTGGATTTCTTCAATCTGGCTGGCTTCGGCGCAGGCACCTACAACCTCTTGAGCTCTGCCGGCGGCGGATTGTCTGGAGCGGTTTACTTGCTGGGCACGGCACCTGCTGGATTCAATTACACCATCAATGCCACCGATACGCTGGTCAGTCTTGGGGTGGTTTCCTATGTGCCGGTTTATTGGACCAACAGCCAGGGAACGAACTCATGGGCAACCATCAGTGTCGGACCTCTCACGAACTGGTCCACGGACGCCCCGGGAACAGTCAACTACACCACGACTCCTCAGTCCTCGGATACCGTGGTCTTCAGCGCCACCAGCGTCTCGGGAGCAGCAGTCTCGACCACTCTGGATGGAAACTACACCCTGGACGGTCTTCAGTTTGTCGCGGGCTCCGGAACGGTTGCTTCCACGACGATCGCCCAAGGGACCAGCGGTACGCTTACCCTCGCTCCCTCCAGCACTTCTGGAGGTATCCTCGTCGGTGCCAATGCAGGCGCTGCGATCATCAGTGCGCCGGTCGTGGCTGCAAACCAGCAGACTTGGAGTGTTGACGGCACCGGAGCCAATGGCTCGTCGTTAAACTTGTCTGGCAGTGTTGCTTTCAATGCCTCGGTCAACAAGACCGGAGCGGGCACGCTGACCCTCAGCGGCACCAATTCGGGCACCGGAGCTTTGACCCTCACCGGCGGCCGCCTCAATATCAACAGCAGCACCGCCATTGGTGCCGGCAATTTCACGATCGCTCCTGGCACGATCATTGACAATACCTCTGGCGGCACAGTCACTCTCACAACGAACAACACCCAGAATTGGAACGGTAGTTTCACCTTCACCGGAACCAATTCCCTCACATTCGGCAGCGGTAATATCATCCTGGGTCTCAATGCCACGATCACCACGGTGGCGAACACGCTGGCCACAGGCGGAGCGCTTTCAGACAGTGGCGGCAATCGTTCACTCACCAAGGCGGGTGCGGGCACGCTCAATGTGGGAGGAAATGTCTCCATTGGCGGCAGTCTTGCAGTCTCGGCCGGGTCCGCCTCATTCGGTGGCGCTACCAATTCCATTGGTGGATCGCTTACCGCAAGCGGCGCCTCATTTACCATGAACGGGAACTCCACCATTGGCAGTGGATTGGCGATTACTGCGGGAACTGCCACATTGAACGGCAACAATGGAATCACCGGATCGATCGATGTAAGCGGCGGCACGGTTACGATGAATGGTGCCAACACCGTCGGCGGATCGGTCAACGTGACCGGGGGTTCGCTCTCACTGGGCGGCGCCAATACCATCACAGGCGGTGCCAACGTTTCCACCGGCACGCTGATCCTCAACGCTGCCAACTCCATTGGTGGCGGTGTCACGGTGAATTCGGGCGTGCTGAATATCGGAAACGCAGGGGCGCTGGGTGCGAATACTTTGACCATCAATGGAGGCACCATTGACAACATCTCCGGCTCTCCGATGACCCTCAGTGGGAATAATCTGGAAACCTGGGGTGGCAGCTTTACCTTCACAGGCACCAAAGACATGAACCTCGGCACGGGTGCCATTACGCTGACGGCATCGCCCACCATTACGGTTTCTGCGAACACGTTGACACTCGGTGGAGTGATTGACGACGGTGGAAACACCTTTGGCATCACCAAGGCTGGAGCGGGCACCATGAGAATCGCTGCATCCAATGGCTATGATGGCGGAACCGTCATCAATCAGGGCGTGCTCATTCTTGATGTGGCACAGAATTTAGGCGCGATTACCAATGCGTTCACCTTCGGAGCGGCTGCGGGCAGCACGAACGTGGGCACGTTGACCCTAAATGGTGTGAGTTCCACTTTTGGAGGGCCATTTATAGCCCAGACCAACTCCGCTTCCGCAAACGTAATCAACATACCAGCCGGTCAGACCTTGCGTTTCAACAGCTCCTTTGCCGTCGGTTACAATTCTACGGGCAACTCCACCACGAAGCTCACTGCAACCGGAGGCGGCACGCTGTCCATCGGTGGCGTCGGTCAGCCCACGAATGCAGGCTTCACGGTGGGAGTCGGGGGCACCACCAATGTTAGCAATGCTGCAACGCTTGATCTCACTGGACTGGGTGTCTTCTTTGCCAATCTGGGCAGCGGCACCTTCCGTGTGGGGGATGGTACGAACGCCGGAGGCTCCGCTTCCGCGGGTTCCACGGTCATTTTGGCCCCGACGAGCACCATCATAGCCACCACGATCACTTCGGACTCCCCCGATAGTGGCGTCACTCAGGCCATCAAGCTTGGCAGCGGTGTGAACACGCTGAATGCCACCACCATTGAAATCGCCGGCTCCACGGGTGGAAGATCAAGCGGCACCCTCGACTTCAATACGGGTGCCGGCAGTTTGATTGTGCGCAACCTGGCAGGCACGGGTCGTGTCACCAACATCAACATCCAAAACGGTGCGACTGGCACGGGTGCCAGCCCTGCCGCAAACGTCAACCTGCTCGGACATTCGGCAGACATTCTCGCCACAACCATCACGATCGGTGGACGCAGCGCTGGCACCACGGGCAGTGGCACCGGCACTTTTTCCTTTGATACCGGGACGCTGGACGCCACCACGATCTCTCTTGCCTCCCGCACTGGCTCCTCGATCACGACAGGAAGTGTCACTGGCACTCTAAACATCGCTGGCGGCACCTCGACGATCACCACCCTGACAATGGGAACCAACTCGTCCAGTGCTTCCACCACAGGAGATTCCACCGCAAATGTGAACATCAGCGGTGGCACTAACGCCATTGGCACCATCACCATGGGCGTTAATACAGTCGCCGGCGCAACGGGCAACGGTAGTGACATCAACTCCACACTCACCATCACCGGTGGTACGACGACCGTGGCGACGGCCTTTTCCATGGGCCAGGAAAACTCAGCGAATAACGCCGCCACCACGGTGAACAATGCCACATCCGTCCTGAACATCAGCGCTGGATCCCTCACACTGCTGGGCACCACGAACCTCACCATGGCAGGCACCACTCTTGACGTCAATAATGCGGCTACGGGCACCATCAACATCACTGGGACCGGTTTGCTCAAAGTGGGAGGCAACATCACGTATGCCTTCTTCGCGGGCAGCACGGTTACCAATACGATCACGCTCAATGGTGGCACGCTCGACATGGATGGAGGCACCATTGGAGCGGCTGCTGCTCCGGTGATCTTCAACCTGCAGACCGGCACGCTTAAAAACCTCGCTGATTTCAATACTGGGACAGCTTTGGTCAAATCAACGGCTGGCACGCTGATCCTTGATGGCGTCAACACCTACGTGGGCGACACCACCTTTGCCGTGGGTGGTGGCACCATCCAGCTTGGGGCAACCAATGTTCTACCCGATGGCTCGGGCAAAGGTAATCTGGTCACGACGAACGGCCTCGTGAACATGAACGGCTTCAGTGACACCGTGAACGGACTCAGCGGCACCGGCACCGTGGACAATCTTGCCACCGGAACGACCAGCACGCTGACCGCAGGCGGGGGCAATGCCAGCAGCACTTTCAGCGGCCTGCTGCAAAACACCGGCAGCGGCGCGGTGCTGGCGCTCGGCAAGACAGGCACGGGAACGCTGATCTTGAATACGGCCAACACCTTCACCGGCGGCACCACGATCAGCAACGGGATTCTGCAGGTCGATAACGCCAACGCTCTTGGCTCTGGCTCCGTCACCTTCAATACTTCCGGCATCCGCCTTGTGATTAGCACGGGCCTGACCTTCGCCAATCCGATCGTCATCGGAGCCAACGCCGGCGTCGCGAGCCGCGGACTTGTGGAAGCGGGGACTGTGGCCGGAACCACCACGATCTCTAGTCCGATCACCATCACTGCCGGTGCCGCTTCGGGAGGCCATTTCGCTGCGCCAACGGCGGGTACGATCTTGAATCTCACCGGGGTCATCACTTCCTCGGTGCCTGTTGTACTGCGCCTCGGCACCGTGGTGCTCTCGGGAGGCGGGACGGGTTACACCGCTTTGACCAACAGCCAGGACACGACTGCCATCGGGATCAACAACGGCATCGCAACCACTGCCACGCTGACGATTGGCGGCAGTGCGGCGGGTACCTTCGACCTTGCCGGATTCAACCAGTCACTGGTCGGCATTGTCAAGGGGACTGGCGGCGCGACCATCGGAAACAGCTCGACCACCAGTGACTCCAATCTCACTGTTACCGGAACCTCAACCTACGGCGGTGTCATTCAAAACACCGTGGGCAGCGGCACCCAGAAGGTGAACCTCATCGTCAACGGAGGTGCGCTGACTCTCACTGGCGTCAATACCTACACTGGAACCACAACGGTCAGCAGCGGCACTCTCGCCCTGAGCGCCGCGGGGACTGCGGCTTCAACGCCGATCACGCTGGGGGGCAGCGGGTCCAACTTTGACATCAGTGGCGTCACCGCGACGACGGCCACCATCGCCTCACTGGCCGCTGGCGCTGGCGCCAGTGTGACGGAGGGCATCAAGACCCTCGTGACGGGTGGAGACAACAGCAGCACCACCTTTGGCGGTGTCATCAGCAGCACCGCCGGCGGGCTCACCAAACAGGGCACCGGCACCATGATCTTGACCGGCGTCAACACTTACATCGGTGCCACGACGATCAGCGCCGGCACCTTGCAGCTGGGGGATGGCACCAGCGGCAATGACGGCACGATCTCCAACAGCCTGAGCATCATTGACAATGCGGCCTTGGTTTACAACCGCTTTGGCACCTTCACCTACGGTGGTGTGATCAGCGGCAGTGGCACGGTGACGAAGACTGGGGCTGGCACCCAGGTTTTCACCGGCGCCAACACCTACAGCGGCACCACGACGATCAGCGCCGGCACTCTGCAGCTGGGGGATGGCACCGGCGGCAAGGACGGCACGATCTCGAACAGCCTGAGCGTCGTTGACGACTCGGCTCTGGTTTACAACATATTTGGCACGGCCACTTACGGCGGTGTGATCAGCGGCAGCGGCACTGTGACGAAGACGGGAGCTGGCACCCAGGTGCTCACCGGCACCAACACTTACATCGGTACCACGACGATCAGTGCCGGCACACTGCAGCTGGGCGATGGCACCAGCGGCAAGGACGGCACGATTGGTGGCAGCCAGAGCGTGGTCAACAATGGCGCCCTGGTTTACAACCGCTTTGGCACGGCCACCTACAGTGGTGTGATCAGCGGCAGCGGTACGGTGACGAAAACGGGAGCTGGAACCCAGGTGCTCACCGGCACCAACACCTACACTGGCACCACAACGATCAGTGCCGGCACCTTGCAGCTGGGGGATGGCACCAGCGGCAATGACGGAACGATTGGCGGCAGTCAGAGCGTGGTCAACAATGGCGCCTTGGTTTACAACCGCTTTGGCACAACCACCTACAGTGGCGTGATCAGCGGGAGCGGCACGGTGACCAAGACAGGCGCTGGTACCCAGGTGCTTACCGGAACCAACACGTACAGCGGTGGCACCACCGTTGCCGGCGGCACTCTTGAGGTCAGCAACACAGTCACTCTCCCAACTGATTCCGGCACGGGTTCCGGCAGCGTGTCCGTCATCAACGCGGGAAGCAAGCTTGCTGGATCGGGCAGCATCGGTGGTGGCACCAGCCTCGACAACGGCACCGTCCTCGCGCCGGGTACCGGCAATACTGATACAAGCAACCAAACGCTTGTCTTTACCGCCGTGACTAACACCCTCACGGTGAACGATGGAGCCAGGATCGAACTCAGCCTCACCACTCCCACGACCCAGGCTGCCGCAATCTATTACAATGGGACATATAACGATGGCGTGGGCGGCACGGCTTCCACGGCTCTTAGCTATCTGACGGGAATCGGCAGTTCATCCCTCTCGACCTGGAACAGCGCCACACCCGGCAATCATGACTTCATCAATCTTGGCGGAGGATCGCTCTCTCTTGGCACCGGAGCGGGCACCGTCACTCTGCTCAACAACGGCTACAGTGCTCATGCTCAAACAGGAGATGTCTTCAACCTCCTCGACTGGAACAGCTACAGCGGCAATTTCAATGCCAGCACCGATTTCTCTCTTCCCGATCTGAGCTCAATGGGCCTTCTCTGGGACACCAGCGCGTTCACCACCTACGGCATTGTGGTGGTGGTGCCTGAGCCTTCCCGTGCGTTGTTCCTCATGTTCGGCCTGCTCGGCCTCATGATCCGTCGTCGTCGTCGTTCTCAGGTCCTTTAATTCCTCATCAGCCCATGCTCGTGGCCGGAAGCTCTTTGATGGGGGTGACCGATCATGAGGATTGGAGCAACGGGAGATCGTGGGGAAGTGTCCACGTGTGACTGATGAATTTCGCCCTGAACGTAGCAGTCAGCCATCATCATAGAACTTCCCTTCTGGGGCAGGTTCAATGAGCCCCGGTGATCTCTGCGCTGCATTTCAGCCGAGGCATTTTTCGATGGAGATTGCCTTGGACGGGGGTGTGAGGAGGGGGGGACGAAAGTGATTTTTTCGGGGTCCTTTGTCACGAAAAACTTCCAACCGAATCTCCCGAGGACTAAGTGACGTCCTTATCGTCGGGGAAGCCACAGCAGACTCGTGGCCACCGCCTCAAAACAGCCAATTAACGAATTAAAGAGTCCCAGTGCAAGTCAGTGGGCGAGGCCGAAAGTGACAAGTCACCCAGATTGTCCGCACTTAAATAAAGAGGCGGCCGAGGTGTGCTTAAAGATACGCGATTAAGTCGGTAAGTGGTTATCCGCGCTGTCGCCTAAGTATCGATTTGTTCTTGTTCGAAATTATGCGGGACCCGCAAAATGACCGGATTACCCTGCCTGTCAGATCATTGATGGGCTGCTTCCCGGGCTTCCGGGAAGTGGGGAAAAAATCGAACTTTTCCAATCCCCTCCGCATGAAGGCCTCACAACCGCTGCTCAGAGCACCTGCATCTTACAGTGTCATGGTGCTAGCCATGATGACCTGCCAGTTCGGAGCCTTGATGCGGCCCGCCGAAGCCGCCACGCTCTACTGGGACACGGATGCCAGCACCACCGGCAATAATGTCAACGGCACCGGTCTGGGTGGGACAGGTGTCTGGGATCTGGCCTCGGCAAACTGGTGGGATGGGACCACTCTCATCCTTTGGCCAAACACCAACGGAGACACTGCCATCTTCTCCGCGCCGGCGTCTTCGGTGCCTGTTCTCAATACTGTCACGGTCAGCTCCGGCATCACAGCCAATCAGCTGGCTTTCCTGCGCAGCGGGTATGTTCTGACAGGCGGCAGTTTGACGCTGGCCGGCATCACGCCCTCTCTGCGGGTCAGTTTTGCCGAACTGGCCACGATCGACAGCCAGGTTCAAGGAAGCGATGGTCTCACTCTGGTAGGCGGAGGCACACTCCGGCTGACCAATGCTGCCAACAGCTACACGGGTACGACGAGCATCAGCAACGGCGTTCTTTCCATCAGCAGCAACGGTGCGCTGGGCACGGATACCTCGGCCATTCTGGTTACGGGATCCACCACCCGCGGTTTCGGCGGTGGCGCGCTCATGCTGGCAGGTGGATATGGCTCCGGAGTGACGCTGACGCGCGACGTGGCGCTGCAGGGACTGGGGCCCGTGCCTGCGTTTGGCGCGGCGCTGCTGAGTGTGGGAGACAACACGATGACTGGCACTCTGACCAACGGCTCCGGAACACTGAACACCGGCATTCAGTCCGCCGGTGGACGGCTGACTCTGACGGATGTCAATCTGGCGGGCACCACCGGCACCATCTTCCTGACGGTGGGCGTGGGCAGCAGCCTGGCCAATCTGCCTGGCTCCGGAAGTTATGCCATCACGGGTGCATTATCCGGTTCTGGCAGCATTCAAAAATCCGGCGGCGGCACATTGATCGTCGATCCCACTTCGGCGGCGGGTTATTCCGGCACGTTCCGGATTTACTCGGGGTCGATGCGGTTTGAGTCCGCAGCGGCTTTTGGCAGCAATGCAGGCACCGGCACTTTGTCCACACTGGATCTGGCGGGCGATGGCGCCGTGCTGGAGCTGCGGATGGACAGCGGTGTCATTGGGAAGAACGTGTACAATCGCGGCGGCGGCTCGCCCATCATTTTCGTGGATCACTCGATCGGGAGCGCCGCCATCAATGGCGCGTCCTCGTTTGGAACCTTGACCTACGATGACAGCGAGACGCTCACCTTTAACAGCCGCAACGGCTACGGCCTCTCGTTTGGCGCCACTCCCGTCATCACCGGGGATGGCGCAACGATCTTCACCAACAATCTGACCGGCATGCTGACTTTTACGGGGGATTTCTGGAGCGACGCCAACAACTCGGGGAACCGCACCTTCACGATCGGTGGCAATGGCAGCACCACAATCGACGGCAGCATTATCGCGACGGCGTCAAATTTTGGCCACAGCATCGTCAAAAGCGGGACCGGCACACTGACGATCACAGGCTCGGCTTCCACCTATGGCGGCAATACGACGGTGTCAGGCGGGGTGATCTCCATCGCGAATGTAGGGGGCATCAACGGCAGCTCTCCCACCGGCAGCGTCATCCTGGGAGCCACCACCACCACGGGTGGGCTGCAATACACGGGCACTGCCGACACGCTCGCCAAGCCCTTCAGCCTGGCAGGCACCACCGCCGGCGGCGCTGTCCTTGCGGATGGCACTGGCGCGCTCACGCTCACCGGAAACGTGAGCGCCAGCGGAGCGGGCGTGAAGACATTCTTCCTGGGCGGCGCCAGCACGGAGGCCAACACCTTCAGCGGCCTCCTGCTCGACAACAACAGCGTCAATACGACAGGGCTGATGAAAACCGGCTCCGGCACCTGGGTTTTGAAGGAGTCCGCGGCTGGCTCCACCGGCAGCGCGAGTACCGTGACGATCTCCGCGCCCGGCACCACTGCCACAAACATTGTCACTCTTTCCAGCGGGACGACGGCGGGACTGCTGGTGGGACAGACAACCTCGCTTCTAGCGACGTTGCCTCAGATCACGGGGATTCTCGACGCCAAGCATTTCACCATCAGCTCCACGATCACGACCAGCACGGCTCCCGCCGGCACTTACAACGTGAACGCCATCCCCACGACCTCCACCACCACCATGGGAGGCACGTGGTCGGGGCCGCTTTCAGTTGCCAATGGTCTGCTGCAACTGCAGGCGACCAACGCCGCCTCCAACATCGTTCCGGACGTGAATGCGGTGGCTTTTAGCGTGGACGCTTATGCTGGCAGCCAGGCTGCCGGCGGTACGTTGCAATTGATCGGCATCGACGGCCAGGCTGTTACGGAGACGGCGGGCGCCTTGCTGGCTTCAGCAGGTGCCGGGACTGTGCGGGTGACGGCCGGCATCGGCGGGACAGCAAGCCTCACACTGGCCTCCATCGGCACTTCACAGGTTACCACGGCGGCGTCCTCGGCCTCCACGACCGTCACTGTGGGCAGCACAGCCGGTCTGGTCCCGGGCATGCGCTTGAACGGCGGCAGCGCGGCGGCAACCATCACCAGCATCACCAATGGAACGCAGTTCGTGGTGAGCGCGGCGCAGACCATCTCCGCCTCCACCACGCTGACCTTTGACCGCGCCAACGGCGGCGCCACGGTGAACTTTGATCCCGCTGCAAACAGCGCCGTCATCATCGCCGCAGTGCCGGCGACCGGTCTGCTCAATTCCTACAGCTACTTTAACGGCGCGGATTTCGCCTATGCCAGCGGCACCTCCAATGTGACCCTGCGCGCACCGATGTATGGTGCCGATGCGGGCTTTTTGACCGTGGGCGCGGGCGCCAATGTGATGACCACCGGCAACAACTATGAGCTGACGGGAGACGTCACCGGGCAGGCCGCCACGGTCATCAGCTCACTGAAGTTGAAAGGAGACGTGAGCCTGGCCCTCACAGGCCTGCTGACCATCCGCACCGGTGCGGCCGGTACGAGCGGCGGCCTTCTGGCCACCGGCGGTGCCAGCACGATTTCCGGCACGGGGATCACCACGGGCGGCGCGGCTGATCTGATCATCCGCGTGGATGGCGCTTCGGATGTACTGACCCTCACAGCTCCGGTGACCGCCACCACCACGGGAGGACTGACGAAAACCGGCGCGGGCACGCTGGTGATCGGTGGCGTGAATGCCTACACCACCGGGGGGGTGACCAGCCTGCTCGAAGGCACCCTTCAGCTGGCGGCCGGAGGGCGGCTGAGCGCTGCGAGCGTGAATCTGGTCATGCGCCAGGGGACGACATTCGACCTGAACGGAGTCAACACGGCGCTGACGGCCACCACGACCATGATCGGAGCATTCAACGGCACGGGCACTGTGACCAACACGAGCACGAATCCGGTGGTGTTTGCCGTGGGCGGCGGCACGACCGGCGGCACAGGGACCTTCAGCGGCAGCATCAATGAAACAGCGGGCGTCATCAGCGTGGTGAAAATGGGGACCACGAATTCACAAACATGGAACGGCATCAGCAACTACACGGGCAGCACCAGCATTGGAGTTCCCGGCACGGGCACCACGGGTGTTCTGTCCGTCACCACTCTGGCCAATATTGGTTCGGACAGCAGCATCGGCCGCGGCAATGCTGCAAGCGTGGCCACCAATCAGGGCAGCCTGATCTTTGGCGGGACCACCGGCGGACTGACGTATGTGGGCACGACTTCGGTGAGCACGGACCGCCTTTTCACGATGGCCGGTACGGTGGCCACCGCAGGTGCCACGATCACCAACAACGCCGTCAACAATGAGGCGCTGGTTTTCAGCAACACCAACCCGATCGCCTTTGCCAGCGCCAATCCCCAGCTGCTCCAGCTCGGCGGCACCTCGACGAGTGACAACTGGTTCTACCCGCAGATCACCGACAGCGGCAGCGGTGCCAACATCACCAGCCTGAACAAGCTCGGCGCCAGCGTGTGGGTGCTCGGCAACACAAACAACACCTACACCGGCACCACCACCGTTTCCGACGGATCACTGGTGGCGCAGGACGGCCAGGGCCTGCCCAGCAACAGCGGACTGATCCTCGGCGGCACCACCACCACAGGCATCTTTCAGTCCACCGGCGACTTCACGCGCAATCTCTCAGCCTCCGCTTCCGCGGGAGCGAACACGGTCTCCTGGAACACTGCGCTGACCACCGGCGGCGGCGGCTTCGCGGCATCCTCTGACAAGCTGGTCGTCTCCATCGGCGGTCTGGCCACGCCCACAGCGTTGACCTGGAACAGCGGCGGATTCATGGGCACTGCGGCGACGACCACCGGGGCGCTGGTGCTGAACTCCATCACGGCGCTTGGGGAAGTGGAGTTCCGCAATGCCATCGATCTCGGCAGTGCGGTGCGCACCATTCTCGTGAATGACAACACCAGCACCTTCACTGATTTCGCCACCATCACCGGTGCCATTTCAGGCAGCGGCGGCATCAGCAAGACAGGCTCTGGTTTGCTGCAGCTCTTTGGAGCGAACATCTACACCGGAACGACGGCGGTGACGGCGGGGCAGCTTGTGGTGAACTCTCTGGGCAGCAGCACCAGTCCCGGGGCGAGCAGCGTGGGGGATTCATCCAACGCCAACACTCAGGGCAGCGCTCTGACGCTGGGCAATGCAGGAACGGGAGCGGGCATTCTCCAATACGTTGGTGCAGGAGAGACCAGCGACCGCATGATCCGCCTGAACACCACCACGGGCAGCACACAGATCCTCGCCGATGGGAGCGGCCCGCTCATTCTGACCAACGTTTTGAACGACATGGCAGCCGGGGCCAAGACTCTCTTTCTCCGCGGCGGCAGTGTGGAGGGAAACATGATCACCAGTGTGCTGGCAAATAATGGCGGCAACCTCGGCATCACTGCCGACCAGGGGGCCACCTGGATCCTCAGCGGCGACAACACCTACAGTGGCACCACCAACATCGTGGCGGGCGCGCTTGGAGCCGGAAGCGACACAGCCTTTGGCACAGGCACCATCGTCCTGCGCAACGGTGCGCTGTTTGCGTATGGCGCTCCACGGACGCTGACCAACACCGTGTCCGTCAACTCCACGACGACTGGGGGGACTTCCGCGTTCGTGGGAGACTATGACCTTACCATGACGGGTGTCTGGAATTACAGCAACACCACCACCGGCCACACCATCACCAATGGCATGACCGCCGGCTCCACCCTGACTCTGCAAAATGACATGGTGCTGAATGCGCTCACCGGCAATGTCAGCCTGGCCATCAACGGCACGGGCAACACCACCTTTAACGGAAACATCAGCACCACCACGGCCTTCAACGTCAGCATCAGCTACACGGGCGACGGCACCCTGACGCTGGGCGGTGTCAATCCCACCGCCGGCACCACCACGCTGAACAACAACAACGGAACCCTTCGTCTGGTGGGGGCTGGCAAACTGGCAACCGGTCCGCTGACCGTCAATGCGGGCACCTTGTCGATCGAGAGCCTGGACCAGTCGGTGGGGCTGCTGACCATGGGCAACGTGGCCAACACGAACGCCACCGTCAATGTGGCTTCGGGTCTGACGCTTTCCGTCACCGCCATCACCTTTGCTGGCACCACCACTCTGCCGTCCACCATCACAGGCGCAGGCACTCTGGATCTGGGCAGCGCCGGCATCACCGTGACGGTTGCGGACAACGCGACGCAGAGCGCGGACATGGTCTGGACGATCGCCCACCTCATCGGCAGCGGCACCTTTACCAAAACGGGGGCCGGTACTTTGGATCTCAGTGGGATCGCCAGCAACGACTTCAGCGGTTCTTATCAGGTCAATGCGGGATCGATCAGCGGATTGGATGCGCTGCCGAACAATCTCATTCTCAATGGAGGTGTCTATCAGGGATCAGGCACGTTCACGCGCGCGCTGGGCACGGGCAGCAATCAGGTGCAGTTTCTTTCGGGCGGCGGCGGCTTTGCTGCAGTGGGCGGAGATCTGACCGTGACCTTCACGGGCGCTCCGCCTCCGCTGGTGTGGGGCGGGACTCCCAGCTTCCTGCCGAGTGGAGCGACATTGCTCCTCGGCGCGACCGGTGCCACCGGCGTCACGGATTTCACGCACGACATTGATCTGAACAACGCGGCGCGCACGATCTCCGTGGTGGACAACACGGCGGTGACAACAGACTGGGCGGTGCTTTCGGGCGTGCTGAGCAATGGCGGCATCACCAAGACGGGCAACGGCACCCTGCTGCTCACCGGGGCCAGCAGCTTTACCGGGGCCATCACCCTTACGGCGGGCACGCTTCAGTTCAGCACCGTCAGCAGCAACGGCGGCGGCCCAAGCAATCTGGGCCAGGGGATCGACGGCATCTCTCTCGGCGGTGGCAGGCTGCAGTTCATCGGCAGCACCAGTCAGACCACCGACCGTGCGATGACCTTCACCAGCACCGGAATTCTCGATGCCTCCGGCACGGGCGGCGCAACCATCACCTACACGGGCGCCATCACCGCCGCAGGCAACAGCCTGAATCTCGAAGGCAGCGGCGAGGGATTCCTCAACGGCAAGGTCACCACGACCGGCACTTCGGCGGACCTCAACAAAAACGGCACCGGCACCTGGACGATCAATGTCGCGCCCACCATTGTCGATAATTTCGTCATCACCAGCGGCACCGTCATTCTGAACGCGGCTGACTCCTTCGACGGTGACGATCTCTTCATCCGCGAGGCCACTCTGAAGCTCGGCGTCAACGGTGCGCTGACCAATACCATGGATGACCTCAACATCTCCACGGAAACAGCCGGCGGCGGTGTCCTCGACATCAATGGCACCACCGGATCATCGTCCACGGACATCATTATTGGTACCAATCCTATCAATCAGGGAACGGTGGCAGCATTCTCCGGCAGCCTGGTGGACAGTGTGGGCGGTGGCTCCTTCTCTTCGGGCACGCTGACTCTGCGCAGCGGCCTGGTTTCCGCCAACCTGATCACCACAGGCGCGGTGACCTTGGGCAACGTCATCAGCAACGACGCCGGCGGGGTCAACACCACCAGCGGCATCATTTCGGGATCGCTGACGCTCAATACGGGCGGCAGCCTGAGCCTCATCAGCGGCACCATCACGGGAGACATCACCTTCGCCGCCGCGAACACCACCACGAAGACTTCGGCAAACACCGTGACCGTGTCTGGCAGCAACACCGTGACGGGCGGCGGCCTCACGACGATCTCCGCGGGCGTGCTCGTGCTGGACCACGGCACCCATGCGGGAGCCAAGATCAGCGATGGCGCGCTCACCATGAACGGCGGCACGCTGCAGATCCTCGGCAATGCCAGCACCGCGGTGACGGACCCCGTCGGGAACCTGACGCTGGGCACCACGAGTGATCCGGCGCCGGCGGTGGTGAAAATCGACACGGCAGGTGCGGCCACAACGCTGGGAGTGGGCACCATCACGCGTGCGGCAGGAGCCACGCTGCGATTCAATCCCTCCACTGCCAGCGGTCATCTCACGACCACCGCCACCAACACCGCGGGGACGATTCTTGGCGGCTGGGCCACCTATCAGCTCGGCACGGGTGCCGCACAGTTTGCCTCCGTCAGCGGCGGCGAGATCCTCGGCTTTTCCAGCACGGTCATGAACGATGTGACGGCCTGGAGCGCCGCCGCCGATATCACGGACAGCACCGGCTTCACCGGCACACTGGCGGGCAGCCTGAGCATCAACAGCCTGCGCTTTGACGCAGCGTCCGGAACTTCCGTCGTCACCATCGGTGCGAGCGATGTTCTCGATATCGCCAGCGGCGGCATCCTGATCACGAACAGCGTGGGTGCTGGCAATCCTTCGATCAGCGGGGGAGGGATCACCGCGGGCACTTTGAACGAGCTGATCGTCACCCAGGACGGTGCCGCGCCATTCACCCTGGGCTCCCGCATGGCCGCGTCTTTGGCGCTGACCAAGGCGGGAGCGGGCGTGATGGTTCTCGACCAGTCCAACAACACCGCGACCGGAACTGTGCGCATCATCGGTGGCACGCTGCGTCTGCAAGGTGGCGGCGCACTTGGCGACCGCGCGCCCGTCATCATGGAGGCCGCCCTCGGCACGCTGCTGGATGTGGTGGACTCAGAGACGATCGGCACGCTTTCTGGTGGCGATACCAACAATTTTCGCAACATGGGCGTCCAGATCGCAGCCGGCAAGACTTTGACCATCAACCAGCTCGCCTCCGGCACCTTCTATGGCGACATCAGCGCAGCCTCCGGTGCAGCAACGTTCAACAAGATGGGGGGCAGTCAGCTCACCATCACGGATGGACTCATCAACCTCGGCGCTGGCGGCGTGATCAACGTCCTTGCGGGACGTCTCGGCGTGGATGTGAACGGTTCAAACCAGTTTGTGCAGAGCGTGGCAGCGGGCACCACGGTGAACATCGGCACGGGTGCGAGTTTCTTCATTGATCACAACAGCGTCACCGTGGCGACGGGCGTCGCGGGAGGCCGCATCGGTGACGATGTGGTGTTCAATCTCAACAGCACCGGCAGCACCACGGACGGGCTGTTTTATCGCAATGACCAGAACCTTGGCGTGACGGAGGTCATCGGCGCGGTGAACTTCAATTCCGGCGTCAACTCCGTGCGTGTGGATTCCAGCACCACGTCCGCTAACACCAGCCAGAACATCATTCTTCAGGCAGGCTCCATCACGCGGAGTAATCAGGCCACGCTGGTGCTGCGTGGCATCGGCATTCAGGCCACGTCCGCTCCGCGTGCGCAGTTCCAGAACGCCTCCGTGATGGCAGGCTTTGGCGCTGGCACTGGCACCAGTCTGCCGGTCATTCCCTGGGCCATCGGTCCTTCCGCCGGTGGCGCGGCCGCCGCAGACAGCTTCCTCACCACGGCGGGCACCGCAAACGCTGGATGGCGCCCTATGAATCTCGCCACCGAATATGCCCAGGTCACCGATACGGCCTCGTGGGATGCGACTGCGAGCACGCAGAACGTGCTCGTGAGCGCCACCACCACGGCTGCTACCGGCACGACCATCCGCTCCCTTCTCATCTCCATGGGTGCTGGCGGGGCGGTGGATCTGACTGGCACGGGTGTGCTCGATGTGGACAGCGGCGGTTTCCTTTTCAGCGGCACCGGCACCTCCACCATTGGCGGCTTCACCGGCATCGAGGTCAGTCCCTTCACCAATGAGTATGTATTTCATGTCGTGGGCGGGGTGGCTACGGTGAGCTCCGCCCTGAGCACCACGACGGCAGCGCTGACAAAATCCGGCGCCGGCACTCTCATCCTTTCAGCGAACAACTCCGGCCTTGGCGACGTGGCGCTCAACGAAGGTGCATTGCAGATCTCCGACTTGGATAACATTGGCGGAAGCACCGGCCGCATTCTTTTTGCCGGCGGCACCCTGCGCCTGGATCCTTCCGCCTATTCCGGAGATGATCTTTCCACCCGTACCTTCGTTCTGCTTTCCGGCGGCGGCACCGTGGACACCAATGGCAACAACATCAGCTTCGACAACGCCATCGGTGTCGGCAGCACCGGCGGCTTCACCAAAGCCGGTGCGGGCGTGCTGACCCTGAATGCGCAGGTCGGTTACACCGGCAGCACCACTGTCAGCGGGGGCACCTTGCAGTATGGGATTCAGGATGCGCTGCCCGCGACCATGAACATCATCCTGGCTGGCGGCACGCTCGACTCGAACATCTTTGACGCCACGCTGGCGGGCCTCTCCATCACGGCAAACAGCACGCTGAATGGAAACATCACCGTGAACGGCGATGTGCAGGTGGACGGCGGCGGGTCGCGTACGCTGACGGTGAACAATGCGGGCGCCGCCACTTTCTCTGGGGGCGTGGTCTATCTCGTCAACAACGGCACATCCGCCCGCACCACCACCATCAATGGCACGGGCAATCTGCTCATCAGCAGCGATATCACCAATGGCACCGCCGCAGGCGCACTGACCTACAGCGGTGCTGGCACTCTGACTCTGAGCGGGAACAACAGCTACACCGGCCTTACCACGATGAACAACGCCGCCGGCACCCTGGTGTTCTCGGGTGCCAGCCAGATTTCCGGAACGGCGCTCACGGTGAATGCGGGCACCGTGCAGCTCAATCCCGCCTTTGATCAAACCATTGGCAATCTCATCATGGGCGGCGGTGCGGCCGGCTCCGCGTCCAATCTTCTGATCGGCGCGGGCAAGACACTCACCCTCACCGGCACCGTGACTTTCAGCTCCACCAACAATCCGCTCGTGGCCACCATCAACGGAGCCGGCCCGGGGGCCATCCTGGACTTCGGCGGCGTGGCACGCACCTTCATCATCGGCGACAGCACCAATGCCGAACCCGACATGATCATCGGTGCCAATGTCACGCTGCAAAACGACGGCGGTGGCGGCCTCATCAAGCAGGGCACCGGCACACTGCACATCGCCGGCATCAATCATCTCACCGGCCCCATCACCATCCAGGCCGGTTCTGTCACGGGCGATCTCGGCTCCGGAAATCTCCTGCTCAACAACGGTGTGTATGAGGGCAATGGCACCTTCACCCGTTCCCTCGGCGCAGGCGGTGGCCAGGTTCAGTGGGTGGCGGGTGCAAACGGTGGCTTCGCCGCGAGCGGCGGTGCGCTGACGGTGACCCTCGCCGGCGCGCCCGATCCTCTCGTGTGGGACAGCACCCCCTTCTTTGTCTCCGGCACAGGCACCCTGCTGTTTGGTTCCACCACGGCGGACAGCGTGGTCACGTTCACTCATAACCTTGACCTGAACAACACCGCTTCTCCCGTCACCCGCACCGTCACCGTCAATGACAACACGGATGTGACGACGGACAAGGCGGTTCTTTCCGGAGTGCTGGGCAGCAGCGGTGCCGCCGCCACGCTGAACAAAGCCGGCGCCGGCGTCCTGGAGCTGAGTGGGGCAAACACTTTCTCAGCACTCACGCTCACAGCAGGCACCCTGCAGTTCAGCACGGTTTCGAACAACGGTGGTGGCCCCAGCAACCTGGGCCAGGGAACCGATGGCATCACCCTCAGCGGAGGAATCCTCAGCTTCATTGGCGATGGTGCCGCCAGCAGCCAGTCCACCGATCGTGGCATCACCGTCACTGCATCCACCACCTTGAACGCTTCGGGCACCAACGGCGCCACCATCACCTACGCGGGCGCTATCACTGCCGGAGGAAATCAGGTGCAGCTTACGGGCGCGGCTGGCTCCTCGGGCTTCATCACCGGCGGCATCATCCAAAGCAGCACCTCTCCGGACGTGCTGGTGTCTTCGGGCCGCTGGACGATTTCCGGAACGCCGATCGTGGTGGGGGATGACTTCAAAATCAACGGCACCGGCACCGTGCTCGACCTCAATACAACCGGGGCCCTGAGCTACGTCAGCGGCACCAGCAATTTCATTTACATGGGCAATGGCAGCACCGTCAATTTCAATGCGGATGACATCTCCAGCGCCGCATTGGGACTCGAAGGCATCCTGGTCGGCTTTGAAACGACCGGCGCGGTGACAATATTAAACATCAAAAACTTCAACATCACCACCCCGCGCCTCGACGTGGGCCAGCCCGGGGCCGCGTTGGAAGGGAACATCATCGGTTCCGGCACCATCAATGTGACCGTGACCACCTCGGGAAGCGGCCTCAGCCTTTACCGAGGCTCCGTCTCGGCCAATCTCGCTGGCGTGGGCGCGCTCCTCAAAGGCGGCATGGGAGATGTGATCCTCAGCGGGGACAACAGCGGCCTCACGGGTGCGATGCTCCTCAGCGCGGGCAATTTGATCCTCGACTACACTTCCAGCAACACGGCCAAGCTCAATGCGGCGACTGCTTTGGACATGCGCGGCGGCACCCTGACCCTCAATGGCAGCGCCAGCGCCGCGACGAGTCAGACGGTCACCGGGTTCGTCCTCAGCAACAGCGGCTCCAACCAGATCTCGGTCACCGGCGGAGCAGGACAGGCTGCGGTTCTCAATCTCGGAGCCATTACCCGTGCGAACAATGCGCAGGACGGCACGGTCCGCTTTGTGCTGCCCTCCGGCACACAGAGCGCCACCAACGGCATCACCACCAGCACGCTCAATGGCACCAGCGGAATGCTTGGCCTCAGCGGGTTTGCAACAGTGACTGACAGCACCGGCACCTGGTTTGCCACCAATGCCACCAACCTCGCCGGTGGCAACATCGTCGCCCTGGCATCCACCCTCGAAAATGATGTCGCCACCTGGACGCTCGCAGATCACGTCACCGATGGCGCCACCGGCTTCACAGGCACGCTGGCTTTTGCCAATATCAGCAGCCTGCGCTTCAATGCGGCCGGTGGGTCGGACTTGAACCTCGCTTCAGGCGGCCTGCTCTACATCACCAGCGGCGGCATTCTCGTCACTGACAGCGTGACGGCGGGCACGCCCGGCATCTTTGGCGGCACGCTGGCCTCTGGCGTCACGGAGCTCATCGTCACGCAGGACAGTGCGCGGACCTTCGAAATCTCCTCGGATATCCGCATCAATCAGGCCCTCACAAAATCCGGAGCGGGCACTCTGCTTCTCAGCGGGCGGAATGTTTATACCGGTGCCACCGAAATCCAGAACGGCACCCTGCAGGTGAGCGGTGGCAATGCCATCGGCGACACCTCGCTCGTCACTTTGGCCGACGACCACTTCAACATGCTGCAACTTCTCGCGGACGAAACGATCGGCCGGCTGGCGGGTGGCTCGGCCACCGATGGTCTTGACGATCTGGCCACCGTCGATGTCGGCACCTACACGCTCACCTTCAATCAGAATGCCGCCAGCACCTACTCCGGGCTGTTCACCGGAACGGGGACGCTGGTGAAAAACGGCGCGCTGTTTGACCTCACCCTCAACAATGCCAGCACCGGCTTCAGCGGCACGCTGCGCATCAATGGCGGCGGTGTCATCATCTCCGGCATCGGTGAGATCGACGCCTCCGCCATTGAGATCAACAAAGGCGGCTACCTGCGGATCACGAACAGCGGCACCACCCGCTCCGGCACCCGCATTCCCGACGCCACCACGATCACTCTGAACTCTGCTGACGGCGGCATCGCCGGCAGCCTGCTTCCGCGTGGTTTGTATATCAACACCGACCAGGACACCACTCTGGACGAAACCGTGGGAGTGGTCACCCTGGCCTCCGGGGCCAGCTATGCCAGCCTCGAAGCGACCACGACCTCTGATGATTCGGACATCATCATGAACAACCTGCTGCGGACAAATCGTGCCACTCTGGATGTGCGCGGCACGAACCTGGGCTCCACCAGCAGCCAGAACAACCAGCTGCGCATAGGCAACTCCGCCAATCAGACGGCCTTCATCGCCACTCTCGTCGGCGGCGGTGGCGCGGCCACGACCAAGACCATCAGCATTGTCCCCTGGGCCATCGGCGAGACGGTCACCGGTGCGCTGGCAGCCACCACCATGGGCAACTCTCTCGTCACCTATGTCAGCGGCGCCGGATTCCGCCCGCTCGATTTCAGCACGGAGTATGACACCTTCGCCTCTGCCGCCGCGACGGCGAATGTTCGCGAATCTCTGGCGGCAGATCTGACCGGCCTCGCTGGCAAGACGATCAACTCGCTCGTCATCGACAACAACGCAACGCTGACCGACGTCAGCTTCACCGGCAACGGCGCCGGGCAGGCCCTGGTCAACACCAGCGGCGCCTTCCTGTTCACGCTGAACTCCACGGCTGCCGCCAACACTGCCTACAGCACCACGCTGGGAGGATTCGACAACGGCATCGCGGTCGGCAGCAGTGGCGAATACGTTTTCTTTGTGGTCAATCCCTCTTCGGCCATTACCACTGCCACGCTTTCGGCCATCGTCTCATCTTCGCTGACCTCGGCGGCGGATATCACAAAATCGGGTCGTGGCACCCTCGTTCTTACCGGCACCAACGCCGCTGGTGGCGGCGGCAAGACAACCACCATCAACGAAGGCACACTCGAGATTTCCGATCTCGACAACATCGGTGGCAATACCGGCGCGCTCGTTTTTGCGGGTGGCACACTTCGTCTGTCCTCCTCCTATTCTGGCGATGACATCTCCTCCCGCGGCATCACTTTCTTCACCGGCGGCGGCACCATCGACACGAATGGCATGGATCTCGCATTGGGTGCCAGCGTCGGCTCGGGAGCCGGCGGCCTGACAAAGACCGGTCTTGGCAATCTGACGCTCAATGCAGCAGCCACCTATACCGGAACCACCACCATCTCCGGCGGCACGCTGACGGTGGGGGCCGACAATGCCACGGGCATCGGTGGCGATCTCATCATTGGCGCAGGTGCCACGCTGAAGATCGGCACCTTCAGCATCTCGGCCGGCCTGGTCAGCACGACGGGCGCAGGCCCCTTCCTGCAGGGGACAGGCACCATCACCGCGAGCAGCGGCTTCGCTTTCGGAAACACGGCGGACATTGGCGTGGATGCGGTCCTCGCTGGGCCGGGAGGCCTGCTGAAAACACAAGGCAATATCCTGACGCTTTCCGGGCTGAATACATTCTCCGGACCCGTGGAAATCCAGGCCGGCACGCTGAGCTTTAACAGCATTGCCAATGTCGGTGGCGGGGCCAGTGCACTCGGCAGTGCGGCCACGGCGCAGGACGCCGTCATTCACATGGGCCTCACCACGGCGGCCACGGGACTGATTTACACAGGTGTCGGCAGCTCCAGTGACCGCACCATCGGTCTGCAGGGCACCACGGGAGCCGTCACGCTGGACGCTTCAGGCACGGGAGCATTGACGCTCGGCGTGGTGCGTTTTGAAACCGCGGGCAACAAAACGCTCACGCTGAAGGGCGTGTCAGATCCCGGCCTCGCCAATACTCTCGGGGTGCTCAGTGAAAACGGCCTCGGTGTGCTCACCCTGGTCAAGTCAGACACCGGCACCTGGGTCATCAGCGCCACCAGCAATTACTCGGGCGCCACCAGCATCAATGACGGTACTCTGCGCTTTACTGCGGATCAGACCCTCGGGGGTGCCCTGAACTTTGGCAGTGCCAGCTCCATCACCACCGCCGGCACGCTCGATCTCTCCGGCGCCAATGCCTCCTTCGGGGGAGCGCTGACGGTGCAGACCAACACCTCCGCGGAAACCAACCAGATCCTCATTGGCGCCGGGAAGACTCTCGCCATCAATGGCAACGTGGTCATCGGAACATCCGCAGCGGGTGTCACCAACACCCTGTTTACGGCCAGCGGCGATGGCTCCCTGGTGGTGACCAATCTCGCCTCCGCCGCCACCTTCCGCGTCGGCGGCTACACCGGCGGCACGGCCGGTGCGGGCAACATTGCCTCAGCCGATTTCAGCGGACTCGCCAGCCTGCAGGTCAGCCTCAACACCACCGATGGTGTCTTCCGTGTCAACAATATCTCGGGCGCCAATACCAACGGCATATTCTCCGTGGCCACACTCGCTCCGAACACCACCATCACTGCGGCCACACTCGCGGTGGGAGACGGCGGCCAGTACAACGGCAGCAGCGGCCAGGTCAACCAGCTCCTCCTCGGCACCGCCACCAACACCGTGAACGTCAACACCGTCAACATCGGCACCGGCTCGCGCGACCTGGGCTCTGTCACTTTCTTAAACTCCAACGGCACCGTCACCATTCGCGCTGCCGATGGCTCATCCGCCGCGGCCTTCAACATGGGCACCGGATCCAGCACCACCGCCGCGGCGCTTCCTGCCGGCAATCGGAACACCTTTGACGTCACCAGCCATGACGCCGACCTCCTCTTCAGCACCTTCAACATCGGCACGCAGAACGGCAGGACCGGACCGATGGAGAACCTCTTTGCCTTCGACACCGGCAAACTCATCACTGGAAATCTCACCATGGGTTCGAAGACCGCCGCCGGCAACAGCACCAACGTCGTGAATCTCGGCGGTGGCAGCGTCACCATCGGCTCCGGCACAGGCACTGCCGCCACTCTCGGCAGCAATGGAAACACCGGTGTGGTCAGCGCCAGCATCAACGTGACCGGCGGGACGGTCACCATTGGTGCGGGTGCAGGCCAGGCCCTGGTTCTGGGCAGCAGCAACACCAATGCCACGGGTTCGACCAGCACCGCCTTGAACGTTTCAGGTGGCAGTGTCACGCTCGCCACCGCGGGCTCCACCGCCGTCACCATGGCCAGCGCCAGTCTCGGCACGGCCACCGCGGCCATCAACATCTCCGGCGGCAGCCTCACCGTTCAGGGTGCCATTACGGGCGGCACGGGGGCCGGCACTCGAAACGCCTCCGTGAACCTCAGCGGCGGCACGCTGGACATGACCGGCAAAACCATCGGCGACGCCAGCAATCCCATCACCTTCAATGCACAGTCCGGCACCTTGAAAAACTTGGGAGAACTCAATGGCGGCGGCGCCTTTGACAAAACCTCCAACGGCACCCTTTACATGGATGGCGTGGAATCCTACACCGGCACCACCACCGTTTCCACCGGCACTCTGCAGTTCGTCAAAGAGACCGCGCTTTATAACAACTCTGCCTCGATGTGGACGGCCGCCAATCTCATCGTCAACAGTGGCGCCACTGCAGCTTTCAACGTCGGTGGTGCGGGCGAGTTCACCTCCGCGGATGTGGATGTGATCGAGTCTCTCGGGACCGACACGGGGGGATTCAAGAACGGTTCATCCATCGGCCTCGACACCACCAACGCCGTCGGCGGCAGCTTCACCTATGGCGGCGTCCTTGCCGATACCAACGGCGGGGTCAACAGGGTCAGCTTTGAAAAATTGGGTGCCAATACACTCGTCCTCTCGCAGACCAGCACCTACACCGGTACCACCACCGTCTCTGCCGGCACATTGCAGGTGGGCGATGGCTCCGGCGGTGCCCTTGCAGGCGCGGGCGCTGTCACCGTCAGCACCGGTGCCACCCTCTCCGGCTCGGGCAGCATCGCGGGTGCCACCACTGTCAGAACCGGAGCTTTTCTAGCCCCGGGTGCGGGCACACCTGCGACAAGCAATCAAACCCTCACCTTCACTTCTGCAGGCACCGCCGTGGACGTGCAAAATGGAGCACAGATCCAGCTGGGCCTCAGCTCCAGCACGCAGACGGATGCAGGCTTCGACGGCTCGACTTCCGCCCTGGCCTATCTCAACACGAATGGCGGCATCACAGGCGCTCCATACACCACTATCTGGTCGAAATCGGGCAGCTACGACAGCATCCGCCTCACGAACGGCACCTTCAATCTCGGCTCCACCGTGGGCGGCACCATCCTGCTTTCCGACAACACCTCCTCCATCGGCTATGGCAGCATCTTCAAGCTGCTCGACTGGAGCACCGTCGGCACTCCCGACTCGCTTGCAGGCACCGGCAGCTTCACTCTTGCAGATCTGAACCTCTCTGGTGTCGCGCTCGATCTCAATCTCTCCTGGGACACCAGCGCCTTCACCACTTATGGAGTCCTCGTCGTCGTGCCCGAGCCATCCCGCGCGCTGCTGCTGCTGATGGGCCTTGCACTTTGTGTCTTCCGCCGCCGTCGCCGCCACACAACGCTCAAATAGCTTGTCTGGGCGGGCTGTGTCTGGCGTCAAGGGCGTTTCAAAATCGACAGCCCCGCTCCGCCAAACCGACCGGCTTCGAGGACCGCAGGCACGTGCGATATCAGGCGACGTGTTTGCGCGTGATTGTTGACTTGTTCACAACAGATCGCGGCATGATACCACCAGCATTTGAAAAGAGGTCTTGGCGTCCTTTGAGCATCCTCAGCTTGCAGCCTTCACTCCACGCGGGACTTTGAGTGATCGCGCAGCGTTGAGAGATCATGATGATCACTCTCTTCCATGTCTTCCGCGCGGCGACGCTCTGGCAGGAGCGGGACCATCTTGGTCCCGGAACCCACCGCAAGGTCAGCCATTTTCATTCAGACCTGCAGCCTCAGCAGCAGGCTGAACGCCCAGACCCATTTTCAACTGCGCATTGTTTTAGTTTCAAACAGCAGGCGGTGCTCCCGTCTCTTCACTCGGGCGGCTGCGCTCGTCGGTTCACTGTGAGAATCGCTTCGAGAGCTGGTCTAACGTCCCACTTCCAGCAGTGTCGGCAGTTTGTTGAGCGGGGGGAATTCAAGGCCTGCTCCCGCCGCTGGTTTGGCCGCCTGCGGATTGCTTGACTTCAAAAAGCGGAACAGCTCGCTCTCGGTGGTGAAGATCATCGTGGTGTCCGAGGTGATCAGCTGCTTGTACATCTCCATCGTTTTCAAAAACTCAAACAGCTGCGCCGCCTCCGGCGTCTGATTGTAGGCCTTTGCATAGATCTCCGTGGCCGTCGCATCTGCCGCGCCTTCCAGCTCCTGCACCTTCCGGTATGCCTCGGACTCGATTGTTGCCAGGTCGCGCTCGCGTTCGCCATTGATCTTTGCCGCCTCACCTTCGCCTTCGGCCCGGTGCAGCTTCGCGATCTGCTCGCGCTCGGAAATCATGCGCTGATGAATCGACTGGCTCACCGAAGGATCGTAGTCGATGCGCTTGAAGCGCACATCCAGCAGGCGGATGCCATAGCCCTCGATTTTTGGGATGGCATTTTTCAGCACTTCCGCCTCCAGCTCCACCCGACCATAAGTGATGGGTGGCAGCACGCCGATGCGCAAATCAGCCGTGGAAGGCACGCTTCCGCTGCCGCCAATGTTGGCCACATCGCGCACGGCCTTGCGGTCCTTCGTGGTGCGCACGGCCTCGATGAACTCATGCTTCGCAATCACGATGCGAGTCTCGCTCGCCAGAATGTCATCCAGCCGGGAGAGTGCGCGGCGCTCGTCGGTTAGCTGGCGGAAATACAGCAGCGGATTGCTGATCTCCCAGCGGCCAAACACATCCACCACCACGATGACCTTGTCCTTGGTGGTCATGTTGGCGGAGGGGCCGTCCCATTCCAGCACCCTTTTGTCCATGCTGTTCACCGTCTGGATGAAAGGAAGCTTCCAGTGCAGGCCCGCTTTTTTGACGGGGTCTCCCACGGGCTTGCCAAACTGGGTGATGACCACCTGCTCAGTCTCGCTCACCGTGTACATGCTGGAACTCGCCAGGATGCCCAGCGCAAGAATAACAATCAAGACAAGGGAGGCTTTCATCGTGTGGCAGGGGCGGGTTGGGGTTCCACTTGGCGCAAATTCATCAGCGGCAGAAACGACGAGGCCTTGTCATCCAGAATGATCTTGCCCGGCACCTGGGAGAGCACCTCGCCCATCGTTTCCAGATAAAGTCGTTTCTTCGTCACCTCCGGCGCCTTCAGGTACTCGGTGAGCACGGCTTTGAAGCGCGCGGCATCCCCCTCGGCTTCGTTGATGCGTTTGGCGGCATAGCCCTCCGCTCCCTTGATCTTCTGTTCCGCTTCGCCGCGGGCCTTGGGGATGATCTGGTTGTAGTTCCCGCTCGCCGTGTTGATGGCGGACTCTTTTTCCTGCTTGGCGCGGTTCACATCGTTGAAGCTCGCCTGCACATCGGCGGGAGGGTTGATGTTGCCCAGCTGAATCTGGTCGATGTGCACTCCCATGTTCAGCGCTGTCACGAGTTCGCGCAGGCGTTCGGCGCATCGGGTCTCCATCTCCTGGCGGCCGATGGTCAGCACCTCGTCCACAGTGCGGTCTCCCACGACCTCGCGCATCACCGCCTGGGAGAGATCGCGCAAGGTCGGCTCCGGCTCGCGGAAGTTGAACACATACGCCACGGGATCGCCGATGTGGAACTGCACCACCCACTCCACCAGGGCTGTGTTCAGGTCTCCCGTGACCATTGTCTTCTCGCCCTCCTGCTCGTCATAGCGGGAAAACTGGTTGCGGTTGGTCGCGCCCGGAGTGCCAAAGCCAAACTCCAGCTTCTTCTGCTGCTGGATTTCCACCAGCGTCACACGGTCGATGCCCCATGGCAGCTTGAAATGCAGCCCGGGGCCCTCCGTGCCCAGGTACCCGCCGAAGCGCTGCACCACCGCCACCGAATCTGCAGACACCTGATACACGCCTGAGAAAATGCCGATGGCCAAAAAAAGGCCGGCCAGCACCGAGAGAATCAAGCGCGGATTGATGCGTATCTGCGGCGCATTCGGAAAGGGGCGTATGTCACTCATGGCCCGAGGCTACTGCATTCCCCCGCCACGGCAAAGCCTACTTCATTCCAAAGTCAGCCAGATATTGTTCGACGATGACCTTCAGCTCCGGCGGACGTGGCAGGCCAATCGCCTCCGCACGTGCGCCATCCACCTGCTGCGGCCAGTTGTCCACGATGCCCTGAATCCGCGCATCAAACGCATCCACAATTGGTCCCAGCGTGATGCCTTTCTCCGCCGCCACTTCCTGGATCACCTTCTCCGCGATGTTCGGCGTCACACGATGCGCCGGCAGCACATACGCACGGTCCTTGCCCAGCTTCTCCTCCGGCACCTCGCTCAAGAAGATGAATGATTCAATCACCGTCCGGTATCCCGTCATCGGATGCGGCTGATCCCGCCGGATCGGCAGCATGCACGCCTCACCACTCAGCGGCTCACGGAACATCCCGCTCGCCCAGCTCGATGCCGCCGCATTCGGCTTCCCCGGCCGCACGATCACCGTCGGCAGCCGCACACTCCGCCCGTCAAAGTGCCCTTTGCGCGTGTGGTCGTTCACCATCATCTCGCACATTGCCTTCGTCATCCCATACGTCGTCTGTGGCAGTTGCTTCGTCATATCAGACATCAGCTGCGACATGTCGATACCACCATAAACCGCCACGCTGCTAGCAAACACCACCCGCGGCCGTCCTTCCGCCGCACGCGCCGCCTCAAACACATTGCGCCCGCCCTCCAGGTTCACCCGCATCGCATCATCAAATCTCTCCTCGCACTCCCCGCTCACCATCGAGGCCAGGTGAAAAATGACGTCAAACTTCGCTCCCGTCGCCGCCAGCACCGTCGCCCGGTCACCAATGTCACCCTTCACATGCTTCACCCGCGCATCCGTCGGCTCACCGCGAAAAAACGCATCCAGCAGCACCATCTCCGTGATCGCCTTGCCGCACCACGTGCCGTGTTCCAAAAGTTTCTGCGCAAGTTGAGAGCCAAGGAAGCCGCCGCCGCCGGTGATGATGATTTTCATGGTTGAGTAGGGAAGGGTTTGCCATCAGGCACCGCCTGATGTGAGTTCGTCCGGACATGAGCAAGCCTCTCACAGGACACAAGATCGGATTCGTCGGACTCGGCAACATGGGCCGCGCCAATGCACGTCACCTCCATGAAGCCGGAGCCGACGTCGTCGTCTGGAATCGCAGCCCCGCCCCGGCAGAGGCCGCCGTCGCCCTCGGCATGCGCCGTGCCGCCACCCTCCCTGAGCTCGCCCGCGAGATCGGCCCCGGCATCATCTGCATCAATCTCACCATGACCGATGTCGTCGAGAGCATCGTCTTCGGCCCCGGCGGCCTCATCGAAGGCCTGCACCCAGACGCCCTCATCATCGACTTCGGCACCACCGGCGTCCCCGAGACCAAACAATGGGCCCAACGCGTCAATTGGGTCGATGCCCCCGTCTCCGGCGGCCAGGTCGGCGCCGAAGCCGCCACCCTCACCATCATGGCCGGCGGCAGCGACGCCAATTTCCAGCGCGCCCTTCCCATCTTCCAGGCCGTCGGCAAAAACATCACCCACCTCGGCCCCGTCGGCAGCGGCCAGGTCACCAAATTGGCCAATCAGCTCATCGTCGCCCAGACCATCGACGCCGTCGCCCAGGCCCTCCGCCTCGCCGAACTCTCCGGCGTCGATCCCGCCCTCGTCCGTAAAGCCCTCCTCGGCGGCTTCGCCGAAAGCCGCATCCTCGATCTCCATGGCGACCGCATGGTCCGCCGCGACTTCGCCCCCGGCGGCCGCGCCACCCTCCAGCTCAAAGACGTCCGCCTCATGTCCCAGCTCGCCGACTCCGTCGGCCTCGACTCCCCCACATTGAGAAACTCCCTCGCCCAGTGGGAAAAATTCGTCCACGAAAAACACCTCGGCGACCTCGATCACAGCGGCTTGTTCAAGCTGTATGAGTGAGTCAGTCAAAGACGACCACTCAGTAACGGTTCTCCTCGGCCCCCGCGCCACGGATGACTCCGTCGCCATCTGGCGCGTCTGCGTTGCCAATCATTGGTCTGTTCACCGCATCCAAGCCTGGCGCGTTCCCGATGAACTGCTCTCTTGTCAAAACAACATCATCATCTACGGCGAACCCTTGTTTGCCGAAGCCGTCGCAGACCAGCTAAACCTCGTCCTTCTGGAACCCGCCATCGACTGGCTCACCTCCGTTCCGTTCAAATATCTCTCACGTCAGATCGAGTTCATGACTCTCGGCAGCGCCCGTCTGTTGGACTCACCCGCCTTCGTGAAGCCTGCCGACGGAAAGATCTTCGATCCCAAAGTTTACGCCACCGGCCAGGACCTCCCATCGGAAGAACAGGTAGATCAAGACATCCCCGTCCTCCGTTCCGGCATCATGGATTTCCGCCTCGAAGTCCGCTGCTTCGTTTTGCATCGCAAGCTCATGACCATGAGTCCCTACTGGAGGGAAGGGGAGCTCGCTCGGTCCGCTGACGACCACTGGCCCTTCCTCCCTCACGAGGAAAATGAAGCTCGCTCCTTCGTAGAAAGCATCCTCTCAGACACCACCGTCCCACTGCCACCCGCCTGCACTTTGGATGTCGGCAAAACCAGCGACGGCACCTGGGCCATCATCGAAGCAAACCCCTGCTGGGGTGCCGGCCTCTACGGTTGCGCCCCTTCCCAAGTCCTGCAGACCATCCGATCTGCCATCGTGCCCAGATCAGAAGTTACCCAATCTCATCGGCCTTGGATCTCAAAACGCAGAAACACATCAGCGTAAAGCGACCTTCCAAGTTCGCATCGCGGGCCAACGGCCCGCAGGAGTCAGCCCAGGGCGCAGCGTAGCAAGCCCTGGGTTTGCACACACCGCGCTCTCCTGCCGAAGATCGCGCTCTGAAGGAGCGCAGGAGACCGTTCCAAGACTCTGCCCCCTCTGCCTCTCCGCTCCTCTGCGGCTAAGTCGAACGTCCCTGCGACCTACCTTTGCCCCCCTCAAGAATGCATCACCTGCCCCCCATCAATATTGATCGTCTGCCCGGTAATATTTTTCGCATGATCCGACGCTAAAAACGTCGCCATCGCCGCATACTCCTCCGGCATCTGCCAGCGGCCCAGGTGAGACACCTTCTTGATCTTCTCCGCCGCCCAGTCATCAAAGCTCTGCCGCTTCTCCTCCGGCAGCTTCTTCTGCCCCGCCGCCCAGATGCTCTGATTCAGCTCCGTCTTCACCATCCCCGGCGCCAGCGCATTCACGCGCACGTTGTGCGGTCCCAGATCCTTCGCCGCGCACTGCGTAAAGTTAATCAACGCCGCCTTCGATGCACTGTACGGCGGATCCGTCTGCGATCCCATCTGCCCCGCCACGGAAACGAGAAACAGCATCGATCCCCCACCGCGCTCGATCAGCCTCGGCGCAAATGCATGCGCCACATTCACCGCGCCGATGAGGTTCACCTCCAGTACGCGGGCCCAGTCCCCAGGCTCCAGATTCCAAAAGGGGAAACCGAATTTGCCGGAGCCGATGCCGACGCAGAAGACGATGTGATCCACCACTGCAAACTCCGTCGCAAAAGCTTTCACGGCTTCATAGCTGGTCACGTCTCCCGTCGTGATAAAATCTGCCGTTTTCTCCCGGTCAAAGCCGCGCACGTTGCAGCCTTCCGCGGCAAACCCATCTGCAATGGCACGACCGATGCCCCGGGCGGCCCCAAACACAGCGACCGACTGGCCGGCAAGATTCAAATTCATGCCGCACTATGAACACCGGTTTCGCATATGCCAAGGACACATCCGCGGCCTCCCCCGAGTTCTCGGGGTAGCGCAAGGAACAGCGGTCTCGCACAGTAACAGCTGACTGCACCTTTTCCGCACTGCCCGCCATCTCTCTCCCCTCATGAACGCCCCCTCCACGCCCGGCTGCTCCGGCTTTCGCCAGATGAACCTCCAGCGGCGCGAGGCCATGCGCATCGGCTTTTGCAGCGCGCTCGGCCTCAGCATGGCCGATCTCCTGAAACATGAGGCCCGCGCCACGGTGGATCCTGGCTTTTTTAAGGAAGGGAAGGCGAAGAGCATCATTCATCTGCACCTCCCCGGCGGCATGGCTCAGCAGGAATCCTGGGACCCCAAGCCCGAGGCCCCCACGGAGTACCGCGGCGGCTTCGGCGTGGTGAAAACCAAAACAGGGGAGGTCTTCAGCGAAAACTTCACCCGCCTTTCCAAGATCGCCGACAAGCTGACCATTGTGCGCTCAGTGGTGGGCAAGATTCCGGACCATCAGCAGGCGACATATCACCTCTACACCGGCTACACGCCGACGACGGTGATTGATTATCCGCAGATGGGCAGCGTGGTGTCTCACCTCTTCGGGGTGCGCAAAGAGATGCCGCCGTATGTGGCCATTCCCGCGATGCGCGGTTTTGAAGGCGGCACCGGATTTCTCAGCAGCAAGTACGGCCCCTTCCAGCTCAATGCCGATCCGGGCGCGAAAGGGGAATTCAAAGTGCGCGACTTCAGCATCCCCGACGGCGTCTCCATGCAGCAGTTCGAACGCCGTAAAGCCGCGCGCGACATCGTCGAAGGCCAGCTCCGCAAGCTGGACGCGGACATCGACAAGCTGAACACGATGGACGACTTCTACAAAAGCGCGTACTCGCTGCTGACCTCCGACTCTGCGCGCAAGGCTTTCTCCCTCGCCGACGAAAACGACGCCATGCGCGATCTCTACGGCCGCGGCTACGAGCTAAAACAACGCGCTCCCGCCGCTGTCGGCGAGCGCCTCCTTCTCGCACGCCGTCTCGTTGAATCCGGCGTCCGCTTCGTCAGTGTCAATTACGGCTCCTGGGACTCCCACGTGGACATCAAGGGCACCTGCACCGAATTCATGCCCGCGCTCGATCACGCCATCAGCGGCCTCATCACCGATCTCGATCAGCGCGGCATGCTCGACAGCACGCTGGTGATGGTCACCACCGAGTTCGGCCGCACCCCAAAGGTAAACATGAGCAATGGCCGCGACCACTGGGCCCGCGTCTACTCCATGCTCCTCGCCGGCGGTGGCATCACCCGCGGTCAGATCTACGGCGCCTCGGATGCCACCTCCGCCGAACCGGCGCGTGATGAAGTGAAGCTCGAGGATTTTCTGGCCACGGTGTACCATCAGCTAGGCATCGATTCGAATGAAGAGCTGATGGCGTTTGGCGGCACGCGCCCCATCGAGATCGTGAAGGATGGCAAGGTCGTGAAGGGGATCATCTCTTAAAGCCATGCGAACTTTTTCCCACATCCTGGGCCTGCTGTGTTTTGCAGCGCCTGCTGTCGTAAACGCGATGGTGCATCACATCGAGGCCGTCACTCCGCGTGCCGG
The DNA here is from genome assembly GCF_044222565.1 of Prosthecobacter sp. Taxonomy (GTDB): domain Bacteria; phylum Verrucomicrobiota; class Verrucomicrobiia; order Verrucomicrobiales; family Verrucomicrobiaceae; genus Prosthecobacter. Next base: position 250,960 of record NZ_JBGANA010000009.1, read on the forward strand.
CCAGCGCGGCACGACGGTGGAAGTCGTTATCGACGGAGCTTATCTCAAAGATCCGCGCGAAGTGCTTTTCTTCCGCCCGGGCATCAAGTGCCTCGAAGTGAAAGCGCTGCCCCCTTTGGAGCGCAAGGTCAGCCTGCACCATGGCGGCTATCGTGAAGACCAGGTGCTGTGCAGATTTGAGATCGCGCCGGACTGCCCGCTGGGGCTGCATCCGCTGAAGCTGCGCACGGCCACGGAGCTCACGACGCTCTCCACTTTTGCCGTCACGGCTTATCCTGTTTATCACGAACAGGAACAGAAGCAGGGCGCCAATGATGCCGCCTCCGCTGCCGAGGCGATCGCACTCGGCACGAGTGTGCATGGCCGCATCGATTCCGTGAGGCTCAGCGATGTGGATCTTTATCGCATCAGCGGCAAAGCAGGCCAGCATCTCTCGGTGGAGGTGGATTCCGTCTGGCTCACCGAGCGTCATTATGCGGAGTCTGAGTTTGACCTCATGGTGCGTCTGCTGGATGCAAACGGCAAAGAACTCGCCCGAAATGATGACAGCGCCCTGCATTTGCAGGACCCCATCGCCAGCATGGTGCTGCCGAAGGACGGTGAGTATCTCGTGGAGATCAAGCAACGCGTCTTTAAAGACGGGCCGCGCTGCTACTACCTCGCGCACATCGGCGACCATCCGCGCCCGCTCGTGGCTTATCCCGCAGGTGGCAAAGCGGGGACTTCCGTGCAGACGGCCCTGCTGGGCGATCCGGAAGGCGAGGTGAAGCAATCTGTTTCACTGCCAGCTATGGCGGGTGATTTTTCCCTCTACAACAAGATGCCTTCGCCGCTGCCCATGCGAGTGAGCGCTTATGACAATGTGCTCGAAGATCGTGCAGCAGAAGAAACTCACGTGAAGGCATTGCCCGCGGCACTCAACGGCATCATCGAAGCCGCGGGTGACAGCGATGCCTTCACGGTCTCCGCGAAAAAGGGGGAGCGCTGGCATGTGAAAGTCTTTGCCCGCTCGCTCGGCACACCGTTGGACCCGCGCATCAGCATTCAGCGTGTCGGTGCTGAAAACGCCGAAGTGAATGCAGACGATGCCACGCTGGAAGACCGCGGGCTTTATGCCATGAGCCGTGCCATTCAGCGCAAGGAAATGATGGATCCCGCCATTGTCTGGGAGCCGAAGGAAGATGGGGAATACGCCATCAGCATCACGGATATGCGCGGTCTTGGTGATCCGACTTCCGTATACCGCATCGAGGTCGATGCCGTGCTCGATGAGATCGACACTTTTCTTCAGGCCAGGGTCATCGACATGGTGGAGTGCCCGCGACTCACCGGCATCACCGTGCCGCAGGGCGGCCAATGGACGGTGAACGTGAATCTCGCTGATGGGCCCGGCAATACTTACAAGGGCGAGCTCGACCTCGTGGCGCACGGTTTGCCAAAAGGTGTGAGAATGATCGCCCCTCGAATGCGCGCAGGGCAGCGGCAGACTCCGGTGCAGTTTGTGGCGGAGGCAGGCGTGAAACCGCAGTGCGCTTTGATAACTCTGGAATGCAAGGCGGTGGACGGCAGGCCGCTCGTCAGCCGCTCGCAGCAGTCGTTTCCGTTTCTCGGCCACTCTGGTGGGCGTGCGTGGCATTCGTTTGTGGTGGACCACTACGCGCTTGCCGTGATGGAGCCGCCGCCTTTCGCAATCGAAGTCGCGCAGCCGCAGATTCCGCTGTCACAGAATGGCGAGCTGACGCTTGCGGTGAAGGTCGTGCGCCAGCCGGGGTTCAAGGAAGATGTGGAATATCAGTTCGACTGGGTGCCCAACGGCGTGGAAGGCGAGCCTACCATCACGCTGCCCGCGGATAAGAGTGAAGGCACGCTGCGTCTCAGTGCCAGCACGGCAGCTGCTCCTGGTACTTATCAGCTTGCCATCACCGCTTCAACCGTGGGCGGTGAGTATTACCTCGGCACGGGGCGCACACGCACCTCGACGAAATTTTTCGATCTCACCATCGCGCAGCCTTACATCGCGCTGAAGAGCAATCCCACCGCAGTACGGCGTGGTGAGAAGGCGCAGGTGGTGTGGGACATCGAGCACAAGAAACCCTTCGAAGGCGAGGCCGAAGCGGTGCTGCTGGGGCTGCCGAAAGGTGTGAGCGTGGTCAATGCGCCGAAGTTTAAACCTGGGGACAAACAGCTCATCTTTGAAATCGCCGCGACGAACGATGCGCTGCTCGGCCAGTATAAGGAACTGAGCTGTGAGATCACAGTCAGCGAGCGCGGCCAGCAGATCCGCCAGCGCATGGGCAAAGGCATTCTACGCGTCGATCCCGCCATCGCTCAAACCTCAAGCACATCCCGCTAATGCTCCGCTCGTTCATTGCTTCCGCTGTGTTTGCAGCTTCTGTATTCGCTGAGGAGGTGCCCAGCTTCCGCCGCGATGTCATGCCCATCCTTTTCCGCTCCGGCTGCAACCAGGGCACCTGCCACGGCTCCGCGCGCGGAAAGGATGGCTTCATGCTCTCGCTCTTTGGCTATGATGCGAAGGGGGACTACTACCGCATCACGCAGGAGATGGTGGGACGCCGTGTCAATCTTGCCGTGCCCGAGCAAAGCCTGCTGCTGCTCAAGGCCATCGGCAAGGTGCCGCATACCGGTGGCGAACTTTTCAAGCCGGATACCCCGTACTACCAGACCCTGTTGAAATGGATTGCCGCGGGTGCTCCAGATGATGCCGAGTCCGTGCCGCAGCCGGTGGAGATCACACTCGACCCCGAGCGCATCGTCTTTGAAGGCGTCAAAGGCACTCAGAAGATCACCGTCACCGCCCGTTACTCCGACGGTTCCAAGCGAAACGTCACCGATCTCGCCCTCTTCGCCTCCAACAATCCCTCCACCGCCAAGATCGACAAAAACGGCGTCGTGTCCGCCAGCGGACGTGGTGACACGCACGTGTTTGCGCGTTTTAACCGCTTCACCATCGGCTCCGAAGTCATCGTCCTCCCTCAGGACAAAAACTACCAATGGACGAATCCCGTCGCGAACAACTACATCGACGAAATCATCCACGACCGACTGCAAAAGCTGCGCCTCCTCCCCTCGGAAATCTGCGATGACGAAACCTTCCTCCGCCGTGTCTTCCTGGATCTAAGCGGCGCGCTGCCGACCCCGAAGGAGTATCGCGAATTCATGGCGGACACGTCCAAGGACAAGCGCACCGTGCTCATCGATCGCCTTTTGAAAAGCGACGGCTTTACCGATCTCTGGACGGATCTCTGGGCCGAAATGCTGCGCGTGAAAGGCGGCGGCTATGCTCCCACTGCCACCGACATCAAAGCCGCGGACGTCTATTACGAATGGATCCACGACCAGATCGCGCAAAACCGCCCCCTGAACGAATTCGTCGCCGATCAGATCACCGGCACCGGGAGCAACATCAACAGCGGCCCCGCCAATCTCTACACCATGCTCGTGCATGACGTGAAAGTGACGCCGAAAAATCTCGCCGCCGACTTTTCGCAGCTTTTCACCGGCGTGCGCATTCAGTGCGCAGAGTGTCACAATCACCCCTTCGACCGCTGGACGATGGACGACTATTACGGCTGGGTGAGCTTCTTCACCGGCATCCAGCGCAAGCTGGGCGTGGAGCCGCGCGAGTTCTATGTCTTCAACGATCTCTCCGCCGCACCGGCCAAGCACCTCGTGGATGAGCGCCCCATGCTGCCAACGGTGCTTGGCGGTGAGAGCAGTGTGCCGAAGGGCAAGGATCCGCGTCAAGCGCTGGCGGCATGGCTCACTTCTCCGAAGAATGAACTCTTCACCCGCAATCTTGCCAACCGCATTTGGGCACACTTCATGGGCCGTGGGTTGGTGGAGCCGCTCGATGACATGCGCGTGAGCAATCCTCCCACCAACGGCCCGCTGCTGGAAGCCCTGGCGCAGCATCTTGGCGATAACAAATTCAATTTGCGCAGCTTCATTCGCGACATCGTCACCTCCCGTACTTACCAGCTTTCCGCGCAGCCCAACAAAACGAATGCGGATGACACCCGCCAGTTCTCCCGAGCCCAGCTTCGCCGCCTGCGGGCCGATGTGCTGCTGGATGCCATCGTCGGGGCGACCGATGGTGAACGCGGCTTCGTCTATTTCCCCAAGGGCACCAAGGCCGTTCAGCATTACCCACGCACTCCTGGCGACACCACGAATGCGAATACAGGCGATCCGTTCTTTGAAACCTTCGGCCGTGCGGGTCGCGCCAGTGTGTGCGTTTGCGATACCAAACTGGAGCCGACGCTTTCGCAGACACTGCACATGGTCGCGGGGGACACGGTGCAGAACCAGGTCGGGGCCGGTCAGGTGATCGAAAAACGTCTCAAGGCCGGCACGCCGCCTGAAATGATCATCGAAGATCTTTACCTCCGCGCTCTTTGCCGAAAGCCGAAGCCTGAGGAACTTAAGGCCCTGCTGGAGCTCGTCGGTAGCGACACCAAGGACCGCAAGCCCTACCAGGATATTTTCTGGAGCCTGCTCAATTCCACGGAGTTCATCTTCAATCACTGATTCATGCGCTGTTTATTCCCAAAGACCGTGGTCGGTGCGTGGCTTTGCATTGGCGGAGTGCTGCACGCGCAGGATTTCAAGGCGCTCGATGCCGCGCTGCTTGATCCCGCGACGTTCGCCCAAAGCGTCGCGGGCAAGGAATCGCCTCATACCACCGGACCACAGGCCGTGGTATGGACGCAGAAGAGCCGCCCGGACTTTCGCGGCATCAAATTCGGCGAAGGCCGCGAGACCGGCCTGCGCCATCTGCGCATCGGCTTCGTCAAGCCCGTAGCCGTCGGCAGCGTGCTGGTAAGCGGTGGCGGCACTCTCAGCGTGCTGAAAGCTTCCGCCCCTTATCCGGGTGATCTCAGTGATGATGCACAGTGGGTGCCGGCAGACCGGCTGGTGACTGGAGCCGCGTCTCGCACAGAAGTGGCGGCGGGCGATTATGCGCTCTGGCTGCTGCCGCCGGGTACTGACACGCGCGCCCTGCGTTTCAGTCACGCGCCTGCAGCGGGAGATCGCGAGATGGCGGGTGTGCTTGGCGGTGTATGGGTGCTTCCCGGGCGTCTCGGCAACGTCGCACCCCAGGCGCTGGTGCAGTCACGGGCGCGCGATGATGTCTCTGCAAGGCTCGTGGATGAGTCTGGCAACAAAACCTGGCAGGCTTGGGACAATGGAGAGCAGGGGGCCGCGCTGCCGGTCTCGGCAGAGCATCCTGAAGTCGTGACGCTGACTTGGCCCGCGGCCGTGCAACTTCAGGGGCTCTGCCTGCTGTGGGCGGGCTTCGGGGGCATTGAGATCGATGCTTTCACCGGCGGCGAAGGTATCAGTCTTCAGGATGCCCCGGCATCAAGCTGGCAGCGTGTCGCGACAAAGAGTGGCATTGATCCGCTCTATCCCCTGCCGCTTGGACCGCATTGGGTTCCGTTTGAAAAGCCTGTGCAAACTCGCGCGCTGCGGCTGCGCATCATCGCGGGCACCAAGTCCACTCACCCGCATCTCGACAGCAAGGTGAAGGATGGCCGGCGCGTCTGGCTCGGTGAAGTGATGGCACTGGCTCCGCTCAAAGCAGATGCCGCGCTCGCGAGTCTGTTGCTGCCGAAGGCCACCGAGGAGCCGCCTCCGATCCCGGTGAAATTCACGCTGCCGGAAGCGGGACTGGTCACGCTTGTCATTGAGGACGCGCAGCATCATCGCGTGCGCAATCTGGTGAGCGAGACCCCGTTTCCTGCGGGTGAAAACATCGCCTGGTGGGACGGCAGCGACGATCTCCTGCGCGACCCCGAAGCTGCAAAGTACGGCGTGTACAATATTCCCACCCGCCCCGTCGCTCCGGGCACCTACACCGTCCGTGGTCTCTGGCGCAAGTCCGTGGAACTCCACTACGAATTCAGCATCTACAATGCCGGCAAGCCCGCCTGGACCACCGCCGACAACACCGGCTGCTGGCTCACCACCCACACTCCGCCCACCAGCATGGCCGCCATACCGGCTTCCAAAACCGCAGATGGCAACCCCCTCGTCATCATGGGCGCCCATGTCGCTGAAGGCGGGCACGGCTTGCAGTGGCTGCATGAGGACGGCACCAAGATCGGTGGCCAGCACTGGGTCGGCGGTACTTGGACTGGCGCTCCAACCCTTGCAGTCGATCTCGGCTCCAATGCCATCGCGGATCACGCCTGTTACGTCGGCTCCGTGTGGGACGGCGAGCTGCGTCTCACCGCCAAGTCACGCGCACTCGAAGACAAGCCCGTCTTCAAAGCTCAGCTCGGTGAAGATCCCCGACTGAAGGAGCATGATCCCAAAACACCCGCCGAACTCGCAGGCTTCGATGGTGGACTCAAAGTCTACGTCCTCGCTGGCATCGCCGCGCGCGATGGCGTGATCGTGTGCTCCATGATCCGGCAAAATGAGCTTCTCTTCATCGATGCCAAAGCCGGCAAAATCCTCCGGCGTGAAAAGATCGGAAACCCTCGCGGCCTCGCCTACGACACCAGCGGCCAACTCCTCGTTCTCAGCGGCACAAAACTCCTCCGCTTGGATCTCTCCAACTCGAAAGCAGAGACTCTCATCTCTTCCGGTCTGGAAGACCCACGCCACATCACCATTGCCACCAACGGCAGTCTATTCATCACTGATCGCGGCTCCTCCCATCAGGTAAAAATCTTCTCGCCCGAAGGCAAACTCATTCGCACCATCGGCACCGCCGGTTCCCCCGCTCTTGGAAAGTACAATCCAAAGCACATGAACAACCCCAACGGCCTCGCCCTCGATTCGCAGGGCAGGGTATGGGTCGCTGAAGCGGACAACTACCCCCGTCGCGTTTCGGTTTGGTCAGACAAAGGCACTATCGAGCGCACCTTCTATGGCCCCACCGAGTACGGCGGTGGCGGCGTGCTCGATCCGCAGGATGCCACCAAGTTCTTCTACAAAGGCATGGAGTTCGCGCTCGATTGGAAGTCCGGCACCGATTCACTTCAGCGCGTCTTCGCCCGCCCCGATCCCCTCATGGAGGCCCACGGCGGCCACTTCTCCCCCGACTATCCCTTGTACGCGAATGGGAGGCGCTACTTCACCAGCTGCTACACCCACAATCCCACCGGCGGTGACAACGCCGCCTTCCTCTGGCGCGATGACGGCGAGTCCGCCAAGCTTGTCGCTGGCATCGGCGATGCCCATCATTTCCAAATCCTCCGCACCCCCGAGTTCCGTTCCCTGTGGCCCGAAGGTACGAAACCCGACGAAGAAAATCCTGCGCCGGAAAAACACGCCGCCTTTGTCTGGTTCGACAAAAACAACGACGCCCGCCCGCAGCCCGATGAAGTCAAGATGACCAAAGAAGTCCTGCGTGGCATCACCGTGATGGACGGCCTCTCCTTTATAGCCGCCCGCTACGGCGACAAAACAGCACGCTTCACTCCGACCAGCTTCACTTCCAGTGGCGTTCCGGCCTATGCTCCGCAGCCCGAGCTGCTCGGCCCCGCAGGCGGCACACCACCCTCCAGCGGCGGCAACCAGGCGCTTCTTGCGGACAATTGCTGGCTCATCACCACCAATGCCGCCGCACCCTTCTCCCCGCATGGCATCGGCGGCATCTTCAAAGGCGAGCCCCGTTGGAGCTATCCCAGCGCCTGGCCCGGCCTTCACGCCAGCCACGAGGCCGCCATTCCAGATCGTCCCGGCATGGTCGTCGGCCACACCCGTCTCCTCGGCGGCTTCGTGCAGGGCAGGGCAGGGCCTATGTTCTGCGTCAATGGCAACATGGGGAACATGTACCTCTTCACTGCAGACGGTTTGTTTGTGGCCACCCTCTTCCACGACATCCGCCTCCGCCCCAACTGGGCCGCACCCGTTGCCACCCGCAACATGGACGTGACCGACGTCTCCCTGCACGACGAAAACTTCTGGCCCAGCATCACCCAGAACATCGACGGCAAAATCTTCCTCGTCGATGGCGGCCGCACCAGTCTTGTGCGTGTGGATGGTCTCGACTCCCTCCAGCGGCTCCCGGAGCAAACCCTTGAAGTTACCCCCGCCGATCTCGATAAATCACGCGCATGGTTCGCCCGCGCCGAAGCCGCACGTCAGCAGGCTCGTGGAAGCGGCACCCTCTGTGTCGTCATGCGTGCGCAGCCGCCCATCGTCGATGGCAAGCTGGATGACTGGCCCGCCACCACCGACTGGGCCTCCATTGATCGTCGCGGCATCAAGGCCAACTTCAACAGCAACTCCCGCCCTTACGAAGTCAGTGCGGCCGTCAGCATCCATGGCGGCAAGCTCTACGCCGCCTGGCGCACCACCGAAAAGGATCTGCTCAGCAACAGCGGTGAAACACCCAATGCCCTCTTCAAAACCGGCGGCTGTCTCGATCTCATGCTGCAGGCAGACACCGACCAGCGTCTCCTCGTCACCCTCGTCAAAGGCAAGCCGCGCGCCATGCTCTATCGCCTCAAAGTCCCCGGAACCATGCAGCCCGTCGCCTTTGGCAGTCCGTGGCGCAGCATCCACATTGATGTCGTTGAAGACGTGACCGACCGGGTTGCTTTCGCGACCGACAGCGTCGGCAATTTCGAAATCAGCGTGCCTTTGGAAACGCTTCATTGGCACCCCAAACCCGGAGACACAGCCCGCGCCGACCTCGGCGTCCTCCGTGGCTCCAACGGCCAGACCACCCAGCGCATCTACTGGTCCAACAAAGCCACCGCCATCACGGCCGATGTCCCAAGCGAGGCCGAGCTAACCCCACAGCTCTGGGGCCGCTGGAAAATCATTCAAGAATAAGCCTTCCCATGCCATTGAACCGCTCCATTGCCCTTTCGATCGTGCTGCTCGGCACCGCCGCCTCCGCCGCCGAGGCCGTCATCACCTACGAGGAGCATATCAAGCCCATCTTCCGCGAGCACTGCCTCAAATGCCACGGTGATGACGAACAGAAGGCCGACCTCAATCTCGCCAATTTCACCGCGGTGCTCAAAGGCGGCAGCGGCGACAAAGCCGTCGTCGCAGGGCGCGCCAGCCAGAGCCTGCTCTTCACCGCCATCACCGCCGAAGACGATGCGGAGCGCATGCCGCCGAAAAAGGCAGCGATTCCGGCCCCGCAGATTGAGCTTATCCGCCAGTGGATTCAGGGTGGTCTGCGTGAGTCCTCTGGCAGCAAGTCACTCGTTGCCGAAAGAGACACAAGTTTTCAGCCCATCTCCGATACCAGGCAGGACGGCCCGCCCCCCATGCCCGAGTCCCTTCCCGCTTTCACGCCTCCATCCTTGAGGCGTCCGCTGCCAGTCATCGCCATGGCCGCCAGTCCGCGTGCCCCTCTCATCGCCGTCGCTGGTCATGAGCACGTGCGTTTGCTCGATGCAACCACCCAGCAATCCCTCGGCGCGCTCGCCTTTCCGGAGGGCCAGCCTAATGTCATTCGCTTCAGCGCCGACGGCCGCGTCCTCATGGTGGCCGGTGGCAAGCCGGTTCAATCCGGCAGCGTCGTCCTCTTTGACGTGAAGACCGGCAAACGCCTCACCACCATCGGCGATGAAACGGACGCCGTCCTTGCCGCTGACCTCAGCCCGGACCAGCAGCTCGTGGCCCTCGGCGGGTCCGGCAAGGTCATCAAAATCTATGGCACTTCCGATGGCAAACTCCGCCACAAGCTCACCAAGCACACCGACTGGATCACCGCCCTCGCCTTCAGTCCCGACGGCAAAAAGCTCGCCAGTTCAGACCGCGCTGGCGGCATTCACCTTTGGGACGCCGCGGGCGGCGGCATCCTTCTCTCCCTCTCCGAGCACAAGGCCGCCGTGCGTGCAATTGCATGGCGCAGTGACGGCAAAATGCTTGCTAGCGGAGGTGAGGATGGCCTCCTCATCTGGTGGGACGCGAAGGACGGCTGGCCGGCCATCACCAAAACAAACGCTCATCCCCCGGCGCGTCCGCAGGGCATGTATGGCAAGATTCCCAACGGGGTCCTCTCCCTTGCGTTCGGTCCCACCGGCGAGCTGCTCAGCGCCGGGCGCGACAATCACGTGCGCCTCTGGAGCACCAGCGGCGGTTCTGTCCGGGATTTCCCGTCTGAAGCGGTGCTTCCGCTTCAGACCAGCATCAGCTTTGACGGTAAAAGCTTATTTTCCGGAGGTGCGGACGGTGTCGTACGAGCTCTGGCGAGTGGTCACTAGATTCGTTTTCGTGGTCTGCACAGTGTAGGTGCCATGGTCCCAGCTGTTGCCCACATTGGTAGGCTCATCTTCCCACGTGAAGTTTTCGCCGTAGTTGATCGTCGGCTGCGGCCAGACGCTGTAGCCGTTGCCGTAGCCACCGCCATGCCCGCCAAAGCTCGGGGCATTGTTAAAGTTCGTGCCGTAATACGTGCCGCCCAGTGCCGTGCGAGGATAGCCATGACCATTCCAGCTCCAGTCCTGACCGCAGGAAGTAAGGGACAGAGCGGAGATAACCGACAGAAGGAGCAGGGAGTGAACGGATTTCATGGGCAGATGATTTGGTGTCTGAATTATGGAGAATTGGCCAAGCCGCAAAAAAAAGCAATCCTATAAATCCAACTCCGGCTATCCCTGATGTCCCTGTCCTTCTGCCCAGGGACTTCGGCCCTCCCATTTTCCCGCCGAAATCTGGAATCTTCCCGGCCCCATCCGCGTTTCACTTTCCCCCATGAAACTCACTCTTTTCGCCCTTTTCGCCACCGCCGCTCTCTCCCTCGCCGCAGATCATCCCGACACCACTGGCTGGAAAGACCTCCTTGCGCCTGACCTTTCGAACACCGTCGCCCCCGGCAAATGGGAGCTTAAAGATGGCATCCTCGTCGCCAGGGACCACGACACCCTGTGGACCAAGGACTCCTACGGCGACTTCATTCTCGATCTCGAATTCAAGGTGGAGAAGGAGTCCAACAGCGGCGTCTTCCTCCGCTCCGGCAATATCAAAGACGTGCTCTCCGCCCTGGAAATCCAGGTCCATGACAGCGCCGACGGCAGCAAATACGGCATGGTCGCCGCCATCTATGACGCCATGCCCCCGAGCAAGAGCATGGCCAAGCCCGTCGGCGAGTGGAACCACTTCACCATCACCTGCAAAGGCCCCATGGTCAGCGTCGTCTTCAATGGCGAGGAAGTCATCAACGCCAACCTCGACAACTGGCCCGAAGTCGGCAAAAACCCCGACGGCACCCCCAACAAGTTCAAGAAAGCCCTCAAAGACTTCGCCCGCTCCGGCCCCATCGGCTTCCAAGGCCTCCACGGCAAAGCCCAGGCCCCGGTGTACTACCGGAATCTGAAGATCAAGGTGCTCGAGTAGATTCCTCTTGTTGTCCTGAGACCAAGCATTGCAATTATCGATGCTTGGCCTTAGGTCGATTCAAAAGATGGATCTGAAGGCTTATGAAACGGTAGTACGAGGCTGGTCCACAGCAGGTGCTGTGGATTGGGATCTTGTATCTTCAATGCTGGCTGACTCTCTGTGCAATACCATCAGGCACTTCTCTTTAGCGGCCCCAAATAAAGAAATCTACGGCATTGTCATTGAGAGGACCCAAAGTTGGAACGCCTGCGTACATCTGAACACGGAAGAAGGTCTCATCAAGGGGCCCTCAATATTTCGGCCCGGAACACGCGGATACGAACACATGACAGACGAAGAGATCCGCGAATCGTTAGGTCGATGGTATTATGAGGCTTGGGAGTTTCAATTGTACGAATACGTGGCACTTCCTGAAATCAGAGGGCTGAACCGACTGCACTACGATTTGTTTGAGAAGCTTTTCAGCGAGCAATGTGACCGCGCTGAGCCGGCGAAAGAGCCTGAACTGACTGACTTGTTCCTTCAGTCTGTGGCTAGGGCAACGGCGCTTTTAGAACAAAGCAAGGAGTTGCAGCAGCTGTCTAAAACGCCGGATTTTCGTCTCCGGCTTTTTGACGGTGGCCGTCACGAGTGGGAAACAGACGAAATCATGACAGGGGCACGTGCATCCATAGGAGCGGGCAGTTGAGGAAGCTTTGAAACGCAAGTGTCTCACCCCCCGCACGCCGCCTTGATCTCCTCCAGCTCCGCCCACCGCGCAAACTTCCCCTCCAGCTCATGCTTCTTCGCATCGAGCTTCGCGATGTAGTCATTCGTCCCCGCCCCCAGCTTCACAAACGTCTCCGGATTGCTCAGCTCCGCCTCCATCGCCGCGATCTCTCCCTCCAGCGTCGCCATCGCCGCCTCCACTTCCGCCAGCTCACGCTGCTCCTTCTGCGACATCTTCTTCGGCTTCGCGTTTCCGCCCGGCGCCGCAGGCTTCTCCTTCTTCACCGGCGCCTGCACCATCGCCAGCTCCGCCGCAGCCTTCGCCGCACGCTTCTCCTGGTAGTAGCTGTAGTTCCCCGCGCATTCATGGATGCGCCCCTGACCCTCAAACGCGATCAGCCGGTCGCACACACGGTCCAGGAAATACCGGTCATGGCTCACCACCAGCACGCATCCCTTGAAGGATAGGATCGCCTCCTCCAGCACCCGCATCGTCTGCAGGTCCAGATCATTCGTCGGCTCATCCAAAATCAAAAAGTTCCCGCCACGTCGCAGGATCTTCGCCAGCAGCACACGGCTCTGCTCGCCACCGCTCAGCTCCTTCACCCGCATCGTCGCGCGCTCATCGCTGAAAAGAAACCGCCGCAGGTACGTCCGCACATGCAGCTTCTCCGGGCCAAACTGCACAAAGTCAGAGTTCGGCCCTGCCACCTCCTCCATCACGCTCTTCTCCGGGTCCAGCAGCAGCCGCTGCTGATCCACATAGTTAAACACCGTCCGCTTGCCGATCGTGACCTTCCCCTCGTTCGGCTCCTGCTCGCCCATCAGCATCCGCAGCAGCGTCGTCTTGCCCAGCCCGTTGCGGCCGATGATTCCCGTGCACGTCCCTGCTTCAAAGCTCAGGTTCAGATGGCTGAAAAGCCACCGGTCGTTGATGTGCGCGCCGATCTCCACCGCATCGATGATCGTGTTCGCCAGCGGCGCCGCCGGTGGAATAATGAGATCCATCACCAGCTCCTCCTCCGGCGCATCCATCGCCGCCACACGCGCATACTCATCCAGTCGCGATCTCTGCTTCGTCCGCCGCGCGCTCACACCCGCCCGCACAAACTCCAGTTCATGTCGCAGAAAGCTCTGCCTCCTGCGCTCGGAGTTCGCCTCCACCGATTCACGGATCGCCTTGCTCTCCAAAAAGTCACTGTAGTTCCCCGGATGACTGTAGATCCGGCTGTCATCAATCTCGATGATCCGCGTCGCCACCCGGTCCAAAAAGTACCGGTCATGTGTCACAAACAGCACCGCGCCCGCGAAATCCCGCAGGAAAATCTCCAGCCACTCGATCGACTCCGCATCCAGATGGTTCGTCGGCTCGTCCAGCAGCAGCAGGTCCGGCTGCGCCACCAGCGCACGCGCCAGCGCCACACGCCTCTTCTCACCACCCGAGAGCCCTTTCACCACACGGTCCGCCGCGGGCACCCCCAGCTCATTCATCGCCGTGCTGATCCGCGTCTCCACACCCCAGCCATCATGCAGCTGGATCTGGTGCAGCAGCTCCGCCTCCTGGTCTCCCTTGTAGTCCCCGTTTTCATACCGCGCCACCATCTCCAGCAGCGCCGCAGCCCCCGAGCGCACGTTGTCCATCACGCTCGCCTCCTCATCCAGCGTAAACTCCTGCGCCAGGTGGCTCACGATAATGCCATTCCTCCGCGAGATCGTCCCGCTGTCCGGCTTCTCCGTCCCCGCGAGGATGCGCATCAGGCTCGTCTTCCCGGAGCCGTTGCGCCCCACCAGCCCCAGCTTCTCCCCTTCATGGATGCTCATCGTCGCATCAATAAATACCTGCTGCAGCCCAAATTGCAGGCGCAGGTCTTTGGCGGAAACAACGGCAGGAGTGATCGGAGACATAAAGGGGGCCGCTGAGATAGCACGATCTGCCCGCGCTGCGACAGATTACCGCTCCTTATTGAGGATTGCATCATAGACTGGCTTCTTTGTCTTGAAGGCCAACGGCCTTCCGTCATTCAGCCCAGGGGTGCCGAGCCTTGGCGAGTGCTCCCCTGGGTTCTGGCAGACAATCCGGGAAGCGAACCCATCGTCTTCTTCACTCGCCCCGTTTTCCAGAAGCGTCTCCCAGCCATTCCGCAACGGAGAACCTGGATCTCCGCCACACGCACCACGCTCCGGCTCCGGACTGCACAGGCACTTCATTTGCGTCAGTTTATGGCATACGTCTCAATAAATGGACTTTCTGACCGGCTCCGCAGGACGTGACGGCTTTACTTTTTGTCGGAGGCCGACGCGGCTTCCGTCTCGAACAGCTTTTTCCACTCCGGCATTTTCATCTCCACATCCGGCAGTTTTTGTTTCAGGTCTCGCACGAATGTCTTCGCCGTTTCCATCTGCGCCTTCAGCTTGCGCAGGCTCTCCGATTTCTCTGCCTCGTTTTCGAGGCCCTTGGAAACCACCTCGGTGATAAACTTGAAGTCAAACACCACGGGTTCCAGGCTTGCCGGGTTGTCACGCAGGCGCTTGGCGCGCTCCTGCACCTTTTCCGCCAGCCATTCATAGCCGCTGCCTTTCATCGCTTTCGCAAAGGACTCCTCCGCAGCCGCATATTCATGCGTGGCGATCTGCCGTTCGCCCGTCAGATAGATCGTCAGAGGATTGTCCGGCCACGCCCGGTTCGCCGCCACCAGACTTCGATCTGCATCAGCCCAGCGCTTTTCGCGCAGAAAATAGCACGCCACCAGCAGATGCAGACAGCACTTTTCTGACGGATCCAGATTCAGCTTCTGCTCGGTGGAAAGTTTGTCCGTCAGTTCTAGCTCACCCATCGCAAGCTGACCATATCCCTGTGTCATGTAGGCGACTCCGCGTAGCAGATGATACCAGACCTTCTTTTCCGGCGTGTCACTCAAGGTCTCTGGAATCGCTTCGATCTCATAGAACGCCAGATCAAAATCCATTTGAATCGCCATCACAAAGACCAGGAGAAGCCGCAGTTCCAGGGGTGGGGACTCCGCAAACTTCCGCAACTCACGTCCGATGCTCGTCCAGTCAAGCTCACCCGAAGCCAGCCTCTGCGGGCCGACATACGATTCAATAAACTTGGCAGCCTCTCCCGCACCATCCTGCACTCGTTGAGGCAGATGCTTCAGATTGCCCGCCGCTGCCTGGTCCGCTGCCAGCGCCAGCCCATGAAAGGAAATCTTCAAACTCGCGGATTCGACTCCATAATACGCCTTCGCCTTCCATCCCGCCAGTTTCTCACTGCGCGCCACTTTCTCCTGCGTCAGCGCGGCCCACTGCCCCACCTTTCGCGCCTCGGTTTCACACTCCACCAGCAGAGCATCATCCACGATGTTCTCCGGGTTCTGTGCTGGATGCGCATGCATCTTCCGCAGCAGATCCAGCGCCACCGTCGCACTCTTAGCCGCTCCTTCCGCCGCCGCTTTGTCGAGAGTCTTCACACTGTCCTCGGCAGCTTTCGCCGCCGCATGGATCTCCGCCCTCAGCTGCGTGGCCGTCTTCTCTGGCTCCTTATGGCAGGCGGCGATCGCGGTCGCAGTGATCAAAGCAATGAGGAAACGCATAGGCCGATCATGCGGGAAAGAATTCTTATGTCGATTCCAAAAGCGGCGGTGAATTCTCAAACCTTCTTCCCCCACTCCCATCCAATTTAAAATTCTCAGTTTTCAGTTCCCAGTTTTCAATCTCACCGCCATCACCGCAGCCCCACCTCAAAATCATTCCATTGCTAAAAAACAGCGCCGCCTTTCTCTCATGCAGGCACTTCACCAATCCCCTCCGGGTTCCGTGTGTTCCGTAGGCCATCAAATCCGGAATCTCTGCGGCGTTCCAGTCTCTGCGGTGCAAATTTCCGGCCATTAAGTTCAGGCGCACCGCGGTGCAAAAATCACCACCCCCCTCACTTCCCCAGCGCTTCTCTCACCATCACCGGATCATCCGTCGTGATGCCATCCACTCCCAGCGCGGCAAAACGTTTCACATCCGCCGCCTTGTTCACCGTCCACACATACAGCCCGAAGCCCGCATCCCGCACCTGCTTCACCATCGCCGCGTCCCAGGGGAAATCGGATGTGCCGAGGTCCAGCCCGTCCAGCTTATCCGCCTTCGTATCCGCGATCAGCTGCGCCAGATCCGTCGGCTTCTTCTCCTTCGTCTTCCCGGACGCCAGACGATAGACTTTGATCCACGGCATCGCCTTCTTCGACTCCGCCGCCGCCCCGCGATTGAACGCAATGATCGCCAGCTGTGAGGCCCTCTCCTTCATCGGTTCCAAAATTCGCTTTAGCTCCGGCACAATCTCCGCCCCGCATTTGATCTCAATAAAAAAGCGCTGCTTTCCCGTCGGCATCGTCGCCAGCGCCTGCTCCAGCGTCGGCAGCTTTTCATTCGCCCACTCCTTGCCCTTCCACGATCCCGCATCAAGCGCCGTCAGCTCCGCCTGCTTCGCAGTCGCCACATCCATCTTCACACCTGTCGTCCGCTTCGTGTCCTTGTCATGAATCACAATCGTCTTCCCATCCGCAGTGAGATACACATCCAGCTCGCACGCATCCGTCTGGTTCTTCCAGCCAAGCTCAAAAGCTGCCAGCGTGTTCTCCGGCGCACGCGCGGAAAAACCGCGATGCGCGACGATTTCAACAGCGTGGGCGGACATGGCGGTAAATAGGAAAAGTGCGGCAAGCTTCATGAGGGAGAAAGCAAACGACACAAGCATCCGTAACCCTTCGCCCCAAATGAAATTTTGTTTCCTGCTCGTCATCAGCTTCATCATCGTCCGCACGCTGACTTCCTGCTCCAAGTCACCGTCCGCCGATCCCAAAGACCAGCACGTCATCCTCATCAGTCTCGATGGCTTCCCCGCATGGCTCTGGAATGACGAATCCCTGCAGATCCCCAATCTGCGCAAGCTCGCCGCCGAAGGTGCATGCACCAAGGCCATGACGGTCAGCAATCCCTCCATCACCTGGATCAATCACACCACCCTCGTCACCGGCGTCGAGCCCCGCAAGCACGGCGTCCTCTTCAATGGCCTCCTCGTCCGCCAGGGCGACAACAAGCCCCCAAAGATCGAGCAATGGGTAGACAAAACCAAGCTCGTCTTCGCACCCACCATCTACGATATCGCCCATGACGCCGGCCTCACCACCGCCGAGTCCGACTGGGTCGCCGTCACCAAGGCCAAGACCATCGACTGGAGTTTCGCCGAACTCCCCGAAGCCGAAGGCAAAGTCGAAAAAGAAATGATCGCCGCCGGCGAGATCAAGCCTCAGGACATCGCCTGGATGCAGCTCGGCCCCCAGCGCAAAAGCGTCACCTTCCTCGACAACATGTGGACCAAGGCCGCCATCCACATCTTCAAGACTCACAAGCCCAACCTCCTCCTCTATCACACCCTCAACACCGACTCCACCCACCACACCTACGGCCCCGGCTCCATGGCCAGCCACACCGCTCTCGCTTACGCAGACCGCCTTGTCGGCGATCTCGTCAAAGCCGTCGAAGACAGCGGCCTCCGCGATCAGACCACCTTCATCATCGCCACCGATCACGGCTTCAAAAAGGTCACCAAGATTATCCTCCCTAACGTCGAGCTGAAAAAAGCCGGACTTGCCCAGGGCCTCGGCCCCACGATCAATACCTGCGACGCCTACTCCATGACCCAGGGCGGCATGGCCTTCGTCTACATCACCAATCCCGCCCGCAAAGCCGAGCTGCTGCCAAAACTCAAAGAAATGTTCTCAAAGGTAGAAGGCGTCGATCGCGTCATCGACGGCAAAGACGGCCACACCCTCGGCATGCCTACACCCGAAGAAAACCAGGGCATGGGAGATCTCGTCCTCTACCCCAAACCCGGCTACGCCTTCAAAAACGACGCCGGCGGAGACGCCACCGTTACCCCCTCCGTCAACTACGCCGGCACCCACGGCTACCCCAACACCGATCCCGAGCTCGACGGCATCTTCATCGCCAGCGGCCGCGGCATCAAAAAAGGCGTCGTCCTCGACCGCATGGCCAATCTCGACGTCGCCCCCACCATCGCCAAACTCATGGCCCTCAAGCTCCCCAACGCCGACGGTCGCGCCCTCGACGAAATCCTGATCTCCGCCGACAAGAAATAATTCCCTGCGCAACCAGCCTTGTTCCTGTGGAACAAGGGAACGCTCCGCTTAACCCCCCAACCACTTATCAATGTAGTACTGGTCCGGACGGCGCTCAGCAACTCAGAGATCAAAGCTCGCGCAAAAGAACAACTGTCGAATGGGCACATCAGATCCGTCGATATCCAGCAGCTCACATCAAGCATGGGCTCCCGGAGGGAGCCGAGAAATTAGCCGGTGGTGAAGCGAGGCTTGCCGAGCGAGAACCACCGGACCACGCCCATGACATGATCCTCTCATCAGAGTCGCATGCCGGAGGTATGCGAGAAGTGTTCTTTTTTCCCCGCGGGATCTCAGTACTGGGAGCACCGATATCCTATCGGCACCGCTGCCCGTAAGTCAGGTTCGACATCCGCCACGCCCTTCTGCTAGGATAGATATTTATTCATTTATGAGACTCATCCCCATCATTCTTGGCTGCCTCTCCCTCCTGGCACAAGCCAGCGCCCAGACCGTGGACGGCTACACTTTCTTCCTCGATGGCAAGCCTGAGGACCCCTACTGGCTGCAGGTGGACAGTGCCGCTCTTTCGGCCGGAGATGTGATCTACATCCGTGAGATCCCGCTCTGCCTCGACGGGCCCGGCACCTACCGGTTCGAAGTGAAGAACGGCCTCATCCGCCGCATTTTCGACGACGGCCGTTCCGTGGTCGTGGCCTGTGAAGTGAATGGGAAATACGATGAATCGCTTCCGGAGGAGAAGCGCTACAATGGCCACCCGAAGATCATCAATCCTCTGTCTGGCATGAATGACGCTGCCTTGAAAGCGCTGCGAGGCGTGTCGATCGATGTCTGGTCGGATGATGTGGCCAAACAAGTGGAAAAACTCGATTTGGAGCACGTGTGCATCCGGCTGCAAGCCTGGTCCCTTCATGAGTGCCTCCCCCCGCTGCCAAAGGGAGTGCGCACCCTCATTCTTCACTCCGGCGGAGGCTGGGGCTGTGAGGACATGAGCGGCTTTCGCCGCCTGCAAAAATTGCGGCTTCTGGAGCTCAGAAACACCATGCCAGGAAAGTTCGACTTCGACGTGCTCAAAGGCATGCCTTTGGAGTATCTGAGCCTGCCATGGGTTGACGAGCCTTCACATCTGGAGGTGCTGGCCACCTTCGACAAATTGAAGACCCTTTCCGCCAACAACTGCTCCTTTCTCGGCGATGGCCGCTGGATCGCGCAATTGACGAACCTTCGGACCCTGTACGCCAGCCATGCTCAACCCCTCCCTGATAAGGAGCCTGTGGCGCTGGATCTCGCGGCATTGGCCGGTCTTCAGAAACTGCGCGAAATTCACGCGCAAAGCACTCCCGTAAAGTCCCTGCCTTCCACACCCATGCCGGCGCTGGCCCGCGTTTCTTTGCTGCTCAGCAATGCCCCCACGGAGGCCATGGACGCACTGGCCCGGGCCAATCCCCAGGCCGTGATCAGCCGCAGCATGAACGCACAGCTTTCCGCTCAACTCGCCAAGGCAGACCGTATCCTCGTCCGCACCGGCGGCGTTTGCCACCGCAGGGCCGATAATGAAAAAGTGATCGTTGAAAGCCGCGATGCCGCCCTCATCGCGGAGCTCGCGCAGCATTTTACCATCAGTGAAGACGCCAGCGGCGGACATTGCATGTGCTGCGGAAACCCCACCTTTGAATTTTATCAGGGGGACAAGCAGGTGGCCATGGTGGCCTTCCACCACGGCCAGTCCATCCGTTGGGCGGACGGCACCTGGCCCGGAGATGGCATTCTCACCGAGCAGAGCTCCGCCTATCTGGTGGAGTGGCTCGCCAAAAACAACTTCACCGCACCGCAGGAAGAGCTCTTCGAGGGCAGGAAGCGCGCCGCCGCGCAGCGTCGCAGAGACAGCCGCATCAGCAGCCTCCTTCCCGCAGCGGTCAGTGAGAGTCTTTCAAAGGCGGAGTCGCTCGATCAGGCCGCGGAGGCATTTGAAAAGAATGTGCCAGATGTGAAAGCGCGCGCCTCTTTGTATTTGCGTCTACTCGGCTGCGAGGACAGCACCTGGGCGCTCACCACCGGCATGGACGGAATGCTGCAGGAGACCCTCCTGCCTGCCATACCTCAGGACACTCTGAAGGCAGTCATCCTCGCAGTGCCCATTCCTTCTGAGGAAAGCATGGGCGCCGCACGCTGGGTCTTCGGCCAGGCCCATGCGGATCTCATCCAGCAGGACGCCGCAGCGTTCACAAAGCTCGCCCGCTTTGCCCTCACGCATCCTCGTCAGAGCAATCGCTGGCGCACCCTCGCCGTGCTGCGTGAAGCGGGCACGCCTGAGGCCGTCACATTGCTGCGCCAGGTCATGCGCGAAGGCACACAGCCGCGCGAATTGGAAAAAGATCAAACTTTCGAGCCCGGTGGTCAGATGAGCTTTTATCCCAACAACATCAGCCTGCCTGATGAAACGCCAGACACCGCAGCCGCAGCCCTCTGCCTCGCCCTCCTGGCAGACGCCGAAACAAAGGCCGACGTGGAGAAAATACGAACGTCTCTTCCCGAAGCCGCCCGCAAGGAATGGGAAGAAGCGATCAAACGCAAAAAGTGACGCCCTTGAATGGCACTCGGTTATCCGAGGTATCGGTCCTTTTCCAACGGGCAATGCCTCGTGGCCTGCAGCTTTAAGCGTATCGGCAGACAGGCGTTATCTTGTGCCACTCCGCTCCGCCATACACCAGCCCTGAAGGGCCGCGTACTCAGCCCAGGGTATGCCAGCTTATCCTCCGAAGCTCGCAGACCGAAGGTGGAAGCCTCAGCGAGGCGACCTTGGGTAAACATCATCCAACCGGGAAGCAACCCAGCACTGCGCCGCATCTCACGCTCACCAGCAGCGTCTGCAACGAGCACCTCCACGGATTAGCGCCGCGATGAGGCATCGCCTCTAAATCCGATAACGGTCCTTTACCGAACCCGCGAGACAACCGCTCCCACGCTCCTCCCAGGTGCATTTTAGATACATCCTTGTGCGCGTTTGAACGGCCACACCCTGACAGATTCAAACACCCCCACCTGTAACCTCCCCCGTCATCCCCGCACCCTATCTCCATTCATCCCGTCCGCCCGCAAGAAACACCCCCGCCACCTCGTTTCTACCCCTGCAAGCACTTCAGCATATAGAAAATGCCAGCCACCCGCCCGCTCCCCCGCCAGCCCCGGACCAAGCCCAAACCCAAGGCCCCCGTCCACGACTCCGGCTTCAGCACACCCAGCCTCGACCGCGCCCTGGCCGTGCTCCACTGCCTCAGCAGCCATCCCCAGGGCCTCACCCTCTCGGAAATCGCCGAGTCCCTCAAACTATCCGTCAATTTCGTCTATCGCGTCACCCAGTCCCTCGTCTCCCACGGCTACCTCGTGCGCGATGCCGAAAAGCGCTTCAGCGTCGGCTCCGCCATGCTCAAACTCTGCCAGCCCGTCATCGATGACGTGCCCCTCACCGAAGCCGCACTCCCGGCCATGCGCTGGCTCAGCGATCAAACCGGCGAAGCCGCCCACCTCGGCATCCTCAGCGGCTCCGAAGGCATCGTGCTCGAGCGCGTAATTGGTCGCGCCATGATCAAATTCTACGTCGAGCGCGGCACCCGCTTCCCCCTTCATACCAGCGGCCCCGGCAAAGCAATGCTCGCCTTCACGCCGGAAGCCGAGCGCGACGAAATCATTTCCGGCATGAAGTTCGAGCGCTTCCAACCCTGGACCATTGCAAATCGCAAAGATTTCCTCCAGTGCCTCGATCACGTCCGCAACAACGGCTTCGCCACAGACGTCGGCGAACACCTCGAAGGCCACCACTGCCTCGCCGCCCCCATCTTCGATGCTGAAGGAAACGCCATGGCCTCCCTCTGGATCACCGGCCCCAGCCAGCGTCTGAGCGAAGAGCGCATGATCAAACTCGCCGCAGTGGTAAAAAAAGCCGGCGCCGTGGCCACCGCAGCCCTGCGTGGAGGCGCCCTCGCAGCATGAAGCACAAGCACATCATCTCCATCTTTTGCCTCAGTACTCTTCCCATCCTGGCGCACGCGCAAAGCGCACCGCCGCAGATCGAGAAAAGTTGCCTCGAATGCCACGACAAGGACAGCACCAGAGGCAGCCTCGATCTCACGGCCCTCCCCTTTGATCTCACCACTCCCGCCACCCGCGAACGCTGGATCCGCATCTACGATCGCGTCGAAAAAGGCGAGATGCCCCCGAAGCCAGAAGACCTGCCTCAACCAGACCGCACGGCACTTGTCAAATCCCTCTCTGCATCCATCACCGCCGCCGATCACGCCGACATCCTCGCCCACGGTCGCGGCCCCCTCCGCCGCCTGAACCGCGACGAGTACGAACAAAACCTGCGCGACATCCTCCAGCTCCCCGACCTCGACATCCGCGACATCCTCCCCGAAGACCGCGAAGGTCACCGCTTCAACAAAACCACCGACATGCTCGACATGTCCCGCGTACAGCTCGTCGCCTACCTCGACGCCGCAGAGGCCGCGCTGCACACGGCCATGACCACCGAGTCAGCACCACCGCCGATGATCAAATACCGCGCCGTCGGCACCGATCTCTTCCCCGGCACCGGCACCTTCGGCAATCGCGAGGCCATGTTCTTCGCCCAGGACAACAAGGCCATGGAGTTCCGGAGGAAAAACGACAAAGGCAAAGACGAATCCACCGAACACGACTTTGCCAAAGATAACACCATCGAAATGGCCCTCTTCCGCGCCGCCAGCTGGCCCTACATCGGCACTCCCAGGCACTTCACCGCCAAGCGCACCGGCAACTACAAGGTGTGCTTCTCCGCCCGAGCCGTTCTGCAGCAGCCCGGCTTCATTATCACTCCGGCCACGCAACCCCTGCCCATGACCTTCCGCACCCGCAAGCCCGCAGGCGCAGACATCATCAACGAAGTCCACGACTCAGGAGGCATCATCGACATCCAGCCCGGAAAACGCGTTTACGAAACCACGGTGCGTCTCCGCACAGGCGAGGCCATTGAGTACAGCCTTCTCGGCCTCCCCATGCCGCTGGCCATGAATCCCAACGGCTCTGGCCCCTCCTACCGCTATCCACCCTTTCCCGAAGGCGGCCAGCCCGGCATCGCCGTCCAGTGGCTCGAAATCGAAGGCCCCATCGAATCTCAAACCTGGCCCCCACCCTCCCACCGAGTCCTCTTTGATGACCTCGGCATCGAGCCCAAACCCAAGGACCCTCAGCAGGACGCCAAGCGCCTGCTCCGCCGCTTCGTCAAACTCGCCGCGCGCGAGCCCGTGCCCGAGGAAGATCTGAAACTCTTTGACGCCCTCATCCAGGCCCAGCTCGCCAAAAACGTCTCATTCGCCGAGGCCATGCTCGCGGGTTACAAGGCCTTCCTCGCCTCCGGCGACTTCATCTACGTCCGCGAACCCATGAAGGCAGACGACCACTTCGCCATCGCCTCCCGCCTCTCCCATTTCCTCACCAACTCACGTCCTGATGCACAGCTCATGGACCTCGCGCAAAACAAAAAGCTGCGCGATCCCCAGGTTCTCCGTGCCGAAACCGAACGCCTCATCGCCAGCACCGGCTTTGACCGCTTCGTCAAAAACTTCACCGACTGCTGGCTCAATCTCCGCCACATCCGCCGCGACGATCCCGACATCCGCCTCTTCCCCGAATACCGCTTCGACGAATACCTCGTCGAAAGCATGGAGCGCGAGACCCGCACCTTCTTCACGTCGATGATTCGCGACAACCTGCCCGCCAGCGTGCTGGTAAAATCAGACTTCATCTTCGCCAACGACCGCCTCGCCACCCACTACCAGCTTCCACCACTCACCGGCTCCGCCATGCGCAAAGTCACTCTGCCCAAAGACAGTCCGCATGGCGGCCTGCTCACACAGGCGGCCATTCTCAAAGTCAGCGCCAATGGCACCACCACCTCGCCCGTCGTGCGCGGAGCCTGGGTCATGGAACGCCTCATCGGTCAGCCACCTCCCCCACCCCCGGCCAGCGTCCCCGCCGTCGAGCCCGACATCCGCGGTGCCAAAACCATCCGCGATCTACTCGCCCTCCACACCAAATCCAAATCCTGCGCCGCCTGCCATGCGCGCTTTGATCCCGTCGGCCTCGCTCTGGAAAACTTCGACATCCTCGGCGGCTGGCGCACCCACTATCGCGGCCTCGAAGAAGGCCAGCGCATCACCGGCATCGACCGCGCCGGCCACAGCTTCAGCTACACCATCGCCACCCCCGTGGACACCACCGGCAAACTCCTCGACGGCCGCACCTTCACCAACATCAACGACCTCAAAACCCTCATCGCCGCCGACCCCCGCCAGCTCGCCCGCAACCTCCTCCATCAGTTCACCATCTACGCCACCGGCACCCCCGTCCGCTTCTCCGACCGCCCCCAAATCGAATCCCTCCTCACCTCCTGTGCCAAAGACGGCTATCGCGTGCGCGATCTGCTGCACGCCCTTGTGCAAAGCCCCATCTTCCTCGGACAGCAATGAACACAAATCATTAACCTGTTTGTGACCTGTGAAAATCGACGCTGAACGAGCACCTCCATATTATCCAGACGATCAACCCTTGGTCGCCTTCCGCCTCTCCTATGATGAGATGGTGCTTCGCTTTGGACCCTCACATCGCGTAATGGATGAGAACGATAATGAACCTGGACCATGCGAGTACTGGTCATTCATTTTTTCATGCGGGATCTCCATCTTAATCGCCTGTCAGTTGGCAGCACCAAATGGACCCACCGGAAGCGTTTATGCTTCCTGCCGTGACATCGGCCACATCCTCGAACACCTGCCTATAAACGACTGCATTTTTTGGCGTCTCGATATAGCCGAACCTGAGATCTACAGCCAACGCGGTGGAACCTCTTCTGCCACGTGCCAATGGGGTGCCAAACAGAGTACATAATTAAAGCATGAACTTCTCTTGCTTCCCTAGTTCCCTCTCCAGCCGCCGCTGCTCCTACCCACTCGACGCGATCACAACGGCGCGCTTCCGTCCGGCACCATCCTTCGCCAATACACTCCGCCGTAAACCAGCCCCAACGGGGCTGTGTAATAAAGCCCAGGGGTGCCGAGCTTTAGCGAGTGCTCCCCTGGGTATGCCAATAAGCGACCGTGAAGCAAACCCACCACTCCGCCACACCCAACAGGTACCAGCAGCGTCTGCAAGACGCCCCGCCACTCCTCTGCCCACACGTTCACTTCGCAAGCTGACACCATCCCTCGCCACTCCGCTCCGCATCACACCAGCCCCAAAGGGGCTGCGGAGTTCAGCCCAGGGTCAGCCGAGCCTAAGCGAGGCGACCCTGGGTTATGCACCATCAATCCGGGAAGCAAACCCACCACTCCGCCGCACCCAGCATTCACCAGCAGCGTCTGCAAAACGCCCCGCCACACAACTGCGCGCACGCTAACCACCTGTCATTCGATTGTCCCACATCTCTTTTTCTGATCGTCCCATGAACGCCCCTTACATCGCCAAATCTCTTTCTCGTCGCCGCTTCTTGCGCAACGCGGGAGTGACCCTTGCATTGCCAATGTTGGAATGTCTGCGGCCAGTCTTCGGCAGGGCCGCAGAGGTAAAAGCACCGCAGCGTCTGCTCATCATCTCAAACAACCTCGGCTTCCTTCCGAAGCCATTCTTTCCCAAGAACTCCGGACGCGACTACGAACTCTCTCCGACTCTTTCAGGTCTCAGCGACGTCCGCAACGAGTTCACCCTCTTCAGCGGCCTCTCTCACCCCGACGTCAACGGCGGCCACAGCGCCGAAAACTGCTTCCTCACCGCCGCACGCGGCCCCACCAAAAGCGGGTTCCGCAATCAAATCTCCCTCGATCAATACATCGCCGAAAAGCTCGGCCAGCAGACCCGCTATCCAACACTGAACCTCGGGGTCAACATCGACAAGGCCAACCGCAGCCTCTCCTGGACCCGCGACGGCGTCCTCCTTCCCGCAGAAGACAGCGCCCCCGCCCTCTTCCGCCGTATGTTCGTGCAGGGCGATCCCGCCGCCGTGAAAAAACAACTCCAGCAGCTCGACGAACGCGGCAGCATCCTCGACACCCTCATGGATCAAACCAAGCGCCTCAGCCGCGACCTCGGCAGCACCGACCGCGAACGCCTGGATCAATACCTCACCTCCGTCCGCGAAGTCGAAGAACGCCTCCTCACCGCCCGCGAATGGGAGCTCAAACCCAAACCCGTCGCCACCCAGCCCGAGCCCCAGGACATCCAGGACAAAAAACTCATCTTCGAAAAATTCGATCTCATGCTCTCCATGGCACAGCTCGCCTTCGAGTCCGACTCCACCCGCATCGTCACCCTGATGGTCGACGCCTTTGCCACCCCCGCCTTCCATCTCCCCGGAGCCGACAACACCACCGAAGGCTACCATGGCCTAAGCCATCACGGTCAGTCCGAAGAAAAAGTACGCCAGCTTGCCGAAGCCGATCGCGAACAAATGCGCCTCTACAAAAAACTCATCCAAACCCTCGCCTCAAAAAAAGAAGACGAAGCCCGCCTCCTCGACCGCACCATGGTCCTCTTTGGCAGCAACATGGGAGACGCCAACACCCACGATAACACCAACCTCCCCATCCTCCTCGCCGGCGGTGGTTTCAAACACGGCCAGCACCTCGCCGTCAAACGCGACAACAACCTCCCCCTCAGCAACCTCTTCGTCTCCCTCCTCCAACGCCTCGGCGTCGAGTCCGACAAATTCGGCTCCAGCACCGGCACCGTGACAGGCTTGACCTAACAGCCCTGTCCCGCTTTCGCGTGGGTTGCACTCGTCACATTGTCAGGAATGGTTCCCCGCTTTGAAACCAGCCCTGCTCATCCTCGCGTCCATCTCATGGACGTGGTTGAATCCACAGCTCTCCAGCCTGGACCATCGAGAGCATGAACTGCATGCGAAGCTATCGAAGCTTCCCGCCCTGCCCGCACCCCAGCCTCAAGAGCACGCCGGATTCCACAGCGGCCTCGCCCCCCATGCCGATTCCGTCCGCTGGGTCCAGATCGACCTAGGCGCCGAGTACCCCATCGATGCCATTGTTGTCATCCCCGCCATGCTTGGCGTCGCCGAGTCCTACGGCTTCCCCAAACGCTTCCGCATCGATGCCTCCAACGACCCTCTTTTTGCGGAATCCGACACACAACTCGATCAAACCGGCGCCGATTCTGCACCCTCGCTTGCCCCATGGCACGTGGCAACGAAAGGCATCAAAGCGCAGCACATCCGCTTCACCGCCACCCAGCTCGCCGCCCAACCCCACCAAACTAACCGCTTCATCTTCTGCCTCGGCGAACTCCTCGTCTTCAGCGGCGGCCGCAATGTCGCCCTCCATGCCCAGGTCCTCGCCCCCAACTCCGTCGAAACCCTCCCCACATGGTCCCCTCGTCATCTCGTCGATGGCGCTTACTCCCTCGGCCTCCCAGTGCATCCGGATGAAATCAATGGCAACGGCTGGCACAGCGGCATCTCCACCACCGCCGAAACCACCAAATGGGTTCAGGTGGATCTCGGCGCACCAAAGTCCATCGACGAGATCCGCCTCATCCCCGCCCACCCCCGCGACTATCCCGAACGCTCCGGCTTCGGCTTTCCCCGCCGCTTCAAAGTAGAAGCGGATGGCAAAGTGATCTTCGACACCACCACTGCCGACTTCCCCAATCCCGCCGACACCCCCGTTGCCTTCCCGTGCCCCGGCCTGCGCGCTCAGACCATCCGCGTCACCGCCACGCATCTCTGGGAACGCAGCGGCGACTTCGTCTTCGCACTCGCGGAACTGCAGGCTTTTGACCACGGTCGCAACATCGCGCTCAACTCCGCCGTCACGAGCTCTGACGACACCATCACCGCATCCTGGACCCCAGCGGGCCTTATCGACGCACGCAGCAGCACCGGCGCGCTTTTGGATGAATCCACCTGGCTCGCAGCTCTCTCCCAGCGCCGCCAGCTCACCGACGAACTCACCGCCTTGGCAGCTCAGCGCACCCAGGCGCTTGCCATCGCATACCAGCGCACCGCATGGCTTGGTGGCGGCGTCTTGGGCCTCGCAATCCTCTCCGCCTGGCTCGCATGGCTGCGTTCCCGCCGCTCCCGTCAGCAGGAGATGGAATCTCTGCGCCACCGCATCTCCCGCGATCTCCACGATGAAATCGGCAGCCACCTCGGCAGCATCCGTCTCATGTCCGAGATGGCTTTGCGCGATGGCCCAGCCTCCGATTCCCTTCAGGAAATCCACCGTCTTGCCGGTGAAGCCGCCGAGTCCATGCGCGGCATCATCTGGCTCGTTCGTGAGGGCGATCTTCCTCCGCTTGCCAGCCTTGTCGCCGCCATGCGTCAAAGTGCCTCCTCCTTGCTCAAAGACATTCACTGGCAGCTCGATGCACCCGACAGCACCGACTCCGCCACTGCTTCGCTCGAATTCCACCGCCAGGTCTTCCTCCTCTTTCGCGAGGCCGTGCACAACATCGCCCGACATGCGAATGCCGCACAGGTGCGCATCCAGGCGCATTGGAAGGCAAAACACTTCCATCTCCGCATCGAGGACGACGGCTGTGGCTTCGATGCCGCAGCCGTCACCGCTGGAAACGGCCTCGCCAATCTCCACCACCGAGCCACCGTTCTAGGCGGCAGCCTGCACATCACCAGCACTCCAGGCACCGGCACCTGCATCACCCTGGAGGCCGCTTTCTCATGAGCACCCTTTGGATTGTCGAAGACCACGCTGCCTTTCGGCGCACTCTCGTGCGTCTCCTTTCCACCGAATCCGACCTGCAGTGCCCCCGCGATTTCGACTCCTGTGAAAAGCTCCTCGCCGCGCTCTCAGGATCAAATGCCCCCGATTTGATCCTCCTCGATGTCGGACTGCCCGGCATGAGCGGCCTCGATGGCATCCGCCTCATCAAAGAGCGCGCACCCAAGACCCTCGTCGTCATCCTCACCGTCTTCGAAGACGACGACAAAGTCTTCCAGGCCATCTGCGCCGGTGCCGCCGGTTATTTGCTCAAGACCAGTGGCGGAGCCGACATCACCCAAGCCGTGCGCGATGCCCTCGCTGGCGGCTCCCCCATGAATCCCCGCATCGCCCGCCGCGTGCTGGACATGTTTTCCAAGCTCGCTCCCAAGCAGCGCGACTACGGCCTCAGCGAACGTGAAAAAGAGATCCTGCAGCTCATGACCACCGGTCTCATCAAAAAGGAAATCGCTGACAGATTGAGCCTCAGCGTGCACACCGTGGACACCTACCTGCGCCGCATCTACGAAAAGCTGGAGGTAAACACCCGCACTGGCGCTGTGGCCAAGGCGCTCAAGGAAGGGTTGGTCTGAAAAACAGGCTGCGTATGTCGTATGATTGGACGAGCGTCCCTCCTTTCCGAATTTGTCCGCACCATGTTAAAGCCCCGATTTCTCCTCCCACTTTGCATGTTTTCGTGGGCAGCTTCCGGTCATGCAGCGGATGTGCTGGAGCCCTACTTCAAAGAGCATTGCCTGCGCTGTCATGGCGAGAAGAAGCAGAAGGGTGATTTACGGCTGGACTCGCTGGCGCGGGATTTCACCGGCGGGTCGGTGACGGAGCGCTGGTTTGAAGTGGTCAGCCGCATTGGCTCCGGCGAGATGCCGCCGGAAGACGAGCCACAGCCGACAGCAGAGGCCTCGGGGCAGGTGATGGAGTGGCTCTCCGCGCGGATCAAAGAAGGGGAATCTGCCCGTATGGCCAGACGCGCCCCGGTGGCCCACTACCGGCTCAGCCGGGAGGAGTATTCCAACACCGTGGCGGATTTCCTGGGCGTGCAGTATGACACCCGCGCGCCCGGGGCCTTTTCCGAGGACCCGCAGTGGCAGGGTTTTGAAAGGCTGGGCAGCGAGCTGTCGCTTTCGCCTTCTCATGTGGAAAAGTACCTGAAAGCGGCCGCAGAGATCATTGATCTGGCCTTTCCGGACAAAAAGCCGTTTCAGGTGAAGTCGCGTGTGGATGCGCTCTACATGGACTGGCAGAACGCAGCAAAGCGCAAGGAGCTGGACGCCGTCGGCATCACGCCGAGAATCCGCACGCTCTTCTGGCCGGGGCACACTCTGTCCAATGTGCGGCCGGACGGCGGCTACCGGCAGGCCGCAGGGCGTTACCGCGGGCGCATTCAATTGAGCGGACTGACGCCTGCCGGAGGGCGTACCCCGCACGTCACCCTGTATTCCAAGGAGCTGGACCGCATGATTTTCGAGGCCGATGTGCTTGCGCCTGAGGACAAGCCCGCCGTGCTGGAGTTCGAGGTCTTCCTGCCTGCCGGCAAGTGGGATGTGGCCATCAGCAATGCAGTGCCCGGCCCGTCGAACCTTCCCCACGCAGGCCGGCCGGGCGGTGCCGTTTTCACCACGCTGAAGGACCCGAAATCGCGCGAGCCCTGGCAGCGCAAAGTGTCCGATGACGAGGGCAATCCACTCTACCCGCTGCTCATTGTGGACTGGATCGACTGGGAGGGACCGCTGGAAAGTCCCGAAGATCTGCAAAAGCGCGAAGGCCTTTTTCCAGCGGACAACGCCGATCCGAAGGCGGTGCTGGCCTGCCTCACACGCTTTGCCGAAGGGGCGTGGCGCAGGCCGGTGACGCCGGAGGAAGTGCGGCCCTACATGGGCATCGTGGAGCATGAGCTGGCAGCCAAGACACCATTGCGCGCTGCTTATAAGACAGCGCTGCTCGGGGTGCTGGCGTCGAAAAATTTTACTTACCTCACCGAGGGATCTCCGGGTGAGAAACGGATGCTGCTCAATGACTGGGAGCTGGCCTCGCGCCTTTCGTATTTTCTCTGGAGCTCCGCGCCGGATGCGAAGCTGCGTGCGGCCGCAGCCAGCGGGGCATTGCGCACGGGCGAAGGAATGCGCACGGAGGTGCAGCGCATGCTGGCCGATGCCAAAACGGCGCGCCTTGCAGAGTCCTTCCCACGCCAGTGGCTGCAGTTGAAACGAGTCGGGGAGTTCCCGCCGGATGAAAAGCTCTATCCTGACTACGAAGCCTGGCTGGAGCACAGCATGGTGCAGGAGAGCACCTGCTATTTTGCCGAAATGTTCCGTCAAAATCTGCCGCTGCGCGAGTTCATCGACTCGGACTGGACCATGCTGAACCCTCGTCTGGCCCTGCACTACGGCATTCCTGCACCCGGCAGCGCCGATTTTCAGCGTGTTGCGCTGAAGCCTGAGCAGCACCGCGGCGGGCTGCTCACTCAGGCGGCGATTCTCAGCCTCACCTCAGACGGCACACGGCATCGCCCGGTGCATCGTGGCATCTGGGTGTCGCAGGCCATTCTGGGCAAAACCCCGCCACCACCGCCGCCGAATGTCAGCGCCATTCAGCCGAACCCGGTGAATGAACCCAAGGCCACGATCCGGCAGAAGCTCGACGCGCACAAAGCCAACCCCAACTGCGCCGCCTGCCATGCGAAGATCGACCCCCTCGGGCTCGCCTTTGACAACTACGATGCCATCGGCCGCTGGCGCACCGAGGAGGTCGTGCTGACAGGGAAGGGAAACAATCCGCCCGTGGATGCCAGCGGCACCCTGCCGGATGGCCGCCATTATGCCGACTCAGCCGAATTCAAAAAGCTGCTCGCCGCCAGGCCGGAACCGTTTGCCCATGCCTTTGTAAGCAAGCTGGCCGTGTACGGCCTGCGCCGTGCCGTGACACTGGATGATGAAGCCGCGATCAAGGGCATCGTCGAGAAATGCAAGGGCGGTGACTACCGCCTGCGCGATGTCCTCGAGGCCTTTGTTTTGTCAGATCTTTTCCGCAAGCGGTAACCCTTTTCCACTTCCTTCACCCTTATGCACTTCCTTTCACAATCCTGGCTCATCGGCCGCCGCCATTTCCTGCGCGGGCTGGGCGTCTCCATCGGGCTGCCCTTGCTGGACTGCATGCGGCCTCTGCGTGCGGCTGCGGCACCCAAGGCCAGGCGCAGCGTCTTCGTGTATCTGCCGAACGGTGTGAACACGCTCGACTTCCAGATTTTGGATGCTGGCAAGGGCTACCGCATCAGCCGGGGGCTGAAGCCGCTGGAACGTCATCGCGACAATATCACCCCCATCTCGGGCCTGCATCATCCGCATGGGCTGGGGCATCATCATGGCTGCCAGAGCATCTGGCTTACCGGGGCGGAGATCGGCCAGGGGAAGCGCAACAGCATCAGCCTGGATCAGATGATCGCCGCTCAGCTCGCGCCGCATACGCGTTTTGCCTCGCTGGAGATCAGCGACACCGGACGCTCGCTGGCCTACAACAGCGACGGCATCAACCTCCCTGCGGAGATCAAGCCGCGTGATGTCTTCCGCCGGTTGTTTGAAGCGCCGGAAGGAGGCGTGGAAAAGGAGCGCGAGGGGCTGCGCCGTCGCGGCAGTGTGCTGGATGTGGTGCTGGACGAAGCGCGTGCCCTGGACAAAAAAATCGGCAGCGAAGACCGCGGCAGGCTGGATCAGTACCTCAGCTCGGTGCGTGAGGTGGAGGTGCGCACAGAACGCGCCGACCGCTGGCTCGATGTGCCGCGCCCGCTGGTGCCGGAGGCCATCCGCAAGAACCTCACCCGCGATGTTCCGCAGACCAAGCCCGGGGATTATTACCGCACCTTTTATGACCTGATGCTGCTGGCTTTTCAGACCGACACCACGCGCGTCATTACCTTCAGCACCGGCGAGGAAGGGAAGGGGCTGCCGATTCCCGAACTCGGCATCAACCAGACGCGGCACTCGCTTTCGCATCACAATGGCGACCCCGAGCAGATGGACCGCCTGACGCAGAGCGATGCCTTCAACATCGAGCAGTTCGCCTACTTCCTCGACCGTCTCGCCGCGACGAAGGATGGTGACACGCCGCTGCTGGACCTCACCGTCTCGCTCTACGGCAGCGGCATGGCCTACGGTCACAGCCACGGGAATGCGAACCTGCCCACGGTGGTGGCCGGCGGGCGTGCACTCGGTTTGAAGCATGGCACGCATGTGGATTTCAATGCGGGCCACTTCAACGGCTACGATCTCGACGAAAAAGGTGTGCTGAAGACCACTCATTACGAGCTGTGCTCGCGGCCCGTGAATGACAACGGGCGGCTGAGCAACCTGCTGCTGACGCTCGCGCAAAAGATGGAGGTGGAGACCGCTGCCTTTGCCGACAGCCTCGGCACGCTCTCTCAAATCGAAGCCTGAAGCCATGCGCGTCCTGACACTCATTGCCGCATGCAGCGGACTCATTGCCACGGTCTGCGCCTGGGAGGCTTCTGATCCGCGCATCGCGCTCGACAGCGCCTTTCCAGACGCCAAGTCAGGCAGGCCTTTTGCGGGCGAGCTGATCCTGGTGGAGCACGTGACGCGGCGCGGCATCCTGCGGCTGGACCGGGACGGCACCATCAACAAGTACTTCTGGGATCTGCCGCATCACTTCCAGATGCTGCCCTATGCAGCCATCTACCTGCACGGTGCGTCGGCAAGTTTCGAGGACCTTCCTCTGGGCACGCATCTGCACGGCATTTTCTACCTCGGACCCGAGGGGGACTTTCAGGTGAAGCCGCCAGAAACCGGCTATGACGCCAGCAAGATGGCCTACCCTGATCTGCGCTCGATTGTGTCGCAGTATTCTCGCGTGCTCACCTTGGAGGATGATTTCAGCTACCATCAAAAACGCGGCGAGGGCTGGAAGATCACCGCCCTGGGTCAGGAGAATAGCAACATTACGGTGGAGCGTGTCTCCCTGGCCGATGGCCTTGCGGTGAAAGACGCGAAGGATGGCATCAAGTCCACGCAGGTGCTGCATCTGGACCGCGGCACGCGCATCTGGAAAGGCCGTGAGATCGCCGCGCTGGAAGACCTCGCCGTCGGCCAGGTCGTGCAGCTCAATCTCACCTGGGCCACGCTTTACGCCTCCATGAAGGAAGAGGGCCTGTGCCGCGACATTTGGATTGATCCCGCCAGCCGTGAAGCCGCCATCAATCAGCAGCGCCAGATCTACATCGCGCAGCAGAAGCGGCTGGGTTTTCCCGGCATCATCCTCAAGACCGAGTCGCTTCCCGGCCAGGGCTCCAGCGGGTACATCACCGTGGCCCTGCCAGCAGGCATCGAGGCCGAGCTCATGGACGCCTTGAAGCCGAAGACTGGACTCGATCTCTGGCCCGTGGAGCCCAGCCTGCGCAACTGGGGCAGCTATGGCAGCGGCGGCATCGAAGAAGTGACGCGCATTGAAAATCCGCCTGCCGG
This sequence comes from Prosthecobacter sp., assembly GCF_044222565.1. Classification (GTDB taxonomy): domain Bacteria; phylum Verrucomicrobiota; class Verrucomicrobiia; order Verrucomicrobiales; family Verrucomicrobiaceae; genus Prosthecobacter. Next base: position 285,406 of record NZ_JBGANA010000009.1, read on the forward strand.
TCACAGCGGTGTGCAGATCAGGCTGCGGTTCTATGAAATGCTCGAAGGCTTTCGAGCAGGACGCACGGTGCGCATGATGGTGCGCGTGCCGAACGTCAAAGGCCGTCCCAGCGAGGACTACCCGCGCGAACTTTCGCTGTATCCCAACGACACGCGTATTTTTCACGTGGGTCCCACGCCAGTGGCCGGGCGGGAGAAGGAGCCTGAAGCGCCCAAGCAATGAGAGGGCGCTGTCCCGCGCTCGCGTGGCATGAAAAGCCTCCCCGTGCATCGTATATCCTGCACATGCGTTTCCTTGCCCTTATTGTCATCTCAGCGACCGTTCCGGCCAGCGCGGTCGATTTCGTGCGCGAGGTGCGGCCCATCTTTGAAAAGCACTGCTATGAATGTCATGGCAGCAAAAAGCAGAAGAACGAATACCGGCTCGACATCAGGTCTGTGGCATTGACCGGTGGCGAGGAGCATGCCCCGAACATCATTCCCGGCAAAAGCGCGGACAGCCCTCTTTTCCACTTCATCAGCGGCAGGGATGAGAAGATCGCCATGCCGCCGAAATCCAAACTCAGCAGCGCGGAGATCGATCTGCTCAAGCGCTGGATCGACGAAGGCGCGGTGTGGCCCGAGGGCGTGGATGTGGCTCAGGTGGAGAACCGGCTGGACTGGTGGAGCTTCAAGCCCTTGGTAAAGAGCGCTTCTCACGGAGGCATCGACGACTTCATTAGCGCGAAACTCGCCGAGCACGGTTTTAAACCAGCACCGCAGGCCGATGTGCGCACGCTCATCCGCCGCCTTTACTTCGACCTCACCGGCCTGCCGCCTTCCCCCGAGGAGGTGAAGCGGTATGAAACGCTTCCTTATGAAAAGCTGGTGGACGATCTCCTGGCATCGCCGCGCTATGGCGAGCGCTGGGCGCGCCACTGGCTCGATCTGGTGCACTACGGCGAAACCCATGGCTACGACAAGGACAAGCCGCGCATGAATGCCTGGCCTTACCGCGACTACGTCATTCGTGCGCTGAACAGCGACAAGCCCTACGCCCGCTTCATCGAGGAGCAGATCGCCGGAGATGCGCTCTATCCCGGCACCACCGACGGCATCACCGCGCTCGGGTTCATCTCCGCCGGGCCTTGGGATCTCATCGGCCATGCGGAGGTGCCGGAAACGAAACTGGATGGCAAAATCGCGCGCCATCTGGACCGGGATGACATGGTGCAAAACACCCTCGGCACCTTTTGCTCGCTCACTGTTGGCTGCGCACAGTGCCATAATCACAAGTTCGACCCCATCACGCAGGAGGACTATTACTCCCTCCAGGCGGTCTTTGCCGCCATCGACCGTACGGACGTGAATTATTATCCCGATGATGACTCCATGCGTCGTTTCGTGGATCTGGACCGCAGGAGGCAGAAAATCGTGGCAGACATCAAGGCGCTGGAAGAGCCGCTCAAAACGAAGGCGGGAGATGCTTACACCGCGCTCTCCAAGCGCATCGATGGCGCTTCTGACAAAGCCTCCAGCGCCAATCCCAATGCGAAGCCGGACTTCGGCTACCACAGCGCCATCGTGAAGGAGCAGAACACCGTGAAGTGGGTGCAGGTGGACCTGGGCGGCAGCACCAACATTCAGCGCGTCGTCTTGAAACCCTGTTACGACGACTTCGGCGGCATTGGTGCCGGTTTCGGCTTTCCCGTCCGCTTCAAGGTCGAGGCCAGTGATGACCCTGAGTTCAAAACCGGAGTGACGCTCATCTGGCGCAGGCATGACGCCACCTTCATGAACGACTTTAAAAACCCCGGGCTCACCCCCTTTGAAACCGGCACGGCGGAGGACGACGGTGCCCGGGGCAGATACGTGCGCGTCACGGCCGTGAAGCTGGCCGAGCGCAAAGACGACTACATCCTGGCACTTTCGGAAATGGAGGTCTATGCCGCGAAAAATGGCCCCAATCTCGCCGCTGGAAAGAAGGTGACGGCATTGGACAGCATCGAGGCCCCGCCGCGCTGGCGGAAGGCCAATCTCACCGATGGCATCGCTCCCGAGGCCCGCACGCTGGAGGACAAGCAGCGGCTCATCCGCGAACGCGACGCCCTCATGCTCGCGCAGGCAGATGCAGCAACACGCCGCCAGCTGCAGGAGCTGCGCACTCAGCGTACGGCAGTGGATGCCGAGATCGCCCAACTGCCCAAGCCCGGCAAGGTGTATGCAGGCGCCATTCACACTGGAACGGGCGCCTTTCGTGGCACTGGCAATGAAGGGGGCATGCCGCGCGTCATCCAGATGCTCAAGCGCGGCGACCTCAAGCAGCCCTCCAAGGAAGTCGGACCGCAGAGCATCGCCGCGCTCAGCGGTGTGTTTCATGATGCCTATCAGATGTCAGGAGAGGGCGAAACCGCGCGCCGTGCGGCATTGGCGCGCTGGATCAGCAGCAAAGACAATGCGCTCACCTGGCGCAGCATCGTAAACCGCGTCTGGCAGCATCATTTCGGCCGTGGTCTGGTGGATACCGCGAATGACTTTGGCCGCATGGGCGGCAAACCCAGCCATCCGGAGCTGCTCGACTGGCTCGCCATCACGTTTCGTGACGATCTCGGCGGCAGCTTGAAGAAGCTGCACAAGCTCATCGTCATGAGCGGCACCTACCGGCAGTCTTCCGACAAATCAGAGCCTGCGGATGCGAACAACGTCTTCCTCTCCCACCAAAACCGCCGCAAGCTCGATGCCGAATCCATTCGCGACAGCATTCTTGCTGTATGTGGCAAACTGGATCTCAGCATGGGCGGGCCGAGCTTTCAGGACTTCGTCATCGAAAAGCCGCAGCACAGCCCGCACTATGAGTATCAGCTTCACGATCCCGAAGATCCGAAGTCATGGCGGCGCAGCATCTACCGCTTCATCGTGCGCAGCCAGCAGCAGCCGTTTATGACGGTGCTTGATTGTGCGGACCCGTCCATGCGGGTGGAAAAGCGCAATGAATCGCTCAGCCCGCTGCAGGCGCTGGCCATGATGAACAACGGACTCGTCGTCGCCATGGCAAAGCATCTGGCGGAACGAGCAGCCAAGGAGCGGCAGGAAGTGGCAGCTCAGGTGGAGCGTGCATTTGCACTGGCACTCTCCCGCAGCCCTGCAGCCGATGAGCTCGCGCCGCTGCTCGAATACGCCCGGCGCGAGGGCCTGGAAAACACCTGCCGTGTGATCCTGAACCTGAACGAATTCAGCTTTGTGGACTGAATGTTCACAAGGGAGAGTTCCGCGATTTGCGCTGCCAGGCCAGTATCATCAGCCAGAGAAAGGCCGCCCCACCAAGCCATCGCGTAAGTCCATGGCCAAACACCACCGTCGCGTTGAACCAGATGAAGGCCAGAAATCCCTGCAGCAGCCGTTCGGCGGTGCGGCTGCGGGAAGCATGGCGTGCAGGAGCCAGCCACCACCAGCACACATCGCCAAACCACAGCACCAGCACGGCGTAGTTCACCCATAGACCGCTGCCAGAGTCAAAACCAGTCACCGCCGCCGTCTGCTGTGCGGTGGCTTCAAACGCCGCACGATGGCTCCAGTGATGCACAAATTGAAACGCGCAAGCCACGTGCACCAGCAGCATCAGGCATCCGGTCGTCCACCACACCCGCCCCGTGTTTTTCCCTGGCGCATCCCGCATAATCCGCAGGGTCAGGGCGGCGACGTAAGCCAGAAAGGCCGCCGCAGCCGTGGCATGTGTTAGGAAAGCGCCGGCGTCCATGGTCGTTGCATCATGGCAAAGGCAAAACCAATGCCGGCTCCAAATCCCAGGCCATGCAAGGCCCCCCAGGTCAGTTCGCTGCCTACGGAATGCAACGAGGAATAGCACACATGCGCTCCCGCAAAATAACCGGCGGAATGAAGGGCAAACATGACCAGTGCGGAGGGCAGCAGCACACGCCAGCCATTCAGTGTGGCGGCCATTACCGCTGTGAAGGCCGTGCAGCCGGCCAGCGCCCCCAGCCATTCACCCGTGCCCATTCCGAATGAAAACCAGCCCGCACACCAGGCGGCCGCATACGCAAGGAAGGCGGTGAAAAAGAAACGATAAAAATGCAGCCACGTTCCGGGCCACCCAAGCAGGGGCCGCAGCACCATGCCTGAGAGCATAATGAAGACCGCGCAGCAGACTGCATACATGCCTGCTTCACCACCGAGCTGTGCAAACCACCCCTCCCCGAATGCCCACACAGCAAATGCAGCCGTGCTGACCACGGCAAATCCGGCGCCGCCTCGGATCATGAGTGCGAGTATTTTCATGCCGCATCAAACGTGGCGGGCAATGTCTGTTTGTCATGGGTGCTTCGCCGGCCGCCTTCCGGCGGCGCTGCGCAAGGCCTTTCACATTGCGTCCGGGGGGCGGGCCTGACTTTGGAACAATGACACAATCAACCGTAACCTTCGTTTGTTTCGTCAGTTCCTCCTCCTTCATGAAATCCTTCCTCGTCGCAGTGGTCTTCCTGGCCTCAGCCCTGAATGCCGTCGCTGAAATCCGCCACGTCACCATCTGGAGCGACGGCACACGCATGGCCGGAGATTTGTATCTGCCGGATGACTATAAAGAAGGCGAAAAACGTGCCGCGGTGCTGTTTTGCGCCGGCACCGGGGGTGTGAAGAAAGGCAACGGCGCCCTCTATGCGAGCCGCTTTGTGAAAGAGGGCTTTGTCGTGCTGGCCTTTGATTACCGCGGCTGGGGAGAGAGCGACTGCAAACTCACTCTGCCAGATCCCATGCCCCAAAAAGCCGATGCCGACGGCACCGTCACCGTGAAAGCCAGGCCGGTGCGCTGGCAGATGGACATGGCGGACCAGACGCTCGACATCCGCTGCGCGCTCAGCTTTCTCATGGGCGAACCCTGCGTGGACAAAGAGCGCATTGGCTTGTTTGGCACCAGCTATGGTGGCGGTTTGGTGGTGTGGGTGGCGGGCAATGACCCACGCGTGAAGTGTGTCGTTTCCCAGGTGCCCGGCATGGGTGGCGGCAGACCTCCGGCGGCACTGAAATACGTAAATGAGCTCGCGGTAAAACAGGCGCGTGGCGAAACCGAACCCGTGCCCATCGAAACCGGAAAGCTCGGTGGCAAGATGGCCACGTATGCGCAGATGCGCGCGAATCCGGCCAAGGGGATCGGTTACAATCCTATTGAGGCGGCGGCAAAGATCACCGCACCCACCATGATCATCGTTGCTGAGAAAGAAGATCTCATGAGCAACGAGGAAAACGGCGGGCGCGCCTTCCAGGCCCTGCAGAAAAACTTTGTGAAGAGCGAGTACCACGTGCTGGAAGGCATCGGCCACTATGGCGTCTACAAAGCGAAGTTTGAAGAGGCCACGAGGCTGGCCTCGGACTGGTTTCACCTGCATTTGGACGCCCGTCTCAAAACCCCTTGAGCGGACTGGGAAGAAGGCCTTGCAGCCGCTTCCGCAAGATGACGGTGGACAAATCGACCCGCACTCCCTCATATTTCACGTCTCCCATTCCATGAACACCCAATTCCCTGCTGAACGCATCCTTCTTGGCCCCGGCCCCAGTCCTGTTCCTTCGCGTGTGCTGCGCGCGCTCGGTGCTCCCACTCTCGGCCATCTGGACCCGCAGTACCTCACCATCATGGACGAAGTCTGCGAAATGCTGCGCCAGGTTTTCCGCACCAAGAACGCGCTGACCTTTCCCGTGAGCGGCACCGGCATGGCGGGGATGGAATGCATTGCCGTCAATCTGATCGAACCGGGAGATGAAGCCATCGTGTGTGTGAATGGTGTCTTTGGCGGACGCATGAAGGATGTGATGGAACGCTGCGGCGCCACGGTGCATGCCGTGGAAGCAGCCTGGGGAGATGTCATCACGCTGGACCAGATCGCCGCCGCGCTGGAGCAGCATCCGAAGGCAAAGATCGTCGGCATCGTGCATGCCGAGACCAGCACCGGCGCGCACCAGCCGCTGGAAGGTTTCGCCGATCTCGTACACAGCAAAGGCGCACTTCTCGTGGTGGATGCCGTCACCAGCCTTGGCGGTCATGAATTGAAGGTGGATGACTGGGGCATCGACGCCATCTACAGCGGCACGCAGAAGTGCCTGAGCTGCCCGCCCGGCCTCGCGCCCGTCAGTTTTGGAGACCGAGCCCTCGCCATCATGGATGCGCGCAAAACCAAGGTGCAGTCCTGGTATCTGGACGTCTCCATGCTCCGCAAATACTACACCGGCGGTGGTGGCGGCCGTGTGTATCACCACACCGCGCCTATCAACATGACCTACGCCCTGCATGAGGCGCTGAATATTGTGCTGGAGGAGGGCCTGGAGGCCCGCGTGGCGCGCCACGAAAAGATGCACCTCCGCCTGCGCGCCGGACTGGAGGCCATGGGCATCAGCTACATTCCCAAGCGTTCGCTGCATTCCCTCAACTGCATCAGCATTCCCGCAGGTGCCGACGATGCAGGCACGCGCAAACGCCTGCTGGAGGAGTACGGCATCGAGATCGGCGCCGGTCTCGGCGTCATGGCCGGCAAGGCCTGGCGCATCGGCCTCATGGGGCACGGCTCGACCGTGAGAAACGTGGATCTTGTGCTCACTGCGCTGCGTGAAGTGCTGAAATGATTCACTCTCATGTCTGCCGCGCTCGAACGTCTCGCCGCGCTGCTGCCGCCCGGGCGTCTGCTTTTGCGGCCCGTCGAGCTGGCGGCGTATGAGAGCGATGCGCTCACCGCCTTTCGCACCCGGCCGCTGGCTGTGGCCATGCCGGAGACGGAGGAGGAGGTTGTCGCCATCGTCCGTCTTTGCCATGAGTTGAAGGTTCCCTTTGTGGCCCGCGGCAGCGGCACGAGTTTGTCGGGTGGGTCGCTGCCCATCGCGGATGGCATCGTGATCGCCCTGAACAGGATGAACCGCATTCTGAAGCTGGATCCGATGCTGCGCGTCGCGGTGGTGCAGCCGGGGGTGATCAATACGCAGGTCACGGCAGCAGCAGCACCGCATGGTTTGCATTATGCTCCTGATCCCTCTTCGCAGAGCATCTGCACCATTGGGGGCAATGTGGCTTTTAATTCCGGAGGCGCGCATTGCCTGAAATACGGCATGACCTCCAATCATGTGCTCGGAATCAAGGCGGTGCTGGCCACAGGCGAGGTGGTGGAATGGGGTGGCGGCAGTCGTGAGCGGCTGGGGCCGGACTGGTGCGGCCTGTTTGTCGGCAATGAAGGGCTTTTCGGCATTGCCTTGGAAATCACGCTGCAGCTTCTGCCAAAAGCCGAGTGTTTCCACACAGTGCTGGCAGGTTATCGCACACTGGAGCAGGCAGGCGATGCCGTGTCTGCTGTGATTGCGAGCGGTCTGCTGCCGGGTGCCATCGAAATCATGGACGCCCTGGCGCTGGAGGCGGCCGTGGCCGCAGTGCATGCCGAATATCCGCCGGGGTGTGAGGCGGTGCTCATCGTTGAGCTCGAAGGTCCGCGCGAAGTCGTGGCGATCGAACGTGAGAGGCTCGATGCCATCCTCGCCGCCAGCGCGCCTGTGGAGATGCGCCCTGCGCGGGATGCGGATGAACGCATGGCCATCTGGAAAGGCCGCAAGAGCGCCTTCAGCGCGGTGGGACGCCTGTCCCCGGACTTCATCGTGCAGGATGGCGTGGTGCCGCGCTGCAAGCTGGGCGAGGCCCTGCGACGCATCGCCGAAATGTCGCGTGAGACTGGCATCCGCGTGGCGAATGTTTTTCATGCGGGAGATGGCAACCTGCATCCGCTCATCCTCTTTGACGGCCGCGAGCAGGGTGCGCTGGAACGCGCGGAGGAACTTGCGGGACGCATTTTAAAAATGTGCGTCGAGATGGGTGGATCCATCACCGGCGAGCACGGCATCGGCGTGGAGAAGCGCGATTTTCTCGGAGACATGTTCACACCTGACGAGATCGACTGCATGCAGCGCCTGCGTGCCGCCTTTGATCCCCTGGGCATCGCCAATCCTGGGAAAATGTTTCCCGGCAAAGAAGCGCCTGCTTTGTCACATGTGGGACTGCATCCGCTGGAAAAGGCCGGCGTTATTTCACGCGAATGATCTCTCCAACGTCACTCACCGAACTTCGCGATGCCGTGCTCTCCGCACCGCGCGTCATCGCCGTGGGGGCGGAGACGAAGCCGCGTCTTTCAGCAGTGGAGGCGGTGAAAATCTCGACGCGGGAGCTGCGTGGCATCACGGAGTATGATCCGAGTGAGTTCACTTTCACTGCGCTCGCAGGCACACCGGTGAAGGAGATCATCGCGGCGCTGGCGGAGAAGGGGCAGTATCTGCCGTTTGATCCCATGCTCGCTGAAGCAGGAAGCACGATTGGAGGTGTGGTAGCATCGGGATTGAGCGGGCCGGGGCGCTTTCGATTTGGTGGTGTGCGCGATTTCATTCTCGGCGTGCGGTTTATCGATGGAATGGGCCGGCTGCTGCGGCTTGGCGGCAAGGTGGTCAAAAACGCGGCTGGATTTGATGTGCCGAAATTTCTGGTGGGAAGCCTCGGACGATTTGGCGTGATTGGTGAAGTGACGTTCAAGGTTTTTCCAAAGCCAGAATCGATGATCACAGTTGAACTGCCTTATGAGGCCGGAGCGATGAGCCGCATTGCCAATTCGCGCTTTGAGGCTGCTGCGATTGATGTACTGCCCGGTGGTGCTGCCATGATCGTGCGGCTCGCCGGACCTGAAAAGGCGCTTGGGGTTCTCGCAAGGGAGATCGGTGGACAGATTATCTCCAACTCCATCTGGGATGCGATTCGTGAAACTCCTTGGAGCTACAAGACGGACATCACGCCGGATCAAATGGCAGATTTCAAAACCGCGCATGTGAGCTGTGGCGGCAACGTCGCATATACTCAAATCAAACCTGCTCGCGGCATGACGCTGCGGGGTGATGCGCCGCTGTGGATCGGCGGCAGAACACGGTTCGCCATTGAGGAAGGCGTGAAGCAAGCATTCGACCCGCAGCATCGTTTTCCCACTCTCGACGACTGATGCTTCACGCCATTCCAACTGACAAATTTGGCTCGCTGGGCGAACCGATGGCGAAAGCGGTTTCGGCCTGTGTGCATTGCGGCTTTTGTCTGGCGGCCTGTCCGACGTATCGCGAACTCGGACAGGAGATGGACACCCCGCGCGGACGCATCGTCCTGATGAAGGAGGTGCTGGAAGGCACGATGAGTTTTGAAGCCGCGCAGCCGCATGTGGATCGATGCCTAGGCTGTCTTGCGTGTGAGCCAGCCTGTCCAAGCGGAGTGCCGTATCGCGATTTGATCAGTCCGTTTCGTGCGCTGGCGCAATCCAAGTTCAAGCGCGGCTTCGTTGAACGGCTGCGAAGGTTTGTCACGGCGCAGACGATTCCTTTTCCGCAACGGTTTCGTCTTGCGATGCGACTTGGTCGTCTGGCAAAGGCGGTGCTGCCGAAGCGCTGGCAGTCCATGCTCGAGCTAGTGCCGGAGACTCTGCCTGCGGCGCAGTCGTGGAACGAGGTCTATCCCGCGAGGGGCGAGAAGCGCGGCCGAGTGGCATTGCTGATTGGTTGTGCGCAGCAGGTGCTCGATCCTGATATCAACACGGCAACGATTGAAGTACTGACGCGCAATGGCGTGGAGGTGGTCATTCCAAGATCCCAAAGATGCTGCGGTGGCCTGGCGTGGCACACGGGTGATCTTGAGGCAGCGCGAGCTTTTGCGAGGCGGAACCTGAATGCGTTTCCAGAGGATGTGGATGCGATTTTGACGAATGCGGCCGGCTGTGGTTCGGCGATGCATGAGTATCATCTGGTTTTGCGGGGGACCGCCGATGAAGCACGTGCGGAGTCGTTCCGGCATCGAGTCATGGATGTGAGCGTGTATTTGATGAAGCTCGGGCTGCATGAGCCATTGCGGGAAATGCCGCTCAAGGTTGCCTATCACGATGCGTGCCATCTGGCGAACGCGCAGAATGTGCGCAGTCAGCCACGCGATTTGCTGAAGAGAATTCCCGGGCTGAAACTGCTCGAACTGACCGACGCGCATCTCTGCTGCGGCAGCGCGGGGAGCTACAACATGGATCAGCCGGAGATCGCGTCGTCGCTGGGGGAGCAGAAGGCAAATGCCGTGATCGCCTCGGGCGCGGAGGTCGTGGTGAGCGGCAATATCGGCTGCCTGACACAGCTGCAGATGCATTTGAAAAAACTAGGATCGGGCATCGAGGTGAAACATACGATGCAAGTGCTCCGTGATGCACACTCATCCAACTTATGACCTGGTCCCAAAACTACGATCCTCTCGGCAATCTTGTTCTATCGTCCATGGTCGCGGCGGTGCCGGTGGTGGTGCTGCTGGGACTGCTGGCGTTCTGGCATGTGCGGGCGCAACTGGCAGCGGGCGCGGGACTGCTGGTGGCGATGGGAATCGCAATCTGCGTTTATGGCATGCCAGCTTCGCTTGTGGGCATGGCAGCGGTGAACGGCGCGATGTTTGGGCTGTTTCCCATCGGGTGGATCGTGCTGAATGCGATGTTTGTGTACAACCTGAGCGTGGAGACGGGCCAGTTCGCGGTATTGCAGCGGCAGATCGCGAGTGTTTCCGGAGATCGACGCATTCAGGCGCTCTTGATAGCGTTCAGCTTTGGCGCGTTCATCGAGGGCGCGGCGGGTTTTGGTGCTCCGGTGGCGATCACGGGCGCGCTGATGATTGGTCTCGGTTTCAAACCACTCGAAGCAGCGAAGCTGGCACTGATCGGCAACACGGCGCCCGTGGCGTTTGGATCGCTCGGCACGCCCTTGACTACGCTGGCGGACATCACTCATCTCGATCTGCATCAGCTCAGTGCGATGGTCGGCAGGCAGCTGCCGATTTTCTCCCTGGCGGTGCCCTTCTGGCTGGTCGCGGCCCAGGTTGGCTGGCGTGGCATGCTGGGCGTCTGGCCGGCTTGTTTGGTGACGGGTTTGAGCTTTGGCGTAATGCAGTTTCTTGTGAGCAACTACCATGGCCCGTGGCTGGTGGATATCATCAGCGCGGTGGTGGCGATGGTGGTGCTGGTGCTGTTCATGAAGGTGTGGAAGCCGAAAGACGTGAAGATATCAAGCAAGCCACGCCTTGAAGAAGCAACGGGTGAGATCATCGGAACGTTGGGCGTTGCCTTTCCCGCATTTGGTCTTGTGGCTGTGATTGCGGAAATGTTCCGTGTGGGAAAAAAGAAGACGGCGAAAACGCCGCCGCCCAAACCGTCTGCACACCCTCCAGGCGCGTGGAAGGCGTGGCTGCCGTGGGTGTTTCTGACGGCGCTGGTGTTTGCCTGGGGCATGCCGGCGGTGAAGAACGGCCTGAACGATGTGTTCAATGCGGAGATCAAGGTGCCGATGCTGCATCTGGCGGTGAAGCGTGTGCCGCCCGTGGTGGAGCATGTGGAGATGGAGAAAGCGGTCTTTAAATTCAATGCGCTTTCGGCCACTGGTACGGCAGCGTTGCTGGCGGGATGCCTGGCGGGTCTGTGTCTTGGCCTTGGGCCGATGCGCATAGCGAAACTGTATGGCATAACGGTTTGGAAACTGCGTGTGCCGTTGCTGACGATCGCACTTATGCTCGCGCTGGGTTATGTGACGCGCTACAGCGGCACGGACACGACGATGGGCCTCATGATGGCCGGCACTGGCATCCTGTTTCCGTTTTTCTCACCGCTCATCGGCTGGCTCGGCGTCACGCTCACAGGCAGTGACACCGCATCGAATGTGCTGTTCGGAAATCTGCAGCAGGTCACGGCGAATCAACTTCATCTCTCGCCGATTCACATGGCGGCCTCGAACAGTTCCGGCGGTGTGATGGGCAAGATGATCGATGCCCAAAGCATCGTGGTCGCTGCTGTCGCGACGGGTGGTCAACCTGACAGTCCCGACGCAGGCACCGTGCTGCGCAGTGTCTTCTGGCACAGCATCGCGCTGGCACTCCTCATGGGCCTGCTGGTGATGATCCAGGCATACTGGCTGCCGTGGATGATCATTGGCGCCAAGTAGGCCTACTTTGTGTATTTTTCATCCGTCAGCGTCTTCAAGAAAGCGACGAGAGCGGCTTTGTCATCTGCGCTTAAACGGATGCCCGTGGGCGGATGTTTGGCAAGGTTGGGGTCCAGCGTGTCGGTGCGACGGAGATTGTGATCGTAATGGGCGATGACTTCCTCCAAAGTCTGAAAGCGGCCGTCATGCATGTAAGGTGCTGTGAGGGCGATGTTGCGCAGGCTTGGCGTGGAGAACTTGTACAGATCTCGGTCATTTTGAGTAACGCGATGGCGCCCCGTGTCTGATTCCACGGGGCTGAGACCGTTGTTGTGAAACTGGTGATCCGTGAACAGAGGGCCTCCGTGGCAGTGAAAACAATCGGCGCCGCGCTGTCCCATGCGCGGCTCGTATTCCGTCATGAAGAGTTCAAAGCCGCGCTGCTCCGCGGGGCTGAACTTTTCTTTTCCCTGCATGGCACGGTCAAACTTGGAGTCGAAGGAGGTCAGCGTGAGCAGATAGTTCTCGATGGCGAGGCCGATGCGCTCCGGCGTGATCGCATCGCTGTCAAAAGCGCGTGCGAATTCCGCCTTGCTCGTCTTCTCCAGCTTGGCGACCACGTTCTCCAGTTTCTCATCCATTTCGAGATGATCTTGCACTGGCATCAGGGACTGGGCACGCAGCGAGGGCGCGCGGCCATCCCAAAAGAAGCTGGTCTTCCACGCCAGATTGAAGAGAGGCATGCCATTGCGGGTGCCAACGCGGTCCTCGACGCCGATGCTGAAGCGGCGCGCATCCGTAAAGGCGTTGGCCTCCGTGTGGCAGCTTGCACAGGAGAGCGTGCCATCGCGGGAGAGGGCGGTGTCGTTGAAAAGGCGCTTGCCCAGAGCCACACGTTCCTCCAGCAGCGGATTGTCCCGCGGGAGAGGCGGAATGGGGAAGTAGCCACTCATAGCGAAGCGATACGCCGTGTGCTTGGCGGGGAGGTAGAGCGGCTTGATGGAAGAGGGACGCGCGATGGCGGGTATGCTGCTGGAAATCTGCTGCAATGTGAATGCCGCAGGCAGGTTGGTCTTGAGCGCCGTCACTACGGGATCGCCCTCATGCGAGTGGGTGGAGAGTCCGTCCTTGCCGAAGGAAAGGGGCTTCGCTCCATTGAGCAGCGCATGAATGTCAAAGGTGAACCCGGCAGCCGCGTCTGCGGTGAGATCGAAGTCCCCTGTGAATGTGAGAGCGGTGCGATTCGGATCCCGCGCCAGGTGGTAGGAGAAGCCGCCCGGAGCCTGCCCAGCGGCTCGATAGCTTCCTTCGAGTGCGAGGAAGATGTAGCCTCCCTGCCAGCTCCAGTGCAGACCGTTGAGGTTTGGATTAAGCGGATGATCAGGCGCATACTGCGCGGGGGGAGCCGCGTTGACAGTGGGATCAAGACCGACATAGAAGCGCAGCGCCTGATATTTGCCCGCTGGAATATCCGTCAGGGCCGTTTCAAGACGTCTGCGCTCAGCGTCAAGCCAGGCGACTTGTCCCGGCATTTCGATCCAGGTGCCGTCGCCTCTTTGCAAAGCGAAGCCGCTGAGCAGAAAACTGCAGCGGGTGATGGACCATGTCTCCCCCGCTGCGTTGGAATAACGCAGTGAATCGAGCAGCAAAGATTCACCACCCGCCGTCAGATTGACACCCAGGTGGAGCGTGGAGGACGTGGCGGTGGTGGTGGCGAAGAGCAGCGCCACCGCGAGCAGACGACTGAGAAGCATGGTCCGTGAGTGTAATGGAAAAATCAAAACACGCACGGGCCGACTTTATTGCGAGATCATCGGAATGGTCACGCGATAAAAGCCGCGCGCCCCACTCAGGCGGGTGGTGTCCGTCTCCGTGAAAGTGGCGCTGGTGCCGTCACTGGTCACGGAACCAACATCAGTCCAGGTGCTCGCATCGGGCGACCATTGCAGCGTGTAGGTGGTGCCGGGCGTGGCCTTGAAGTCGAGCTGAATGAGGTTGTTGTTGCCGTAACGGGTGAAGCCGGCGACCGCGAGAGATTCCACCGCATTGTTTACCACAAGGAACTGCCCCATCAGGCCTTCGTCTTCATGGTTGGAGAAGTGACAGTGGTACATGAAGGGGTTTGTGTTGCTCGCGAAGGCATCAAATTTGGCGATGAAGGTCACTGTCTGATTTTGGGCGATGAAGAAGACGTCCTTCCAGCCCTGCTCATATGATTTGATGCCGGCATTGTTGCCGCCGGTCCGCGAAATGAGACTGAACTGGATATCGTGAATGTGGAATGAATGGCTGAAACCCGAGGTGTTGGTGACGGTCCATTTTTCAACGGCGTTCAGGTTCAAGGTTTGATTAAAGACGGAGGGGCTGTAAGCAAGATTGTCGAAGGTGAAGGCGGTGCCTCCCGTGCCGCCGGTGATGGTCACGGTGCGGTTGTTGGTCACATCGTTGGTGGTCCAGAAAGTGTTGGACGTTAGGGTGGAAGGGCGGCTGGTGACGGCATTGGCGGTGGCAGCGCCGATGTTGATGTGCAGGACGTTGAATGTCGTGTTGTTCAGCAGGCTGCCGACTGGCCCGGTTGTGCTGGGCTCGCCGCCGGGGAAGTCGTTGGCCTGTCCGGAATTGAAGGCCTGCAGGTCGATGCTGGACCCGACTGTGTCTCCGCTGAGATCCACCAAAATCTCAGCACGCTCACCCACAGCCAGCACAATGCGTGTCAAAGCCACCGGTGCATTGACCAGCCCGCCGTCCGTGGCGATCTGATAGAAGGTGCGGCCGTCGCTGAAGCCGAGATTGTAGCTTCGCTCGATCTCCGCATTGAGGATGCGGAGGCGCACATACTGCTTCGGCAGCGTCACCTGCGCACTGAGAGTGCCGTTGACCATCGCATAGTCACCGTAGGCGATGTTGGTGGTCACAAATTGATTGGAGGCCCAGCGGCGGCTGCTGAGAGCGAGCGGGATGTCATCCACCCCATACGTGCGTGGAAGATTCAGCGCTGACTCGATGGGATCGCGAATGATGATCATGCCGCCACCGCCACGGGTGAGCTGCTGCTGGGTGAACTCATGCAGATGTGGATGGTACCAGTAAATGCCTGCGTTATTATCGACCTTGAAGCTAGGTTTCCAGGTGGTGCCTGCGGGAATGGTCTGGTGGGGCCCGCCATCCATGATCGCGGGAATGTGGAAGCCGTGCCAGTGTGTGGTGGTGGTGTCGGTGAGGCTGTTCGTCACGTTCATCTGGACCCAGTCGCCTTTGTTCATGATCAGCGTCGGCCCCCAGAACAGCATGTTGTTGTAAGCATAGGTGGTGGTGTCCGCGGTGTTCTGGAAAGTGGCATTGCCAAAGCGCCTGGCGGTCTGGTGCAGGTTCAGATTGAAGGTGGTGCCTGTCATCACCTCGGGGATGATGAGAGGGTTGTAAGTCTGGGTGGTGGTCAGTGTCACATTCACCGGCGCTGTCGTTGTGACGTTACCCGCGCCATCCGTTGCCACGGCTGTGATGCCATTTGTGCCATAGCCCAGCGGCACGCTGATGGTCCAGGAGGCAAAATTGTTTGAGGTGGTCGCAGTCACGCCATTCACAGTCACGCTGCTGATTCCTGAAAGAGCATCAGAACTTGTGCCGCTGACGGTGATGCTGGCCGTCGCGGTGGAAGTCGCAGACGCTGGCGTGGTAATCGCCACCGTGGGGCCTGCGTTGTCCTGCAATGAGGAGACGACGTTGCTGTAACTCGACGAGCCGATGTTGTTCGTTGCCAGGATGCGATAGTAGTAGGTCACCCCGCTTGTGAGATTGGAAAACGACGCCGTGGGGCTCGTGACCGTTTGCGACGAGAGAATGGTGCTGAAATCGGCGCCGGCCGACACCTGCACCGTGTAACTCGTGGCCGAGGCCACGGCAGGCCATGTAATTGTCTTCACGGTGCCCTGGCTGTAAGACGGCAGTGCTGCGATGACAGGGGCTGCTGGAGCAGTGGTGGCATTGATTGTGAGGCTCACGGCCCGTGTCGTGCTGCCAGTGCCGTTGCTGCTGTTGGTGAAGGCGATCGTGTCACTGTAAGCCCCCGCTGCAAGGCTGTTCGCATTGGCGTTAAAACTCGCGGTCACTGTGGTGTTTGCCCCTGCGGCGAGCGTGCCGCTGGCGCTGCTCAGCGTCAGCCATGGGGCCGTGTTGGCGGCCGTCCAGTTCATGGAGGCGTTGCCGGTGTTTGTGATCGTGTAAGTCGCGCTGGAAGGCGTGAATGCCCCCCCTGCATTGCCCGTGGCGGTGAGATTGGTGGATGGTGTGATGCTCATCACGGGTGCGCCTGCGACCACGGTATAGGAGTTGGTGGAACTCGTGGTCGATGCCGTGGCACTGTCCGTGGCGGTGATGGAGTAGCTGACCGTTGTACCCGTGGCCTGTGCCGGAATGGTTCCACTGTAAGTGGAGCCGCTGGTGTTGGTCATGCCGACCGTGACCGGAGCGCTCGCACCACCGACGGTGACGACGATGTCATCGAGATAGACATGGGGAACCGTGCTCGCGCCGTTTCCTACGAAACGAAAACGCAGCTTCAGCGTGCTCACGCGTTCGGCTGCGCTCAGAGTGTAGCTAAACTGCTGGAATGCATGATTGGACCCCGTGAGCTCGCTGGCGCGGGTGGTGTAGGTTGTGCCGTCCGTGCTGGTTTGAAAATCCCAGCCTTGCGCACCCGTCAGCCCCGTGGTGCCGATCCAGAACGTCACCGTGGCGGAGGTTCCCGTGGCGTTGATGGCATTGGTCGTCGTCATCGTCGCCGCAGTGATGTTTGGAGGATTGTTCGTGATGTCCATGCCGAACTGGTTGCCCTGGCCCGCGGGTGTATGATTGGCAGTGGCGTTCTGGGCGAAGGGAGACTGTGGCGGCCCATTGAATGTGATGGTCCAGGGATAGACGGTGCTGGCGCCGGTCCAGTTTGTCACCGCAGTGGTGGCCATCGTTTCATTGAAGACCGTCGTCGCAGTCGATCCCGTGTTGTAGGTGAGCTGCGCACTCGAGATGGTGCGGCCCAAGGGTGGTGTGATGCTGGCGCTGACGGCGACGGTGTCCGTGCTCGTTGGCGCAGCCGGAGTCGTGGTGATCGAGGCAATCGTCGGCGTGCTGGCGGTGACGGTGAGTGTGAAGCTGGAGTTTGCTGTGGCAGCACCATCGTTGACCGTGACGGTGATCGTAGCCGTGCCTGTTTGATTTGATGCGGGCGTCATCGTCACCGTCCGGCTCGCGCCACTGCCCCCAAAGACAATGCTCGCATTGGGTATGAGAGTCGTGTTTGAAGAACTGCCGCTGACCGTCAGACTCGTTGGTCCGGTGTCCGCATCGCCAACGGTAAAGGCGATGGCACCCGTGGCGGTGTTTTGAGAGGTCGATTGGTTGGAAATGGCGCTGATCGTGGGTGCGGTGTTGGTGCCCGTGACGGTGAGTGTAAAAGCGGTGCTGGTGGTGGTCGTGCCATCATCCACGGTCACCGTGATGGTGGATGATCCTGTCTGGCTTTGCGCCGGGGTCACGGTCACCGTGCGGCTGGTGCCGCTGCCGCCGAAGGTGATGTTGGCGTTCGGGACAAGAGTTGTGTTGGAGGACGTGCCGCTCACATTCAGGCTGGCTGCGGTAGTTTCAGCGTCTCCAATGGTGAAGCTGATGGCGCTCGTAGCAGTGTTCATGGCGATGGACTGCGGAGAGATGCCGGTGATCGTCGGCGCAGTATTGGGCGTGAGCGAATAGCTGGCCACCGTGCTCTGAGAAACTGTCGCTGCTGTCTGCCCGGTGGAATCATAGGTGGCCAGAGCAGTGCGGCTGACGCGCCCGTATTCAGTGCCCGTGGAATTGAGCGCCGTGTAGTTGGTGGTTGCGGAATTGGTTGAGGCTACCAGGCCGGTGGTCTTTGTGGTCCAGGTAGATTGGTTGGTCGAAGCCTCCACGGTGTAGGTGCCTCCTTCCGTCGCATTCCACACCAGCGTCACTGCTGTGCCGGACACGGAAGGGGTGTTGATGGTGAGGGCTGCATTGGCTCCGCCGATGAACTGCTGTGTCAGCGGCGTGTCCGCCGTCATCACGGCTGCCGTGGTGCCGCCGCCGGTGGGACTGCCATAATACTGGCGACCGGTGGTATAGGGGTACTGCGGCGTGCCGTCGGCATTGATGGTGGTGAAGTACGCCCAGGTTCCGGAGGGATATTCGGGCGTCACGCAGAAGCGCACGTTCTGCTCGTTGAGATCATAGTCACGGACGGTGGCTCCGGTCGTCTGCGTCTGGCCGAGGTCGGCACGATTGTCGAAATCTTCAATGTAGTGCCCCAGGGCGTAGGTAGTGTTTACGGCGGGGCCGTACTGCGAGCTTGTGAGCGTGGTCCTGCCCTGAATGCGCTGTGCCCAGAGTGGCAGCACCTGGCGGACGGTGATGGCCGTGGTGCCGTTGGTGCCATCCCGAAGTGTGAAGCTGGAAATCATGCGCCGAATGCCGCTGGCCGCATTTGTTGGATCCGAGTATCCATAAGGTCCGTACACAGGCAGGCCGTCCGCCGCCCAGGCGAGAATGGGCGAATGCTTGGTAGGAGCAGCAGCAGATTCGGTGTAGCGGTTGGTTGCGGCATTGTAGTCCACATGGTCCCCGAGCTGGTAGCGCAGGCCAATCGGATGCGCATGGTAGTGGTAGTTGTTGCCGGCCTGATGTGCCAGTGAAGGATCAAATGTCACGCCTTCATTGAACCAGCCATCGCGGTTCCAAATGCCGTCTCCAGTCAGTCCGTTCACCGGTGTGGCATCGGTCGCGCTCGCGTTCACATAGGAGAAGGCGTCGCGTGAATCAAACATGGACACTCCATTGACCATGCGGCCGGTGGCCCCGAGTCCG
The DNA here is from genome assembly GCF_044222565.1 of Prosthecobacter sp. Taxonomy (GTDB): domain Bacteria; phylum Verrucomicrobiota; class Verrucomicrobiia; order Verrucomicrobiales; family Verrucomicrobiaceae; genus Prosthecobacter. The sequence continues at coordinate 304,258 of NZ_JBGANA010000009.1, forward strand.
GTGGAGGTCTTGGTGGCAGGAATCACCGGCACGCGTGGGATGCGGTACACCGTCGCGGTGTTGGAAGGGAAATTGGGAAAGTTGTTTGTCTTGCCCGAGTCGAGATACCACGGTCCCATCATGTGGGAGGCCAGTCCTGAGGTGCGGATGTACACCCAGTTGGCCGAATAGTTCACCTCGTTGACATCCGCATAAACCGGACTCGACTGCGTTCCTGTGCCGCGGCTCCAGGTGGTGGACTTCGTGCCGGCGGTCTCATCCGCCGTGCTTTGGTAGATGCGGGCGTATTTGCCGGAGTTTGCGGTGAACCACGAGGTAATCTGCGGGTCGGCCTGCAGCGTGGGTGCAGAGATCAGGAGGAGCAGGAAAAGACTCTTGTTCATGGCTGGGCGGTGGTTGTCCCGGATTTAGAGGCTGCCAGATGAACGAAGGCGGCGAACAGGGATAAATTCGCATTTATCTTCTTATTCCAAGCCCGGCATGGAGGAGCTGGCAGGGGCGGCGGGCGGCATGACTGCCATCCCTCCACGGTAGCGTCAAGGTTTCAAGTCCCGCAGATTGACCATCAGCAGGTGCCTCACACGCGGTGGCTCAGCGCCGCGATGGAAATTCTGCACAGCCAGTTCGATTCGTTGATCCTCCATTGTCGCGCGCTCGTGCTGCCGCAGATGCTCCGCCCACGAGCCCACGAGAAACGTCTCACGGTAATGAGTGGGGTCCTCCAGATCCGCAAAGAGCGAGCAGCGGAAAGCGCCATCGCGCAGGCGGACCTCGCGCAGATGGAACATCGCGGCGCGAAAGGCGGGGGCCTCTTTCGGGTCAATGTGATACTCAATGGTGATCAGCACCGGACCATCGCTGGGCGCCGGTTCATTTGTGATCGCGCTGTGAGGCAGCATGTGGCCGGAAGGACTGAGGTCCAGCTTTTCCACATGGCTGATGGGGAGCATGCGTGCCAGCGCCGCGCTCACGAGCAGGCATCCGGCAGCAATGCCGAGCGCAACCGGCGCGTGCAAATGGCTGGCCAGCTGCCCCCAGGTCAACGCACCGATGGCAAAGGCCCCCTGCATCACCACCAGATAAATCGCCGAACTGCGCGCGCGCACCCAGTTTGGGAACACGCTCTGAGACGCCACGCTGAAGGTGTTCATGCCGCTGATCCACGCCGCCCCTGTCACCATGAGCACGAGACCCATGGCGAGCTTGCCTGGCACGAGCGCAAGGATGCCCGTCATCACTGCGGACATCACGCTTGCACCGAACAGCACCTGGTCAAAGGAGCAGCGCTGGCGCAGCTTCGGCAGCCATAGCAGAGCCATGAGAATGGCGCCGCCGCCATAGCAGCCCATGAGAATCCCGAAGTCGGATGCGGTCCACTGCCGCGAATGCACGATGACCGGCAGGAGCACCACAGGAGCCACGGCGGCAAACATGTGGATGCCGCCCCGGCAAAGCACCGCCTGCATGGCATGGGCATGGCGCGCATAGCGGATGGCGGCGGCCATGGCCCCGAGCATCTGCTCCTGCTGCGCACTTCGCGGCGTGGCGATGTAGCTGCCCGTGCACATCACACCGATCACTGCAACAAACGACAGCGCATTCAGTGCAAACACCGGCGCAGGCCCACCCAATGCCGCCAGCAGCATGCCGCCAAAAATAGGGCCAAGCGAGCGTGCAATATTATACCCCACGCCGTTGAGAGCGATCGCAGAGTGCAACTGCTCGCGTCCCACCACTTCCGGTATCAGGGCCTGCCAGGCGGGCATCGTGAAAGCCGAGGCAACTCCAAGCTGAAAAGTGGCCAGCAGCAGCAGCGTCTGGGTCAGCGCTCCATACCAGGCCAGCAGCGCCATTCCGGCAGCGGTCAGCAGTGCGCCCGTCTGCGCGATGAGGATCAGCCTCCTTCGGTCCACCAGATCCGCAAGCGCCCCGGCAGGCAGTGCCAGCAAAAAAAGCGGCAGGCTGGACATCGTCTGCATCAAGGAAACGAGATACGGCGAGCTCGTCATCGTGGTCATCGTCCAGACCGCCGCCGTGTCATTCATCGTGGTGCCGATGTTGGACCCCACGCTCCCCAGCCACATGGCACGATAGAGAGAGTTTCGGAGCGGGGACCAGGCAGACATGTGTGGTAAACATAACGCATTTGCCTGCCTCTGCGACTGTGCAATTTGACTCCCGGAACTGCTCGCGCGATTGCGTGACAAGGCCACGCTCGCCAGCAGCGTATGAATCGCTACTCTTTCGCCATGTTTACCCGCCGCCAGCTACTGCACACCGCCGGACAAGGCTTCGGCGCGCTGGCGCTTCAATCTCTGGCCGGCGCTGAGACCTCACATCGATCGCAAACCGTGGCCCCCCGGGCAAAACGCGTGGTGCAGCTCTTCATGGCCGGTGCCGCCAGCCATGTGGACCTCTTTGATTACAAGCCAGCGCTGGTCAAGCACCACGGCGAGGACGCCGACTTCGGCGAGAAAGTGGAGGCCTTCCAAAACGGCCTCGGCCCATGGAAAAAGCCTGTCTGGGACTTCAGGCCCTACGGCCAGAGCGGCAAAAGGCTCAGCGATGCCGTGGCCCCCCTCGGCGCCTGCGCGGATGAAATGGCCTTTGTGCACAATATGGTGGGCAAGACCGGCGTGCACTCCCAGGGCACGCTGCTTCAGGCCACTGGCTTCAATCTTCCCGGCTTCCCCGGTGTTGGCTGCTGGGTCAGCTACGCCCTCGGCTCCCTCAGCGACAATCTGCCGACCTTCGTCGTGCTTCCCGATCATCGTGGCTTTGCTTCAAACGGACCCAAAAACTGGGACAGCGCCTTTCTCCCTTCGCAGCACGCAGGCACCATCATTTATCCGGGGGCCGAAACTCCCATCGCCGATCTCTTTCCTCACAAATCCGGCCGCTACATCAGCGCGAAGTCGGATCGTGAAGGCTTTGCGCTGCTGGAACAGCTCAATCGCAAACACATGGCCGCACATTCGGAAGACTCGCGTCTGGAAAGCCGTATTCAGAGCTACGAACTCGCCGCCAAGATGCAGCTCGCTGCACCCGAAGCTCTCGACATCTCCAAGGAGTCCGACGCGATGAAAGCGATGTACGGCATTCAGGAGCATCGCAAAGTCTGGCCCACCGAAATCAATCCTGAAGAAGAGGCCGACTGCATGGGCCGCAAATGCCTCGCCGCCCGGCGCCTGCTGGAGCGCGGCGTGCGCTTCGTGCAAATTTGGAGCGGCAACGACAACGGCTTCCCGCGCCGCAACTGGGACAGCCACGAAGACGTCGAGCGCGACCACGGCCCCCTCGCCTGGGGCATGGCCAAGGCCGTCTCAGCACTCATTCTCGATCTCAAACAACGCGGCCTGCTTGATGACACGATCATCCTCTGGACCACCGAGTTTGGCCGCATGCCCAGCACCCAGGGCGGCAAGGGCCGCGACCACAATCCTTACGTCTTCACCAACTGGCTCTGCGGCGGCGGCATCCAGGGCGGTGTCACCGTCGGCGAAAGCGACCAGTGGGGCTACAAGCCTCTCGACCGCGCGAACCCCACCACCTGCTACGACATCCACGCCACAATGATGCACCTGCTGGGGATTGATCACACGCAACTTACGGTAAGACACAATGGAATTGACCGAAGGCTCACGGATGTGCATGGGAATGTGATTCGCGGGCTGGTGGGTTGATTAAAGTAGTCCAGAGCTTCAGCTCGTTCTGGAAAGATGCCGCAACGGCTCAAAACAAAAAAAATCTCGACATGCGGCCTTAGCTCGCGGCACTCTCCTTTCAGGAAACAATGGGTTATTCTTTTCGATAGTGCCCATCGCTCAGCAGTCGCCATGAAGAGTCGTGGAATAATCGAGACACTAAAATTTTCGTTATCCCGCGCGCTGGCAGTTTCGACAGCACATCTGATGCTACTGCCCACCCCGGTTGTGCATTCCCTCCGTCGCCGAATTTGGGAAGCTTCAAGCATTGCTCCAACTGAAGTTTCTCGGCCTTGCTCAGCGATTCTTTGGTGTCCCAAATAAAAGTTACTGCAATGGCATCCGGCAGCAACAGCGTGGCTGACTGGTGATCCGGATTCCAGTAAGGTCCGGGACCGCTGATAATGGCCGCCTGGCTCCATGGCAGTTTTGACTCCAAACATTCCAGTAGATTGGTTTCTGCATTGTCCTGGCGAATTTGAAGCTTGCCAAGGCTCTCCAAAAACACAGCGGAATCAAAGCGGTGGCCTTCGTGACGCGGCGGCAGAGCATTCCACTCCACGCAAGATCCAGGTCCATCGGCATTCGCCGCGCTGGTCCTGGGTGACCTAACTTCGCCGGTGAAAACGCCGCTTCTGTGGGCTTCAACTTCCAGATGCTGATTGAGCACCGCACGCACTCTGACTCCGTCGAGATGTGATAGGTCCAATTTCTCGGGCTGAATCCAAGTTCTCTTATCACTCAAATCGAAATCTAGTGCTGTGACCTCGCCCGGTTTGAGTTCATAGAAACGCGGAAAGTTGCCGGTGTAAGCCCAGCTTTGGTGATAGTATTTGGCGATGGCATTTCCAGCATTGTCGAAAAGCTCGAAATGAACCGTTTGTTCACCCCAGGAACAGCCGTGGGACCAAAGCCGCATATTGCGGTTAGCATCGGTGTTTTTCACCGTCAGCGTCAGCTTGGGCAGGTCCAGCTTGGCGATCGACAGCTCCAGTGGTGATGATCCATGAGCTGCCGAACTCACGGCAAGTCCCAAGGCAATCAAAAGCAGACCTTTCATATGGATAGTAGATAGAAAATGCTGCCTGAAGTCCAGCCCGTGAAATGTGATTTCGCATGAATCACCCTGACTTGCCATCTCCTCCGGGCTGCATAGTCCTGCGCCATGCAGCCCACCCTTCGCCTTCTATCTCTGGCCACGCTGATTCTTGCTTCGAGCTCACACGCCGCCGAAGGCGACACCCAGGTCCTCAAATGGAAGGACGGCAAAAAAGCCGCCTTCATGCTCGCCTTCGACGACAGCGCTCCCAGTCAGCTCAAAAACGTCGTCCCCGAACTCGAGAAGCGAAAGATCGTTGGAAACTTCTACCTCGTCACCGGCAACGGTCTGTATTCCGCACTGCGGCTGCGCTGGGAACTCGCCGCACGGAGTCCTTACGTCGCGATCGCCAATCACACCTTCACTCACAAAGGCGTGAACAACACCGCCGAGCTGGAGCCCGAACTGGCCAGGTGCAACGAGGTGCTCTACAAGCTGAAGCCCGAAGGCAAACAGCCGCGTCTCTTCGGCTTCGGCCGTCCCGGCGGTGTGCCGTGGAAAGTGACGCCACAGGAGCAAGCAGACGCTCTGGCAAAGCATCAGCTCTGCGATCGCCCACCTTTCGCCGGACCTCCGATTAACTACAAATCCGCCGAGGCCACGGTCGCAGCAGTGGACGCAGCCATCGCCAAAGGTGAAATGGGACATCTTGATTTCCATGGCGTCGGTGAAGACTGGCTGGTCACCCCCGTGGAATGGTTCACCGCTCTGCTCGACAAGCTGGAGTCCGTTCGCGACCAGGTCTGGATCACTGATGTCGTCTCCTGGCACCAGTATGTGACCGAGCGCAGCACCGCGGAGGTCAAAAACTCAAAAGCCGCCGCCGATACCATCACCCTGGAGCTGACCTGCAAAGCAGATCCCGCGCTCTACGACCTGCCTCTGACGCTTTCGACCAGTGTTCCAGCCGATTGGAAAAAAGCTTCCATTACGCAAGGCGCAAACACTTCCACCGCAACTCCGCGCGCTGGCTCGCTGCAATACGACGCTCTTCCCGACGGCGGAGTGATCACGCTCAAGAAATCGGAGTGACGTGTGACAAGGAGGGAAAGTGTCGCTTCATTTCGCCAGGATGATCATTTCTTCGCGATTGCGTCGTAGTCAGGCCATGCACAGGCTCCTGCTTCTCTTGTCACTGCTTGCACTCCCGGCCTTCGGTCAGTCGCTTCGCCTCGCCACTTTTCGCGCGGATGTCACCCCGCCCGTCGGCGCGCCCTTATGCGGCGGGCTCGTGAAACCCGCGGTGGGAGTCAGCGAACCGCTGCTCGCTCTAGGTGTGGTTATTTTGAGTGACGACAAGCCGGTCGTGCTGTGCGCAGTGGACTGGTGTGAAATCCGTGCGGGCGATCACGTCCGCTGGCGGGAAGTGCTCGCTCAGGCCGCAGGCACCACACCGGAACGCGTGGCGGTGCACAGCCTCCACCAGCACAATGCCCCCATCGGAGATTCCGCCGCGCATCGGCTGCTGGCGGCCTGTCCCTCGCCTCCGTCTGTCCTCGATCTCGAATGGGCCGAACGCACGCTGCAGGGCGTGGCTGCCAGCCTCAAGGCCGCGCTCCAAAACCCTTCCCCACTGACCCACCTTGCACGTGGCGAGGCTGCGGTGGAGAAGGTCGCTTCCAACCGCCGCATCCTGGGCGAGGACGGCAAGATTTCCAAGATGCGCCTGAGCGCCACCAAGGATGCCACACTGCGCGATCTGCCAGAAGGACTGGTCGATCCCATGCTCAAAACCCTCAGCTTTTGGGACGGCGAAAAGAAACTCGCCGTGCTGCACTACTACGCCACTCATCCCATGAGCTATTACGGTGACGGTATGGTGACGTATGACTTCGTGGGCACTGCGCGCGAACGCCGCACGCAGGATGATGGTGTGCCGCACCTCTACTTCACCGGCTGCGGCGGAAACATCGCCGCCGGCAAATACAATGATGCCAGCAAGGAGGCCCGCGTTCGTCTTGGTGAAAACATTCATGCAGCCATGGTGGCGTCCGAAAAGGACATGACGCGCGTGCCTTTGAACAGGATCGAATGGCGCTCGCTTCCGGTGGTGCTGAAGTCGAATCCCGAGTTTCCCGAAGAGCGCATGCTGAAGGTGTGTGAAAATGCCGCCACCGCGCCCTCCACGCGTATCAGCGCAGCATTCCGAGTGGGGTTCACGCGTCAGAGCGCCGCCGGCGTGCCGATCCAGTTCACCAGCCTGCATTTGGGGGAGGACGTCTGTCTTCTCCATCTGCCGGGGGAGACGTTCGTCGAGTACCAGCTTTTCGCGCAGCAGCAGCGTCCCGGCGGCTTCGTGGCCACCGCCAGCTACGGTGATGGCGCACCCGGCTACATCCCGCTGGAAAAATCCTTCGCCGAAGGCGGCTATGAGCCCACGCAGGCATTTGCGGCGCCCGACTCCGAAAAGATCATGCGCGAGACGATTGCCAGTCTGCTGCGCAAAAAATGAGCGTGCTTATTTCGCAGGCGTTGCTCGCTCCGGTTTCAGGTGCTTGAAGAGGAAGATCCACATCGCCTGTGGATCCGAACCATCATCCTTCGCCATCTCGTCGCGGTAGGCGATCCACTTCGCATTCACCGTTCCCGCAGCGCCCCGGGTGAGCGCAATGCGTATCGGATCGATGTGCCATTCCGCTGCCTTGCTGCGCATAAACTGCACCACACGCGCCGAGCCAAGCATTGGGGCAGGGCAGGGGGCGGCGTCCTTCGTGCCCGTAGTTAAGCGATAGCTTGTCGAGACCACGGAGATTCCCACTCGCAGCAGCGGAGCCGGATTGAACCCGGATACCGAAGTTAAGCAGCGTTTTTGAGATCTGTGTCTGGAGAGGGCAATTGGTCGGGAGGCTGCTTCGGCGAAGTTCGTTTTTGCCACTCCAATATTTTATCCATCAAGGGTTTGTGCTTCTCGCTGCCT
>NZ_JBGANA010000010.1:0-288805 GCF_044222565.1 Prosthecobacter sp.
GGAGAGTGTGGGCAAAGACGCCAGGGGGAAGATCAGGTGTGGATGATGCAGGCATCCGCCTTTAGTTAACCATGCAGTTCATTTGTACAGCGCTCTTTTTCCGGCACCAACCAGCTTTTGCTTAGCGGCATTAGGTCTAGACCACGACCCACTAAAAACGGGTCTGCACTGCAGCCGCAGCAGACCAGTTCTCGAGCACGCGCACTCAGGCCGTAGGGCGGCCGTGTGTGGCGTCGAAATATTCCATGCTCCCTCGCAGCTACGCCAAACCGCCCGACTTCGAGGACGTTCGTACGCCCCAGTGTTTGCAGCGCGCTCGCAGACGGGCGGGCTGTCGCCACGACTGTCTACGTCCACGCCTGCACCGCACACCTGCGCCTACAGCAGCCGCCATTCACGCCCGTCTGCACGCAGCAGGTCATCCGCTTCCTTTGGCCCCCAGCTTCCAGCCGGGTATTCGTGCATCGGTGGCGGCGCGTCTGACTTGTGCCAGGCGTTCTCGATTTCATCGATGAAACGCCACGCATTCTCCACTTCGTCACGGCGTGCAAACAGCGTGGCATCTCCCGCCATCGCGTCCATCAGCAGACGCTCGTAGGCCTCCGGGCTGGCTTTGCCAAAGCTCGACGAATAGCGGAAGTCCATCTTCACCTGCTGCATGCTCATCGCCTGTCCCGGCTGCTTGCACAGGATGCGCAGCGCAATGCCTTCGTCCGGCTGAATGCGGATCACCAGCGTGTTCTCGCTGTGCTTCAGCATCGAGGAGGTGGCGAATGGAATCTGCGGCGGCTTCTTGAAATGCACGCTGATTTCCGTGGCCTTTTTTGGCAGTTGTTTGCCCACGCGGATATAGAATGGCACGCCCTGCCAGCGCCAGGTGTCGATCATGAGGCGCAGCGCCACATACGGCTCGGTCTTCGATTCCGGATTCACTCGGTCTTCCTGCCGGTATCCCACGCGCGAAACACCGTCCACGCTGCCTGCGGTGTACTGCGCACGGATCACATGCTTGCCCACGTCTTCAGGTCCCACCAGCGGGCGTAGCGCACGGATCACCTTCACCTTCTCATCACGCACACTGTCCGCGCTAAGATCGGTCGGCGGCTCCATCGCCACCAGGGACACGAGCTGCAGCAGATGATTCTGCACCATGTCACGCAGAGCGCCGGCGGTGTCATAGTATCCTCCGCGGCCGCCTTCCATGCCGAGATTTTCCGCGCAGGTGATCTGCACGTGGTCAATGTACCGGCTGTTCCAGTTCGGTTCGAAGATGGAGTTCGCAAACCGCAGCACCATGATGTTCTGCGCGGTCTCCTTGCCCAGATAGTGATCGATGCGGTAGGTGTCCTTTTCCTCAAACGTTGCAGCCACCACGGCGTTGAGTCCCTGCGCCGTCGCCAGGTCCTTGCCAAAGGGCTTCTCACACACCACGCGCGCCCATTTGCCGCCCACGCCTTCGTTTAGTCCGGCTTTTTTGAGCATCTCCAGGATGGGCTTGAAGGCCTCCGGCGCGGACGCGAGATAGAAAAGTCGGTTTGCAGGCGAGCCACGCTCCTCGTCAAACTTGTTCAGCAGAGCGGCAAGAGACTTGTAGCCTTCCAGGTCCTCAAACTCGCTGCGGTGGTAGTGGATGCATTGCGAAAAACTTTTCCACAGCTCGTCATTGTGCCCCTGGCGGCTGTTCTTGCGGTTTCCCTCCTCCAGCTCCCCGCGGAAGCCCTCGTCTGTCTTCTCACGGCGGGCAAACCCCACCACCTTGAACTGGGGCGGCAGGTCTCCCGCGGCGGCGATGTTGTAGATGGCGGGGATCAGCTTGCGATGGGTGAGATCGCCGGTGGCACCAAAGATGACCACGGAGCAGGGTTCCGCACGGTGGCGGGAGAGCAGAGTCTCTTGAAAGGGATTTTCCAATTCGGGCATGGTTATTAGCAAGGACTACGCCACAAAGCGGGCGCTGGACTGCCAGACTACCCCGCCGCCAACTGATGGCAACCAGCGATGCTTTTCCGCCGTCTCCGGATGGATGAAATGACTTCATGAATGCCATGAATCCCGCTGGGGCAGCTTTCCGGCCCACCCCGCCGTTCAACAAGGGTCTCTTTCGCCCATTTTCTCTATATCTGCTGGGTTTCAAAGGTTTGACAGCACGGCTCATCCGTTGACAGTCTCCAGCCAATGAGCAAACCGGCACCTGAGCCAGACATTCCGATTCCGGAAGACGTAAAAAAAGACAAAGGCTTGTGGGAAAAAACCCGCAAGAGCCTCATTGAGCGCCTGAACAATTGGGAAGATCAGAAGACCTGGAACGAGTTCTACCAGACCTACTGGCGTCTCATCTTCAGCGTCGGCACCAAGGCAGGCCTCACCCGCGAGGAGGCCTTTGATGTGGTGCAGGAAACCGTCATCGCCATCGCCCGTCAGGTGCAGAAAGGCCAGTACGATCCCCGTGCCGGCTCTTTCAAAGCCTGGCTCCTGCAGATGACCCGCTGGCGCATTCTGGACGTTTTCCGCGCCCGCAAGCGCCAGCCATCCCTGGCGGACCAGGGCAATGCCGACACCGAGGACACCAGCGGCCAGGTGATCGACCGCCTCTCCCAGGACAAGGACAATCTGCTCGAAAACATCTGGGACCGCGAGTGGCGGGACAACATCACCGCCGCCGCTCTTGAGCGCGTCAAAGCCAAGGTCTCCCCACGTCAGTTCCAGATTTTCGACTGCTACGTCATGAAAGGCTGGGGCGTGAAGAAGACCTCCGAGGCCCTCGGCATCAATGCGGCCCAGGTCTATCTGGCCAAGCACCGCGTCGGTGCGCTGGTGAAGAAAGAAGTGCAGGGGCTTGAGAATACGATGCTTTAGTGGGAGAGTTCCGCGCGCCTGAGCCGGCTTGATCCTGCCTGCAGATGCCGCTATCTTCCTCCCACGCCAGCTTCATGAGCGATTCAGCAGCCCCGCACGCCGAACTTCCGCCTTCCTCTGGGAATGCGGATGGGGTCGCTCCCATGTCTGCCGAGGATCTCGCGGCGCTGGATGGAGATTCCTTTGAGGTGGATCTGCCCGCGCCACCCATCGCCGCTCCCACCGCCCATGACAAGGTGCGCGCCAGGGACAAAAACGGCCCGCCTTCCCATCGCGATGACATCGTCATCCCGGACTACACGCTGCTCAAGCGCATCGGCTCCGGCGCCTATGGCGAAGTCTGGCTGGCGCAGAGCGTCACCGGTGCGCTGCGTGCCGTGAAGATCGTCTGGCGCGAGGACTTTGAGCTCACCCGCACCTTCCACCGCGAGTTCCAGGGCATCCAGCAGTTTGAGCCCATCTCCCGCGGTCATCCCTGCCTTGTCCACATTCTCCACGTGGGCTGGAATGAAAACCGCGGCTTCTACTACTGCGTGATGGAGCTGGCGGACGATGCCGAAGACGGTGCGCACATGAAGGACGTCAAGACCTACGTGCCCCGCACCCTCACCACGGACATGAAGCGCCATGGCCGCCTGGATCCCTTCTTCTGCCGGGATGCGGGCGTGTACCTCGCCGATGCGCTGCACTACATGCACAATCACGGTCTCACCCACCGCGACATCAAGCCCTCCAACATCATTTTCGTGGGCGGAGTGTGCAAGCTGGCGGACATCGGCCTCGTGGCCGCCTTTGGAGAGCGCACCTTTGTCGGCACGGAGGGCTTCGTCCCGCCGGAAGGCCCTGGCACTCCGCAGGCAGACATCTACAGCCTGGGCAAGGTGCTCTATGAAATGAGCAGCGGCAAAGACCGCATGGAGTTCCCCGAAGTTCCGGAGAACCTCTCCGATGAAGAGTGGCCCTTCTGGATCGATCTCAACCGCGTGATCTGCCATGCGTGTGAAGCGGATCTGGACCGCCGCTTTGCCAATGCCTCCGACTTTGCCGAAGCCCTCCAGCACGTGGGCACCACCAAGCCCGAGAGCTTCATCCGCCGCTTTAGCCGTGCCGCCGTCATCACCACGCTCGCCTCCTTTGTCGTGGCAGGCGGCCTCGTCATGGCCAGGCACCAGCGCGAATGGAGCTACCAGATTCCCGTGCCGGTGAAACCACCCCCGGTGGCACCCGTGCGCCCGGAAACCCCCACACCCAACAAGGAGTGGCAGAACCGCCTCAAGCAATGGTTCTCGTGGAAGCAGGACCGCCACGTCGCGGATCTCCCGCTGAGCATCGTAAACTTCCGCGATTTCCTCGAAGACACCACCTCCGCCGCCGAGTACGAAGTGACCCCGCTCACGCAGCCAGACAAGTCCACCCTCTGGGCGGCGGTCATTCCCAAGGACGAGGCCGATTCCTTCTGCGCCTGGATGACCGCCAGCGATCGCAGGACCGGCCGCCTGGACGCGGGCCACGAGTACGCCTGGCGCGCCATGAGCGTGCCGCAGACCCCCGGCTCCGCCAAGCCCAAGCCCGGGCACAATGTGATCCGGTGCGAAATCGTCAGCGTCAAATTTGGCAGCCTCAATATCGCCAGCACACCGCCAGGGGCGGAGATTCACGAGGGAGAGCGCATCGTGGGCCGCACTCCGATCGCGCTGTCCAAGGTGCGCGCGGACGCCTTCCACTACGAGATCATCCTGCCTGGCTACAAGCCGGAAGTGGTCAGCGGCAAGCTGAAGGAAGGCCAGAGCATCAGCTTCAATCTGCGCCTCAAGGCCACCGGCTCCGTTGTCTTTGGCAAGGCCTGGCAGAACAGCCTTGGCATCAAGTTTGTCCCGCTCGGGAAGACCATGATGGCCAGCATCGAAACCCGCCGCAAAGACTTCGCTGAATTTGCCAAGGCTACCAATCAGCCGGCCGTTCCGGGACGCGAGCTCGTGGCGGGCCCCGATCTCCCCGTCAGCATGGTCAACCGCTCCGAGGCCGAGTTCTTCTGCCGCTGGCTCACAGATCGCGAGCGTGCCCAGGGGCTGCTGGAGCCGGATCAGGAATACCGCCTGCCCACCGATGACGAGTGGAGCATGGCCGCCTATCTTTCGCGCGAAGTCGGCGCGACTCCCTCCGAGCGCAGCATGCGCATCGAAGGCATCTACCCCTGGGGCTTTATCTGGCCGCCCCCGGCCAAATCCGGCAACTTCATGGACAAATCCGCTGACAAGACCGGGAAGAAATCCATCCCCAACTATGACGACGGCTTTGCCGAGGTCTCCCCCGTCGGCTCCTTCCGTGCGGATGGCCGCGGATTGTTCGATCTCTCCGGAAACCTCTGGGAGTGGGTCTCCGACTCATGGGGCGACATGCCAGACCAGGGCGTGCTGCGCGGCGGTGCCTACACCACGGCGGAGCGCCAGGAGCTGCTCGCCTCCTTCCGCAGGCATGCCACCGCAGCGGACCGCCACCCGGACGCCGGCTTCCGCCTGCTGCTTTGGAACATCGGCCAGATGGCGCGCGAGGATGAGGACTGATGAAGCCGGTTTCTTTTGCTGGAATAAGCAATCTTGCCCGCGTCTCCCACGTATCAGCACACCAACGCCATGAAACTCCACCTCACCCTCCTTTCCACCCTCGCCATCGCCTTCTGCATCGTGCAGGCTGAGGACAAACCCAAAACCGATTCTAAAAGCATGAAGCCCGAAGTCGTCAGATCCACCACCGAATGGGAGAAAATGCTCACCCCAGAGCAGTTTGCCGTGACCCGCATGCGCGGCACTGAGCGCGCCAACGGCGCCGCCTATCACGAGTTCGAAGCCCAGGGCGAAGGCACCTACTACTGCGTGTGCTGCGGCGCTGAGCTCTTCACCTCCAAGGAAAAATTCCACTCCGGTTGCGGCTGGCCTTCCTTCTACGACTCCTCCAAGGCCAAGGGTGTGCTTGAAAAGGTGGACAACAGCCACGGCATGCACCGCATCGAGACCGTCTGCAAACGCTGCGATGCCCACCTCGGCCACGTCTTTGAAGGCGAAGGCTTCAAGACCCCCACCGACCGCCGCTTCTGCATCAACGGCGTCGCCCTCAAGTTCGTCCCCAAAGGCGGCGAAGCCCCCAAGCTCCTCGAAGTAAACTCCTCCGCTGTGCAGGAAAAGAAAGGCGAAGTCGCCAAAGAAGGCGGCGTGGAGAAGAAGTAGAAAGTAATGCGGGCATTGCCTCGCTTTGCTCGCTCTACGAGCGGCCTGCGGCTGGCTGTCTGCGCTGCGGTTCCTGCCCGCACCTTCAGCGCGATCCGTTCGTGGCGGCTGCCCGCCCGTCCATCAGCGCATGCCAAACAGAACAGCCGGCACCAGCATCAGCAGCACGATCACCACCACCACTGGCACGATCCATTTTGCCGGGGGGCTCTTGATCATGGGCGTGCGCAGGATCACGCTCTGATAGTCAGGCGACAGAACGCATCTGACTCTGACGCTGCCCAGAAACACCAGTGCGCCTGTTTGAAACGCAATCGTGATCAGGCCGCTTGGAAGCTGGCTGATGCTGATCAAGATCATCAAAAATCCCAGCACCATCGCCAGCAGGCCCGCCCACCGCTTGACGAGATAGAGGCCCACCCCGATCACACCCATCAGGCTTGAGATCATGATCTGCGGCCATGGAATGATCATCATTCCAAATTCCTCGGAGAGAACCCTGGCTCTCATCACCTTTGCGATGATGGCCACCAGGCTTAGCATCATCACCAGGAGGCCAAAGGCCTTCAGGTGCCTCTCCGTGCGCAAAAACGTCCTCCGCATGTGGACGGCATGCGTATCGTCCAGAAGGATCTTTGCCTGAGGCGCCGCGTAAGGATTGATCTCTTCCATCACGGCACCTCCGGCTGGGGGAACATCCCTCACATCTTCCCGGTCTTCGCGAATTCGATGATCTTCTTGTCATCGTCCCCGGCCGCCCACGTCACACGCAGAAAATCAGCAGGGTGCAGTTTGTGCTCCTCAAAAAACGCCCGGTCTCCGCCGCAGCCATACATGGTGTCCGGGTCCATCTCGCCCTGCAGCTTTGCCCGCGCTTTTACGATCAGACGCGGCAGCCACGTCATGCCTTCAACTGCGGCGGTTTTTGGCGGCAGTTCGCTCGGTGGCACTGTCTTTTCGCTGCGCACACTGTTTTGCACCACGCGGAAATAGTCACGCCGGACCGCAGCCACCAGCAGGCTCGTCTCCAGCGTGGGCCCCTCCGCCCCGTAGCGGCAGTGGTCGTCCACAAAGTCAAAAAACTCCTGCGGCGTGTAGCCGATGCCGTCCAGAAAAGTCTTGTCCGCCTCCGTGTACCAGTTCACCGCCCGAGTGTCGCCCCCCTGGTGCAGTTTGACGCAGCGCTCGAAGAGTTCGCGGAAGGAAGTGTCCCAGGTTAAATCGTTCATACGGTAACCTTACGCATAACGACGGTTCTTTGAGCGTCAAATATTCGCGCGCAACCATTCCACCCCACCCGTGGTTTACATTGCGTATGACCTTCGCTAGCATGGCAGCCTCACTGCCAGCCTACCTCATGCCCGAACCGGACCGGAATGCTCCCCCACCGCCACCGCAGGCCGCCGCCGACGGTGTCGAGGAGTCATCGGACCAGGAGAGCATCCGCCTCATGCTCCGCGTGAAGGAGGGGGACGTGCAGGCCTTTGAGCGCCTGGTCGAGATGCACCAGAACGCCGTCATTGGCACCTGCGCCCGCATGCTCAACAACATCGACGATGCGCATGACATCGCCCAGCAGGTCTTCATCCGCGTCTGGCGCAGCGCCCCGCGCTACGAAGTCACCGCCAAGTTCACCACCTGGCTCTTCACGATCACCCGCAACCTGGTCTTCAACGAAACCCGCCGCCGCTCCCGCCGCAAGGAGGTCAGCATGGAGCAGGAAAACGAGGACGAGCCGCCCAAGTACTTCGCCGACCACAGCACGCCCGGCGCCGATCACATCACCCAGCAGACGGAGCTGGAGCAGGCCCTGGACAAAGCCATCGCCGCCCTGCCGGAGAAGCAGCGCATCGCCGTCGTCATGCGCCGCCACCAGGACCTGCCATACGAAGACATCTGCGCCGTTCTGAAAATGTCCCTCCCCGCCGTGAAGAGCCTCCTCTTCCGCGCCCGCACCGAGCTGAGAAAACACCTCGCCGCCTACCTCGGCGAAGACGTCGAATAAGAAGGGCGACAGACCCTCTGGCCTGCCGGTCAGCGGGACCAGCAGAATGTTCATGGCCGCCTGGCCGCAAACGTAGCGCACAGCGGACATGGCTCCGTTTGTGACAGTGACTGCCAACAGGCTCACTGCCTCTCGGGGCGGAGGATGGTGGGCCGTGGTTTTGGTGGCTGGTGGCGATGCTATGCTGCCTGTGCGATCGCTGAGCGTCTGTGATTCTTACTTCAGCGTCTGCAGCCAGGCCACGAGGTCGGCCAGGCCTTGGGGGCCGATCGCGCCAGCGAGGCCGGGGGGCATGAGGGAAAGTTTCAGTTCTTCCTTTTTGGCGATGCTGGATTTTTTGACAGGAGTGGAAGCGCCGCCGGCGATCCGGAGGGTGAGTTCGGTGTCGGTTTCGCTGATGGGGTAGCCGGTGATGGTCTGGCCTTCCTTGGTGGTGATCTGCTGGCCGACGAAGCTGTGCTCGATGGCGGCGCTGGGATAGAGGATGGCGGTGAAGAGGGCGTCCTTGCTGAGCTTGGCGCCGATTTGAGTGAGGTCGGGGCCGAAGTCGATGTACTGGCCTTTCACGCGATGGCAGGCGATGCACCCGGCCTGCATGAACATCTGCGGACCTTTCCCGGCATCGCCCTTGAGCTTCACGAGTTCGGGGAGTTTGGGGAAGTTTTCGAGGCCCTGGGCAGCGGGGAGGGGGAGTTCTTTGGCGGCCTGATCGCGCACGCTGGCATCGGTGCTGCGGCTGAGGGCGAGGGCGGACTGGTCTTTGAATTCGGCGGGCAGTTTACCTTCGCTCTGCCACTTGAGAATGGCGCGTCCGCCTTCGCCGCTGAGCGCGAGGGCGTCGATGATGACGTGGCGGACATCCTCGCGTTTCTCGGGCCAGAAGGCTTGGTTTAAGACGGAGACGGAGGCGCGGTCGCTCACGCGACCGAGTGAGGCGATGAGGGCTTTGGCGGATGCCGCATCGGCGTCTTTGAGGAAGCGCAGCGCGCCATCGCGATTGGCGGCGATAAGGCGTGCGGCGTTGACAGACTCGGGCGCGTTGGGATTGGCGACGATGTAGTCGAGGAGTTCTTTTTCGAAGCCGGTGAGGTTCAGGCGTTCGACGAGGGCGATGAATTCGGGTTTGCCGATGACGGGCTTGAGCAGGGAGTCGAGGCGGGCTTTCGCTTCGGGATTGGAGGCGATGGTGTTGCGGTCGAGAAGCGCGGTGGCGGCGAGAGAGGTTTCGGGATCGGCTTTGAGGAAGATGGTGAGGGCGGCGGCGGAGGCTTCTTTGGGGTATTTGTAGGAGAGGATTTGGAGGGAGCGGAGAAGCTTCAATGAGTCTGAAATCGCCATCCCAGTCACAGGAACTTGAGCTTTGACGTCGTCGCCAATGGGAGATGTGAAAACCGATTCGAGGAATCTGCGCCAGTCTGGAGGAGGAGCGTTTTGCCAAGGGGCGTTGTCGAGTTTGCTCCTGCTGAGGCCATCCACCCAGCGCTCTTGGATAAACAAATCTTGTCCGATACCAATAGCCTCCACTGCCCATCGATCATTACGATCGACATTGTGATACAAATCGCCCCACCAACGACATGCCGGACCTGAGTCATCAAACCGCAGGGCAATGGCCGCTTCGCGACGGACGGCGGCGTCTTTGTCGTTGATGACTTTGGCGATGACATCATCGCGCAATCGCTCCTGCTGCTTCTGTTGCCAGAGCATACGGGCGGCGCGGAGGGCGGTGATGCGGAGGTTGGGATCGGAGTCGGTGAGGGCGGTTTGGAGGTAGTTTGGAAGGGCGAATTTGAGGTCGCTGGGTGATTCGGCAGCGGCCTCGGTTTCGGAAAACCGAGCTACAGCCCAGAGGGCTCGGGCGCGATGCTGAGGTTCTGCCTTGGTGTCAGCCAAGAGTTTGTTGAGTGCGGGGATGGCTTTGGAGTCGAATTTTTTGAGCGCCTGCCACGCCAGATATCGCGCTTCTTCGTTAGGTGATTTCAGACCGGCCACTACGCCTTCGACGGTATCCACTTTCAAACCCGGGGTCTGATACTTCTCCGCCGCCTTCGTCGTCACGCGAAACAACCTCCCGCGCGTCACATCGCCCATGCCGTGGCCACCGACGCCGGGGTCGTACCAGTCGGCGATGATGAGGGAGCCGTCGGGGGCGACGGCGACGTCGCTGGGGCGGAACCATTTGTCTTTGGCGCCTTCGAGGATGTTGGTGATTTCGGCTTTGTAGCCTGCACCGTCGGGCTGGGTGATGTAGGCACGGACGACGTTCGGGCCTGCATCGCAGTGGAGGGGCTGGCCGTGGAAGATGCTGGGGAGGAGATCGCCTTCATACACCTGCATGCCTGTGGGGCTGCCAGCGCCGGTTTGCAGGAGGTTGGGGATGACGCCAGGGTCGTTCAGGTGCCAGTGGCGCAAGGGGATCTCGCTCTCCCAGCCGATGCGCGGGGTCTGCCATCCGGCGCCGGTCATTTCGTCGGAGTAGCCGTAGTTGCCGAACTCCATGACGTAGTTGATGCGGACGCCTTTGTTGCCGTCGTCGTCGTTGTCGGACTGCCACAGAGTGCCGAAGCTATCGACGGCGATTTCCCAGTTGTTGCGGAAGTTCCAGGCGAGGACTTCGACGTTGCTGCCGTCGAGTTCGCAGCGGAAGACCATGCCCTGCTGGTAGGGGCGGTTGTTTTGGTTGGTGCATTTGACGCCGTGGATGTCGGTGATGAGATTGCCGTCCTTGTCGCAGAGCTGTTTGCCGGCGTTGCCGAAGTTGAAGTAGAGGCGGCCATCGGGGCCGAAGTGGAAGGCGTGGATGCCGTGGTCGTGCTGCGCGCCGCCGATCTTGGTGAACATGAGCTCCTTGCGGTCGGCTTTGTCGTCGCCGTTGTCGTCGATGAGCCAGAAGACGTCGTCGCCGCAGGAGATGAGGGCTTTGTTTCCGAGGACGCAGATGCCGTGGGCGCTGTCCACATCGTGGCCTTGATGGAAGACGGTGGACTTATCGGCTTTGGCGTCGCCGTCGGTGTCTTCAAGGATGAGGATGCGGTCGCCTTCGGCGCGTTCGCCGAGGTGCTTGCGGTAGTTGACGACTTCACATACCCAGACGCGGCCGCGGGCGTCGATGTCGATGCTTGAGGGGCTTTCCATCATGGGCTCGCTGGCGAAGAGCTGCACTTTGAGCTCGGGATGAACGGTGAGGGAATCGACGGCATCGGCGGGGTCGTGGGTGGCGCTGTCGCTGGCGGTGATGGGGCCGGGGTTTTCGGTGTAAACGCGGAACTCGACGCTGGGGTTGATCTGTCTGGTGCCGCCTTCATCCAAGGCACCCCGGGCCTTGAACCGTTTCGTGCCTGAGGGGAGATTGAAGGCGATGATGCTGTTCGCGTGGGTGCCAATGCCGTACTCAATGGCTTTGCCTGCGCTGCGCAGTTCGGTGCCATTGGCGTTGGCGTTTACACGCACATTGCCCCAGCCGCTTTGCGCAGACTTCCATTCGATTTCTGTGAGTTTCTTCTCACTGCCATCGGCGAGGATGAGGCGTGGCTCGGCCCAGTCCGCCCAGTCGGCGGTGAAGCCGTTGCCGCCGTCGGTGACGACGAGGTAGAGTTCCTTCGCACCTTCGAGTGAGACATCGATGTCCACGCTGTGGTTTGGCGTGGCGCTGGTGATGAGTTTGGAAGTGAAGAGCGGCTTTGGGGCGGCGAGCAGGAGCGTGGGTGCGAGAAGAGCGAACAGGGCGAATTTCATGCGGGAGGCGGAGAGTACGGTGGAGGGGGCGGAAAACTTTTACGGTTTGCGCCCGACTGGGCGCCCGTAGCAGGCGAACTGAAAAGGGCGCCGGGCGACAGACAAGGAGGTTCTGTCGTGCTAATTCAAGCCGAAGCGGCGGAGGCCGCGGAGGGGAGGGGTGAACCAGTGCATCTTGGAATGGAATGCGACTGGTGGAGGAGAGGTGTCGTCTGCGGCTTGAATGACGAGCAGGGAGATTTCGAAACCGGAGGAGCCGTCGGCACGGCGCTGAGGGGAGATGGCGACGACGAGGCACTTGAGCATGACCCACTTGGACGAGGTGGTCGTCATGGCGAGCATGGCAGGGGTGAGGGCTGAGCGTTTGATGCGCGCCTGGACTTCTGCACCGATGTCAAAACGCTGCCGGGACCAGAAGACGAGCCCGCAGGAGGTGATTTCGCAGAGTTCGACGACGGCCTGCCTGCCACCGCAGCACGATTGTTT
Source organism: Prosthecobacter sp. (assembly GCF_044222565.1). Lineage (GTDB taxonomy): Bacteria > Verrucomicrobiota > Verrucomicrobiia > Verrucomicrobiales > Verrucomicrobiaceae > Prosthecobacter. The sequence goes on from NZ_JBGANA010000010.1 coordinate 12,307, forward strand.
TTCGTTAGCGGAGGTTCCCTGCTGATGCTGGCCGTGTTTAGCCATACGAGTCGCGGAGTGACCGCGAAAAAAGGCGCACGGGGCGGGGAAAGTCAAACGACGAAGGAGAGGAAGGTGGGAGGCTAAAGATTTAGCGGGGTGAAATGCGTAAACACGATCGACGCATGACGGCGCGCGGTTGTGTGAGGTTGCTGGAACAACGGGGGTGGGGCACATCCAGCCTACATACTGGAGTGCTGCGGCACACTTTCGCTCCCGAGGTGGTGGAAGCCGCCAAGGGAGGAAAGAGGGCTCAATGACTTGGACCCCAGGGGCGTTTACTCTTCGTCGGCAGAGTCGGAGGCGGCGCTGGAGGACTTGGAGGAACCCTTCTCGGAGCCGGCGGCTTTTTCGGCCTGCTTGGCTTTTACAGCGGCTTCGATCTCGGCGTAAACGGTGGCATCACTGCGGAGGACTTCCTTGGCGGCATCGCGGCCCTGGGCGAGCTGGGTGCCTTTGTAGCTGATCCAGGAGCCGCGCTTCTGCAGGATTTCGAAGTCCATGGCGAGATCGAGGAGTGAGCCGACATTGGAAATGCCCTCGTTGTACATGATGTCGAACTCGGCTTCGGTGTAGGGAGGGGCGAGCTTGTTTTTCACCACTTTGACCTTGGTGCGGTTGCCGGTGACGGTGCCGTCGGTGGTCTTGATGGCGCCGATGCGGCGGATGTCCACACGGACGCTGGCGTAGAACTTGAGGGCCTTGCCGCCAGGGGTGGTTTCGGGGTTGCCGAACATGACGCCGATCTTTTCACGGATCTGATTGGTGAAAATGCAGCAGGTGCGGGCCTTGGAGATGATGGCGGTGAGCTTTCTTAGAGCGGCGCTCATAAGACGGGCCTGGGCACCGACGGTGGAGTCGCCGATGTCGCCTTCGAGTTCCTGGCGGGTGACGAGGGCAGCCACGGAGTCGATGACGATGACATCAAGGGCGTTGGAGCGGACGAGGGTTTCGCAGATGCGGAGGGCTTCTTCACCGGAGCTGGGCTGGGAGACGAGGAGTTCGTCCATCTTCACGCCAAGGCGGCGGGCGTAGGCGGGATCGAGGGCGTGCTCGACGTCGATGAAGGCAGCCAGACCACCGGCCTTCTGCGCCTGGGCGATGACGGTGAGGGTGAGGGTGGTTTTACCAGAGGATTCCGGTCCATAGACTTCCACGATACGACCGCGGGGAAAGCCGCCAGTGCCGAGGGCCTGGTCAATGAGGAGATTGCCGGTGGGGATGACGCTGATGTCTGACTTCAGGCCTTCGCCGCCCATGCGGAGGATGGCACCTTCACCGTAGTCCTTTTGGATCTGCTGGATGGCGAGATCGAGGTTACGGCCGCGTGCCTCAGCGAGCTTGTCGGTTTTTGGGGAGGATGCTTCGGAGGTTTCTTTGGGTGCGCGGGCCATAATTCAGGTGTGTTGTGTGGTTGAAAAAAAGATGTTCGGCTGAACAGAAAACGCATTTTAGAGGTGGTGTAAAGCATTTTCGAGCTTTTGGCGAGAATAGTTGGGCCGGAAAGGGGGCATCCATGGTCCGAGGGCACGCGAGGACGAGCCCGGTTTGGAAAGGAGCGCAGACCTCGGTTTGCTGCTTTGTTCCCCAAGGATGCCTTGGATCAGACGCCCTCCATGAGGCGCGTCACTCCACTAAAGTAACCGGTCATCAAGGTGATGATGCGGTAGGTGACGTAGATGACAGCGAAGGCGTAGGCGATCTTGGGCAGCCACTGGGCGGCGCGCTGCACGGCGTCCCCGGCTTCGATGGTTTCCGCGGCGGCCCAGCGGTTCATCTCGTGGTCGAGGGTGCCGGATTCCTCCGCCGTCGCGATGCCATCGACAAAAACATCCGGGAAGCCGTGAACGTCCGCCATGGCTCCGGAGATGGTCGCGCCTGCAGCGATGCGGCGTGCGGCGTCCTCAGAGGCCCGGCGGAGCATGCCGCTGTGGGAGGCGCCGCCGGCGAGCTGCATGCACTCCGTCATGCGCATGGAGGCCAGCAGGCTGGCATAAAACACCTGGGAGAAACGGGCGAGAGCCCAGTGCCGGCGCACACTGCCGATGAGCGGGATGTGCAGGAGCCAGCGATCCACCGCGGCGGATGCCGCGCCGAGGCGGGCGAGCCAGCGCCAGAGCAGGAACAGGGAAAGCAGAACGAGCCACAGGATGGCCAGCGGCAGAAAGATGCCGCCGTATGAGAGGGGGCGGTCCTCCATGGTGGCGGTGACCATGGTGGGAAGCTCCGGGAGGATGACGCCGAGGTGGGCGAGCACCAGCGGATAGATCATGGCTCCGAGCGCCTGCTTGACGGCCATGTGCCAGGCCTCGAAGTAGCGGGAGAGATGGCTGAAGGCATCGCCCAGGCGGCCGCTGCGCTCGCCGGCATCTATGAGCGCAAACTCAAGGGTGTCGGAGAAATCGCCGCAATGCTCGGTGATGGAGGCGGCGATGGTTTTGCCTTCTTTGAGGCCCGTTTGCAGGCCCTGCAACCAGCTGCGGCGCGCATGGGAGGGCTTCTGCTTGAGAAGGAGTTCGATGGAACGGTCGAGATGAAAATTGGCCCCGACCAGCTTGGCCAGTTCGCGATAGAGCAGGGCTTTTTCGGAGAGTTTCATCGGCGGTGAAGAACTAAGGCCAATGGGGATGCGGCGGCGAGTACTAAAATCTTTATGAGGAGGGGCGAGGGCGATGGGGGGGCGTGTTTGCCGCGGAGGGATCCCTTTTCTGTGACACTCTTATTGCTTCCCGGTTTTGTTTCGCTGCATATCATTTCGGCAACGCATGCCGCCACCGATTGCCAACCGAGAAACTCCCGACCAGCACTGGATGCACCTGGCCATTGACCAGGCGCAGCAGGGCGTGGGGCTGACGAGTCCGAATCCAGCGGTGGGGGCGGTGATTGTGGCGCAGGAGAAGGTCATCGGGCGGGGGTATCACCACAAAGCGGGGGAGCCGCATGCGGAGGTGGAGGCCATTCGTGATGCGCAGAAAACCAACCCCAAGCTGCTGCGCGGCGCGACGATCTACGTGACGCTGGAGCCGTGCAGCACGCGGGGGCGTACGGGACCGTGCACAGAGGCGATCAAGGCGGCGGGCATCAAGCGCGTGGTCTTCGGCGCGCATGATCCCAATCCGAGCCACCTCGATCAGGCGCGCACCATTTTGACGCAGGCGGGGATTGAGGTCACGTCCGGGGTGCTGGAGGCGGAGTGCCGGGAGATCATCCGGCCATTCTCCAAGTGGATCACAACGGGCATGCCGTATGTGATTGCGAAGGCGGGGCAGAGCCTGGACGGACGCATCACGCGGCCGGCGGGGGAGAGCTCATGGATCACCAATGATGCGGCGCGTGCGCATGGAAGGCGGCTGCGCATGCGGGTGGATGCGATCATCGTGGGTGCGGAAACAGTCCGCAAAGACAACCCCCAGCTGACGCTGCGGGATGGGAGTGCCGGCAGTGGCAAGCTGCAGCCTTGGCGCGTGGTGATGACCCGCAGTGGCGACCTGCCTCGTAGCTCGCATCTTTTTACGGATGCCTTCAAGGACCGCACCCTCATCATGCAGGGCAAGGATCTGCCGGAGGTGCTGGCGGAGCTGGGAAAGAGCGGTGTGGTTTCGGTGCTGATCGAGGGCGGTGGCGTCATCCTCGGGCAGGCGTTTCAGGAAAAGCTGGTGGATGAGGTCTATTGGTACATTGCGCCGCGTTTGTGCGGCGGCGGGCAGCCTTCTCTCGCGGGGCCTGCGCTGCCTGCGTCCATCGAACTGAAGGATGTGAGCGTCCTCTCGATCGGGGACAATGTGTGCTTTCACGGCGTGCCGGTGTGGCCGTGAAGGTGGGGGGCTGGGATGAAGCTGACGACAGGATCGTGATCAGTCTTTTTTGCCTGCCTTTTGGGCGGGAGTCTTCCCGGTGATCTTGGCAAAGAAGGTGTCTGCTGCGGGGCTGTTGGCTGCTTTGGAGGGCCGCTCACAGGCGAAGACAAAGAGTTTGCTGCCGATGAAGACGACGCGGTGGTCTGTGATGCGGGTGCCGTCCTTGCTCTCGATGAGATAGCGTCTGCCATCGTGGCCGCAGATGAGGATTTTTTCCTGGCTTCTGAGGGTTCTGGGATTGGTGCGCAGCATGGCTGCGAGGCCGGCATCGTAGGCGGTGGCACGCTGCGGCCCGACAGGCGCCCATGGGAGCATGACGCATTCCATGAGGTAGGATTCGTCGTTTTGCTCAAGAATGGCGCGTGACTCCACGAGCTTGCGGCCGTCGGCCATGAGCGATTCTTTTTCACTGAGCTGAGGCTGATCTGGGAAAGTGGTGCCGAGCTCCCAGTCCGCAGGATGATGCACCGTGGGGTCGGCGTGAAGCGTCAGGGACAGAAGTGGGATGAGGAGGAGACGCTTCATGGAGAGCAGAGAATACGACCAGCCAATCCTCAAATTCGAAGGGCGCAAGAGCAGAGAAGTGGTGGCGGGTTGGTTTATTTCTGCGCCTCTGTGCATGGGGTGATTTGCGCTCGTGGATTGGTGCTGTTTTCGACGGAGAGGGAAGGGCCACTTTGCTGTTTCGCAATCGTGGCAGCAGGGCTATGCGTGAGGCCGCATGTCTGCCACACCGACTCTCCGCCCTGCAGTTTTTTTTGATCGTGATGGCGTCGTGAATGTGTCGCCGGGGGATGGGTATGTGCTGTGCTGGGAGGCGTTTCACTTTGCACCGGGCATCATTGAGGCGCTGGCGTTGTGTCGTGAGCGTGGATACGCGACGGTGGTGGTGACGAGCCAGCAAGGCGTGGGGAAGGGGCTCATGACGCAGGAGGCGCTGGATGATGTGCATGCGCGGATGCAGGCGGAGCTGGCGCGGCATGGAGCGGCGTTTGACGGAATCTATGCGTGCACGCATCTGGCGGGAAGCTGCACCTGCCGCAAGCCAAGTGCGGAGATGATTTTAACAGCGCAGTCGGAGCACGGCATTGATCTCACGCGGAGCTGGCTGGTGGGGGATCATGATCGGGACATTCAGATGGCGATCAACGCGGGGGTGCCGAGGACGGTGCGCATTTTAAGCCATCACGAGCCCAAGGTGCAGGCGGAGTTTACGCTGGCGGAGACGACGGAGCTGGCGGGGCTGCTGCGGGAGAGGCTGCCGAGGGTGTGAGGGGGAGGATTGTGGTGCCAAGATGGTCCCACTCCTGGCCGAACCGGCTGCTGGTGGTAATCCTCAGCGCTTGGCCATGGCGGACTCGAGGGCCTTGCGGTAGTTGAGCACGGCGTCGCCGATGGCGTTGGAGACTTGCTGGCGGTAGGTTTCTGAGGCGATGAGCTGGCACTCGGAACCGTTGGTGACGAAGCCGCCTTCGAAGAGGATACCGGGGCGCTTGCAGCCGGTGAGGACGCTCCACTGGGCGCGCTTGATGCCGCGATCGACGAACTTGAAGCGGCTGATGACGCTGGCATGCACGGCGGTGGCGAGGGCGATGTTGGCGGAGTCCTGCTTGTTGCCCGTGACACCGTTGATGTTGTAGCCACCGCCGCGGCTGATGGTGGCGGCTGCGCTTTGAGGGGTGAGAGCCCAGGTTTCGATGCCGGTGGCGGCGTTGTCGCTGGAGTTGAAATGGAAGCTGAGGAAGATGCTCTTGGGGGTCTGATTGGCGATGGCGACGCGGCCACCGAGGGTGATGAAGGTGTCCGTGGCGCGGGTGAGGACGACTTTGAAACCGCGCTGCATGAGGGCGGTGCGGACGGCCATGGCCATCTTGAGGGCGAAGTCTTTTTCGTAGCCGTAAACACCGCGCGCGCCGGAGTCGTGGCCGCCGTGGCCGGCATCGACGACGACGGTGTCGAAGTACTCGGCGTTCTGGATGTGGCTGGGGTAGAGGACGGGGTCGATGAGCTTGCAGAGATCGAGGCGGGAGAAGAGGACCTTGCCGTTATGCTCCTGCACCGGGAAGCTGAGGATGAACTTGATGTTGTTGATGAGCATTTCCTGGGAGCCGATCTGGGCCTTGAGGATGAGCTTGGAGGAGCCGAGCCAGAAGTGGGTGCCCTGGGTGCGGAAGGTGGTGAAGCCGTAAACGGGGTTGTAGAAATTCCGGATGCTCTCGGCTGTGACGTAGTCGCGGCCACCGATCTTGACGATTTCCCAACCGCCGTTGGCGGGGAGGACTTCGACGGACTTGGGCGCCGGGGTGCTGGCGGCTTTGTCGTCATCGTCTTCCTTGAACTCGCCCTTCATGGAAGAGCCGCTGTCTCTGGAGGCGGTTTTGGTGACATCTTTGACCGGCTCTTCCTTGGGCTTGGATTCTGGCTTGGGAGTCTCTGTTTTGGCCGTGGTTTTGGAAGGGGTGGTCTTTTTGCCAACTTCCACCTTTTTGCCGCCTGTGGTGGTGATGATGACACGCGGAGCCTTGCCCGTCTCAGTTTTAGCGGTGCTTTTTTCCGGCGTCGGCTTCGGTTTGCTGGCGGGAGCGGGTTTTGGGGCGGGCTTTTTTTCCGGCTCGGGCGCAGGAGGGGGAGTTTCGGTCTTGCTGCCGCCGCCGAAGATCTTTTTGAAAAAGCCGGGCTTGGAATCTTCCGCGTGCGCGACGTCAAACGGCGTCGAGGTCACGGTAAGGGCGAAAATGGCGATGACGGCCTTGGGGAGAGTTGAGTGCAGTCCGGGAGTCATGACGAAAATGACAGGGGATGTCGAAAGAGAGGCACCCTTTTATAGCCTGAGACGGTCCGGAGCGCAAACGTTCTAACGCACCGAGAAGGGGGTGTTCAAAGAATTGCCTAGAAATGCCGGAGGTGGTCAAAAGAGTGCTTTCAAAAATCCAATGGCAAGGCTGCTTGGACCCGCCCTTGACGGGGCAGCCGCCTTGACCCATGTGACCACATACTCATGAGCAAAAAACCTGTTGTACTGATTATTCGCGACGGCTGGGGCATCAATCCCGGCGGTAAGGAGCAAGCCGTAGCCAATGGCGACGCCACCCTGCTGGCTCGCACGCCCTTTCACGACCACCTGTATGCCACCTATCCACGCGGCACGGTGAGCGCCAGCGGCGAAGACGTGGGGCTGCCTGACGGCCAGATGGGCAACAGCGAAGTGGGCCACCTGAACCTGGGTGCTGGGCGCGTGGTGTATCAGGACCTGACCCGTATCAACAAATGCATCCGCGATGGTGAGCTGGCGAAGATGCCGGTGCTGGTGGAGGCATTTGAGCAAGCCAAGGGCAAGCGGCTGCATTTCCTGGGATTGATCAGCGACGGCGGGGTGCACTCGCATCAGGACCACCTGACGGCGCTATGCGATGCGGCAAAGGCCGCGGGGGTGACGGATCTGATGGTGCATGCGATCACGGATGGCCGTGACACTTCGCCGACGGGCGGTGCCGGCTACATGGCGAAACTGGAAAAAGACCTGGCGCCGAGCGGCGCGAAGATCGCGACGGTGATCGGCCGCTACTATGCGATGGACCGCGACAAGCGCTGGGAACGCAACAAGCTGGCGTGGGACGCGATCGTGCTGGGCCGTGGTGAAGTGCGCACGGATCTGCCGAGCGAGGCGGTGAAGGCGGCGTATCCGAAAGACCCGCGTGGGGATGAGTTCATGCAGCCGATGATTTTCTCGAATGCCAACGAGCAGCGCATTCGTGATGGCGATGTGATCTTGTGGTTCAACTTCCGTGCCGACCGTGCGCGGCAGCTGAGCGATGCTTTCCTGAAAGCGGACTTCAACGGCTTTGACCGCGAGGTGACGCCGAAGACGGCGTATTACACGCTCACGGAGTATGATGCGAACTATACAGCGCTGGGTGCGAAGGTGATCTTTGGCACCGAGAGCCTGAGCAACAATCTCGGCCAGGTGGTGGCGGCTGCGGGCCTGAAGCAGTTGCGTGCGGCGGAGACGGAGAAGTACCCGCATGTGACCTTCTTTTTCAATAGCGGTGTGGAGGAGCCGAATCCGGGCGAGGACCGCTACCTGGCGATCAGCCCGAAGGAAGTGCCGACGTACGACAAGAAGCCGCAGATGAGCGCGCCGGATCTGACGTTTGAGGTGATGCGCCGTCTGGAGAGCTATGATCTGGTGATCATGAATTATGCGAACCCTGACATGGTGGGACACACCGGCGTGGTAGAAGCTGGTATCCACGCTTGCGAGACGATCGATCTCGGCGTGCGGATGATCGTGGAGAAGGTGCTGGAGCTCGGCGGCAAGCTGTTCATCACGGCGGATCACGGGAACTGCGAGACAATGAGGAATCCGGATGGCTCGCCCAATACCGCGCACACGACGAATCTGGTGCATGGCATCTATGTGGCGGCAGATGCGGGCGGCTATACGGTGGCGAATGGCAAGCTGGCGGACATCGCACCGACGCTGCTGGACATGCTGGGCGTGAAGCAGTCCGCGGAGATGACGGGGAAGAGTTTGCTGGTGAGGAAGTGAGACGGTTTGAAGTGATGCGGGCACTCCTGCCCGCAACACGAGCTACCCCAAGCGTCCGCTGTAGCCTTTCACTTGGCAGCAGCGGAGCGATGGGTGATTCAAATTGCGGGCAAGAGTGCCCACATCACTGGGCTGTGGGACGTTCGGGTTGCGGGCAGGAGTGCCCGCATCACTCCAGATGCCATCGCTGCTCGTGAGTGAATTCAAGGGCCGAAAGACCGGATTTTGTGGGATTGTTGGCAATATAGCGTTGAAACTTTTTCAGCGAGTCCATGCCGCGTATGATGTGATCGAAGGATTCGTCCATCCAGAGGGTTCCCTGCGTGCCGAGGCTCGAGTTGATCCTTCGCGCGCTGGCACCTTTGGCGGGTCCGAGTAGTTTGGAAACGGGGGATTCGGTCAACGGGCGGAGCAGCACGTGTACGTGATTTGGCATGATCACAAAGTCACCGAGTTCGTATGATTTGCCGTCGTCGTGGAGGAGGCTGGTGTGGATTTCGGCGCGGAGCTTCGGTTGTTTTAAGACGCACTCACCACGACCGGCGTCCAACCAGCGTTCCAGGCGCATGGTGAATTTTCGATGATATTCACGCTCTACTTCAGGCGGCCAGGGCGGCGGATTGTCTGCGAGCCAGATGGATTTTTCTTCGTTCCATCGCTGTGCGACTTCCTGAGGGAGTGAGTCAGCGAGACGAAAAGTGATGAAGTAAATGGCACCCGGCTGACTGAGATGTGGGAGTCGGCCACGGTAGGAGGTGGCGGCAGATGTCCAGTCAAAGGGCGTGAGGTCGGCGCTCGTGATGGTGCGCATGCTCTGCAATAAGTGATGTGGGCACTCTTGCCCGCAAGTGTCTATCGTGGGAAACTCGAATTGCGGGCAGGAGTGCCCGCATCACTTATCTTCTGCATGAACCTTCTTTTCATCTGCTCACGCAACCAATGGCGCAGTCCAACTGCGGAGAAGGTGTATCAAAATGATCCGCGGGTGGAGGCGCGGAGTGCGGGGACGAGTGCTTCGGCGCGGACCCGGGTTTCGGAGAAGCTGCTGAAGTGGGCGGATGTGGTGCTCGTTATGGAGCACGCGCACAAACAGCGGCTGGCGGAGATGTTTCCACAACTGGTGAGCGGGCTGCGTTTTGAGGTGCTGGACATTCCGGATGATTATCCGTTTATGGATGAGGAACTGATGAGGCTGATCCGGGAGAGGGTGGAGCCGCTTCTGGGATGAAAATAGTTCTGAGCTTTAGCTCGTTCTGGAACGGGCGGAGCTTTTCCAGAACGAGCTAAAGCTCTAGACTACTTTTTTCTGCGGCAGCAGCTCCCACAAGCCGATGACGTGCTCCCAGCGGCGGATGGCGGTGTCGATGAGGAAGATGAGGAGGAGCAGGACGAGGAGGGAGGGCCAGAGTTCTTCGTACTGGATGGCCTTGGTGGTTTCGAGATTGGGGAGCCTTTTGGAGTCCGTGAGGTAGTCGCCGCCGGTGATGCGGGCGGCTTCTTTGAGAAGGTCTTCATTCACGGTGCCGAGGCTGGCTTCGGTTGAGGAATTGTGAATGAGGCCGGTGGTGACCATCTCGGCACCGAACTGGGCGCGGATGAGATAAACACCTGCTTGGGAGGGCTTGAAGTCGGCGACGTACGTGCCGGGGGCATCCTGGCGAAGGGTGAGTTTTTGCACGGCTTTCATGGGGGCGCCGAGGGCGTCCGCAGCGACGTGGAAGACCTCGGCGGAGACGCTGGCGTTGTTGGCGCGGGTGCCGGCGTCGGAGAGGAGGTCGACGCTGATGCGGGCATCATCGCCTTCCATGCGGGCGGAGAGATCCATGAGGCGGCCTTGAGGAGCGCGGGCGGTTTCACGCAGGATCTGGGACCAGAAGCGGCCGTAGCTGGGCCAGCGGGCAATCCACAGCCCGGCCCAGCGGCTTTTGGCGTCTGAGGTGAAGGCGGTGGCTTTGCCGAGACCGAAGCGCCAGTGGGCGAGGAGGGGATCGCCGGTCTCGGTGACGAGGGGTACCTGTGCGGAAGTGCGGCGGGTGGTTTTCACATAACCGAGAAGGGTGGGGGAGTCCCACTTCTCAAATCCGGCGAGGATGGGATCTTTTTCCTTCAGCTCAGGGGTGAAGGGCTCTTCGCGGATCATGCGGCCGGTGTGCATGAGGGTGTCCTGCGTGAAGATGCGGGTGATGCTGCTGGCATCCATGGTGGAGTAGGACTGGCCGCCGCCGCTGGAGGCGATGGCTTGGAGCAGGGCGACATGCGAGCCTTCGCCGATGGCGACGGTGGAGATGGTGAGGCCTTCATTGCGGCACTGCGTGGCGAGCTGCTCGTAACCGGCACCGGCGGTCTGGCCATCGGTGAGGATGATCATGTGCTTCACGCGGGCCTTGGTGCGAAGCAGGGCTTCGCGGGCGAGCTGGAAGGCGGGCTGCAGATTGGTGCCGCCACCGGAGGCGATGGCGGCGATCTGACCGGAGACGGCATTGGTGGAGGTGAGGCGCGTCATCGGGGCGACGACGTGGGCCTCCGAGTCGAAGGCCCAGACGCCGAGGGAGTCGTTGTGACCGAGAACCTCTGCGGTGGCGATGGCGGCGCTTTTAGCCATCTCGAGTTTTTCACCGGCCATGGACCCGGAGCGATCGAGCACGATTGCGACGGCGGCGCTTTGCTTTTCCTCTTCATCGGGGGCTTTAAGGCGCACGGGCAGGACTTCCTCAATGGGCGTGCGGTAGTAGCCACCGACGCCGAAAGAGCCGGGGCCGCCGAGCATGATCAAACCTCCTCCGAGTTTATCGACGTAATCCCGCAATGAATTCATGAGCGGCTCGCCAAGCTGGTGGGCGGGGACGTCGGAGAGGATGACGCCGTCGTAACCGCCGAGCATTTCGAAGGTGATGGCGAGATTGCCGGGCTGGCGCAGGTCTAGTTCGATGCCTTCCTTTTCCATGGCCTGCATGAGGTAGCGGCCTTCGCTGGCGTCGGACTCGATGTAGAGGAGGCGGAGGCGGCCGCGGACATCGACGATGGCGAGGGCGCTGTCGTTGCCGGGAAGGGTGTCTCCTTTGATGCCTTCGAGGACGGCGCGGTACTGGAAGGTGTTGCGGGTGGAGGGCGTGCGGTTAAAAACCATCTCCTGCGTGACGCCGGGTTTGAGAGAGACGGGGCGCTTCTCTACTTCGATACCGTTTTCGTAGAGCTTTAAAGTGCCGGTGCCTTCAATGGTGCTTTCAAAGGCGGCCTTCAGGCTGAGGCTGGCACCTTCGAAGAGGCGGGTGCGATTAGGCGTGAGGGAGAGGAGGCGGGCGTCGGGGCGGCGGGGGCCTGAGACGGGAAGGGCGTGGAGCTTGATGCCGGAGACGGCGGCCTCGCGGGCGGCATCGAGCAGGCTGCCGCGGGTTTCATGGCCATCGCCGATGAGGAGGATGTTGCGGCTGGCTCCTGGGGGGAAGAGGGCTTCCGCGTATTCGATGGCGGCGGCATAGTGGCTGTCTCCGCCGTGCTCTTTCTGCCAGGCGGCTTGCATGGCGGCGGTGCTGCCTTCGGGAAGAAGTTCAGGCTGCGAGCCAAGCTGGACGACGAATGAGTCGATGCTGCTACCGAGCGCGGAACGCATGCGGGTGGCTTCGGCGAGAGATTTGCTGAGTCCTTCTTCGCCCATGCTCTGGCTTGCATCCACAATGATGCCGAGGGCTTTACGGCCGGTCTGCTTCACACGCGCAGGGCCGGCGAGTGCGGCGATGGCGAGCATGACGCCGATGGCGCGGGTGACGAGCAGGAGGCGCTTGCGCAAACCAGACATGGGGTGCGACGAACGCGACTCGATCCACAGCAGCAAGGCGACTGCGGGGAGGATGAGCAGGAGGAGTTTTGGTGATTCCCAGTCCAAGAGACGCAGAGGATAGGCTGGCGGCGGGGCGGGGCAAGAGGTGTACCGAAAAAAGGCGGGCAGGAGGTAGCGCGGGCAATCCTGCCCGCCGCTGAGCGCTTTCAATCACGGGCAGGATTGGCCGAACTACTTCAGAGCTTGGCGGAGAGTGCTGAGAGGTACATCGAAGTCTTCGGCGGTTTGTAGACGTTGCCGGCGACGCGGGTGCTTTCAGAGTCAGGCTGGAAGCCTAACCTCCGAGGACGGAGCGCAACGTTGCCAGCAGCTTGTCGACGTCCTCTTCGGTGTTGTAGCCGTGGACGGCGATGCGGATGCGGCCCACCTGGTGCATGACGTGGATGTTTTGCGCGAGGAGGGCGTCGTTGATGGCGGTGGTGTTCGCGTGCGTGAAGGCGACGATGCCGCTGGTGCAGTCGGGCTGCGCGGCGCTGAGGGCGGTGATGCCGAGTTCCTTCAAGCCGGCGTGGACACGGGCGACGAGGGGATCGGCATGAGCGATGATCTGGGCCATGCCGACCTGCTCAAGGTATCGCAGAGACGCATTCAAGGCATAAAGCGCGGCGAAGCTGGGCATGCCGACGGAGAAGCTGAGTGCGCCTGATTTGATGCGGGGATTTTCAAAGCGGTCGGCATCGAAGGCATTGGAAATGTGGTACCAACCGCCTGCGGTGGTGGTGAGGCGCGCTGCGGATTTTTTCGGAATGCCAATGATGCCGCCACCGTGGATGCCGAGGGTCCATTTATGCGTGCTGGAGATGAGGATGTCGGCGTCCTGGCAGTCGAGCGCGATGCGGCCGAGGGCCTGGGTGACATCGACAGCGAGGACGGCTTGCGGCGCGTGTTTGCGGATGAGATCGCGCAGCGGTGCAAAGGGAATGCGGTGGCCGTTGTAGAAGCTGACGAGGCTGACCTGCACGAGGGCGGTGCGCTCATTGAGCAAGGCTGCGAGATCGGTGAGGTCCAGAGAGCCGTTGCGATTTTTCCACAGGCGCGTGACGGGGCGTGAGGATTCGGGGGCGGTGAGCCAGGGGGTGGCGCCGGCGGGGAAGTCGAGATCGGTGACGACGACTTCGTTTTTGGGCGTGAGCTGGAGGGCGCTGGCGAGGAGGTTGTAAGCTTCGGAGCTGCAGGAGCAGAAGGAGACCTCATCGGTGGCGAGACCGAGGTGGCGGGCGGCGATTTCGCGACAGGCTTCCACACGGGGGAAGTGGAAATCACGACCGCGCATGCCCATGGACTTGTGGTGCATGTATTCGGCCACGGCTTCATTCACGCAGAGAGGCGGGATGCTCTCGGCGGCGGTGTTGAGGTAGTGGATGCCTTTGAGGGTGGGGAAATCGGCGGCGCGGGAGGAGTCTGTAAGCATGCGGGGAAGAAACGCAGGATGCGCGGCTTTTCACGCTTGGGGAAACACTGATTTAACACCGCAGATTGGAAAAACGCAGAGTTCCGATCTTGAATGCTTTTCTCTGCGTTATTCCAGTCTCTGCGGTGTGGACTGAGTGATGACCTCTCAGTTTTCCTGCTTCAGAGAAGGTGCGTTCTCTGGCAGCTTGAGGGCGGGCGTGCCGCCGAGGTAGCCGAGGGAGGTGAGGAATTCGTCCATCTTTTTGGCGGTGATTTGAATCCAGGGCTCTTTGTTGAAGAAGCCGTGGGGCATGTCTGCGGCGGACCACATCTCAGCGCGGAGGCCGAGGGCTTTGGCTTTGGTGATGTATTCATCGCCTCCGGCCTTCAGTTTGTCTGCGGTGCCGAAAAAGAGGATGGCGGGCGGGGTGTCCTTGGTGAGGAAGCTGTTCGGCGTGATGGCTTCGGCCATTTCGAGAGTCATGGGGCCTTCGCCAGTGCTGTGATCCTTGAACAAGGTGGAGATGTTCATGGCGGGATTGAAGAGCACCATGGCGTTGGGTTTGGCGGAGATGGACTTGTCGTCGGTCTCGGCATCGTAGGCGGAGGCGAGCGCGGTGCAGGCGGCGAGATGCCCGCCGGCGGACCCGCCACCGGCGATGATCTTGGTGGGATCGATGCCAAGCTCCGTGGCGTGTCCGCGCACCCAGCGGATGGCGCTTTTCGCATCTTCGACGGCTTTGTCGGGAGAGGTCTTGTGGACGTTGAGGATGCGGTAGTCGGCGCTGATGGCGACAATGCCGCGGCTGGCGAGGTATTCGGACTGCGGGACGAACTGCAGATACGAGCCGCTCTTCCAGCCGCCGCCAAAGAAGAACACGGCGCAAGGGCGGAGCGCGGTGGTCTGGACTTCGCCTTTGGGGGAGAAGACGTGGAGTTTGAGCTCGCCCTGCGGGGTGGTTTTATAGACGATGTCCTTGGTCGCGACCTCGGTGATGGTCAGCTTGATGAGGGGCTTGTCTTTGTTTTTGCCGGCCTTCTGGGCTTGCAGCGGCAGTGCGAGGGAGAGGGCGAGGAGGAGAGGGAAAAGGAGACGCATGGTTGGGCTGAAACGATCGGGAAGGGGAGAAGTTTCAATTCGGATGGCAGTGCAAATTCTGTCCACATCGCGCCGCGTTGAGATGGAGCCCTCACTCGCCCAGCTTCTTGCGCACCTTGTCGAGCTGCTGCTGGGTTTCAGGGTCGTCGGGCGCGAGTTTCAGGGCTTCCTCAAAGGACCGCCTGGCTTCGGGGTATTTGCCAAGCTCAACGTAGAGGAGCCCGAGATTGTAGTGGGCGTTGAGGCTTTTGGGGTCGAGCTCCAGGGCCTTGAGGTAGGACTTGAGCGCGTCGTCTTTCTTTCCCACCTGATCCTGCAGATTGCCCAGATTGAGATGCAGCATGGAGCTGGCGGGTTCGATGCGAAGGGCCTCGCGGAGCGCGGCCTCCGCCTGCTTGAGCTTCTTGGATCCGGCGAGGAAGGAGGCGTAGCTGTTGAGCGTGAAGGCGCGCTCCCTGTCATTCTCATGACCCTTCTGCAAATGCAGCAGCAGCTGGAAGTCCACCTCCTCCAGGTCTTCCGGTGGCGGTGCTCCCCACTCGACGAGCAGGCTCATGCGGTGCACGCGGGCCTTGAGCCGCTTCATCTCAATCTCAAGCCGCGTCTGCTGGGAGAGTTCGAAGGCTTTCTGGTAGGCGGTCTCGGCCATGTCGTAGCGGTCCTCGTCCATGAACTCGTCTCCGAGCGAGACGTACTGGCCGATGATTTTGCGCGACTGATAGCGGTCCCACTGATCCTGGATGGACGGGATGAAAAACGCCAGCAGCATGACGGCGGCGCTGCTCAGCGTGGCGAGGTAGGGCCAGATTTTGTGAGGGTGTTTGTCCGTGTTTTCTGACATAGGTGCGGCCTCCTTCAGTCTGCGGCTTCGGTTTCTTCTTCTTCTTCTTCTTCTTCTGACGCGTCTTCAGCCTCCTCTTCTTCAATTTCTTCTTCGGCATCTGCTTCCTCGTCCTCTTCCTCCACCGCGTGGGCAAAGGCGGCGAACCAGCCGCCAGCGGTGATCAGGGTTTCAGGCGTGCCCTGCTCCAAAATGCCGCCGCCGCCGAGGACGTACACGTGGTCCGCGTCCCGCACCATGCTGAAGCGGTGGGCGATGATGATGATGGTGCAGCTGCCGCGAAGCTGGTGGATGGCATGCCGCACCTCCGCCTCCGTGTTGTAGTCGAGATTGGCCGTGGCTTCATCCAGCACCAGGATCTTCGGCTGGCTGAGCAACACGCGGGCGATCTGCACGCGCTGCCGCTCGCCGACGCTAAGGCCCATGCCGTTCTGACCGATCTGCGTCTGCAGGCCTTTGGGCAGGCGGTCGAGCAGGTTCTTCAGTCCCGCCTGCTCCACCACCTTCATCACTTCCGCATCCGTGGCGCCGGGTTTTTTGTAGCGCAGATTGTAGGCGAGCGTGCCGCGAAAGATGGCGCCGTCAGCAGCCACCATGCCGATGCTGCCGCGCACGCTGGAGGGGTCCAGTTTGCCGAGCTCCTGGCCGTCGATGAGGATCTCTCCCTGCTGCGGTTCATACAACTTCAGCAGCAGATCCACGGCCGTGGTTTTGCCCGCGCCGCTGCCGCCCACGATGGCGGTGATCTTTCCCGGCTCAAAGCTCATGGAAATGGACTTCAGCACCTGATGGTCCGGCACGTAGGCAAAGGTCACCTCCTTGAACTCCACGCGGCCGTGCTCCAGCTGCAGGGGCTTTCCGGCCTTTTCTCCGGTGTTGTTCTCCAGCAGGCGAAAAGCGCGCGAGATGGAGGCCACGTGCTGCTGCGTGTTCACCCACAGGCTGCACAGTTCATCAATGGGCGAATACAAGCGGTCGAGGTAGGCCACAAACATGACCACGTCTCCAGGCGTGAGCTTGTGAATGAGCGCGAGGTAGCCGCCGCAGCCCAGCACCATGGCGGTGGCCAGATGGCTGAGAATGCCCTCCCAGAAGGTGAATTTGTTGGAGAGCTTGCTGCGCTCCACAAAGTTGCTGTAGGCGGCGCTGGAGATGCGGCGGTACTCCTGCACCTCCCGCCCCTCTGCACCGCTGAGCTTCACTGTCTTGATGCCCTCCAGCGCGGTGGAGATGCGCGCGCTCACCTCCTCCCAGCGCTCATAATAGGTGTTGAGTCCGGTCTCCAGTTTCTGCGATGAACGCCACGCGATGAAAAGATAGATGGGGATCAGCGAAACGGCGATCAGCGCGAGGATGGTGTTCTGAAAGAACATGATGACCATGATGCCGACGAGGCTGATGATCTCCGGAAGTATCTGCTGCGAGAAGGCGCCCACGATGGCGCTGACCTCCTCGCTCTGGTCGATCTGCTTGGCGATGGCCGCGGGTGCGCGCTTGCCGAAAAATCCCAGCGGCAGCCGCAGCACATGCGTAAACGCGCCCTGGATGAACTCCTGCTCGATGTCGCAGTCCAGCTGCGCCTTCTTGTTCTCCGCGTAGAGCCAGAGGATGTAGCTGACCACATTCACACCGAGCATGAGCAGCACGGCGATGAGCAGGGTGTTCACCGCCTCCCCCGGGGTGCGCTCGGCCACGTGCCCGGTGGTGTGCGGCTTTTTTTCATGCGTCTTCAGCGCCGGAGGGGCGGGGGCGGGCGGAGCGGGCGTGGCGCGTGCGGCCTGGATCTTCTTGTGCAGGTAATCCTCCAGCGGGCTGTCTCCCGTCTCGATGGCCTCCCCCGCCTCCACCTTGGCCTTGTCATGCGCGCGTTTCACGAAGAGACCGGCGATGTCATTGATGGCCTCCCGGTAGATCAGCGGCTCCACCAGTCCCGCGCCCGTGCTCAGCAGGGTGATAAACACCACGAGGAGAAAGCGGCGGCGATGCGGCGCGACCAGCTTCCAAAGGTGGTTCAGAACTTCCTTCTTCATGCTTCCACCCAGTAAAATGGAATCCTCCCTGCCTGCGCAACTCCTTTATCTGCGCATTCTTTGAGCTTTGCTCTCAGAACGCCGCCGCTGCCAGGGGCAGGGCCACGGCATGGCGGCTGTCAGCGAGCTGCGGCAGGGTAAAGACGTGCTCTCCCGCCAGCACCTTCCGCACAGCGGCGAGCTTGGCGGCGGTGCTGCTGCCGGCGGGCACGCAGCCGTGCACTCCGGCGCGCATCACGTGCGCGGCATCCAGGTGCTGATGCGGACTGGCGATGATGAGCAGCTTCAGATGGGGATGCAGCACGGTGAGGTCGTGGGCCAGCTGCAGGATGCGATGCCCCGGCATGCTGAGGCTGAGAATGAGAAGCTCCGTCCTCTGCCGGGAGACGGCGCTGAACACACACGAGGCGCAGGTCACCGCCGCGGCGAGCGAGAGATCGGCCTGGGCTTCCAGCGCCTCGCGAAAATCCGCAAGACCGGCAGGCTGATTGTCGGCAATGACGATGGGGCTGGGGCTGTTCATGGCGAAGATGACCGGGTGGTTGGTGGGTGCTCCATTCTCATGATTGCGGCACATGCCATCCATCAAAGAATTGGATCAAAACTTTCGCTTTTGCAGGCTTGAACGGACTTGCTTTTTTCTGAGAAAAATGGCGAACTTGGGAACATGACACTGATGACGTGATGGGCGCTTTCATGGCTCCGCAGCATAACGTCGAGTGCATGAGGTACCATGCGTGCAAATGCAGCCGTGGCATCAGCATGCGCACCGTTTGGTGTTAGGTGCCGGGCCTACATGCTGTTGATTCTTTCTTGTCGTCGCTATTCAGACAAGACAGACAAGAGAGGACAGCGCGGTGTGCAGGGCGAGAGCATGTCGGACGCGTGCAACGGAGAAGTAGGACAGACACTCCTTGTCTGTCGCTCAGCGGCTCCGCAAACATAGGAAGCCCTCGCTCAATCCACCAGCGTCCCCGGTTTGGCGTTGGCGTAAGATGATTCGAATTATAACACACCCAGCGTGAGCGCTGATCGACAGGCAAGAGTGCCTATCGTACTTTCCGCTTACGAGGGCGTCTCCCACATCGTGCTGCTGCTACTGCATCGTCCTGCACCCCATCACTTCAGCACGTCCCGCTGTGTCTCCACCCAGCGCACGGCCTGGCGGATCATCTCGGCGCTGGTGACGAACTCCATCTTTTCTTTGATGTGGTCGCGATGCACGGAGACGGTCTTGGGGCTGAGATTGAGCTGCGCGGCGATCTCCTTGGCGGTCTTGCCACGGCCAAACAGCTCAAAGATTTGAAACTCGCGGTCGCTGAGCTTTTTCAGCGGGGACTCGCTGGAGCCGCGCGGTCTGGGGGTGGCAAAAGAGGCGGCGAGATGAGCGGCCAGGCGTGAGCTCACATACACGCCGCCATCCAGCACCTTGTGAATGGCGTCCAGCAGCGCATTGCCGGGGCTGTCCTTGCTCACATAGCCGCTGGCGCCCGCACGCAGCGCACGGGAGGCGCAGAGCATCTCGTCGTGCATGGAGCTGACGATGATCTTGAGCCCGGGATGCAGCACGGAAAGATCCTTGATGAGCTCCAGGCCGCCGCGCCCCGGCATGTTCAGGTCCGTGATGAGCAGGTCCGGCTTCTCCTGGTTCACCAGCGTGATGGCATCCGCCTCATTGGTGGCCACACCGCAGATCTCGAAGCGCGGGTCTGACTGCAGGATGAAACGGTAGCCATTGATGACGGCCGGGTGGTCATCGACAAAGGCGATGCGGCAGGTTTGGGTGCTGGCAGGTGCGGTGTTCATGGTGGGTAAGGGATGTAAACGGCGATGCGCGTGCCTCCGGCGGGCGGAGCTCCGTGCTCCATCCGGCCACCCATCACCTCGGTGCGGTGCTGCATGATGCGGAAACCGATGCCGCCGCCGTCCGCCGGCGCCTCGGGCAGGCCGCAGCCATCGTCGTCGATTTCGAGCACGAGAAAGGCATCCCGGCGCTCCAGCCCGATGCGGATTTCGGCGGAATCGGCGTGCTTCAGCGCATTGTTCACCGCCTCCTGGGCGATGCGGTAGAGATTGCACGCCGTGGCTTCGCTGACCTCCTTGATGTGCTCCGGGCACTCAAACACGCAGCGCAGGCCGGAGCTGCGCGTGGTGGCGTCTGCCAGCGCCTGCAGCGCATGCTCCAGGCCCTGGTCCCACAGCGGCACGGGAGCTAGCCCGTGGGAAAGCGCGCGCACCTCCGCCAGCGTGGCGCTCAGGCTCTGGCTGGCGTGCTGCGCGTGCTCCGCAAAGGCGGGCGCACTGGCCTGCAGCTCCGCATGCAGGCCATTGATGGCCATGAGCACGGCCGTGAGCTGCTGGCCGATGCCGTCATGCAGTTCATGACCGATGCGGCGGCGCTCGTTCTCCGCGGAGTCGATCACGGCGCGCTCCAGCTCATTGCGTTCGCGTTCACGATCGGCCAGCCGCTGCGTCATCTTGCGGAAGGCCTGCGAGAGCTCGTGTACTTCATCGCCACCCCTCACGGGATCGATGCTGATGGCGCGGCCCTCCCCAAACTCACGCACGGACCGGGCCAGCCGCTCCAGCCGCGTGGCCACGCCGAAATGCAGCGTGGCCCAGAGGCACAGGCACATGAGGGCGATCACGGCGGCAGACCAGGCCACACGCTGGCGCGCATCCTGGTGCGCATGCGCCACCGCATTGGCATGGTCAAAGACGAGCAGCAGCCGCTCCCGGCCCTGCGGCGTGACCTGCAGCGGAAAGGCCGCCAGCACGATCATGTCCCCGCCCTCCAGGGTGGAGGACTCCATGATCTTCGTGTAGCCCACCCGCGCCCGCTTCCACACCTGGGCCGCCGGCGTTTCCTCGGCCGCCTTGCCCTCCCACTCGACGGAGGAGCACGCCATGACTTTGCCGTTTTCATCCACCACAGCGGCGATGCTCAGCCACGGCTCATGCTTCCAGTCAGAGAGGTTGTCGCTCAGGGCCTTCAGTTCGCCCTGTCCTGCCTTGAGTCCGCCCTGACCCAGCGCCTGCGCCAGGTGATGCCGCGCCAGCGCCGCCAGACGCACGCCCGTAGCCTCCGCCTGGGTGGACACGTCCTTGAAATCGCGCTCCAGGTCGTTCGCCAGATCCAGCTCATAGTCCAGCCATGTGGACACGATGCCGAGCAGCAGCAGCAGCGCTGGAATGAGGAATCGAAGCGGTGGGGGAAAATTCACTGCGGGGGGGGGGAAGGCAGGGCGCTCGTGGGCACGCTCATGTTGAATCCGGGGGGTATCCTTCTCAATCACCCCGGCAGGCTATTTCCATGGGGTGCTGGACAGGAGGAGCATTTAGCCTCCGGCTGAGTGAAAAAGGGGGGCGAAAAAGCGCCTCCGTCCGTCCGAATTCAGGGCCCGCAGGTTAGAAAGCCCTTTCCGCAGCCGTATGCCCTTTCCCTTTGACCTTGGCGCGGGTCAGAGCCACAGAATCGCCCCCGTCCGCCCCCCCGTTAATGATCGAAAAAAAAATCAGGCTAGAGCATACGCATCGCATCTTGTTCACGAGAGAAGCCTTCGCGCCCAGGAACAACACCATCCGCGATCTGCTCCGCCTGGAGCAGCCGCACAAGCTGCCCCGCGTGCTCGTCTTCGTGGATGAAGCCGTGGCCACCGCCAACCGCGACCTGCTCGACGACATCATGGCCTACGGCCAGGTGCATGCGGACACCTTCACCATGGTGGACGACCCCATCGTCATCCCCGCCGGAGAGCCCTGCAAAAACGACTTCCGCCTGGTGGAGTGCTGCTGGGACGCCATCAATGAAGCCGCGCTGGACCGCCACAGCTATGTGTTCGTCATTGGTGGAGGTGCTGCGCTGGACCTCGTCTGCTTTGCCGCCAGCACCGCGCACCGCGGCATCCGCCATGTGCGCTTTCCCACCACCACCCTCAGTCAGGGAGATGGCGGCGTGGGCGTTAAGAACGGCGTGAACTACTTTGGCAAAAAGAACTGGGTCGGCAGTTTCTCAGTACCCTTTGCCGTGGTGAATGACTTCCTCTTCCTGGAGTCCCTGCCCAAGCGCGAGCGCCGCAACGGCATCATTGAGGCCATCAAAGTCGCCGCCATCCGCGACCGCGCCTTCTTTGAGCAGATCGAGGCCATGGCAGACGACCTCGCCGCGCTCAAGCAGGAAGCGCTGGAGCAGGTGGTGCAGCGCAGCGCCGAGCTGCACGTGGAGCACATCGCCACCGGTGGCGATCCCTTTGAACTCGGCTCCGCCCGCCCGCTGGACTTCGGCCACTGGGCCGCGCACAAGCTCGAGCAGATCTCCAAATTCTCCGTCTCCCATGGAGAAGCAGTTGCCATCGGCATGGCCGTGGACCTCGTCTATTCCCGCATGCAGGGCATCCTGGACGCCGACACCTGCGAGCGCGTGCTGAAGCTCATCGAGCGCATCGGCTTCGCCACCAGCTCCCCGCACCTGATGAACACCGGCCGCAGCGGCGAACCCGCCATCCTAGAAGGCCTGGAAGAATTCCGCGAACACCTCGGCGGCGAACTCACCGTGACCCTCGTCCCCGAGATCGGCACCAAGCTCGAAGTGCACGAGATGAACCGCGTGAAGATTCTCAATGCCGTGGTGGAACTGCAGCAGCGGGCGGGAAAGTAGCAAGTGATGTGGGCACTCCTGCCCGCAACTCGAGTGTCCAATCGCTCCCGCCACGGAAACGGCAGCGCTTCACGCATGCCCTGGGTGGCTCGGGTTGCAGACAGGAGTGCCCGCATCACTTTCCTGAAGTGCCTGCGTGACCAGTGTTTGTGTGGCGATTACAGCCGCGGCTTCTCTGGCTTGATGGTGGCTTCGGCGGAGCGGACGCCTTTGACCTGGGTTTTGCGTTTGTAGATTTTGTCGGAGCTGCAGGCGTAGAGTTCGTCGAAGTTCGCGCCACCGAAGACGATGTTGGCGAGCCATTTGCGCTGAGGTTTGGCGATGATGCCGTTGACGCGTCCGGCCTGGTCGCAGAACTGAATGCCTGCATGCGTGGCGACGTAGAGGCGGCCTTTGGTGTCGAGCGTCATGCCATCGGCGCCGCTTTCCATCACGCCGTCGGGGATGCGGAGGTGGTGGTAGGGCTGCTTGGCGGAGAGGGTGCCATCGGCCTTAATGTGGTAGCTCCAGATGAACTGGCCGCGCATGTCGGCGACTAGCAGGAGGCTTTGATCGGGAGTGAGGCGGATGCCGTTGGGGAAGGCGATGCCGTTTTTGTCATTGGTATCGACGACGGTTTTTTCGCCATTCGGTTTGATGAGCCAGACTTGTTTGTGCGGAGGATCGGTGACGTAGAGGTTGCCGTTCTGGCCGATGCAGAGGTCGTTGGAGTCGATGCCGTCGGCGATGACGGTCACCTTGCCGGCTTCGTCGTAGGACACGATTTGTTTGTTGCCGCTGGCGCAGGCGAAGAGGCGGCCGTCGGGGCCGAACATGAGGCCGTTGGCCTTGCCGGTGTTTTCCGCAAAGACGGAGACCTTGCCATCGAGTGCCACTTTGTGGATGCGGCTATTCGGGATGTCGGTGAAGAAGACTTCGCCTTTGGCATTCACGGCGGGGCCTTCGGTGAAGCCGTAGCCTTCGCCGACGAGCTGCCATTCACTACCAGAACCTAGCACTTCCATGACGGGGGCTTTGGAGCCGGTGCCTTTGGTCACGGGCTTGGGCCAGTCCTTCCACAGCCAGCGCATGGCATCGGGGAAAATGGCGGTGGCGTGCTTGCCATTGTGGCCGCCGTCTCCCCAGACGTGGTTCACTTCGTAGCCTGCGAACTCGAAGGCGGAGAGCATTTCCTGATTGGCGAGGAACCAGTTTCCGCCGGTGCCGTTGGCATCGTTGCTGCCGTCCTGGAGGAAGACGCGCAGGGCTTTCGGCTCGGCCTTGCGAATCATGACGGGGTAGTCATTGCCTCCGCGCTGATCGACGTAGGTGCCGATGCTGCTGAACACGCGGCTGAAGGCCTCGGGGCGCTCCCATGCGGCGGTGAAGGCGGCGATGGCGCCGCTGCTGCTGCCGCCGATGCTGCGGTCATTGCCTTCGTGCGAGAGGCGGATAGCGCGGCCATCGGGCAGCGTGATTTTTTCCACCTGGGGCAGCAGTTCTTCGAGAATGAAGCGCGCGTAGTCCCCGCCGAGGCCGTCGTATTCCACGCTGCGGTTGAAGCGATCCAGCGCGGTGCTGCCATCGCGCGCGGGCACACGGCCGTGCATGACGAACACGCCGATGATCACGGGGATTTCTTTTTTGGCGATGAGATTGTCAAAGACGACGGGCGCGAGGTTTTGGATGCCGTCCTGGTTCACGTGCACACAGGCGGGTTTGTCGGGAGAGTATTGCTTGGGCACATAGACCCAGTAGTCGCGCACGGTGCCGGGGAAGATCTTGCTGTTCTTGAATTCAAACTTCAGCACGTCGCCCTTCGGCACGCCCTCCTGAGGCTTTGAGTCGGGGCCGGGCTGGTAGTCGTCCGCGGCGTGGGAGAAAACGGACAGCAGGGAGAATGCTAGAGCGAGGAGGCGGGTTGGGCGCATGAGGCGGAGTGTGAGAACGTGGCGGTGGATGTCAAAGAAGACGTTGAAGGGACGTTCGTCTTTGCCGCAGAGGGGGCGGAGAATTGAATCAATCTCTGCCGCCTCTGCTCCTTTGCCTCTCCGAGGCAAAGCGGGCATCCCCAGCGTCACATTCGTACTCATTCGCGTTGGAGAATGGAGAAGTTGTCGCATGATGAGTGGGTGGACACCGCAAAGCCCCTTTTCGACCAGCTCATTCTGCACCTCGATGCGCCGCCGCATGAGGGGCCTTGGAACATGGCGGCGGATCAGGCGTGGCTGGAGCAGAGCGAGGTGCCGGTGCTGAGGGTGTACCGGTGGACGGAGCCGACGGCGACGATTGGTTATGCGCAGAACTTGACGAAGCTGGCGGGGACGCTGCCGCAGTGGCCGATCGTGCGGCGGTGGACGGGCGGGGGCGTGGTGCTGCATGACGCGGACTACACGTACTCGGTCATTGTGCCGGCGGTGCATCCGTGGTCGCAAACGAATCCGCTGGACAGCTACCGGCTCGTGCATGAGTCGCTGGCGCGGGCGCTGGACGATGGCAGCCGCCTCGCGGGGCCGGAGGATTTGATTGAGAACCCGTTCTGCTTTGTGGCTCCTGCCATGCACGATGTGGTGCGCGATAAAGTGAAAGTGGCCGGGGCAGGGCAGCGGCGTGGCAAGCTGGGCCTGCTTCATCAAGGCAGCGTGCAGCAGGTGACGCTGAATGATGATTTCTGGCCGCGCTGGGCCGCGCAACTGGCCACAAACGTGCTGGTGAAGCAAGAGATGACTCCTGCCATGATCGAACGCGCGAATGAACTGACCGAGAAGCGTTACAGCCTGGCTTCGTGGCTGAATGAACGGGAGGATGCGCTGTGAGGACGCTGGTGTTTGTGTATGGGACGCTGAAGCGCGGAGGTGAGAATCATATGTGGATCGAAGATCAGCAGTTCGTGGGCGAAGCAAGCACGGCTCCGATTTATCGAATGTATGAACTTAAGGGGTATCCAGGCATGGTTCGTTCCCAAGAGGGGGGGCTCTCCATTCAGGGAGAAGTTTGGAGCGTGGACGAGGCAGGACTCAGACACCTAGATGTGCTGGAGGACACCGAGGGCGGTGAATATGAGCGCATGGCGGTGCAGCTCAAAGGCGAATTCGCGACGCAGCATGTGGAGAGTTATCTCTACCTGCGCAGTGTCGAGGGGCTTCTCGGCGCAGGAACGTGCTGGTGAGCGAAAGCGTGGAGCGTCTGCGGTGCCGCTGATCGACGGGCAGGAGTGCCCATCGTACTGCTGATCAACTCGCACCAAAGAACCCGCCGAGCTTCCGAATACGCGTGGGGTGGCGCAGCTTGCGCAGAGCCTTCGCCTCGATCTGGCGGATGCGTTCGCGGGTGACCTGGAACTGCTTGCCGACTTCTTCGAGGGTGCGGCCGGCGCCGTCGCCGAGGCCGAAACGTTGTTCGAGGACTTCGCGTTCGCGGGGGTTCAGGGTGTCGAGCACATCGCGGAGCTTGTCGCGCAGGAGGTGCATGGCGGTGAGCTCCATGGGGTTGCTCGCCTCCTTGTCCTCGATGAAGTCGCCGAATTCGGTGTCGCCTTCGCTTTCGCCCACTTTGGCCTGCATGGAGACGGGCTGCTGGGAGAGGCGCAGCACGGCGTTCACACGCTCCACGGGCAGGTGGATCTCTTCGGAGATTTCTTCAGGTGTCGGATCGCGGCCAAGCTCCTGCAGCAGCTGCTTGTGCACGCGCATGAGCTTGTTGATCGTCTCGATCATGTGCACCGGGATGCGGATGGTGCGGGCCTGGTCGGCGATGCTGCGGGTGATGGCCTGGCGGATCCACCAGGTGGCGTAGGTGCTGAACTTGTAGCCGCGCTGGTACTCAAATTTTTCCACCGCGCGCATGAGGCCCATGTTGCCTTCCTGAATGAGGTCCAGGAAGGAGAGGCCGCGGTTGGTGTATTTCTTGGCGATGGAAATGACGAGGCGCAGATTGGCCTCGATCATCTCGGTCTTGGCGCGGGTGGAGCCGGCGACGTGCTTGAGCGTATCTGTGATGAGCGTGCGGTAGTCCGCGGCGGTCATCCAGCAGTCCTGCTCAAAGGCGCTCACGGCCTCCTTGGCGGACTCGCCGCGTGGGTGGTCTTTGAGATTGCGCTCCAGATTGCCGAGGTCTGTGAGGCGCTGCTGCAGCAGGGTCACGAAGTCTTCGGTGATCTTGGATTTGAAGTAAAACTTCTCGCAGATGCGGAAGAAGGCGGCGCGTAGTGTTTCAAACTCCACCTGCGCGGCGGCCTTCTTGCGAGGTCCGGCGTTGATGAAATCGGTGAAGGCCTTGCTGGTCTTCTCATGCGTCTCGCGCGCCTGGTCGAGCAGGGGCTTGAGCTTCTTGAAGTAGGCGTCCCGTTCATCCGCCTTGCGGTCGCTGACGAGGCGGTCAAAACGCTCCACGCCGTTGCACAGAGCTTCGGCAAACTGCAGGTAGGCCTGGCCGATGAAGCCGATGGTGTGCAGGCACTGGCGCATGCTGAGGTCTGCTTTTTCGATGCGCTTGGAGATGTGGATCTCCTGCTCGCGGGTGAGCAGCGGCACCTGTCCCATCTGGCGGAGGTACATGCGCACGGGATCGTCAAAGACGTCCAGCTTGGCGGTGGCGGCGTCTCGCTCCGCGGCGATGCGTTCACGCGCTGCGGTGTTGCGCGCGGCGATGCCGTCCACTTCGTCTGTGATCTTGATCTCCATCGCACGCAGGCGTGTGATGAGGGCGTCCATCAGGTCCGGAGTGACGAAGCCGGCGGGCAGGGCTTCATTGATGTCGTCCCAGGTGAGGTGATCGTGCTCGCGCGCCGTGCGGATGAGATCGCGCAGGCGGGCCTGGACATCGGGGGAATGGATGTCGTCGTGAGTGGTGTTGGCAAACTGGGCGATGCCGCCGGCATAGCCGTTTTTCGGCGGACGGCCGCGGCGGCGCTTCAGGGGCTGGCCATCGGGGCCCACCTGAAGGGAAGGCTGGTCTTTG
Source organism: Prosthecobacter sp. (assembly GCF_044222565.1). Taxonomy (GTDB): domain Bacteria; phylum Verrucomicrobiota; class Verrucomicrobiia; order Verrucomicrobiales; family Verrucomicrobiaceae; genus Prosthecobacter. The sequence goes on from NZ_JBGANA010000010.1 coordinate 39,547, forward strand.
GGCGGATGAATGCGGGGCCGGCCGCGTCCTCGTTTTTGCGGGGAAGCAGTGTCGTCAGCAGCCATGGCTTCGCCTGCCTGTTTGGCGGCGCTGCGGGAATGGGATCCGTTGTGTTGATTTTTGGAGACGGCCATACAAGCCACGGGTGGAGTCCGGGAACTGCGTCGGTCAGGGGGGAGGAAACTATTCGGGGGTCGGCTTCGTACGGTCAAGGCATTCTTTCCGCAAGGAATTGAGTTCCACGAGCTTCATCTGGATCTGGGCGGTCTCCTCTTCCGGCAGTCCTGGCTGGCGAAGTTTGGACTGCAGGCTCTGAATGAGATTCTGCAGGCGGGCCACTTCCAGGGTGTAGAGGGCGAGCTGCGCGTCCTTGGGGCCGCCAGGCAGGCGCGGGCCGGCCTGCAGCTGGGCAAAGGCGGCCTCATGCGCACGGTCCAGCCCGGCCATGAAGGCGAGCTGGGAGGTCTCATCCAGCGGATCGTGCCGGCTGTGCACCAGCAGGGCGAGCAGTTCGGTGCCGGGCACTTCACGCAGCAGGTCTTCAAATTCAGCCTCGCGCAGCCAGTACATCACCTCCGCGTCGTTCAGGGCCATCTGGCAGAGGTGCAGGGCGGTTTTGTGCTGGGAGGCGAGCAGTTTCTTCGCTTCATCGGCCACATTGCCGGCGGGCCGCTGCTGATCGGAGGCGCCTTTTTTGTTCTCCCGGGCGGCGCGCTCCACCATGGCGGAGAGCTGGGCCTCGGAGATCTCCAGCAGCTTGGCCACTTTGTTCACGGCGGTGATGCGCTGGGCCACGCCGCTGAAGATGCTGATGGCGGAGGCCACCTGCTCGGCCATGCGCACGCGTTCCACCATGCTGTCAGACTTGGCGCTGCTGCGCAGGCGGCGTATCTGGTACTCCAGGAAGTCGGTGGCATTTCCCAGCACGGTCTGCAGCGCTTCATTGCCCTGCTTGCGCAGGAGGGAGTCGGGGTCCTCCCCTGGAGGCAAAGAGGCGACCTTCACGGTGAGGCCGATGGGGGAGAGGATTTTGAAGGCTTTCTCCGCAGCGCCGTAGCCGGCATTGTCAGAGTCGTAGCAGAGCACGATCTCATTGCAGACGCGCTTGAGCAGCTTGGCGTGCAGCTCGGTAAAGGCGGTGCCCTGGCCTGCGACGACGTTTTTGAACCCGGCCTCATAGACCATGATCATGTCGATCTGGCCTTCGCAGACGATCGCCTCCCCCGCCTTGGAGATGGCGCTGCGGGAGCGGTCAAAACCGAAGAGCACCTTGCTCTTGCTGAAAAGCGGGGTCTCGGGGGAGTTGACGTACTTTCCCGTGTTCTCCTTCGGAGCAATCAGGCGGCCGCTGAAGGCGATGACATCGCCATGTTCATTGCGGATGGGAAACATGAGGCGGTCGCGGAAATGCGGGTAGGCTCCGCGGCGGCCGGAGTCCTCCGGGCTCTGCTTGTAGAGGCCTGCTTCGATCAAAACGCTTTCGGGTATTCTGGCCTTCGCGGCCCACTCACGGTAAAAGGCGCTGATGCCCGGTGCGTAGCCCATCTGCCAGTTTTTCGCCACGGCGGAGGTGATACCACGGGACTTCAGGTAGGCGCGCGCGGGCGCGGCGATCTGGTGCTTCATCAGCAGCTGGTGGTACCACTCGGCGATCTCGCGGTGCGCCCGCAGCAGCAGGCTGCGGTGCTTGGCCTCCGCCTCGGCATTGGCGTCCCACACTTCCTCCTCGATGCGGATGCCGGCGGCGTCTGCCAGGCGTTTCACAGCTTCCACAAAGGAAAGGCCGTCATGCTCCATGACGAAGCGGATGGCCGTGCCGCCCGCACCGCAGCCAAAGCAGTGGTACGTGTTGCGCGAGGGGCTGACGTTGAAAGACGGGCTCTTCTCGTTGTGAAAGGGGCAGAGACCCACGAAGTTTGTGCCCGCTTTGCGCAGCTTCACGGAACGCCCCACCAGCGCCACGATATCCGTGGCGGCGATCACCTGCTGGATGGTTTCTTCCGGGATGCGCGACATGTCAGATCAGGTCAGGGGGCTAAAAGGAGGTCGGGCGGAATTCATCGCTAGCTCCTGAAGTAGCACGTGCAATCCTGCCCGTAAAGTCAGGCCCTTGAAGTAGCGCCGGTGCTACCCTGCGCTGGAGGATCGGAACCTCTCAAATCAACGCCCGATTGCTGATTGTTGCAGAGCCAATAGGTGCCCGGGTCAGACGGGTTTCCGCCCTTCGGCCCAGCGGATGGCAAAGTAGGCCAGCTCTCCGGTCTCGGTCATGCCGAGCTTGGTGCGGATGTTCATCTTATGAACGTCCACCGTCTTGCTGCTGATGTGGAGCGTGTCCGCGATCTGGCCGGTGGTTTTACCCTGGCCGATGAGGACAAAGACCTCGAACTCGCGGTCGCTGAGATCGGCGATGGAGTCCTGCGCCTCTGCGGTGTTGCCGCTGGAGAAGGCGCGCAGGATTTCCTCGGACATCTCCTTGCTCACGGCGATGCCGCCCGTGGCCACACGGTGGATGGCCTCCTCAAGGTCCTTCTGCGGGGCACTCTTCATGAGGTAGCCGCGTGCGCCGGCCTTCAGGGCACGCTGCGCGTAGAGCTTTTCGTCATGCATGGAGATGGCGAGCATGGGCAGCTTCGGGCGCAGCAGGCGGAGGTCTTTGATCAGCTCCAGGCCGGAGCGGTCCGGCAGGGAGATGTCCACCACCAGCACGTCGGGCGTGTCCGCCTCGATTTTGCGCAGGGCGTCGGCGGCGTCCACGGCCGTCCAGGCGAAGTCCAGATCGTCGGAGATCTCGAGGAGCAGTCGCCATCCTTCACGCATCATGGTGTGGTCGTCCACGATGGCGATTCGTGTGGGTGCAGGGGCAGATTTGGCTTTCATTGGCACGGGGGCGGTGCGCAGGATGGCAGGATTCGCGGACTCTTTGACAAGATGCACACATTCGCAATCGAGAAAAACCTTATGCCAGGGGGCGGTGTCCTCACCAGGGGGGAGGGGCGGGTTTTCACGCTTTGTTTGAAGGGATGCGCACAATGGCGACGGAAAAGTCCCGGGCGCCCTGCTCCACCGTTCTCTCCAGTGTGGCGGAGAGCGAGCGCAGGCGCTGCCCCATGAGGTGCAGGCCCATGCCCTGGCCGCGTGGCTCCTCCGGCTCGGAGAAGGGAGCGCCGTCATGGATGACGCTCAGCACCACCTGGTCTCCCTCCATGCGGAGAGTGATGGTGAGGTGGCCGGGCTTGGAGTGTTTGCATGCATTGACCACCAGCTCCTGGGCGATGCGGAAGAGCAGCTCCTGGGCGCTGCCGGTGAGGTGGGCGCTCACGTCCGTGTAGTCCAGGGAGCAGCGGACGTCATACGACTGCTCGGCGAAGCGGCACACGTTTTCCAGGCCGTCCTTCAGCCCCTGGCCTTCGATGCCCACGGGGGAGAGCCCCCAGGCCATGCCGCGTGCGATCACGGTGGACTCCGCCAGCTCGGCGGTCATCTGCTCCGCGAGCTCGTGGACTCTGGCATCATTTTCAGGGAGCATGCCGAGCACCACCTCGGCCTTCATCTTCGTGGCGGAGAGCCGCTGGCAGAGGTCATCATGCAAATCTCTGCCGATTTTCCTGCGCTCCTTCTCGGCGGCGTCCAGCACCATGTTTTCAGCGATGCGGAGCTTGTCCACGGCGCCTGCAAATTCCTGGGAGATGAGGGAGAGTTCATCGCGCCCAGGCAGCACCCTGGGCATGCCGTCGCTGGAAATGCTGGAGCGCAGAATGTCCACCACGCGGTGCACGCGGCGGGTGACCAGCTCATGCAGCACAAACCAGAGCAGCAGGCTGGAGGCCAGCAGCACGGCGGTCTGCCGCGTGGACTCCACCCACGCCTCCTCGCTCACCTTTGCCAGCGCCAGCGTGGCGTCATAGCGAATCAGCACCGCAGCCCGGCTGGAGGCCTCATAAGTCTCAAAGAAGGGGACGATGACGAAGAGCTTTTTCCTGTCAGAGTCCCATTGGAATGCAGGCTCCATGTTGGCGAGCGCCGCCGTATGCGCCCGCCACTCCGCCGCCAGCGGTGTCTGCAGCACGTCCATGTGAAACCACCGCATGTGAGTGGCGCAGTTGACGATTCCCTCCTTGTTGCAGACGAGGCCCAGGTCCACATCCGGAGAGAGGGAGACGTAGGCCATCTCCAGTTCCGCGGCGCGCTCCTGCTGCCGGCGGGAGAGATGCTGCAGCAGGCCGGCCAGCCGGCTGCCTGTGTCCATGGCCTCCTGAGTCATGCGGTCGATCTGCCGGTTCGCCAGCCAGAGCTGGTTGCGCCAGTTGTTGAAGAGGATGATCACGAGGCCGAACAGCCACACGCTGGCGGTGATGCGGCTCTGGATGGAGCGAAACCAGTTCACCGGAAGGCCTCCTCGCTAAAGCTGGCGTTGATCCAGTTGTCGTCCGCACGGAAGCTGGTGATGATGCCGTTGCGCTTCATCTGCTCGCCCACCTTGAGGGCCATCTGCGGCAGCTTTGTCAGGACTTCCCTGCTTTCCACCTGGCTCAGAGGGCGCAGGTGGCGCAGGCAGGCCGCCAGCTCACTGACAGTCATTTTTTCCCGGCGCAGCAAGCCATCCACGGCGGGGAAGGGCGTGCCCGCCCACAGCTTTGCGGAGATGCCGGCCTGTACCCTGAGCAGGGAGATCAGCTCCTCACGTGAGGTGACGCAGGCACGCTCGGAGGCCACGAGAAGGTAGATGATGGGCACTCTGAGCTGGGAGGAGTCGTACAGGCTGCGGAGGCTGTTGTTTGAGAGCTTCGCCAGCCACGGGTCCGTGGCCACCACGGCATCCACCTGGTCTGACTGCAGGGCCGCCTCCATTTCCGACTGAAACATGGGCACGGCTTCGATGTCCTTCACACCCATGCCCACGCTTTCCAGCGCATTGATCAGGAGGTAGGTGCCCGCGCTGCGCTCCACGCCCACGCGTTTTCCTTTCAGGTCCTCCAGCCGCGCGATGCCAGGCCGCGCCAGCAACGCGTCCCCGCCGGCGGACTGGCTCAGCACCATGAGCACCTGCAGCCTCTGCCCTGCATCCTGCATGCGCATGACGCTTTCCAGTGTGACCACCGCCACATCCGCGGCACCGCTGCCAAAAGCGCGCACCACGGCGGAGGACCAGGGGATCTCGATGACCTGAAAACGGCTCTCAGGCAGCAGCTGCATGTCGCTGGCCAGCAGCACTGGCTCGGCGGCGGGCCACACTCCGGGCGCCACGCGCAGCCGCTGCTTCTTGGCCTTGTAGGGCAGAAAAGCGGCAGCCAGCAGCAGCGCCGCGCCGATGGCAGGCAGAAAGCGTTGCAGCAGGGCTTTCGGAGAATTCATCCCGCCAACATGCAATAGGCCGGGGAGGGATGTCCACTTTTGGTTGAGGCTGAGGGGCTTCTTTGTGATTTCTTTTCTCGCCACGGAGAGTGCTCCCGCTATAAGCTGATGCGTTATGGCCCCTGCTCATCCAGCTTTCTCCCGTCGTCGTTTCCTGACCACCAGCGCCGCAGCGCTCGGCTTTCCCACCATCATTCCCGCCACCGCATTGGGCAAAGGTGGACGCCCTGCGCCCTCGGAGCGCATCACCGTGGGAGCCATCGGCTGGGGCACCATCGCCACGGACTGGACGCCCACCTTTCTGAACAATGACAAATGCCAGGTGGTCGCCGTGGCGGATCCCATGAAGGAGTACGGCCACTATGGCTATGACGGCAAAAAGACCGGCGGCCGTGAGGCGGGGAAGAAGACCATCGACGCACACTACTCGCAGTCGGCAAACAAGCCGGTGAAGACCTGCACCGCGTATGCTGATTTCCGCGAGATGATGGAAAAGGAGGACTTGGATGCCGTGCAGGTCTCCACCCCTGACCACTGGCATGCCTACATGGCCATCTACGCCGCGCGAAAGGGCAAGCACATCTACGGCCAGAAGCCGCTGGCGCTCAACATCGCTGAAGGCCGCCGCATGAGCGATGAAGTGGCGAAGGCCGGAGTGACCTGGCAGACCGGCAGCCAGCAGCGCAGCGATGTGTATTTCCGCATGGCCTGCGAGATGACGCAGAACGGCCGCATCGGCAAACTCAAGCGCGTGCGCGTGGGCCTGCCCGGCGGCCACAGCAACTGGAACGGCATGGCGGACCAGATCAATCCCGCGCCGCTGCCGCCTGACTTTGACTATGAGATGTGGCTCGGCCCTGCGGAGCAAATGGACTACCGTCCCGCTTTGCTGCCGCTGAACTGGCGTCACAATTTCAACTTCTCCGGCGGCATGATCACCGACTTCGGCGCACACCACATCGACATTGCGCAGTGGGGCATGGGCACGCAGATGACCGGCCCGGTGGAGCTGCGCAATGTGAGCGGCACCATGGACAAGACGGCGCTGTACAACACGGCCACCGAGTTCGCCTTTGAATGCGCTTATGAAAACGGCCTCGTCATGCAGGTGGCCAGCCCGACGCACAAGATCATGCCTGAAGTGGAGGCCGCCATGGCCCAGGCCAGCGCGGATGCCAACGGCAAGGCAAAAGCCGGTGGGAAGAAGCCCTTTGACCATGTGGGCGTGCTGTTTGAAGGAGAGGACGGCAAATGGATCTATGTGAACCGTGGCAAGATCCTGGCCAGCAACCCGGACATCCTGCGTGAAAAGACGCGGCCGGAGGAGATCCACCTCTATGAGAGCAAGGACCACACGGACAACTTCCTCTCCTGCATTTACGACGGCAAGCCGACCGCCACACCCATCGAAGTCTCGCACCGCAGCATCACCATCGCGCATCTCGCCAATGTGGCGCTGCGCAGTGGCAGCACCGGCCTGAAGTGGGATCCGAAGACGGAAACCATCGCGGACAATGCCGCGGCCTCGAAGCTGCTTTCCAAGGAATGGCGCAAGCCGTGGACGCTGTGATCCGCACTCCTCCGCATCCCGTCTCCATTCATCACCACCGCATGCCAAACCGAATCCTGTCCTTGAAGTGGTGGAGCGTCCTCCTGGCCCTGGGTGTGGCTGTGGCGGTGGAGGAGAGGGCGCGGGCGCAGGACACCATCCAGATCGGTCCCCTGAAGCCTCTGCAGACCCTGCCTTCGCTGGGGCCTGCCGTTCCCTCCACCCCGGGGCTGCCCAAGTCAGGCATGCCAGGCCTCGTGCCGCCGACGGGGCAGAGTCCCGCAGCGTCTGCGCCGCAGCTGCAGAACCCGGCTTCGGGTCTCATGCAGCCTCCGACGCTGCCTCCGGGCTCGACCCTGACGTCAGGCTCAACGCTCACACCGGGCACGGCTTTGACACCCGGATCGGCGCTCACACCACCAGCGACGCTGACGCCAGGATCGACGTTCACACCGGGAGCGGGCTTGACTCCGGGATCGGCTTTGAACCCGCCGCAGACGCTGCCTCCGGGCGCCACGCTGCCTCCGAGTTCCGCTTTGACACCTGTCACGCCCATGGTCCCGCAGGCGGCTGCGACACCGGCACCACCCCCGGCTTCAGCTGCGGCATCAGCATCGGCTCCGCCACCGGCAGCAGCGCCTGCTCCGGCCCCAGCGCCTCCGCCGTTGCCCACGAGCGCCTCGGTGGTTATCACCGGCCCCATCGCCCAGACCTATCTCTACATCGAGCCGTACCAGACGCGCTTTGAAGCGCTCTTTGACGCGGCCTCCGTGTTCGCGTGGCTGAGCCCGGACGTGCCGCTGCCTGAATCTCTCACGGCAGAGCAGCAGAAGGAAATCTCAGACAAAGTCGCGGCGCAGGCCGGAGACTGGTGCACGCTGAGCACCGGAGACCAGACGCTTGCGGTGCCGCAGCCTTTGGTAACGGTGATCAAGGGGCTGCCCGGAAACACGCTGCCCATGAAAGAGGGAGAGGCCGTGGCCATGAACCAGGCGCTGGTGGGCCTGATGTGGGAGTTTGCCACGCCACCCGGACCGGATGAACTGAACGTGACTTGGAAAGGCTGGTTCAAGGGCATCTCCAAGCTGCCTGTGCGCGTCTTCTTTGGCACCCAGACCGAGGCGGGGGAATTCCATGCCGCCATCAAAAACTACCGCTGGCGCAACCTCGGACGCATGACCCGGCCGGCTCCGCTGGTGGCGGTGCCGCAGATCCCGCGCCCGGAACCCGTGCGCGTGCCGGTGGGCGGCATCGTCTGGATTCTGGGCGGTCTCATGTTTTACATCTACCTGAAGGTGAAGGATCACAAGCTCCCCGGCGGCAGCCTGCCTTACTTTGCCGTGTGGCTGCTGGGCGGTGTGCTCATGAGCCAGCTGCTGGTCATGCCGTACCATCCCAGTGCCGCCACTCCCACGGTCACGCAGGTGGCGGAGGCGCAGCAGATCGTCTCCCCGCTGCTGCGCAATGTGTACCGCGCCTTTGACCATCATGCGGAATCAGACGTGTACGATGTCCTGGCCCGCAGCGTGGACGGAGAGCTGCTGCGCAAACTGTACCTGGAAACCATCCAGGCGCTCACGCTGGACGGCCGCGAAGGCACGCGGGTGACCATCGCGGAGTTTTCCGCCTCGGTGGACAAGGTGGAAAAGAATCCCAACGGTCCCGGCTTTGTAGCCGACTGCAACTGGCATGCACGTGGCATCGTCGGCCACTGGGGCCACAGCCACCCGCGCGTGAACATCTACAACGCCCGGGTGACAATCACCCCCGTGAACGACGAGTGGAAGCTCACCGGATTAGAAGTGCAGGAAGTCCGGCGGCTGTAAACGCACGGTGCGAGCCGAGCACACGCCATTTCCTCAACGTCTGGCTTGGCGGCGGTGGCAAATCATTCGCGGACGAGACACCCTGCGTGAGCGCTGGCCGACAGGCAAGAGTGCCTATCGTACCGCCCCAGTGTGGCGCTGCATGTCGTCACTCGATGAATCATCTTCACCAGCCCTGCCTTACCTTTGCAAGTAGAGAAGGCAGGCCGCAATGACGACCACCACCAGCGCCAGCACCGCCCACGTGGTGGCGGAGGTCTTGAGCTTGACGTGGGGTGTCAGCGTCACGATGCGGCGGTAGTCGTCCGTCATCACCTGGCGCGCCTGTTTGCCCAGCAGCTTCAGCACCATGCAAACGCTGATCAAGGTGCCGATGGGAAAGGCGATGAGGCCGCAGGCGCTGACCAGGATGGCGGGAATGCGCGCCCAGTTCCGCAGGCTGCGCATGCCATAACCTACCACGCCGAGCACCAGCCCAGCGGCGAGCGTCAGCAGTCCCATCCGCGAATGCGAGTCGTGCGGGTACCTCAGCAGCATCTGCCAGCCGATCACCAGCAGCACGGCCGCCGGCAGCAGGAAGAGGGCGCCCACCGACTTGATGGTGCTCTCGGTGCTGATGTGCTCGGCGCGCAGGGTTTCCTCCTCGCTTTTCACGGGATTCAGCAGTGTTTGGGACTGCGGTGCTGCGTAGGGATTGAAGTCCATAAAAGTACCGTCTCATTCAGCGTACGGGCTGTCAAATCACCGCAGTCATTTCGAGATAAGGAGCGTCTTAGTCGCGTATGAATCGCAATGATCCCACGATTCCTCATCCTGCTGCTTGCTGCCCCGCTACTCGCCGCCGACCTCCCGCCGGACAAGGGGAACGCCATCCCCGAGAGCGGCAAACGTCCCGTGGTGATCACTGGCAAATCAACGCTCGCGCTGCCGAAGCACGATCTGCCTGAGGGCTACACGCTCGAAGTCGCCGCCGCCTCGCCGCTCGTCACGCACCCCATCATGGGCTGCTTGGATGACAAGGGTCGTCTCTTTGTGGGCGATGCCGTGGGCGTGAACTGGAACAAGGCGATGCTGGAAGCCAATCCGCCCAACCGCGTGCTGATGCTGGAAGACACGGACAAGGACGGCAGCTACGACAAGAGCACCGTCTTCGCCGACAAGATGACCTTTCCCCAAGGCGCCTGCTGGTTGAACGGCAGCCTCTATGTCGGCTCGCCGCCTGGCATCTGGAAACTCACGGACACCGACAACGATGGCGTGGCAGATCAGCGCGAGATGATCGTGGGCGGCTTCGAGTACACTGGCAATGCCGCCGATGTCCACGGCCCGTTCCTGCATCCCAATGGCCGCCTTTACTGGTGCCACGGCCGCAAAGGCCACAAGGTCACGCAGAAAGACGGCACGCCCGTCGATGAATCCCTCGCCTGCGGCATCTGGAGCTGCAAGCCGGATGGCAGCGACGTGGCCTGGCATTCACTCGGCTGCGGAGACAACCCCGTGGAAGTCGATTTCACCCGCGATGGTGACATCATCGGCGTGCAAAATCTCTACTACTCCCAGCCGCGCGGAGACACCATCATCCACTGGCTCTACGGCGGCGTGTATGAGCGCAGCGACCAGTTGAAGGCCATCGCCCACCTGCCGCGAACGCTGGAGACCATGCCGGTGATGTACAACTTCGGCCACGTCGCAGTCAGCGGCTGCTGCTTTTGGAAGGACTACTCCGACAAGAACTCAAGCGCTCAGCAGTTCATGGTCACCCACTTCAACACCCAGCGCCTCGTCCGCATGGAGCTGACACCGAGTGGCAGCACCTACAAGGCCGTCGAAAATGAATTTCTCAGACTGCACAACCCCGACATCCATCTGACGGACGTGATGGAAGATGCCGACGGCTCGCTGCTGCTGCTCGACACCGGCGGGTGGTTTCGCATCGGCTGCCCTTCGAGCTTGATGGCGAAGTCGGATTTGCTGGGCGCGGTGTATCGGATCAAGACAAATCGATCTGGCAAACCCTCTCTCGCCTCGGTGGCAGGGGCTAAACCAAACGATCTCAATGCGCACCCGAATCTACACGCCATGTTCGAGTCGGGGGATCCGCGCCAGATTCGTCATGCCTGTGACTATATCAGTGAACACAAATCAATGGCTGTATCTGAGTTCCAAATTCCTGGCAAAGTTTGGGTGTTGCCGCTTGATCCAGCAACGGAACATGCATTGATCCTGGCGGCCTCGAAGGGGGGCAAATCGATGGCCTTTTCGGGCGCCACCCCTTTCACTTTGCCTCCCCCGTTGTTCTTGAAACGCCAGCTTCGAGTGCATGAGTATCTGGCTGCGGTTCATCACGATGAAGTTCCTCGCACCATAGAGCTGGCCATCAAAAGTCTCAACGCTGAGGACTCCGAGCTGGCCAGGACGGCGGTGAATGTTTTGATCGCTCATCCCGAAGGGGATTCGTCCGCGATCATGATGCGGGAAAAATGGCTTGTTGAAACGCCCGTCGGTCAAACGCGAATGAACGCGATGGAGGCCGTGGCAACGGCGTTTGCAGACAAGCCGGAAACGTCAAAGCTGATCACCGCAATGCTCAATCATTCGTCGCCATCCATTCGGCAGTCAGCCTTACGATGCTTGGCTTCGTTGAGTTCGGCCAAGGCTGATGAATCTTGGTTTGCTGCTCTCGATACGATGCTTGCTTCAGGCGCAACACCTCTCTTGCTCGACGCCATCAAAAAACTCAAGTCCCCACACTTTGACGCCGCTCTTCAGGCCATCGCAAACGACACGAAGCGACCGCTGGCCCTTCGCCTCAAGGCGCTGGATGCCGCGAAGTCGGTAAAGCTCACCGGCGAAACCTTTGCGATGGTGAAAGGCGTGCTCGCCGATGCCGCCTCCTCTTCTGCCGCGAAGATTCAGGCCGCAGGCATGATCGCCAGCGCCACTGGGACCAGTCGAGTTGAAGTCACTGCTGGGCCTCGTGCGCAAATCGAAGGAGCTTGAAGTTGGTCGTGCGCTGGCCGCAGAGATCGCGAAGAATCCCGTCATCGCCAGCCAGCAGGAAAGCGTGTACCGCACCGCCTTCAGCGATCTGCCGCCGGAGATTTTTGAAACGATCATCCTGCCTGCCTACAATGCTGCCGTTGGCGCATCTGAAGCGAAGAAGCGCCAGCTCGGACCGCTGGCGGACAAGGTGATCGCCAGTGGCAATGCCGAGAACGGAAAGAAGAACTTCGAGATGGGGAAGGGCACCTGCATCGCCTGTCACAAGATCGGTTCTGCTGGTCGTCCCATCGGCCCCGATCTCTCGCACATCGGCGCCATCCGCACGGAGCGTGATCTGTTGGAAAGCATCCTCTTCCCCAGCAACACGCTGGCGCGGGATTACGAGGCGCATGTGATTGAGACGAGCGACGGTCAGCAGATGCTGGGCGTGATCAAATCCCACACCGCCGAAGGCTTGCTCGTCGTGGACATCGTGGGGCAGGAGAAGACCATTGCGCACCAGAGCATCGCCGGGGACACGACTCTGCCCACCAGCCTCATGCCCATGGGCCTGGATCAGACGATGCCTGAGTCGGAGCTGCTCGATCTCGTGGCTTGGCTGCGGAGTTTGAAGTGAGGAGAGGTGGCCTAAGCCAAACGAAGCACCGAGTTTGCAGATGCGTGCCGAAGCGTGAGGTACGATAGATTGGCTGCGCCTGTCTCGCCAAGCCTCGGCTCTCTTGTCTGTCGGCCAGCGCTCACGCCGGCTCATTTGTCATCGAATAGTCTCACGCCTGCGCCAAGTGGGCTGCTGTGGGTGAGGCGAGTGTCCTGTGTGTTTGCGGCGCCGTTGATCGACAGGCAAGAGTGCCTATCGTACTTCCCATCGCGTTGCCGCCATGATGTCAGTGCGTCCTGGTGGTTGCAGCGCGCTCGCAGATGGGCGGGCTGTCGTCACAACCATCCTACGACCGGGTATACGGCAACTAGTTTTCTCACCCCCTCGCTGCCACAATATCCCTCGCGATCTGGGCCTTGAGTTCTTCGAGGCCGCTAAACTTCATCTCGTTCCTCAGCAGGCGGGTGAAGCGCACTTCCATGTCCTTGCCATACACGTCGCCGCTCCAGTCCAGGAGGTGGACTTCAAGAGTGGGCTCCGCGTTCTCGACGACGGTGGGGCGGCGGCCGAGATTGGCCACGGCGGGGAGCCACTGGGTGCCGATGCGGGCCTCCACGGCATACACACCGATGGGCGGGAGCTGCTCGTTTTCCACGTCCACATTGGCGGTGGGAAAGCCGAGCTGGCGGCCGAGTTTTCGGCCCTCCACCACGGTGCCAAAGACGGTGTAGCTGCGGCCCAGCAGCGTGGCGGCGGTGGGAAAATCTCCACGGGAAATAGCCTCACGTATCAGCGTGCTGCTGACCACCTGACCGCCGATTTTCAAAGGCGGCACGCCATAAACGGCGAAGTCAAGCTGCTGCCCCATGTCCATGAGCAGGTGGATGTTTCCCTCGCGCCCGTGGCCAAAGCTCCAGGTGTAACCCACGGAGATGCAGCCCAGCGGGCGGGCGGCGGCGGTGAGCTGCCGTATGAAGTCGCGCGCCGGAGTGCGGGCGGTCTCCGTGGTGAATGGGCATGCCAAGAGGTGCTCGATCCCGGTTTGTGCCAGGATGAGCTGCTGATGGCGCGGGCCGCAGAGCAGCTTGGGGGCCGCACCCGGGCGCAGTACCTGGGCCGGGTGGGGATCAAACGTGACGACGACGGCCGTGCCGTGATGCTGGGTGGCGTGCTCCTGGGCAGCGCGGATGACCTCCTGATGGCCGAGGTGGATGCCGTCGAAAACACCGACGGCAAGCGCCAGAGGGCCGGGGAGGGCGGAAAGGGCGTCGATGGAGCGAAGGACCTGCATGCGTGGATGGAGAAACAGCCATACCAGCGACCATGCAGAGCGCAAGGCGAAGGGCGCACCCTCGCTCCATGCCGGCCCCGGTTCCGTCTGCTGTCCGGGGGCGAAAGGGGGATTACTTGAGGTTGCTGAGGGTGCTCCAGAAGGTCTTCAGGACGCTCTTGCTGCCGAGGCTCAGGCTGCTCTTCACATCGGTGTGGGCGGTGCCGATGACCTGGGTCATCACTTCGCCGTAAGCGGGCATCGAGGTCCAGCCGAGGGTGTTGGAGGTGGTGTTAGCAGCGGTGGAGGAGGTGGTGGTCGTCTTCATATGATTCGTAGGTTTGAGAATTTTGAGGTGATTTAGGCGGTGAGTTTCAGATTTGAATGAACCTTTGTTTATGGGTGTGAGAATCGAGTCACAAAAATGAGAATTAAAAGCCAACAGGATGGCGAGGGCTGAAGCCAGCATAGTTGCGGCCCTGGGTGCGCCAGCGGGGACCTTCGCCAGCCACGTGGCCGGAGGTGTCCATGCGAAGACCGCAGATGGTCATGAAAACATGCTCGCCAGGCTTCACCCAGATGGTGATGAAGCGGCCAGGACCAGCTTCGCCGTAGCTGGCGAACTCCTTGCTGGACAGGCAGCGGTTCAGCAATCCTGCCTTCATAAGGACGTAAGAAGTGCTGCTGCTGCAGTCATAGGCGCTGTCCTCGATGTTGCGATGGCCAGCACCCAGGACGTAGGGCTTGTTCTGGAGGGTGTTGGCGGCGTAAACGGCGAACTGAAGAGCCTGGGGAGCAGTCTGGCCGACGGAAGCGAAGCGGCCGTCAAAGCGGATCTGAGAATTGCCAACCGAGGGGCGGGAAGCGGCGGCGCGCTGTGCTGCGGCCTGCTGGGCGGCGGCAGCCTGCTGCTGAGCGGCGGCCTGGTCGGCGTAGTAGGCTGCCCATCCGCGGGCGTATTCCTGCTGCTGAGCGTTGTAGGCGGCCCATGCCTGGGCGTTGGCCTGTTCCTGAGCGTAAGCAGCCTGAGCCTGGGGGCCTGCATAGTAACCAGCAGCTGAATAACCGTTCTGAGCTTTCGCGGCGGTAGCGGCGGCGAAGAGGGCGGCGGTAAGAGCGAGGCGGATGAGTGTTTTCATGGCTGCTGGTGTGTTTCTTGTTTCTGTTAGTATTTATAACAGAAATTATAAGAAGTGCAACAGCCATATCAGATTTTAATAACAAATTTGTAAAATTGATAAAAATGAGGTTGGTGAAAATATTTAAACCATTGGTTTTCAATGGGATAACAAAATGACCCACTTCCATAGAAGTGAGAAAAAAATTGTTCTCAGGTCTTCAAATCTGTGAAAAATGAACAGATCAGGCTTATTTTCACTGCTCTGATTGCAGATATGAAAGTTATAGCGCTGGCTTTCGAAACAGCTTTTTCTAATTCTTGCGCATGCGACTTCGTCTTTGAGAGTGCCTGCTTATGAATTCACGCCTGCCTCTGCGCTTGTGCCTGCTTCCGATTTCGATCTCAGCTCTCGCTCTTCTCCTGAGTGGAGCGCCTGCTGGCGGAGCTGAACCGCTGCCTGTGGCGCATTACTATGATGAGGAGAGCATGCGCTTCCTGACGCTGCGTAATACCTCGGCCACGGGCGTGGAGGTGCTCATGCGTTTCGCCAGCGAGCCGGGATCGACCGCCACCTGGCTGGGGCAGGGGATTCGCAAGGACAACGTGGTCTCCTTTGCCGCCGTGGTGGAGGAGGGGCAGGACCGGGGGACGTATTTCATCGCTAAAGGAGGCGAGTCCAAAATGGAGGTGCTCTTCAAGCCCGGGCAGAAGATGCCGCAGGATGCCGGGCTGCTGGGCATCTACCGCCGGGTGAGCGATGAAAAGCGCCTCCAACTGGCGAAGAGGGAATTCCAGACCGGGGAAGACCGCCTGAACGCCGCGCTGAAGGAGGCTGCGCACAACTGGCCCGGCGCTGACAAGCCGGTGCCCGCTGACTGGAAGTCGCGCTGGCCGGCGATGGTGAGCCGCTGGATGAAGATCGCCTACCAGCCGCCGGAGGCTCCGAAGGTGAAGCAGCCCTTTCCCGCCGCCAAAGACACGCCCAACCCGGAGAAGGACGTGCAGTACTGGCTCAAGCTGGCTCAGGTGACCTCCATGGGCTGCTCGTTTGCCCAGCAGATGCCCAGCCTGAAAGGCGGCGACTGGGATGGCGAGTATGATGACAACCTCGGCGGCCATGTGAGCATCCGCCGCATGAAGGATGGCAGGCTGAATGTGACCCTGAGCTGCACCCGCGTGAATGAAAACCAAGGCGGCGACCTGAGCGGTAGAATACCGCCCGACTCCGTGAAGAAGAAAGACGGAGAGAGCACCGCCTCCGCCGTCTTTAATGAAGGCGATGTGCCGGAAGACGCCAAGGAGGTGAATGTGACGCTGAAACGCAAAGGCGGCTTCCTCTGGGTGGACATCAAACGCAAAGCCACGCCGCCGGGAAGCCTCTCCTGGTATGACGGGATCTACCGCTGGTCCGAGCCGCCGAAGGAGTGAAGTGGGGAGGGCAGGCCAGTTCGAAGTTTAAAGTTTCAGGATTAAAGTTCCCGGAGGACTTCGGTGATGCGGTGATGCGAATCGAGCGAAGAAGCGCAAATTTGGAGTGCGGTCGCGAAAGGAGGAACGACTGAAGCTACCGCTTTCCGCCGTGCAGATGAGAGCCGCGAATGACCATGGGGCGCACAAGAGCGGGAGCGTGCTGACTCTCGCGGGCCCACGGACCTCACGCATGCCACGAGACGCTCGAAAGCGGCAGCCACTCGTTCCTCGCTGCGCAGCAGCACTCCAAATCTGCCTCGCGCAGAAAGTGAACGCCTTACCAGTAGGGCTTCTGAGACGAACAAGTCATATAAAACCTATCTTCTCCCCGCCACTCCTCATGCGGGCAGGTCCTTGCTCTTCTCCGCAGGCTTTCCGGGTGTCTCAAAGAACGAGGCCAAGGCCAGCAGGATGGCGGCACACACCACGCAGGAGTCCGCCACATTGAAGGAGGGCCAGGGGTGGAAGGGCCAGAAGCCGAAGTCGAAGCGCAGGAAGTCCACGACGTAGCCGTCGAAGAAGGTGCCGTCGAAAAGCTTGCCGCCGTCGTGATTGCGGAAGAGGCGGTCAGTGAGATTGCCAAAGATGCCGGAGACCAGCAGAGCCACGGCCAGACGGCTCAGCTTGCCGGGGAAGAGGCCCTTCCCATGCATGATGTAGATGAACACCAGCGCGGACAGCGAGACGACCGCGAAGACGTAGTTGGCGTTTTGAGTTCCGTTGAACATGCCAAAGGCCACACCTGTGTTTGACGCATGGTGCAGCCAGAAGATGCCGGGGATGACCTCCTGCTCGGTTTCGTAGAGCCTGAAATGCTGCACGATCCAGCTCTTGGAAAGCTGGTCGAGAATGAAAAGCGGCAGCGAAAGGAGCAGGAAGAGACGGATCATGACGGAAAATGACGAAACCAGAATGATGAATGACGAATGTCAGAATGAAGAGGTCAAGGGAGGCTTGGGCTATTCGACATTCTGCATTGATTCGCTTCGCTCACCCTTCGGGCTCCTTGCAGTCGTCTGTCTCGCTTCGCTCGGCTCGTCATTCGCGCGGCGGCAGCACTTCACGCGGGTTGAAGAACGACCTTCAGCAGGCCCTCTTTGTTGTCATAGAGGCGCTTGAACCACCCGGCGCCTTCGGCCAGCGGGGCCACGGCGCTGAGAAGTGGCTCCACCTGAATGCTGCCGTCCTGAATGCGGCGGATCGCTTCCGGGTATTCGCCGGCGCAGGAGCAGGAGCCTTTGATGGTGAGCTGACGGGTTACGACCTCTTGAAGAGGGAAGGGGGTGTTCGGCTGCAGATTGCCAATGAGCACGATCTGGCCGCCTTTGCGCACGCTGCGGATCGCGAGATCCAGCGGTGCACCGGCACCCACGACTTCAAAGCTCGCGTCGGCACCGTCGCCACCGCAGATCTTGCGGATGTGCATGGCCAGGCCTTCCTGCTTGGCGTTGAAAGTTTCTTCGGCGCCTAGCTTGCGGGCCAGTTCCAGACGGCTGTCGTCCAGATCCACCGCGATCACTTTTTCCCAGCCGCGTGCTTTGAGCGCCTGCACGACGAGCAGGCCGATGAGGCCCGCGCCGACGACCACCGCGGTGCCGCCGACGCCTTCGTCCGTATCGTCCTGCACCTCGGCTCCGTGATTGTGTCCGCAATCCTCGCCGCAGCCTTCGGTGTGGGCGTCTTGGAATGCCTCGCCCACTTCGATGCCATCGGCCAGATTCACCGCATGCAGGGCGATGGAGACCGGTTCGGCAAAGGCAGCCTTCTCATAGGAAAGCTCGTCGGGGATGCGGTACAGGATGCGTGTTGGCAGCGCGATCTTTTCCGCGAAGCAACCGTGACGACGGTATTCGCCGGGGGAGACGCCGAGCACCTTGCGGTTCGGGCAGAGATTGACGAAGCCCGCCTTGCACTCCTCGCACTCGCCGCAGTATTCGGTGGAGTCAAAGGTCACGCGGTCGCCGAGCGCCCAGCCTTCCACGCCTTCGCCCAGGGCGATGATTTCACCGGCTGCTTCATGGCCCATGACGATGGGCATCTGGCGGCGGCCGCTGCGGCCGTCCATGCCATGGATGTCACTGCCGCAGATGCCGCAGGCGGCCACCTTCACCAGCACCTCGCCAGCGGCGGGCGTGGGGTCGGGGAAGTTGGTGTCAAAGTTGAACTCGGAGGGGGCGGTAAGGACGAGCGCTTTCATGGTGGGGAGCGCGGATCATGCCTCGGGTGGGGCGGGAGGCAAGGAGGGATGTGACTGGGTGCGGGAGGATTCTTTCAAAAACCGGGAGCGGGAGCGCTGCCCAGTTGAAAAGAATCGCGGAAGCCTTTAAGCTCATCCCATGCCCACGGCTGACCTCGATCTCGCCAGCGTTCTCCAAAGCGTGCTCTCCATGCCACGGCCTGAGCGCTCCTACCTCGCCGAGCGTCTGCTGGTGAGCCTGGAGGATGACGACGAGATGCCTCCGCAATGGCGCGAGGAAATGGACGCCCGAGTGCAACGTCGTGAGCGCGGTGAAACCCGCTCCTACAGCCACGAGGAAGTCATGGCAGAGCTGGACGCCGCCATCGCCTGATGCGCCTCATTTAAACCAGCGAAGCCAGACTCGAAATCATTGAGGCCGGGGCCTATTACCGGCGCATCAGCAAGGAGCTGGCCCGTGAGTTCAAGCAACGCCTGGCCGCCGCGCTGGAGGATTGCAGGCACCACCCCGAAACATGGCGGCGTTTGGACGAGAAATACCGCCGCAAGCTCCTGAAGCAGTTCCCCTATGGGGTGATCTATCATCTGCCGCAACCCGACTGCGTCGAAGTGGTTGCGGTGATGCATTTCAGCCGCGAGCCGGACTACTGGCGTGGACGTAGCGTCTAGACATTCGCAGCGCTGTCAGTCGCGGCTCACTCGTCCCCACCCACCTTGCCGCGCCCTTCTTTAATGCCCGCCCGGTGTCTTTTACCTGCGACAAACCGCCGCTTCAGCCCGCGCGGCCGTGCGCGGGTCTGGCGGCGGAGTTTTTCGCGGTCGTTTTGGATTTCGAGCTGCGCGGATTGAAACACGGACTCCAGGCGGTCGCAGAGATCCTGACGGGCGATGAGGCGGTTCTGGGACTGCGAGCGCTCGCGCTGGCAGCGCACCTCGATGCCGCTGGGGACGTGGTGCAGCACCACGGTGGAGCTGGTTTTGTTGATCTTCTGCCCGCCCGCGCCGCCGCCGCGGATGAACGACTCCTCCAGATCCTCCTCACGAATGCGGAGTTTCTGCATGCGGGCGCGCAGGGTGGGATCATCAGGCAGGTCGGCCATGGGGGAACATCGGGGCAGGGGAGGGGGCGTGCAACTGGGGATGCGGGGGACGAGATGGCCGCAATGAGGCGCAAAAAGCCGCAAAAGGGGGAGTGATGGATTGAGTGAACGGGGGTCCGCTCATGAACTCCGGCTTTTTGTGTTTTCTGCGTCTTTTTGCGGCCACCCCTCCGGCATTCCCACTCTCCGAAACCTTTGCATCCTGCCCGCGCCCCGCTATGGCTGGACGATGGAAGAATATCACCGCCTGCTGCGCAAAGTGCTCGAACACGGAAGCTACCGTGAGGACCGCACGGGCACCGGCGCGTACTCCGTGTTTGGCGAGCAGAGCCGCTACGATCTCAGCACCACCTTCCCGCTCGTCACCACCAAGAAGCTGCACATGCGCTCCATCATTCATGAGCTGCTGTGGTTCCTCAAAGGCGACACCAATGTGAAGTACCTGCAGGACAACAAGGTCACCATCTGGGACGAATGGGCCGATGAAAACGGCGACCTCGGCCCCGTCTATGGCGCCCAATGGCGTCGCTGGCAGGGGGCCCCTGAGGCCGAGACGCACGACCAGATCGCCCGCCTGATCCACGGCATCAAAACAAATCCGTACAGTCGTAGGCACATCGTCAGCGCCTGGAACGTGCCGCACATCGAAAAGATGGCGCTGCCACCCTGCCACTGCCTGTTTCAGTTTTTCGTCGATCGCGGCAAGCTGAGTTGCCAGCTCTACCAGCGCAGCGCGGATCTCTTTCTCGGCGTGCCCTTCAACATCGCCAGCTACGCCCTGCTGACCATGATGGTCGCCCAGGTCTGCGATCTGCAGCCCGGCGAGTTTGTACATACTTTCGGCGACCTGCATCTCTACAAGAACCACCTCGATCAGGCGAAGCTCCAGCTCACGCGTGAGTGCCGCGCCCTGCCCGTGATGAAGCTGAACTCTGCGGTGCGGGAAATCGATGCGTTTAAGTACGAAGACTTCACCCTGGAAGGCTACGACCCACATCCGGCGATCAAGGCGGAGATTGCGGTGTGATTTTCCTCGGTTTGAGGGCATCATGGGTTTGAATCCAACCGACCCCGTCCTTGCATGATGCGTCTTCTTTTTGTGCTCTTGCTCTTGCTTTCGCTGTCAGGGCTGAATCCGGCGCATGCCAAACGTGCGCAAGTTGAGAAGGTGAGCCCTGTCGTGCATGAAGGCGTCCGCTACACTGCTCCGAACACCGATGGTAAACGCGGCATCGTGGAAGCGTGGGATGTGGCCAGCGGTCAAAAACTTTGGTCGGTCACCGTGTTTAAAATCTCCATCGATCCTCTTCTGGAGCAGGATGTGCAGTGGGTTTTTGTCAAAGAATTGAAGCTCGTCGGCGGGAAGCTGCTCGTCGTGGATGAAAATGGGCGGAAGTACCTGGTGGACTTGAAGTCACGAATGGTAACCAAATCCGAAGGCGAATAGCCCGCAGGGCAGGTTGCGGACAAAAGGCATTCATCTGGCCCGTTGAGGCATGGTTGCTCGTCTTGAGCGATCATCCTGATGAAATCCGCCCATTCCGTTCTCACCTCTCTTCTGCTGGGTTCACTCGCGGTTCTGAATGCCGCTGAACCCACCCCGCTCAAACCCACCTTCGCCGACGTGCCCTACGGCACGCATGTGAAGCAGAAGGTGGACTTTTACCAGGCGAAGTCAGACAAGCCGACGCCGGTGGTGTTTTTCATTCATGGCGGGGGCTGGCTGAACGGGGACAAGAATGGGTTCAATGGGCAGCGGCCTTATCTGGATGCGGGGATCTCGGTCGTGTCGATCGGCTACCGGCTGCTGCCGGAGGCGGCGGCAGATGGGCTGGTGCCGCCGGTGCAGGGGCCGCTGCTGGATGCGGCGCGGGCGCTGCAGCTTGTGCGCAGCAAGGCGGCGGAGTGGAACATCGACAAGGCACGCATCGGCGCGACGGGGAGTTCGGCGGGATCGTGCAGCGCGCTGTGGCTGGCGTTTCATCCGGACATGGCGGATGCGCAGAGCGCGGACCCGGTGGCGCGGGAGTCCACGCGGCTGTGGTGCGTGGCGGTGATCCGTGCCCAGACCTCGCTGGACCCGCAGCAGATGCGGGAGTGGATTCCCAACAACAACTACGGCGCGCATGCCTTTGGCTTCAAGGGGGAGGGCGGCAACAATGAGAGCGCGTATGCGGAGTTTCTGGCCAAGCGGGAGTCGATCCTGCCTTGGATCGCGGAATACTCGCCGTATGCGCTGCTGACGGCGGATGACCCGCCGGTGTATCTTCTCTACAACACGCCGCCCGCCATGGGGCAGCCGCAGGAAAGCACGGCGCACAGCGCGAACTTCGGCGTGGGCCTGCAGAACCAGTGCCGCAAGCTCAGCGTGCCGTGCGAGCTGGTTTATCCCGGCGCGCCGGAGGTGAAGCACGCGGACGTGGCGGCGTATCTCATCGAGCGGCTGAAAGCGCCGAAGGCACGCTGAGGCGGCGCGGTAGATGCCTACTTCGTGAGACGCTGGTCGGGGATGACTTCGGCGGTCATCTGCTTGAGGTGGGCGGCGAGGTTGGGATCTCCCTGGGCGGCGGCGTGCTCGGAGAGGGCGAGAGTCAGAGTGACGAGCCTGTTTTCAAAGTGCTGGCGGCTGGTGGCGGAGGCGGGGCTATTTGCAATGGCCTTCATCAGCTGCTGGTGCTCTTTGATTTTGCCCTGCAAAAACTTGGCGGTGTCGCCGCAGTGGCGGGCGAAGAGATCGATCTCGCCGGCGGAGAGCAGGGCGTCCTGCACGAAGCGGAAGCACTGCCTGGCAAAGGCAGGCTGTTTTTCGTCCAGGGTCTTGAAGAGTTTTACGGACGCGGCGTCATCGGAGAGCGTGCGGTTGATGGAGACGACGTCGTGAAAGATTTCGGGCTTGGCTTTGCCCTCCAGCGCGGCCTGCGTGCCCTCATCGCGCAGCTTGGTGAGAGCGGCCATGGCGGGCGGGTATTTTTCCCCCAGGTGCTTCCAGTAGGTGAGGGCAAAGGAAAGGCGCACGCCGTATTGCGCGGGACTGATGCTCAGGGCATTGGCGTGATACCACTGGTGGCGCTCCAGTGCGGCCTCGTATTCTCCTGCGCGGGTGAGGTCCTTGGCATCGTTGAGTGCTTGCGTGGCCGCATCCCCTTTTCCAGCGGCCTGGGAGGGAGAGACGGGACACACGGCTGCCGAGAAGGTCAGGGCGAGCAGGAGGGGGCGTAGGAAGCGCATCCGGCCATTACGGCAGGCGTGGCGCGGTTTGTCAATACGGCCGCGAGCGCCTGGGTAGGCGGTGGGCGCGGAGAGAGGTAGTTGTGCGGGGCTGTGAAGTCATACATCGCACCATTGAAAACGGGTCTATGACAAACCACCCAGACTTCAAACGGGGAGGTCCATGTTGGATCGTAGGTCGGCCGTGTTTGGCGTCGAAAACATTCCATGCTCCATCGCTTCACCGCCAAACCGCCCGACTGCGAGGAGGTTCGCAGGCCCCCAGTGTTTGCAGCACGCTCGCAGACGGGCGGGCTTACGCCACGACGGTCCTACGCGCATGCCAGCGCCGCTTGAGCCGTGCTCTCCATCGATCGGTGCTTGAGCAATCCTTGGCGTTTGTCTGCGCTCTTACCTGCCGGTCTCGATCATCCGGGCGAACTCCGCGAAGAAGTACTTCGCATCATGCGGGCCGGGGGCGGCTTCGGGGTGGTATTGAACGCTGAGCACGGGGGCCTCGCGGTGGCGCATGCCTTCCACGGTGCCGTCGTTGAGGTTGATGTGGGTGACCTCGACGTTGCTGGGGAGCGAGGAGGGATCGATGGCGAAGCCGTGGTTCTGGCTGGTGATGGACACCTTGCCATTGCGCAGGTCCTTCACAGGCTGGTTGCCGCCGCGATGGCCGAACTTGAGCTTGAAGGTCTTGCCGCCGTAGGCGTGGCCGAGAATCTGGTGGCCGAGGCAGATGGCGAAGATGGGCTTCTGGCCGATGAGCTGCTTCACTTCCTTGTGGATGTAATCCAGCGCGGCGGGATCGCCGGGGCCGTTGGAGAGGAAGATGCCGTCGGGATTGCGGGCCAGCACGTCCTTGGCGCTGGTGGTGGCGGGGACCACGTCCACGCGGAAGCCCTGCTGGCGCAGGCGGCGCAGGATGTTGCGCTTCACGCCGTAGTCATAGGCGATGATGTGGTGCTTGGCTTCGGGAAGGGGGTGGCGCACCTGGCCATCGGCTCCGGGAGCGCGGTTCTGGCTGGGGCTGGGGATGTCCCAGTCGCCACTCTCGGTGCCTTCGGGGTCCCAGAGGTAGGGGGACTTGGTGGTGACTTCCTTGACGTAGTCACTGCCTTCCATGGCGGGGCTGCTGGCGGCCTGCTTCACGGCCTCCTCCGCCGTGGCGGTGGTGGTGATGACGGCGCGCATGGCTCCGCGAGTGCGCAGGTGGCTGGTGAGGGCGCGGGTGTCCACTCCCTGGATGCCGGGGATGTTCCATTCCTTGAGGTAGGAGTCGAGGCTCTGGGTGCTGCGCCAGTTGCTGGGCACATCGCAGAGCTCTTCGATGACGAAGCCGCGCACGTGGGGCTGATCGCTCTCGGTGTCGAGGGGATTGACGCCGTAGTTCCCGATCATCGGGTAGGTCATGGTCACGATCTGCCCGCGATAGGAGGGATCGGTGAGAACCTCCTGATATCCGCTCATGGAGGTGTTAAAGCAGATTTCGCCGGTGTGCGTGGCATCGGCGCCGAACGCCGTGCCTTCAAACACCCGGCCGTCTTCGAGGGCGAGGAGGGCTTTCTTCATCAAGGTTGCTACGCTGGTCATAGCCAGAAGGACGGGGGGTGCAAGGGAGAAGGGGAGGAATGACGAATGACGAAATCCGATTGGCTGGAAATGCCGAGGGACGAATGCCGGAGAGGTGGCCGCAAAAAGACGCAAAAAGGCACAAAAAGGGAGGTGGAATTTGGAGTGCGGTCGCGCAAGGGGGAACGACTGGAGCTACCGCTTTCCGCCGTGGGGATAAGGGGGTGAAAACCGCTAAGCGCCCGAGGGTGGGAGCGTGGAGTGCTCGCAGGCCGGTGGGCATGCGGACGCCAGGAGATGCTCGATACCAGATGTCGAGCAAGGAATGAGGCCATGCCGTAGGATGGGTGTGGCGACATCCCGTCCGTCTGCGAGCGTGCTGCAAGCACCACGGCGTACGAACGTCCTCGCAGTCGGGCGGTTTGGCGGAGAGGGCGGTGGGGCGTGGGTGTGAGCTCGACGCCAAACACGCCCAACCTACGTCCGGAGCGCCGAGGCTCACTTCTTCTCCTCAGTCTCCAGCCTCGGGAAAAGGGGCACGGGCGCGCCGAGTTGGTGGCCGCTGGGGAGCAGGCCCCACTTGAGGTCGCTGATCTTGAAGCCGTCCGGCAGTGTCCAGCCGATCTGGGCACGGGCGGTGGCCATGGCGGTGGGCATGATGGGGCTGAGCAGCACGCTCACATGCGTGAGCGCCTCTGCCAGGTGGTAGAGGACGCTGTCCAGGCGGGCGGCCTGGGCGGGGTCTTTGGCGAGGGAGAAGGGCTTCGTGCTGTCCACAAACGCGTTCGCATGCGTGACGATTTTCCACGCGGCGGCGATGCCTTCGTGGATGTCCCAGCCGTTCATCTTTTCAAGGTAGAGCGGCAGCGCTTCGGCGACGGTCTGGCGCAGGGACTGGTTGATTTCGTCATCGTAGTCGCCGGGTGTGAGGACGCCTGCGCGATACTTCTGCGCCATGTTGATGGAGCGGTTGAGGAGATTGCCCAGGCCGCCGGCGAGTTCCTTGTTGTAGGACATGTCGATGCGCTCGCCACTGAAGTCGGCGTCGTAGCCGGTGGCGATGTCGCGCATGAGGTAGTACCGCAGGCCGTCGGGCGTGAAGGTGTCTGCGAGCACGTTTGGGTCGATGACATTGCCGAGGCTCTTGCTCATCTTGGCACCCTTCACATTCCACCAGCCGTGCACGACGAGCTTGGGGATCTGATCATCCGGGAAACCCAGGGCGTGCAGCATGATGGGCCAGTAAACGGCATGCGCGGGCACGAGGATGTCTTTGCCAATGATTTCGGCATCGGCGGGCCAGATTTTCTCAAACTGCGGCAGGCCTTCGTTGCCCACTTCATCGGCCAGATAACCGGCGAAGCTGATGTAGTTCGTCAGTGCATCAAACCACACGTAGTTCACGAATTTCTCGTCAAAGGGCAGCGGAATGCCCCAGCTCAGACGCTCGAGCGGGCGCGAGATGCAGAGGTCCTGCGCGGCTCCCTCGAGGGAATTGAGCACGTCATTGGCGCGATGTGGCGGGTAGATGAAATCGGGATTGCCACGGATGTAGTTTTTCAGCCACTCCACGTGGTCGCTCAGGCGGAAGTACCAGTTTTCCTCCTGCAGCTCGACGACTTCGCCCCACTCCTCGCCGAAGTTCCCATCGGGGCCGCGTTCTTTGTCGGTGAGGAACTGCTCCTGGCGCACGGAGTAGAAGCCGCCGTAACTCTTTTTGTAAAGCTGGCCGCAGTCGTGCAGCTTTTGCAGCATGGCCTGCACCACGCGCTTGTGCTTGATGTCGGTGGTGGCGGCCCAGCCGTCGTACCGCACGTTCAGCTTGTCCCAGAGCGCGGTGAAGTGCTGCGTGATGCCGTCGACGAATTCCTGCGGAGACTGCCCGGCTTTGTCGGCGCTTTTTTGCACCTTCTGGCCGTGCTGATCCACGCCGGTGAGGAAGTACACCTCGCGTCCATTCAGACGCTGAAAGCGCGCCATGACGTCCGCCAGCACCTTCTCGTAAGCGTGGCCGATGTGCGGCGGCGCATTGGTGTAGTCGATGGCGGTGGTGATGTAGTAGGGCTTCATGGTCAGGCGCGGGCCTTTCCATGCCGCCCTTCCGTGTGCAATTCAAGTGCGGCGTGCAATACGCTGGGAGCGCGGCGGATCGATGCTGGGAGCGCGGCACTCCGATGCCGCTCTGGTCAGCGTTCACTCAAACACACCTCCTCCCCAAGCCTCTCGGGTGGGCGGTGACGCAAGTGTCCTTGCTCCCTTTGGGTGCTGGCGGAGGGAGCAGACCGTGCGGCATCGAAGCCGAGCGAGGCGAGACAGACGAACGAAGTGAGCCCGAAGGGGAGCAGAGCGAATCAATGCCACGGTCCCAGGGGAGCGCTCAGCGCG
Source organism: Prosthecobacter sp. (assembly GCF_044222565.1). Lineage (GTDB taxonomy): Bacteria > Verrucomicrobiota > Verrucomicrobiia > Verrucomicrobiales > Verrucomicrobiaceae > Prosthecobacter. The sequence goes on from NZ_JBGANA010000010.1 coordinate 66,205, forward strand.
GCTGCACGATGGAGGTGCTGGGCAGCAACAAGGCCACCAGAATCAACAATCCGATCAGGCAGATATAGATGACAATGATGATGCCGTAGAACTTCCAAAAGCGCCGCTGCTCCGCGAGAGCCTTCGTGAGGTGCGTAAACGACTGCGATTCCGCGAGCCGGGAAATGTTTGAGGCATAATTGCTCAGCTTCAGCGTCGGATACACGATGAGCATGCCCGTCACGCCATAGAAGAAGGCGGTGCCGACCACGATGCCCCAGCCACCATGGGTGCCTTGCTGGGACAACGCGTTGGCAAGGACGGATTGAAAGAGCAGGATGGCCAGCACGGCCCCAATGAAGAAAATGCAGACGAGCCACATCAGCACCGAGATCAGCCGCACCCAAGGCTTGGTGCCAGTGAGTTCCGCGATGACGGGATACGGCACTCCGCCGGTGGTCGGTTTTTGGGGCATTGCCCCACTGGCGGTGGGGGCGGCGTAGGGATTGACGCTTTGTGGCTGCGGCGCCGCGGGTTTCCGGAGCGGAGCGCTGGCGGGCGCGACAATGGTGCGGGTCTGCGGGGTGGCAGCTGCGGGGGCAGCGCTGGCGGGGGCCGTGGTGGTGCCGGCGAGTTCTGGCAGAGCCACCCATCCGTCCATGCCCTCGCGCCAGCCCCAGTCGGTCGCCTCAAAGTAGCCGGATTTGAGGCCTTCCTGGATTTGTGAGGCGTCAAAGGAGCCGAGTTCCTCGCCGTCGCGGGTGATTAAGTAGTCGCTCATGGATGTGAAGCTCTTAATAGCGCCCCGCCTCCCATGTCGAGGAATTTTTGGAGTGCATGGCGGGCGGTGGCTCAGTGAATCCGCGTCGCAAAAAAGGTCGTGAAGCCAAGCAGCAGAGCTGCGCAGAGGTAGAGGAGCGTGAGGATGCCGCAGAATCTCCAGACCCGCCGCTGCTCCGCGAGCGCCACAGCCAGGTCGGCGGGGGACTGGGTTTGCGACAGCCGGGCGATGTTGTCGGCGTAGTTGCTCAGCTTCAGCGCGGGATAAAGAAGGAGAAAGGTGAGGAGCGTGCAAACCGCCGCCACAAGGAGAGTCCGCGTGTCCCTGCTGAGGTGCTGCGCCCGCAGAGCGGCCCATGAGCTGTCTCCATTGAATGCCAGAAACAGACCAGCGAGAATGATCAGCACACAAACGATCGCCATGACCGAGGAGATGAGCCGCAGCCACGGCCAGGTGCGGGAGAGTTCTGACATCACGGATGGCGTGATCATGGCGCTGGCCGCAGCCCTTGCCTGGACCATGGTGGCGGCGATGGGATTGAGCGTCGCTGGTTTCGGAATGTCAGGTTCTTCAAGTGCCGGGCCCAATTCGAGTGAAGGAGCCTGGATGGAGGCAGGCGCCTGGACGGAGCCGACAATTTCCGTCAGCACCTTCCAGCCGTCGGCCTCGCACCAGGCCAGATCAGACACGCGAAAAAACTTGGTTTCGAGGCCCTTTTCAATCTGGGAGGTGGTGTAGGTGCCAAGGTCCTGACCTTCGCGTGTGATCAAATAGGCGCTCATGGGCATGCGGTTCCCAGCAGTGACCATGCCCAGATGGAGGGATGTTTTTTGGGGGGCGATGCTGGGAGCGAGAATCAATGCTGGGAGCGCGGCACTCCGGAGCTGGGAGCGCGGCACTCCGATGCCGCTCTGGTCGAGCGGCCGCAGAATTCCCAAGTCCGCCCAATGCCTCTCGGGTGGGCGGTAACGAGAGTGTGCTTGCTCCCTTGGGGGGGGCTGGCGGAATGGCAGACCGTGCGGCATCGGAGTGCCGCGGTCCCAGGGGGGCGCTCTGGTCGAGTGGCCGCAGAATTCCCAAGTCCGCCCAATGCCTCTCGGGTGGGCGGTGACGATTGTGTGCTTTCTCCCTTTGGGGGCTGGTGGAGTTGCAGACCGTGCGGCATCGGAGTGCCGCGGTCCCAGGATTCCCGGCGCTACTTCGGCAGCATGGTCAGGTACTGGTCGTTCATCTGCTTCACCTTGGTGCGCATAGGCTCGAGCTGGGGCTGGAGCTTGGCGAGTTCGGCGGTGGCTTCGGCGATGATCTTGTCCTTCTCGGGGATCTCCTTGGTGGCGGCGGCGATGGTGGCTTCGGCGTCGGATTTCTTCTTCTTGGCACCTTCGAATTCACCGCTGGCCTTGGCGACTTCGGCTTTCTTGGCGTCGAGAACCTTCTGCTCGGCATCGAGCTTGCCGTGGGCGGCGGCGTAGGCTTGTTCGAGGGGCGGCAGGGCAGTTTTGGCGGCGGCGATGGCGGCATTGATCGGCGCGATATTGGCAGCGTAGTCTTTCTCGATGGCGGCGGGAGCGGCCTGCTTTTCGGCGAGGGCCTTGCCCTGGGCTTCGATTTCCTTCTGAATAGCTTCGCGCTGGCCGCGCAGCGGAGCGGCCTGTTTCTCGGCGGTGGCGAGTTCGCTCTTGGCCTGGGCCAGCTGCTGCTCGGCAGTCTTCACGGCAGCAAGGGCTTTGTTGACGCTCTGGGTGCTGGCGGCACTGGCGGCCTTGGCGGCATCGCGGGCTTTGGACGCGTCATTGCGGGAGTTTTTCTTGGCGGCGGCTTCACCTTCGGCTGCCTTGACGGCATTGGCGATGTCTGCGGCGGCCTTTTCAGCGTCGGCGACCTTGGCGGTGAGGGCGGCATCGCCGGCTTTGGCAGCGAGTTCCTTCTTGGCTGCGGCCACGGCATCGGCGGCGGGCTTTCCTTTGCCACGGGTATCGTTCAGGGCCTTTTCAGCGGCGGTCTGCGCGGTCGTGGCGGCGGCCAGCGCGGCTTCCGCATCTTTCTCGGCCTTGGCTTTGGCGGTCTGATCTGCCGTGGCGTCTGCCTGGGCCTTTTTGGCGGCAGCCAGCGCGGCATCCTTCGGTGCCACGGCATCCTGCTTGGCCTTCACTGCTTTTTCAGGGGCAGCGAGCTTGGCGGCGACTTCGGCGAGGCTCTTCTTCTTGCCCTCGATGACCTTGGCGATGTCTTCGGCAGCCTTCTTGGCAGCGGCGATGCCTTCGTCCTTGGCTTTCGCAGCAGCCGCGAGTTCGGCCTCCTTGGTGGTGATGATGGTTTTCTGCTCGTTCACCTTGGCGGCGGCAACGGCGTCGGCATCACGCGTGGGCTTGATGGATGTCTCAAGACCGCCCTGCTCGCCCTGCAGCTTCTTCAGAGCGGCTTCCAGTCCAGGCTGTGCGGCGGTGGATTCTGCGATGGCTTTCTTGGACTCTTCGATGCGTGCGGCGGCAGAGACCTTGGCGGCTTCCGCATCTTTTTTGGCTTCGGTGAAGTCGTTGAAATCCTCTTCCAGCTTGGCGAGCTTTTCCTTCTCGGCCAGCACGCCGGTATTGAACTGGGCGGCCTTCAGTGCGGTGGGAACTTTTTGCAGGATGCCGATTTCATCGCTGGCAGACTTAGCGGCGGCCTGGGCTGCGGCGAGGGCGGTCTTGCCGGCGGCGGCGTTGCCTTCAGCACCTTTGATGCGATCCGGGCCTGCCTTCACGAGGGCGGGCAGCTTGGGCAGCTCGGCCTTCTTGGCGGCGATGCCTTCTGCGGTGGCTTTAATCTTGGCGTCGGTTTCCGCGATCAGCTTGTCCAGATCCGCAGGCGCAGCAGGGGCGGTGCCGAGTTCAGCCTTGGCTTTGGCGAGTGCGGCGGAAAGCTGATCGGCCCTGGCCTTGGCTGGGGCGATCTTCTGCTGCTCGGCTTTCGCAGCGGCGAGCTTGCCTTCGCTGTCTTTGACCTTGGCTGTGAGAGCGGCGTCTCCGGCTTTGGCGGCGAGTTCTTTTTTGGCTGCTTCGAGCGCTGCGGTGGCATCGGCCACGGCTTTGTCAGCGGCGGGCAGCTTGGCAGCCTCTGCAGAGACAGGGGCGAGCTCCTTTTCCTGCGCGGCGATCTTGGCGGATTTTTCGGCGAAGGCTTTGATGGCGGCAGTGCGTGCGGCCTTGTCCTGCTCGGCCTTGGTGCGTGCGGCTTTCAAGGTGGCAAGGGTCTTTTCGTCATTGGCGATCTCGCCAGGGAGGTTCTTGCTGCGAGCCTCGGTGGCGGCAACTTCCGCACGGGTTTTGGCCAGCGCTTCATCGCGTGCCTTGGCATCTGCCTCGGCGGATTTGATGGCAGCCTGCAGGGCGGGCAGCTTGGCGGTGAGCTCGGCCGTGCGCTGCTCGGTCTGCACGATGCGCTGGGAGATCTGCGAAGGATTGCTGGTGAGCTGGCCGGTCTCTGCGAGTTGTGGTGCGGCGATGTTCCAGATCTTGATCTCTCCGCGCCAGTTGGCGGAGATGGCGGATTTGGAATCAAACAGCGCCACGACTTTGGTGACGAGATCGCCTTGGCTGGCGGCTTCGCCGAGCTTGTTGCCATTGATATCCCAGACGCGGACGAGGCCGTCGTTGCCCGAGGAGACGATCTTGCCGTCCGGTGTGAAAGAGACGGACTGAACGCCGCCGCCGTGAGCGGCCCAGTTTTTCACCTGCTTGCCCTCATTCATTTCCCAGGTGCTGATGGTGCCGTCCATGGAGCAGGAGGCGAGGATGTTGGAGTCGGCACGCCAGGCGACGTCCACGCAGGAGCCTTTGTGCTGGCCGAGGATGTAGAATTCGCCGCCGTTGTCGGCTTCCCAGACGTTGACGTTGCCGTTGCGGTCGCTGGTGGCCAGCAGCACGCCATCGGGACTGAAGGCGGTGCTCATGACCCACTCGGTGTGCTTGTTGATGACGTATTCCTCTTCGCCGTTGGCGGTGTTGTACACCTTCACCTTTTTCGAGGGGCTGCCGAGGGCGATGAGCTTGTGGTCAGGGCTGATGTCCGCGGACATGACCTGATCGAACTCTTTTCCCACGGCTGTGATGCGTTTGCCGGTTTTGACATCCCAGACGACGGCGTGGCCGAACTTGCCACCGCGGCCGCCGCCCATCACGAGCAGAGAGCCATTGCGGCTGAAGCGCAGGCTGCGCGCGTAGCCTTCGGTGTAGGGGAAGATGCCCACGAGCTGCTTTGTGTCCGTGTCGTAGAGCAGGATCTGCTTTGGCGCGGCCAGCGCCATCAGCGAGGTCCACGGGCTGGCGGCCATGGCGGTGATGGCCGTGGTGTGCTGGGTGACGATGACAGGCTCCAGCAGAACGTGCTCTGGCTTGGCGATGGGGCCTTCCGGCTTGCCACCGGTGACGGCCACGGCCATGTCCACCTTCGGCTTGGCAGATTTTTTGGCGACGCTTGACTTGGTGTCCAGCACGCCGCCTTTGACCCATGCGGCGATGAGATCGAGATCCTTCGGTCCCAGCGGCGCGCCTTCCGGCGGCATGAAGGGCTCTTCTTTCTTGGCGCAAGTGCTCCAGATGCGGCTGCTGTCAGGATTGCCGGGATCGACAATGGAACCACCGCCGCCGCCGGTCATGAGGGCACCGAAGCTGGTCAGGTCGAGGTCGCCTTTTTTCTTGTCCGGGTTGTGGCAGGAGAAGCACTTGTTCTCCAGCAGCGGGCGGATGTGGTCCTGGTAGGTGATCTTCTCCCCAGAATCCTGGGCACGAAGGGACACTGCGGCGAGGGCCGCGCAAGTCAGCGAAAGGGTGGTTTTGGACAGCATAGAGGGGTGGCGTCCTGAATTACGCCACAGAAGGGCGGGGCCTTTCGCCGGTGGTGCGAGACACTGCAAATCTTGTCATTGCCCGGCCTTATCCTGCCAGTAGGCGTCGTCCCGCCAGTGAGCGCAGAGATTTCTCTGCTGGAGGAAGTTGCGGATGACGATGGTCAGCATCGTGACCGCCAGGATGATAATGGCCCATTCGGAGACAAGCTCCAAAGGCGTGAGATGCCCGCTGCTGTCGGTAGGGCTGGGTTCTTTAGCTCCGATGAGGTTCAGGGGGACGTGAATGAGAATCAACGTCTCCATGATAATGAGCAGGGGGCCGAAAGGAACGTGCACATTGATGACATCCCGGCGTTTGCGACTGTAATGCCGCAGGTCCCGCAGGCAGAACAGCGGCATGAACAGGCTGGCGATGGGCACGAACCACCAAAGCCCGGACGCATTGCTGCGGCGGATCATGTCTCCTCCATAAACCCGCTTCAGGGAGGCAAAGGCACAGCCCTGCCACACGGCGACGGCGATGGCGCTGAAGAGCGTTGCGAACAGGGCGGTCTGGTAGCCCACAGCTCCGGAGAAAAAAGAAAGGGATCTTGGCAGCCATTTTTGTTCGTTGGCCGCATTCAGTGCATCGGGAAGTCCCGCCAGAACCATCGACCAGCTGAGGATCTCAAAGAGCAGCGCCGCGCTGGCGAGGAACATGCCAAACCAAAGAGCGGGGTGCAGACTGGGGTCCGGCTGCACGTCCAGGGAAGCCTGTGGCGGTGCGTAAACAGCGGAGGCCGCAGGCTGGCTGTCATCGAAAGGCTGTGCATTCGTGAACGGTGCCGGGGCCTCGGACGGCGCGTCTGGCAGGGCTGGCATGCCTGCGATGACTCCGCCCAGAGCGGTCCATTCCGCCTCGCCCGCCTTCCTAACACGGGTGTCGTCCTGCAAGCGTCCGCGTTTGTGGAGGCCGTGCAGCATGGCATCGCTGATGGGGCCAAAGGTGGTCTCGCCGCGCAGGTAGTACCATTCATTCATGGAACTGGCAGCAAGGAGCTGTTGCCGGGCAAAAGCAAGAGCCAGACTGGGAGAGCGGGCTGCCAGCCGCGCTCTCCTGATGTCTCAAAGTGCCATCCGGTTGACTACTTGCCCAGCTTGTAGATCGCTCCGTTCCAGTCGAGCACCAGCATCTCGCCGGCGGCGTTGGCGCAGAAGGCGGTGGGCTTGACCAGCACGGTGGGCTTTTTCTTGGGATCGGTGGCAGGGGTCTGCGGGCTGGTGTAGAGAAGGTCATTGCCCAGTTCCTTGCCGCTGTCGTCCGTCTTGAGTGCCCAGATTTTGCCGAGGATGAAATCTCCATAGACATACTTGCCCTGGAGTTCGGGGAGCGCCTTGCCGGTGTAAACGATGCCACCGGTGATGCTGAGGCCGTCGGCGTGATTGTAAGCGTGGACGGGCTCGATGAGCTTGAGGTCGGCGGGGGGCGTGTCGGTGTTCAGCGGGAAGGCGGCAGGGCCTTCGCGATACTGCCAGCCGTAGTTGCCGCCGTTGGTGATCCAGTTGATCTCTTCCCAGATATCCTGGCCCACATCGGCGCACCAGAGGTGGCCTTTGGCGTCAAAGCTCAGTCCCCAGGGATTGCGGATGCCGTTCGCATAGATCTGCGGCAGCGCGTTCACGCCGCTGGCGTAGGGGTTGTCGGCGGGGATGCCGTAGGCCTTGGCGTAGTCGCGATTGTCCACGTCGATGCGGAGGATCTTGCCGTAGAGCGTGGCATTGAGCTGGGACATCTTGAGCTCGCCGTTGCGCTTCGAGTTGTCGCCCACGCCGATGTAGAGGAAGCCATCGGGGCCAAAGAGGATGTTGCCGCCGTGGTGGTTCCAGTTCACCAGCGGGATTTCGAGCAGGCTGCGCTCGGTGCTTTCGTCGGCTTTGTCGCCATTCGCCTTCATCTCGGTGATGATGAGGCGCTTGGGCTTCTGCATCGTGTAGCAGAGGTAAAAGAGGCCGTTGTCCTTGAACTTCGGGTGGAAGGCCAGGCCATTAAGTCCTTCTTCAAAAAGGCCGTCCTTTGCCTCCATGCCACGCGTGGAGAGATCGAGGAATGTCTTCGCCTCGGCGGCTGCTTCGTCTTTCGGCAGGATGAGGATTTTGCCACGCTGCAGCGCCAGGAATTCGCGCCCGCTGCCATCGTTCGGCACCACCACCGCGATCGGCCGCTCGGTGGGGAGCTTTTCATAAACACGGGTCAGCTTGTGGGTGTCGGCAGCAAGAGCCGCGGAAGAGAGGAAGGCGAGACAGAGAAGGGAGCGCATAGGTTCGAGATAGTCAGTCTATGCGGGCCGAGTCTTGCAGGGCAATGAAGATTTTTTCGCGGGGCGGGGAGAATCGAAATTGTCATCAAGGCACGGGTTTCATAGGCTGGCCACATTATGAAACCGGCTGCGTGCCATCTGCCCAGAATCATGCTGCTGATAGCCGGCCTGGGCTTTGTGGCGTGTAGAAGTTCACCAGCACTGTTGCCGTCTCGGCCAGCAGCCAAGTCAGAGCCCAGACCAGACTATTCCACCCGCCGCATCGGAGGTCGTGAAACGCTGAAGCTGCCCGGCATCGGCACCATTCACGCAGACCATCGGCTGGATGTGGAGAATGGCATGTTGATGTCTGGCCGGGTGTTTTTGGAAGTCGCATTGCCCCCTCCAGGTGAAAAACCCATGTTCCTGTATGCCTACGCAGACAGGGCCCGCTGCGAAACTAAGAGAACCATGCTCTATCTGGAGGGATGGGCAGTCGTCGAAGGCCCCCATTGGGTGGTTCGGGCTACAGAAGCTGACACGCGGATCGCTTTCGACGAGACTGGAAAAGTGACCATTGTAGGCAAACATGAAACTTTCTAAAACTGGGTGGGGCCTCCTTCGGAGTTCCTCCCAAGTTTCATTTGCCTTCAAGGGTCAAAGAAATAGAATCTAACTCATGAGTCTGGAAACCCTCATGGAAGAAGCGCGCAAGCTGGGCGAACAGGAGCGTCGCCGTCTGGCAGCCTTCTTGACGACGCTCAGGGGGGCTTCCGAACCAAGCTTCGCGGAGGAAATGGCCCGCAGGATTGATGACAATACGCCTGGACATTGGGTGACTTTAGAGGAGCTGACCAAGAGATACGCCGCTGATGCATGATCGAATATCGACTGCTGCTCGCGCATGAGGTCATCGTGTTTCTTGACTCTCTCAAGGCGGCGGATCGGAAGCGATTGATGAAGCGCTTTCTGGATATCACGAGCTATCCGGCGCGATATGCTGACTACGAGGAGCGTGACGCCGTGGGCCGTCGGCTCGATGTGCATATCCATGCAGGCTTCGCCATCGCCTATTGGGAGGACTTCGCCGACCGGCACTTGAAGGTCCTCGATGTCAGGCCAGCCGATCATTGACCGCCCGCGGTTTGCTTCTATCCTGCGCGTCCTAAATTATTCCATGAGCAACGCCACCGCCATCACCCCCACACGCGCCCAAGATTTTCCTGAATGGTACCAGCAGGTCGTTCGTGCCGCCGACATGGCGGAGAACTCCGAGGTGCGCGGCTGCATGGTCATCAAGCCCTGGGGCTACGGCCTGTGGGAAAACATTCAGCGCCAGCTCGATGTGAAGTTCAAGGCTACCGGCCATGTGAACGCCTACTTTCCCTTGCTGATCCCCCTGAGTTACCTGGAAAAAGAAGCGCAGCATGCCGAGGGCTTTGCCACGGAGTGCGCGGTCGTCACGCATCATCGCCTGGAGGCGCAGAAGCAGCCGGACGGCAGCACGAAGATGATCCCCACCGGCGAACTGGCCGAGCCGTTTGTGATTCGCCCCACTTCCGAGACCATCATCGGTGCCGCCTTTGCCCGCTGGGTGGAGAGCTATCGCGATCTGCCGCTGTTGATCAACCAGTGGTGCAACGTCATGCGCTGGGAGATGCGTCCGCGCCTTTTCCTCCGCACCGCCGAGTTCCTCTGGCAGGAAGGCCACACCGCGCACGAGACGGAGGCGGAGGCCATTGAGGAGACGCGTACCATGCACAAGGTGTATGAGGACTTCATGCGCAACCACCTGGCCATTCCCGTGATCCCTGGCGAGAAGACTGAGCGCGAGCGGTTCCCCGGTGCCGTGCAGACATTCACCGTCGAAGCCATGGTGCAGGACAGGAAAGCCATCCAGGCCGGCACCTCCCACTACCTCGGTCAAAACTTTGCCAAGGCTGCGAACATTCAGTTCCTTGGCCGCGACAATACCCGCCAGCTGGCCTACACCACGAGCTGGGGCGTGAGCACGCGCATGATCGGTACCCTGATCATGGCCCATGGCGATGACGATGGCGTCATCATCCCACCTCGCGTGGCTCCAAACCAGATCGTGATCCTGCCCGTGACGCCGAAGCCAGACACCCGCCAGGAAGTCATCGACGCCTGCGAAGCGCTGGCGCAGACTCTGCGCACGCAGACCTTTGCCGGCGAGCCGCTGCGCGTGCACGTGGACAAGCGCGACCTGCAGGGCGGTGCGAAGAACTGGGAGTGGATCAAGAAAGGCGTGCCGATGCGCCTCGAAATGGGACCGCGCGACATCACCAGCCGCAGCGTGGCCGTGTGCCGCCGCGATCAAGGCCCGAAGGCCAAGGAATTTGTGCCGAAGGAAGACTTCATCCAGTCCGTGACCGAGCGCCTGCAGGAGATCCAGGACGCCCTGCTCGCCCGCGCCACCGCGCTGCGGGACTCGAACATGAAGAAGCTCGAAACGCTGGAGGAGTTTAAAGCCTTCTTTGACGAGAAATCCGAAGGCGGCTTTGCCCTGATGCACTGGGCTGGCAGCAGCGCCGAGGAAGAGACGCTGAGCAAGGACATGAAAGTGACCATCCGCTGCATCCCGCACGGCGACCAATTTGCCGAAGAAGGGAAATGCTTCCTCACCGGCAAGCCGAGCACGCGGCGTGTGGTGTTTGCGCGGAGTTATTGAGTAAGGCCACGGCTGACAAATGGGATGTTCTGATCCAGACTTTTTCCTTGTCTGGACCAGACGATACGCAGAAAAGATTCAGCTATGAATTCTTTCAGGCGTTTACTGTGCCAAAGCATCTGTCTTGTTTCGGGTTTCATGGCGGCTTGCGTCATGAATCCTGACCATGTTCATCACACTGTAAAATTGACTCCCAAGCAAGAAGAGATGTACAGGCAGCGTGCTTTGCGTGGCGGATTACGCGATGGCAAATACGTCGAAGCCTCTCGAGACCGGCGAGGATTTCTTTACGTGACGGTCAGAGACTCGGAAACGGTGAATGGTTTGAAGCACGAGTTTAAGGAAGCCGTAATTACAAAGCCTTATTCTAAGGGTTTTTTTCGCTCGCTGTCACCGATGAAAGTTGTGGGTATCGATGAGAAATCTGAAACTGTCTTTCATATTCATGGAAAGGAGTTTCGTGTTCGTCATCACGATGGAATTGATGCATCAACCGTCGTGCAGATTGTGCGGGCTTTATCCAGCCGAAGTTTTTATTTTGACGGCAGTGTCGAAACCTCAGATAGACAGATTCTTCGAAAAACACTCGACACTATGAATGGCCAAATCAATTTGATCACAAAAGAGGCGGAAGGTTTTGTGATCATGTTTGACAACTTTGTTGGCCCAACCTTGGTGCGCAAAAATGGTAGATGGACCGTGACGAGTGTGGGAATGTTTACAAACTAGCGCAAAATCTCCCCCTTCGTCACATCTCCCGGCACGTCGAGCAGCATGATCTGATTGATGGTCTTGAATTGTTTGTGGTCAGCCACACTCCAGACGACCTTTTTGTCCGGGGTCACTTCGATGACCTGGGCCTGCTCGCCGATGTGGCCGTGGCCGAGATAGACGCAGAAGACGGTGTTGCCATTCGGCAGGCGCTGGCAGCCAGCCATGAGGCGCAGGGTGTTGCCGGGGATGTCGTTCTCCTTGAGCTCCCACACGATGTTTTCCTTGGCATCGATCTCGCGCACTTCGTGGCCGTCTCCGCAGGTGATGAGCAGGTGGCCTTCCGGCAGCGGCACGACTTCATGCGGATCGCCGGGGACTTTGATCTGGCGCAGCACTTTGCCATCGCCATCCAGTTCCACGATTTTCTCCTCGCCTTTGAAAGCGACGAGGTAGTGGCCGTTGGCGAGTTTGCGAGTGCCGCGGAACTGGTTGTGCAGCTTGATCTCGGGGGCTGCGGTCAGCTTGATTTCCTTGGCGATCTTGCCGGCGCGATCGACTTCGATGATGCGGCTCGTTCCGCATTCCACGATCATCACCTTGCCATCCGGCAGGGGCTGGCAGGCGTGCACTTCGACTTTCACATCGGTCGGCGCCTTGTATTCCCAGACGATCTTCTTGTCGGGCGTCACCTCCAGAGCGCCGCTGACGAAGCAGAAGAGGTAGTTTCCATTCGGCAGCTTCCAGCAGTCCTGCGGGCTTTTGCAGTCCCACTGCCACTCGATTTTACCCTCGGCGGATACCACGCAGACCTTGCCTCCGCCGTAGTCGCAGCAGAGAAACGGATGGGCTGCGGAAGCCGTAAGGGAGAGGGCGAAGAAAGCGGCGAGAAGGCGAAGCATGGCGGTGGTCGGTTGAGTAGGACCGACATCAACGCACGCGACGGCGCTTTTGCTTCAACGCATTCTTAGCGGATGAAGTAGCTCAGGTTCTCCAGCTCCACCGCCAGATCGACGCTGTTTACCACCACATGCTCCGGCACATCAAGCACGGTGGGGGAGAAATTGAGGATGGCCTGGATGCCGTTATGCACGAGATCGTTGGCCACCACCTGGGCGCTGCTGGCCGGAACGGTGAGGATGGCCATTTTTACATTCTGGCGCCGGATGAACTCTGCCATGTCGGTCATGGCGAGAATGGGCACATTGACCTGCGGCAGCTTGCGTGGGTTCAGGTCGAAGGCAGCGGCGACTTCGAAGCCTTCCTTGCGGAAACCGCCGTAGCGCAGGAGGGCGGACCCGAGATTGCCCACACCCACCAGGATGACGGGCTGCAGCTTGTTCTGCCCAAGCACATCGCCGATGGTGCCGCTGAGCGCATCCACATTGTAGCCCAGCCCTCGGGTGCCAAGCTGGCCGAAGTACGCCAGATCTTTACGCAACTGCGTGGACTTCACCCCGGCAGCCTTGGCCAGGGCCGCAGAAGACACGGTGTCCACCTGATTTTCACGCAGGCGCTGAAGGCAGCGCTGATAGATGGACAGGCGATAGATGGACTTGCGGGGAATGTCTATTTTGGCAGGCATTGGCTGGAACAATGTGAAAATTCACCCGAAAGCAACGAATGTCAACCGAGCTAGGGTGTCAGCCTATTAACGTTGCGGTCCCGCCTGGGGGTCGGCCGATTTCCGAATAGTAGGAGCATCTGGGATGCGCTGCGCCTGCGGAATGTTCAGATTTTGCTCCAGCATCTTGAGAAATTCGATCAGCCCAGGAGTGGCCTTTTTTTGGTCATAGAGCCTTTTTAGAATGGCGTAGCCCTTTTGCCACGAGGCTGGATCACTGGACTGCGCATAGGCATAGCCGGCGAAGCGCTCGGTGTAATTGAGCCCCCCATGCTGAAATGAATTCCAGTAGGCATCCCCGGAAGCCTTGAAGTCCTTGCTGCGGTTCCAGTGTGTGTCTCCAAGCTTCTGCCACAGCCTTGCGTTGTCCGGCAGGATCGTGAGGCCCTCGTTCAGGATGTCGATGCCGCGCTTGACATAGTCAGCATAGAGCTGTCCGCGCAGGGCGGGTTTCAGGTCCTGACTGTAGAGATAGTAGGAGGCCGCATTGTAGGCCATGTGCCAGGAGGCCTCGTCCCAGTAGCGGGGATTGCGCGGCTGCAGGCGGGTCACCAGCCGGTAGTAGCTGTCCACCTGCGCCCAGTTCACGTTGGTGAATTCCACATGGGCGCGCAGCTGAAAGATGCTGGCGGCCAGCCCGCGCAAACCTCCGAGCACGGCGGCCATCCCCATCTGCCCCATATTCTCTCCCACTCCCATGTGCAGAGGCTCATCCACGAGTTTCATGGCCCGCAGATGTTTCGTTATTCCCTGCTCGATGGGCAGCTTGACCAGGCCGAAGACCAGCAGGACGGCGGCGGCTTGAAGTTTGCGTTTCATAGCTCCTTCTCCGCAAAAACCAGGTGGGTGACGAAAAGATACACGGTGATGTACATCGCGGCGATGCCCGACATCTCATACACGGCGGCCAGCGGGACGATCTCGCCGTTCACCACGCTGTCCACAATGTCAAACTGGGCGAGATCAGGGGCAATGGAGGCGAGCGCGAGGGAGGCGATGCGCTTGGCAGTCGCGCCCAGGTGGGGCTGAAAGAAGAATTCACGAATCAGCGACTGACCATGGCCGATGATGGTCATGCAAAAGGCGATCACGATGGTGAAGAGCGTCGAACTCGAAATGCATGAAATCAGCAGCGTCAGCGTAGTGACCACGGCGGCCTTCAGGAAGATGGCGAATACCGCCCAGTGGAGGTTCCAGGTGAGGCCCTGCCTGGCCACGATGGCCTTCAGCTGCGCCACAGCTTCAGGCGTGGCCTGTTTGTCGGCCTCCAGGTGGGCGATGGCGGCGTCAAAGAGCAGGTGCTGCTGCATCCACAGAATGAGGCTGAGCATGGCATCCATGATGAGCAGACCCGAGGCGATGAGCAGCAGCACGCCGCAGAGCTTGCCCAGGAGGTAGTCAAAACGCGGCACCGGCTTGGAGAGGATGGTGTAGAGCGTACGGTCCTCGATGTCCTTGGGCAGCAGGAGCGCCGTGGCGACGATGCCAAACACGATGCTGAACAACTGCAGCGAGCCGAGCGACCACGTTTTGAGCTGGCTGAGCTGCTGCTCGGGATTGAATGCGGAGAAGCCAAAGCTGACGCCCACCAGGAGGATGCAGAACAGCACCAGGAAAGGCAGGATCTTCATGCGCATGAGCTGCGTCATGGTGGCAAGCGCCATGGTCCACACGCGCCAGGGCGAGAAGCTCACACGGGCCGTGGTGACAGCGGCTGGACTGGAGGAGGCGGTGCTCATGATTTTTTTACTTCGTTCGTGGCTGCGAGAAACAGGCGCTCCAGCGTGGTGCGTGGATTGCCGCTGCGCAGCAGCCGTGTTTCGCCGCCTTCCGCTTTGATCAAGGCCTCGATTTGGGCCAGCAGGGCAGGGGAGGCATTCTCCAGCACCATCTCAGTCTGGTTCTCCACCGAGATCAGATCCTGCAGCCGGCCTTCGCGCACCATGCGCCCATGCGCCATGATGCCCACGCGGTCGCACACCTCCTGCATCTGCTCCAGCAGATGGGAGGTGACCAGCACGGTGATACCGCGCTTACGGAATCCGATGATGAGATCGCGGATGGTGCGGGAGCCGGAAGGGTCCACGCCCGCGGTGGGCTCATCCAGCACGAGCAGCTTGGGCTCATGGATGAGAGCCTGTGCCAGGCCAAGGCGCTGCAGCATTCCTTTGGAGTAGCCGCCCACGCGTCGCGTGGCCGCATCTTCCAGTTCGGTGAGCGCCAGCATTTCATCGGCCCGAGATTTCAGCTGGGCACCGCTCATGCCGCACAGCCTGCCATAAAAATGCAGAGTCTCGCGGCCATTGAGGTGCTTGTAGAAATACGGATTTTCCGGCAAAAAGCCTACGCTGTGGCGGCTGGCCACATCCGTGCTCGGGATGCCAAAGATGCTGGTGCTGCCCTCGGTGGGTTTCAGCAGGCCCAGGATGGCCTTCATCGTTGTCGATTTGCCTGAACCATTGGGGCCGATGAGACCATAGACTTCGCCAGCCTGCACGGTGAGCGACACATCGTGCACCGCACGAAACGCGGCTTTGCCGATGTGACCTTTGAAAATCTTGGTCAGATGATTGACGGAAACTGCGGGCGTGGCGCTCATGGAGATTGGGACAGGTTAATCACGCAGAATGCTGAATCCACGCAAGTTCGGGTCTGCGGCGATGGCATTGACCTCGCGCCCTTTAATGTGTGAGCCCAGGCTGCTCTGCTGGATGTCTTCCAGAAAAGCTTCCAGCTCATCCGCTTCAAAAGCCTGCGCCATCATTTCCACGCGGCCGTCGGGCAGGTTTTTGACCCAGCCCGTCACATCAAAGCCGGAGGCGATGCGCTTGGTGCTGTAACGGAAGCCCACGCCCTGGACGCGGCCGGTGTAGAGAACATTTTTGGCGGTCATCATTTGATCAGAAGTTTCAAGGCGGCCCTGGCTTCTTCGCTCGCGGCCTCGATCAGCAGCACGCCGGACTCATCGCGATTTTTCAGCAGGCTGACGAACCGGCCCTGGACGGTAAATTCATTTTCGCCCTTGGTTTCATAGCGCTGCTTCAGGCAGTTGAGCATTGCCGTGTAAAACGCATCAGCGGAGGCCTTGTCCATGAAGAGCGTCTGCCATGCGGCGTGGTCGCGCTTGGCACCGCCATCGGCCGTCCAGGCCAGCAGGCGGTCTGCCACCAAGCCGCGTGCGCCGAGCGCCGCCGGTTCGTCGTCGTTGTAGGTGCGCAATGCGGTCACGCAGGCAAACTTGCCAAGACGGTCGTCGAGGTAGGGCAGCACGCCTTTGAGCTTAACGTCATCGAGTTGTACTTCCACCGTGGCCGGGTGCTCCGGATCGAGATACATTTCCGGCTCGATCACCTCCGCCGTGCTGACGGGGGGGCGGCTGTAAGCTGCATTGAGCTGGGCGAAGCTGTCTGCGCTGTGCAGGGTCTGGGCAAAATCAAATCCACGGCTGAACGGAAACAAATAGAGCTCCCGCAGAAAGGCCGGCATGGGCACCTGGTTCAGCGGATGGTCTGGATCTTCAGGCGGCAGATCATCCTTCGGCGCCGAAGCTGGCTTCTGCAGGGAATGCAGGAAGCGTGTGAGCGCCGCGTCCCCGGTGATCAGGGAATCGCGGGCCAGCCGCATGTCTGTTTTCAGTGCTCCATGCTGGGGCTGATAAAGGATGTCGCCGTACTCGCGCAGCAGCTGTCCGAAGGCGATGCCCAGCGGCTCGTTGGAGGTGATCGAAGGACCAGAGGCGGTGGCGGGATCGATGGTGAACATGGTCTCCGACTCCTCGTCATACCAGCCGCCCAGCTGGCGGGAGAGCATGGCGGCGCGTAGCGGAAGGGGATCGATGGCTTCAGGAATCCAGCCCAGTGCCGCGAGTCCGCGCGCGAATTTTTTGGCTTCATCATTCGGCTGCTGGCGTTTCAGCCAGGCCAGGATCACGAGCTCCACCTCCATCTGGCTCACTTCCGTGGTCACCAGCGGCAGCGCGCGCAGATTGCGCATCTTCATCATCTCCAGTCCCATGCCGACAAAGTCAGGAGCCACATCCTCGGCTTTCGCATCCATCTTCGGTGCGTTCTTCGCGCCCAGCATGCCCAGCTTCTGGATCATCTGCGCATTCTCGTCTTTCAGCGCGTCATTCTGTCCCTGAAGATATTCAATCTGCCCTTCCAGCAGCACGATCTGCTTTTTCAGGTCCTCCACGATCTTGTCGGCTGCCGCATTGGGAACCTCTTCGGACTTTGTGGGGGATGCAGCTGCGGTTTTCTCCGGAGTTGCGGAAGCCGTTGGTTTTGCAGGCTTCGTCTGCGGCAGCAAAAAGGCAGCCGCACCCCCGAGCGCGAGGAGGACAAAAAGCAGGGCGGCCGGGTTGATCTTCATCATGAAACCATGCAGCGGGAAAGCGGCGCGGGCAATACGGCGCGCTGTTTTTCCGCGTACTTTTCCACTTGGCGCACGCTTGATCCAACCCAACATACCCAGCACCGGGCGAAGCCGCCCTCTCCAACCATGTTTCGCTGGCGATTCGGCAACCACGACCTCGATCTCACCCATCGCGGCCTCATCATGGGCATCGTGAACGTCACGCCAGACAGCTTTTCGGACGGCGGCCGCTTCAACGATCCCGGCCGTGCTGTGGAGCATGCCTTCAAGCTGCTGGCGGAAGGGGCCGACATCCTGGACATCGGCGGCGAGTCCACCCGCCCGGGAGCCGAGCCGGTGGAGGAGGCTGAGGAACTGCGCCGCGTGCTGCCCGTGATCCGTGCCGTGCGTTCCCAGACCAAGGCGCTGATTTCCATCGATACCATGAAGGCGGCGGTGGCCCGCGCTGCGCTGGATGCCGGGGCCGACATCATCAATGACGTCACCGGTTTGCGTGGAGATGCCGCCATGCCGCGCGTCGCGGCACAGTCCGGGGCGGGACTCGTCGTCATGCACATGACAGGTACTCCACAGACCATGCAGAACCGCCCGCAGTATGACGACGTGGTGGCGGCCGTGGGCGACTACTTCACCACCCGCATGAGCGTGCTTCAAAACGAAGGCGTCGATCCGGAGCGCATCGTGCTGGATCCCGGCTTCGGTTTTGGCAAGACCTTGGAGCACAATCTGACGCTGATGCGTGAACTTCCCCGGCTGTGCGGGCTGCGGCCGGTGCTGGTGGGAATCTCGCGCAAGTCGAGCATCGGCCACGTGGTGCATTCGGACGCCATGGAGGACCGCTTCTGGCCCACCATCGCCCTCAGCGCCTATGCCCGCGAACACGGCGCAAGAATCGTCCGCGTGCATGACGTGAAGCCGAACCGCGAAGCGCTGCGGATGATGGAGGCGATTTTGCAAACGGAACGGTAATCCGTGATGGCCATGAATGACGAACCCGAGAGCCCTCGTCAGTCTTCTTACTATTCGGCCGTTTTGGCGATCTTGGTGGCGCTGCCTTTGCTCTATGCGCTCAGCATTGGTCCTGCCGCTTACTGCCTTTCCAAATTCAACGTTGGGCGGTCGACGGAGGACATGGTCGAGGCTTTTTATGCCCCAATTATCTGGCTCGCTGATCACACGTCCATGGAGAAACCCATTGATAGCTACATTGAGTGGTGGGAGTGGCTGGCTAGGAGGAGGTGAGAAAGCTTGCCTCGGGCACGCGAACCGATCTAACATGCAATCCTGATGAGCACGTCTTCCAGCACCTCCCAATCAACGGCCATCATGGTGCTTTTGGTGGCGCTGCCTTTGTTCTACATTCTCAGCATAGGGCCTGCTATCTATGCCGTTGAAAAGTTTCATCTCACATTCTCCATGAGGAGGCCTGTGAGTACGTTTTATTACCCGGTGCGATGGCTGCACGATCACACTCCTTTGAAGCAAGCCCTGGAGAGCTACGTGGAGTGGTGGATGCGGCTGGCGGGGATTCCACCCCCCGTGATGCCGAGCCGGTGAGGGAAGCGGAGGAACTAGCTTAGCATCGGGCCTGTGGCCTATCTCATGGATAAGTTTCATGCTCCCACCTCCTGGCATCTTTACGTTGGTGCTTTTTACCGGCCTGTTCGTTGGCTTCATGACAACACTTCGCTCAAGGAGCCGCTCGAAGCCTATGGAAGATGGTGGACAAACCTGATGCGGCGCTGAGCTCCACCACACGGATGGTATGAGGACGGTTGCGCCAGACTCAAACCGGCACAGCTGCCGACGGCTCACTCCCCAAACAACGGAATCCCCAGCTTCGTCGCCAGGCGCTTCGGCCTTCTCATCGCCTCGGCCATGCGCTGGGCTTCATCGGCACCGCGCAGGTCTTTGCAATCAGGGTGCGCTTCGGGAGATTCGATGAGGCCAAGCTGGTGCAGCACGTGGGCGGTGCTGTGTTTGTAAGGCGAGGCGCTCATGCGGTCGTCGAGGCGGAAGACGAGGTCTTCGAATGACTGGAAGGCTTCGAAGAGTTTATAAACGCGTGTGTCAAAGCGGCCGGTGCCGGTCTTGAATTTCTTGTCGGCCACGCTGTCGAGCAGCCACATGTCGCGGGCGGCGCAGATGAGCGGGCAGGCGCTGACGCCGGCGCCGATGAGCAGTGGCAGGCCGAGCTTGATGGCGGTGGCGATGCCGTAGTCGTCGCCGCTGTGCGGGGAGAAAGGCAGGTTCAGCCCTTTGCACATCGCGGCCCAGTAGTGGAAGTGCGGCTCATCGAGCGTGCTGACTTTGCCACCGACGTACGCCGGATGCAGCGCGATCTCATGGAACAGCCACGGATCAAACGGTGTGGCCCAGGGCACAAAGGAAGGCTCCAGCGCATGCGCGATGCCGGGGCGGATGAGGTGCTCGGCGATCTGAAAGTAGGCGTCGCGTCGCGGCTCATTCTCCAGCGTGTTGAGCAGCTTGCTGGTCATGATCATCATCTCGCAGTTGTCGTGCTCCTGCGCGATGTCCAGCAGCGGCCAGTAGCGCTCGGCTTTGAATGCGCTGTCATTCTCCGCACCGCGTGCGGTCACACCCGCGATGAAGCGCTGCGTGGGAAACTCCGCGCGGAATCGTTTCAGCACCTCGGCGTACAAATCATTGCTGAGATCAAAGATGTAACCGGTGTCTGCATTCAGCACGAAGACCATCTCCACGCCGTAGTGCTCGCCGCACTGCTGCATCCAGCGCACGCTTTTGGTGAAGCCCTCCCAGTCCGGCTTTTTGTCTTTGAATGGCAGCAGCGTGGCCACGCAGAGGCGCGCCTTGGTGCTGTGATCGACGAGTTCCTCCTCGCTGGTGTAGGCCCAGACCGTCTCGTTCCAGGCGGTGGAGGGCTTCAGGTCTGCAGGATTCGAAATGAGGGCGCGTGGGTCTGCCATGCGCTCAGTAGAGCATGAGCGTTCGCGGCGGCAAAGACGAATTGCGAATGCCGAAGATCGGAAAATCTGATTTATCGAATGATCTTCAGCGTGCCCGCTTTTCCTTCCGGCCACTGTGCCCCTTCCTTCACCCATTTGGTGAGGATGGTATATTCATCCTGGGTCAGGCGCTCGCCCACGGCGGGCATGACGCTGACTTTCTGGTGCACGGTCTTCACATTAGCCACCAGCAGGCTCGTCTCCGGATGACCGGGTACGATGACCGTGCCGAGGGCCTTGGTGCGCAGGGCCTCGCGGCGGTTTTCCAGGCTGATGTGGCCGGGCAGGGCCTTGCGGTTGTGGCACATCACGCATTTCGCCTCCAGCACAGGCTTCACATGCACCACAAAATCGACGGGGCCATGCTTGGCGGCATGGATGGCGTCTTTGCTCAGCACATTCTCGCCAAGGGGCTTGGTTTCCGAATCAGGAGGCGTGGTACAGGAGGCGAGTGCGAGGACGCAGAGCAGGCTGGAGAGGCGAAATAAGTGCATGGGTAAACAGAACTCTGGAAGATCAGTATGCAACGGGAAGAACTGCTCATTTCTTGAAGGCCTTCTCCGCTTTCACTCCCTTGCCTTCGTTTTTGAGCTTCTCCGACCACGCGGCGCGGTTGTCTGAATTGTTGAGGTCCAGTTTGCCACGCAGATTGAGGAGGTAGGCTTCCTTGCCTTCGGGCTTCGATTCCATGCGCCTTTCAATTTCGCGGTTGGCCATGGATGATGGAGCTGGAGGTTGCTGGGGAGGCGCGGCCAGCTGAATGGGCATGAGATTGCCGCTGCTGCGCAGGATGGCGTAGCGGGCGTCTCCGAGTTTGGCCACCACCACGGCCTGGCCGTGGATGCCGCTGGCATTGAAAGCGCCGCGCGGATCGGTGCGGCCCTTCTGCGGCTGCGCGATGCCGCTGGTGTCATAGGCGGCGATGTCGGCGTCCGCCACGTAGGCATTGCGCACGGTGTCGCGCACCTGTACACGCATGCCACCGTTTTCCGTGTCCTCATGCGCCTCCATCTCCAGGGTGGTGAGCAGCACCAGGCCGCTCGTCATCTGCGAGTCTCCACGGCAGATGACGAGGTAGGCGCCCTCGTCCTTCAGCGACAGCTCAATGCTGCGCTTTTTCCACGCGTAGTCCATGCCGTCTCCCAGGGGCACCTTCATCTCCGCCTGGGGCGTGATGCCGGAGAGATTCACGCTGCCGACGCTGCTCAGGTCCTTCTGCCGCTCCTGCAGCTTCATCAAATCCACGCGGTAGATGAGCAGCGCGGCCTCCTTCACATTGCGGTGCTCCAGTTCGAGCTTCACCGGCTCACCGGGTTTGGCGCGTGTGGCAAAGGGCAGCTTCACGGCCTTCTCCTGCAGCATTGTGATGGACTCGCGCGCGTCCTCAAATTCGTCCTTCACCTTTTCATACCAGCGCACCGCCTCGGCAAACTTGCCCTGCGCATGATGGATCTGCGCGGTGATGTAGCGCGCATTGGGCGCATCATCGCTGCTGCCCGCTGCCACGGGTGCGGCAGCCGCAAGCGCCTCGGGAAACTGATACTGCCAGAAGCGTCCCAGCGCCGTCATGTAGTGGAAGTTGTTCAGGAAGGAGCTTTTGGTGAAAGTGGTCGCGGCATTTCCTGCCGTCTGCACCACGCTGGCGTAGTCCTTCAGGTCAAAGAACACATTCGCCAGGCTGAAGGCGGCATCGTCCGCCAGATCAGCCTTTGAATGCAAGGTCAGCACACGCCGCAGGAGATCGCGGCTGCGCTCCAGAAGCTGTGTCTTCGTCCACTTCGCGGCGCCGGGACGTAGCGGAACAGACGATGGATCGGCGGCCAGCTCCTGAAAGCGCTGTCCCAGGCTGAAGAAGGCCAGGAGGCTGTCCGCGCCATCCGGGTATTCCATCCACAGCTGGATCTGATGCTCCGCACTGCCGGGAAAATCTCCGGCCGTTTCCATGGCGGCGCTGACTCCCGCATCACTCACAAAGCTGCTGTCCATCGTGGCGCGATACACGAGCCACGCGCGCTCAAATTCACCAATCTGGCGGTAGGCGGCGGCCACCTTCAAAATCTTGTCGAACGGAATGACGATGTCGGGATGGCGCTCGCTCAGCGCTTCAAAAAGCTCCACCACCTGCCTGGCGTCCATGCCTTCGCGCGAGGTGTGAATCCACAGGAGCATGCGCGCGATGTCGCGCTCGTGGTATTTCATGGCCTCCGCATCATTGCGCAGAAGTTCGAGGTGCGCGCGGGCTTCTTCGAGCGCGTTTTCATCGAACAGCAGCTCCGCGAGCTCCAGCCGCTCGAAGCCGTTCATCACATATGGATCGGTGGAGGGCTGGCCTGGAGGGAGGACGGTCAGTTTGCCATCGGGCCCCGTGTTGAATTGATCCTGACGGCAGGCATCGCGCACCAAGGTATGCGGGATATGGTAGGCGCCGGGGTGCAGCGCCATGAGATCGTAGGTGATGGCGGTGTCTCCGGTGAAGCTGCCAGGGATGAACCACAGGCGCAGCATGCCGGGCAGTTGCTCCACACGAGCTTGATTGGCCCTCAGCGAGGTGGGCACAAACAGGCATCCTGCGGGCAGCGGCTCATCGATGACGACGTAACCGGTCTGCGGCTTCTTCGGGGCCTTGAGTTCCAGCCTCACGCGCAGGCGCTGGCCATGGGCGGCGGCTGTCACTGGGGAACTGCTGCTGTTCTTCAGCGGCACATCGTGGTGGGTCAGTCCCTCATGCAGCCAGCGGCGCTGCGCGATGGTGGGAAGGGTGTCCACCGCGGCGGCTTTGGGATCGACCACCTCATCCTGAATGAATGAGACAAACAGGATCGGTTTCGCGGCGGGATTGGTGTAGGTCACGCTGAGATGGATCTTGCCATCCGGGCCTGCTTTCGGCACGGGGAGTGAGGCAGGCAGGGTCCAGTCATCCTTCACGCCGTCGATATGAAGCTGGAGGTTTTCCGCCTCCGGCACCTCATGCTGGCGTGTGCTGACGAAATGTCTGGCCAAAGCGGCCGTCCACAAGCCCTTCAGCGCAGAGTCATCTGCCGAGCCGAGACGATGCAGCAGCAGGTCACCGGCCTTTTTTGCCAGAGCGGAATCGGGAACGGTCCTCGCGGCGGCGTAAAGGATGATGGCGGTGGTGTCATCCGCATTGCTGAGGCGCGAGGTGGTCTTGCTGCCCGTCCATGCAGGCCTTGCTTCGAGGATTTTGAGCAGTTCCTTCGCTTCGTCCATCCGGCCCATGCGCTGGAAAGCCGCGGCCAGCCAGCCGAGCGCGGGATCATTCATTTTGGCGCGGTCACGATACATGCGGTTGGCCACGGAGAAGTCCGCCTCGTTAACACAGGCCATAGCGTGGAGGATGACGGCGGCTTTGTCCGGCTCGTCCGGAGGGATGATCGCCAAAGCCTTTTTAAGGTAAGCCGTGGCAGACTTGAGCGCGGCCTCGTCCACCTCATTTCCCAGTGCGCGCGCCTCCACCAGCGCCCATAGGGCCAGACTGGTGACCACGCTGTCGTGCTGCCATTGTACGTCCTGCCAGGGCCAGCCGCCACTCCGCTGCGTGATCTGCAGTGCCGAAATGTTTTTCTCGATCAGCATCTGAACGCCTTTTTTTGGCAGCGCTTTGTCGAAAGTTGCAAACACAGACACCTGTGCCAGCAGTCTGCTGGCTGCCGTTTGTGGAGTCCGCCCGGTGTTTTGCCACGCTGGCGCCAGCATGTTTTGCAGCAGCCGTCTCGGAGAGTCCACCACTCTTGCTGTCATGAACTGTCCTTTGCCCGGCGGGATGGCTTGATCGCCGGAGGCGGACAGCACGATGACCTCGGTGGTGGCGCTGGCTTTCTCCGCCGGTAGCACCTGCACCGTATTGCGGGTTTGAGCGGCTGCTTTTCCTTCATGCGCCACGTCCGCATCGAGCCAGGCCGTTTCTCGCATCATGGGCGTCACCACGGCATCAAAGCGCACGGTCTTCTGTCCGTCTTTGCTCACGCGGACTTCTTGAGATTGTGGATCGATTGGTTTGACGAAATTGCCCAAGATGCTGCTGAAGGTCAGCTTCACCGCCGTGTCCGCCATATTCGCTGGCGAACCGAAAAGAGTGGCCGCGGGCTGAAATGAATCTCCCACACGCAGCACTGAAGGCATGTCCAGCTTGGCGAAAAACTGCGCCTTGGTGATCAGCTCTTTTTCCGCCTCGCCCACCTCCGTCCTGACGGTGCAGCCGCGACTGGACAGACGCCAGGCCCCCGCAACGTCCGGCGTGAACACTTTGACCGTCACTTTGCCGGAGTCGTCTGTGACCAGCGGGCAATGCCACTGCACGTCCATCGCAGACGGCTTCGAGCCTGCAGTTTGGAAGAGATGGCCAACCACGGGAAAGGCACCGAGCGCGATCACACCGGTTTGCACGCCAATGCCGAGGTTGCCGCCTGCTAAAGCGAAACCACCGGAGCGAAGCCCCGCAGTGATCGCACCACCACCATACGGAAACGGGGCGATGCCTCCTTGCATTTCGAAGGCCGTCGGTGTGGTGGGTGTCTGCAGCGCGAGAAGGTTGTCGCCCACTCCATTGACGATCAAGCTGCCTCCGCCGGCGACGCTCAGTCCATTGGTCACCATGACGCCATTGGAGCCTGATTGAACAACAGCACCGCCGAGCGTGACGTTTTGTCCCGCTTGCGATGTATTGAGTAGTCCGAGGTTGTCGGTGCTTCCATTCACGACTGCCCGCTGCAACTGTCTGCGCCTGGCCTCCTGCTGATTCCACACATTGCGCTCGCGCTGCTCCATCTGGCGCAGCATCTCGGGGTGGGACTGCACCTCTTCCGCCACGCCAATGACATTGCCGGAATCATCTTTGGAAAGCAGCCGCGAGGCCGCGCGATGCTGGAAGGCTGCGGTGCTGCCGGTGCGAAGGCTGTTACTGCTGCGCAGGCCGCCGTGGAAAAACTCGTCCATGGGTTCGGTGTTGTCCGAATACTGGGCAAAAAGGGCGCTGCTGGCGAGGGCAAGGCTCAGTTCCGCCGCAACCGGTCTGCCGTTGGCATCGGTGGTGGTGAGAGTGATCTCGGCGGCTTCGCCGGGTTTCACAGGCTGGGCTGGCGTCTGAATTTCGATCTTCAGAGGGCGTTTCACCACGAAGCCGCGCCGTGCTTTGCGCAGCCTGGTTCCATCCAGGCAGGCGATGCCGACTTCAAACTGCGGCCAGTGTGCGGCGGCGATGGGGAAGGGGAGTTCATTGTGACCGACCCCCAGCTTGATGATGCGGTGCTCGATCATGTCCTCTCCTGCAATCGTGAGGAGAACCAGCGGTGCGCTGATGCGGCTGTGCGCATCCACCTTGAGCGTGCTGCCTTCATTGATCTCATCTTCCTCGCTGAAGAGGCGCAGTTTCGTCGCGTCATCAGGTCCGGAGGCCTGCAGGTCGTAATCAAGCTCGACGACATTGCCCCGCGCATCGGTGGTCTGTGCGACAAGCTTATGAGGCGCGGCGGACTGCAGCACCACCGTGGAACTGCCGAGGCCTGTGGTGGCGTCTGTTTGCAACGTAAACTCGGCGATGCGTGTCGGTGCGCTGGCCTGGGGCAGATACACCAGGCCGGGCAGCGCGGAGAGCACCGGATTGGCGGGCTGGTTGTCGAGACGCGAGAGTGTGATCTTCACCTCTGCCGCCGTGGGCTTGCCGTGATGATCGAGCGCCTTGATCCGAATGGGCGCGGGCTCTCCGGTGAGCGCGGGATCTGGCATGCGATCCCACTCCAGGCGCACACCCGCATGCAGCACGCTCACGGTGTGGTGGGCGCTGCGACGGCGCACCGGAAGCTCGGCGGAAAAGGTGACATACCCGCCCGGCTGGAATGCCGTGGTCTCCTGCGTGAAGTTAAAGCCGCCCGCCGCATCTGTTTTGCCTTCAAGCACGCGGCCGTCAGGCATGCGCAGGCGCACAGGCTCGTCCACCAGCGGAGCGCCCCAGGAATAGTTCACCCGCAATGTACCTTCGATGCGGTCGCCACGAAAAACCGCATCCGGTTTGGTTTCGATCACGGCGCTGATTTCCTCGATCTCGAACTCTCTGACCTCAAACGAAGCTTCATACTTTTCATCTCCCTCCACCGATTTTGCCCTGATGTAGAAAGTGTCCGAGGGAGTGGCGGAGGGCAGGGGCACGCTGTGGGTGAAGGTGCCAAAGTCGCTGAGCTTTGAGCGCATGCGGCGCAGGACGCGGCCTTCGCCATCGGTGATGCTGATGTCGTACTCACGTCCTGCGGGCACACTGTAGGAGCCATCCTGAACATCGCGAATGATGCCGCGGAAGTGGACGGAATCTCCAGCACGGTAAACAGGTTTGTCGGTGTAGATGAAGCCACGCCGGGAAAGCGCCACGCTGGCGCGGTCTGTGTCGCCGCCGGTGATCTCCTGCGTCATGCCGCGCAGATCGATCTGCTGGATGGCCTCTCCGCTGCCGGTGCGGACGTAGGCGCAGAGATCGGCGGTGGCGCGGATCATTTCGCCACGCAGGCGGAAGACGCCGTCCTTGCCGGTGCGGCCCTGGCCGATGATTTCCTTGCCGTTGCTCAGCAGGACCTCGGCATCGGCCACCACGGCTTCCTTGACGCGGTCCTGCACAAACACCAGCGCCTCGGTCCACGCGGACTGCACGATGAGGTCGATGTCGCTGCGGATCACGATGGTGCTGGCCTGCCAGTCTTCCCCTTCCACGCGGATGAGACACACGCCGGGCTTGGCGCCTTCAAATGGAACATCAATGGCCTGCTCGATGGGCTTGAGCCGCGTGTAGCCTTCCACCTTCACCTCCCAGGTTTTGTCCGGCTGGATGAGATCGATGTCGAGTGAGCCGATGCCTGATTCACCCTCCAGTCGATGGCGGCTGCGGAAATAGTCTTCAAGGTTGAGCGTGTATCGGGAGACCTTGAGGTTCTCGATGTTACGCACATTCACGCGCACCTGGGCGGTCTCGTTGGTGCGGAAAGTGCGCGGTGTGCTCAGTGCCAGCGAGCGTTGCGGCATCATCGCGGCGCGCTCGGCGGCCAGCTGTTTCCAGCCGCCCCAGGTGAGCCGCTGAAAGGTGTTTAGCGCATCCTCATGGCGGTCGAGGTGGTCCGCCTGGATGACGCCGGTGCGGTAAAGCGCCAGCGATGCCTCCTCGCTCTGCGGATGCTTGATGATGAGGCGCGCCCATTCGGCGACGGCATTTTCAAACAGCGCGGTGAGTTCGGGGGAGCGTGGTTTGCCCGCCTCCTTTTTGGCCAGGTCCAGCGCTGCTGTGTAATGCCACTGCCCATTGATAAAGAGCAGCTGTGCGCAGCGGGCATCCAGCGGATGCGCGGCGATGAATGCATCAAAGAGCTTGGTGGCCTCCGCACGGTCGCCGGCCGCCACGGCATTGAGGCAGATTTGAAACTCAGCCTCCATAATGCGCGACTGCGCCTGCTGCCAAAGGCTGCCATCAGGATGCTTGGCAATGTAGGCGCGCCATTGTTCGATGGCCTGCGGATACTGGCGTGCGGCAAAGCGCAGTGCGCCGATTTGGAAGAAAGCCATCTGCCGCCATGCCTCCAGGCGTTCTGCAGGAGTGCGCTTGTCCCTTTCATCCGCTGCGGGTGCGGGCCAGTCGGCGCGGTCGTAGAGCACCTTGCACGCTTCTATGGCATCGTCGCTTTTGTTCTGGGAGATCAATGCCTGAATGAGGGTGAATGCGGCCTCCGCGGAGCGCGGATGAGAGGGGTGCACCTTTAGAAACTGCCGCAGGCTGGCCACGTGCTTTGTCGCATCCATGGCTGGCACCGTGGAGAATCGCTCACCCTGTTGCACGACCTGGGTGCCCTGCTGCTGTGGAATAGCAGGGAATACCACGACGGTCAGCTGTCCCTGGCTGCGGCAGAGCAGCCATTCGATGTCTCCGACATCCGGTTTTGCTCCTGCTGCGGGCGCCTTGGCTTTCCACAGGGCCAGCACGTCCTCCGCGTAACGTCCGGCGCCTGCGCCTGCACCTGCCTGCAGCATGCCTTCGATGAGCATCTGGCGCACCTCCCAGCGATGTGTGCCGGTTTCCTTTGCTGCGGAAGCAGGCGGCGTGCTGCCGACGAGTCCTTTCCAGTCGGGATCAAACTCACGCAGGTAGGCGTCGCAGGCCTGCCCCAGTTCGTTGAGCTGTCTTAAATCGCGCACGCTGACTGCGGTTTGAAACAGCAGGTCCTCACGCACCTTGGTGCCGGTTTCGAGTTCAAGCGCTTTGCGGTACAGCGCCAGTGCCTTTGTCTGCGCTTCAAGGGACACGCTTTGCCCGGGCACCGCGGGTTTCTTGATCTCCTGAGCCAGCGTGACGAGAGAGTCCGCCAGCTTCTCCTTACGCGCGGTGGCAAACAGGCGTGTCGCTTCCGTGCTGTAAATGGCCTCGGCCTCCTGATGGCGCTTCAATTCAGCGAGGCATTGCGCTTTCAGGAAGAGGGCCTTGCGCTGCCATGCATGCCCTGCGGGAATGGCGTCGCAGTCGGCGATGGCGGTTTCATGCTGCTTCGATTCCGAACGGGCGACGGCGCGCAGGTAGTGCGCATAGCCAGCATCCACCGCGGCAGTGACGGCGGCGTCAGTCAGAGTGGTGGCGGCTTCGGTGTAGCGCTGCCGTTGCAGCAGCACCTCGGCATCATCGACTGGCGTTGCAGTCAGGGTTTGTGCGAGGGCGAGGAACAGAAGGAGTCGGTTGTGCATGGCGGCCTCAGTTGAGATTTGGCATTATGCGCATCAGAAATTGGCAATGGCAAGATGCATGAAGCCGTGGCAGTCAATTTACGTTCCGTTTACAGACAAATCGTAATCACCCACCAGCCATGCAGCGCCGCCATTTCCTCCAGACCAGTTTCATTGCCACCCTTGCGTCTTCCCTATACGCCGCCGCCGAGGGGCGCACACCCCGGCTTATCCTGCGCTCGTCATGGCAGACGGTGAACATCGGTGACATCGCCCACACGCCGGGCGTGCTGGCGCTGCTGGAAAAACATCTGCCGGAGGTGGAGGTGCGCCTATGGCCGAGCAATCTGGACAACGGCGTCGGGGAAATGCTCGCAGCGCGTTTTCCGAAGGTCAAAGTCATCCGGGGTGAGGATGTGAAGAAGTCCTTCGAGGAATGCGACTTCCTGCTGCACGGCTCGGGTCCTTCGCTCGTGGCGCAGGCAGACGTGGTGAAGTGGAGCCAGTCCACGGGCAAGCCCTATGGGGTGTATGGCATCACCTTCTCAGGCCAGCAAAGCTCGAAAGGCAAAACTCAGCCGGCGGTGAAAACCATCGATGTGCTCAGCGCGGCGAAGTTCGTGTACTTCCGCGACTCGGTTTCTCTGGAACTGGCAAAGAAGACGGGCTGCACCTGCCCGCTGCTGGAGTTTGGCCCCGATGGCGCCTTCGCTGTCGATTTAAAGGATGATGCGAAGGCCGAGGCCTTCATGAAGGAGCACGGTCTGGAGCAGGGCAAATTCCTCTGCTGCATCCCGCGCCTGCGCAATACCCCCTACTGGACCCTGCCGGAAAAGAAGGCTGCCATTGACGAGAAGAAAGACGCGCGCAACAAGGCCATGATGGACCACGACGGCAAGCCGCTGCTGGACGCCATCGTGAGTGTGATCAAGAACACCGATCTCAAAATCCTGCTCTGCCCGGAGGACAAGACGCAGATGAAAGTCGGCAAAGAGATGCTCTATGACAAACTGCCGGAAGAGGTGAAGTCCCGCGTGGTCTGGCGTGAAAGCTACTGGCTCACCAACGAGGCCATCAGCACCTACCGTCGCAGCGCGGGGCTCTTTGGCCACGAGATGCACAGCCCGATCATGTGCATCGGCAATGGCATCCCCGCCATCGTCTGCCGCTGGGCCGAGCAAACCAGCAAGGGTTACATGTGGCGCGACATCGGGCTCGGAGACTGGCTCTTTGATCTCGACAAGGAAGACGAGTTGCAAAAAGTCGCCGCCACCGTGCTGGCGATGGCGAAGGACCCGGCTGGCTCGAAGGCCAAGGCAGAAAAAGCGCGGGAGGTGGTCATGGCCCACTTTGCCGCCAGCATGAAGGTGGTGAAAAAAGTCTGGCAATGAGCTGATTTGAGGGAAATCGGGTCACCTGCTTTGACCCTTTTGGTATGATCAGCATCGCGGCTACGTTTAGTCTGCTGCATGAAGCTGTTTCCACTGCTCTGGGTGCTTCTCATCGCCGCAAAGGTGCACGGCGATGATCAGGTGGCTTTTTTTGAAGCGAAGATCCGGCCCGTGCTGGTGAAGCAGTGTTACGAGTGCCACTCCGCTGAGTCAGGCAAATCAAAGGGTGGGCTGATGCTGGACACGAAGCAGGGGATCCGCAAAGGCGGAGACACCGGCGCGGCGGTGGTGCCAGGAGATGCAGGGAAGAGCCTGCTGGTGGCTGCGATAAAACACAGCGATCCTGATCTCGAGATGCCGCCGAAAAAGCCGCAGCTGGCTCCTGCGGTGATCAGGGATTTTGAAACCTGGATCAAGGCCGGTGCGGTGGATCCGCGTGAAGAGGCTGGAAACGCAGCCGCCCGTCCGCCAGTCGATTTGGAATCGGGCAGGAAATTCTGGAGCTATCAAAAGCCACAGCGTGCTCCAGGGAGCATTGATGCATTCATCCAGTCGCGACTGAAGGAGAACAACCTGTCTCCAGCTCCTGAGGCTGAGCCGGTGGTACTGCTGCGTCGCTTGTGCTTTGATCTGACCGGTCTGCCTCCGACCCCGGAGCAGGCGGCGGCTTTTTCAATGGAGAAACTGGAGGCGACGGTGGATGCCTTGCTTGCGTCCAGGGAATATGGCGTGCGCTGGGGCCGTCATTGGCTGGATGTGGCGCGGTTTGCTGAGTCAAACGGGCGTGAGTCCAACCTGACTTTTCCGCACGCGTGGCGCTACCGCGATTATGTCATCGATGCGGTGAATGCCGATGTCCCGTTTGATCGCTTCATCACCGAGCAGATCGCCGGTGACCTGCTGCCGGCGAAAAGCGACGCAGAGCGTGCGCGTCTGCTCACCGCCACGGGATTTCTTGCCATGGGGCCGAAGGGCCTGAATGAGATGAATAAAGCGCAATTCGCCGCGGATGTGGCCGACGAACAGCTCGACACCGTCACGCGTGCGGTGCTGGCAAGTTCGGTGGCATGTGCGCGGTGCCATGACCACAAGACCGAGCCCTTCAGCATGGAGGATTATTACGGGCTGGCGGGCATTTTCAAAAGCACGCAGACCTATTATGGCAACTGGATCGACTCGGAGAACAACAATCACGGCCATCTCATCCGACTGCCAGATCTGCCCGGCCAGTTCATTCCGAAGCCCGGTCTCTCCGCCGCACGGGTGCAGCAGCTGAAGCAGGAGCTGGCAAAGCTCAACGCGGACGAGAAAGAACAGCAGGAATACCTGCTCAAAGCCAAGCTGGAAGGGCGGGATATCAGCAATGAGTACCACAAGATTCTCACCAACGCGATCCGCATCCTCTGGACGCGTGGCGGGGTGGAAGGGGCGCTGGAGACGGTGGATGACACGGGACGCTCACTGCCTTTGTGCATGGGGGTGCAGGACGCGAAACACATCGCGGATTCACCGCTCTATGAACGCGGTGAGATATCGCATCCTGGAAAGCTTATTCCGCGCGGCTTTCCACGGGTCATCGAGCTCAAGTGCCGCGCTCCCCTCCAAAGCAGCGGCCGTCTTGAGCTAGCACACTGGATCACCAGCCGGGATAATCCGCTGACTGCGCGAGTGATGGTGAATCGAGTCTGGCGGCATCTGTTTGGCGCCGGGATTGTCCGCACGGTGGACAATTTCGGATACAGCGGCGGGCGGCCGAGCCATCCCGAACTTCTGGATCATCTCGCGCTTCGGTTCATGGACGAAGGCTGGTCGATGAAAAAAATGATCAAGGAGATCGTGCTGACAAAGACTTACCGGCAGAGCTGCCAGGGGCGGAGTGACAGCGATCCCGACAATCTTTTTCTATCCCATGCCAGCAAAAGACGTCTGGACGCCGAGGCCATACGCGATGCCATGCTCGCTGTCTCCGGCACGTTGGACACTTCGCGCAGGCCCGGATCGTTGGTGGCGGAGCTGGACGGGCAGTCGGTTTCGCTGATCGGTTTCAATACGAAGCTGCCGCAGGATCTCGACGGTTCGCGGCGTCGTTCGATCTATCTGCCGGTGATCCGCGATCAGCTGCCGGATGTGCTGGAGCAGTTTGATGTGGCCAATCCGAATCTCGTCACCGGAGATCGCGACGTAACGAATGTGCCGCTGCAGGCGCTGTATCTTATGAACGGGCCGTTCGTGCAGGCTCAGGCGGCGGCGTTGGCGAAGCGGCTCACGCAGGAAAAATCGACGCTCGCGGAGCGCGTGAGCCAGGCATTCCTGCTTTGCTTCAACCGCAAGCCGGATGCGAAGGAGCAAAAGCTCGCGGAGGCGTTTTTCCAAACTCACGCAGCCGATGAGCCGAAGCTGCTGGAGGCATTCTGCCAGTCGCTTCTGGCCAGCGCTGAATTCCGCCTGATGGATTAAAGATTATGAACACGACTTTCTCCCGACGCGAACTGCTGACGACGATGTCGTCCGGCATCGGCTGGCTGGCCTTTTCAGCGCTGGCGCAGGCGAAAAGTGGCCTGGCGGCACGGGAGCCTCATTTTTCAGCGAGGGCAAAACGGGTGATCTTTCTCACCATGCGCGGCGGCCCCTCCCATGTGGACCTGTTTGATCACAAGCCAGAGCTGATCAAGCGTGATGGCCAGACGGCGTCGCTGGGGCGTGATTCGGCAGGCGCGAAGCTGTTTGGGCCGGTCCATCCGCTGAAGCAGTTCGGGAAATCGGGGCAGTGGATGACGACACTTTATCCCCGGCTGGCGAAGCACGCGGACGATCTGTGCATCATCAATTCCATGCACACCGATCTTCCGAATCATGCCCAGGCCTTCGGGCAGATGCACACCGGCAGCTTCCAGTTTGTGCGGCCTTCCATCGGAGCATGGACACTCTACGGCCTCGGGACGGAGAACGAGAATCTGCCTGGATTCATCACGCTGAATCCGCCGGCGGACAACGGCGGCGCGCAGAACTATGGCAGCGCCTTTCTGCCCGCAATCTGCCAGGGCACGCGCATTGGTGGCTCGCAGCTGCCGGAGCTTTATGCCGCGCTGCTGAACAAGGATGTGGCCCCGGGGCCGCCGATGAAAAACATCGTGCCGGCGGCGGCTCACGATATGCAGCGGGCGCAGCTCGACCTCATTCGCGGATTGAACGAGCGCAAGATGGAGCGCGACGGTTTTCATCCCGAGATCGAAGGGGCGATCGAGTCGTTTGAGCTCGCGTTTCGCATGCAGAGTGAAGTTCCTGGAGTGCTCGATCTGCGCAGCGAGCCGGAGCATGTTCTGAAGCTCTATGGCATCGGGCAGGGGAAGGATCAGTTCGCCCGGCAGTGCCTGCTGGCGCGTCGCATGGCGGAGGCGGGAGTGCGCTTCATCGAGATAGCCTCCCCTGGAAATTGGGATCATCACAATCGACTGCGCGAGTTGCTTGCCACCAATTGCGCCGCCACAGACCAGCCGATCGCCGCGCTGCTGACAGATTTGAAATCACGGGGCATGCTCAAGGACACGCTGGTGGTGTGGGCCGGTGAGTTTGGCCGCACGCCGTATGCGCAGAGCGGGGACGGCCGTGATCACAATCACAAAGGCTACTCCATCTGGATGGCGGGTGGCGGGGTTAAAGGCGGCCTGACCTATGGCTCGACGGATGAAGTGGGGCATCAGGCCGAAGTGAACCCCATGCACATCCACGACTGGCATGCGACGATCCTGCATTTGCTCGGCCTGGACCACACCCGGCTGACTTTTGCCTATGGAGGGAGAAACTTCCGACTTACAAATGTCGGGGGCGAAGTGGCGCAGGGGATTTTGGCGTAAGATTCAGATTGCGCCTTCGATAGGCGCAACGGTAATATCGAACCAATCCCATACAGGCACGGTCTGTATGGATCAGGTCGTCTCAAACTCTGAAAATGCCATGCGTGACGGTTCTATTGATGATTCAGCTCGTGCTGCGAAACCACCGTCTAGATGGGGCGGCATTTTCATCGGCCTTGTACTCGGCGCTGCGATTGGGGCGGCGGGCCTTTATGTGACGAAGGTCGATCCTTCTCTGCTGGCGAAGGCGTCACCATCATCATCCCCGGCCCAGCCGGTCGCTGCGGTGCCTGCGGACGAAGAAGCACCGGTGCCGGTCAAGGACAATGGACTTCCGCACACCCCCTTCGAGAAGGGCGCGCTGCCGGCTGATGAACCCGTCGAGACCATCAAGATCACGCTCGGAGTGGGCACCGAGGGCGCGGCATTGAGCGAGCCGGTGGACGTGCATCTGGGACTCGGCTTTCCGCTTCGTCTCTATCCACTGGGCGGTGTGAAGCGTGAGCCGTCTTTTGCGGCGTTTCCGCACACGTCTTCGCTGGACGCAGTGACGAATGAAATCCAGCCGGGGCAGATGGCGACGTTTGAATTCTCCGCCAAGGGCGATGATGCGGGCCTGGATGCGCTGCGCACGTCCCGGCAACTGCTCACAGATGTGAAATGCGGCGACTTGCAGCGCATTGGCTTTGCTTCGCAGGGCCGCACTGACTGGGTGCTGGCGGGATATCGCATCGAAGTGAACGGCAAACTTTTTGCCGCCAATGGCAAGGTGGAGGCTCGTGCGCAGGAGCGTCTGGCTTCGAGCCGGGAAAGCCTCATGAAGATTCTTCCCGAGTACGAGGCAAAGACGAATGCGACGGCGCTGACAGAAGAACAGAAAGCGGAGCTTAAAACCGAGTACGCTCTGGTGCGTGCGCTGAGCGGTCGTGTGGTGGGTGCCTTTCCTTGGTATGAAGAAACGGACGAGTCCTTCAAGCCAGCGCCGCCGCCGGGATCCAAAGTGGAGAACCTGCGCATCACGCTCACCGGAGGCAAAGGGCCGCAGCAGGGCTCTCGCAATCCAGTCTATCTCGTGGCAGGCGGGCGCAAGTTCCTGCTTTCCTCCGAGGCTGATCCGCTGCGCGACGCCAACGAGCCGCAGCTCTTTGATCTGGCCGCGTTTGAGCTGGCCATGAATCCGCTGACGAAAGAAGTGCTGTCCGCACCGGGGGTGGGCATCATCGGCAGTGGCGGGCCGACGAACAAGGTCCCTGACCGTGCGCAGCTTCAGAGCGTGCTCATCGAGGCGGACGGGCAGGAAATTTACAACAGTGACAAGCAGCCGAATGATCAAAAGACGTTGCCGCAGCTGTGGCTGGCCCCTCCCGCGTTTTTCGATGAGTCAGGCGATCTGGTGAGGAGCACGCCGACTGCGGCGGAGGTTCCTGTGTGGAAATCTGGCATGACGATCACCGGGCCTCCGGCTGCAGTGCCGCCAGAGCCTCCACCTCTGCCGCCGCTGGTGAATGTTCCGCCGGTTCCACCGCTGCCACCGCCTCCGCTATTGCCACCCGTGCGCACCATATTGCCCGGAGGCCTGCCGCCGCCGGGAGGCGGGCTGCTGCCGCTGCTGAATGCGCTGGCTCCGCTTCTCTTCCCGCTGCCGCCTCCCGCTGCGCCGCTGATCAGCGGAGTTCATATCGCACATACAACGGCGCCGGTCTGTGATGGCGACGTAGTGACGGTGAAGTGGAATGTGGGGGGCAATATTTCAAACATCACCTCCTGGCGGGTCGATTTGTTTGCCGTGCTGCCGCACAAGGCAGTGCCGGTGCTGATCACACCCATGGCGACAAAGATTGGAGGATTTCCCGGTTCAACGAGCCTCGTGATGCCGCCGATCAGCCGTGCCGCGATCGCAGCTCTGCTGACGCCGAACTCCGCTGAGGCGCTCTACCTTTACGTGCAGCCGCGTGTCACTGCGCTGGGCCCCTTCGGCAACGTGTTGACGGCGGCCAATGGCGCCATGCTTCCCTTGTTTCCGGCCGGCACCACGACGGCCTCGGTGGGCCTGAAACGCGGAGGCATTCTGCCGCCATTCGGCCCCGGCAATGCGCCCGCACCGAGTTTTCAGGTGACGCCCGCGGTGACGCCACCGTTTCTGAAATGGCAGGGCATGCCCCTGGCGGATCCGCTGGCGGTTCGAAACGCCTGGAGCCTGACAACCCGGCACGGCAGCCATTTTGGCCTGCTGTTTGGCAGTCATGAAATTGTTCCCGGTGTGGTCACACTGCCCGCATGGAGCACCGCGGCACGGCCCACGGGCGGCGGCGGTGAGCTGATCACCATTCGGTTCGAGGGACTGGTGCCGATGCCCGCCGGAGCCAATGGCCTGCGCGCGGTCGCCTATGTCGCCTTTGTGGGCGGTTCCTCGCCTGCCACCACCGGGCAGGTGCTGGCGCGTGCGGAGCTAAGCAGCGGACCGGTACGGCGCAATGGCGCAGGCAATGTGATGCCGCTGCCGTGGGGCGCCCAGCCTTTCTTCACGCTGCAAACGACCACGCAGGTGCCCGCTGTGCCGCTGGCCAAAAATCAGCCGCTGCTGCTGGTGGACATGCCGCTGCGGTTTGACCGCATGGCGGTGAATAATTTTGCCGGCTACCCGCTCGATCCCGTGAACGGTGCCAGCTATTCTTTTGCCGCGCCGCCGTTCAATCCGGCTGCCTATACCGCCCAGGCGGGCACGGGCACCATGTACGTCACGCTCACCTATATGATCGCGCTTAACACCACGGATGCGACGGACGCCGTGGGAGTTCTCGGAGTCCGTCTCGTCCCTGACAACACGCCATGAAAACGCTTCTGCCTCTTTTCATTCTTCTGGGTGCGCCATTGCTTCATGCGGCCGATGGGGCCGTGCACGGTCGTGTTTACGGCCAGAATGAGAAAGGAGATAATCTCGGCCCGGTCGCGAATGCAAAAATCGAACTGCGAGGAGAAGACGGCGCTGGAATGGCATCCGTAACCACAAACGAATACGGCTACTATCAGATCGCCACGCTCGCGGCAGGCGCGTATCGTTACAAGGTCACGGCGGCCGGCTTTCGTGATGAAGATGAGAAGCGGGGCTTCGCCATGCCGCCGGACACGCGGGAGTTTGTGCATGATTTCCTGCTCTCGCGTGAGCCAAAGCCGGGCAGCGGCCCGGCGCAGTCAAACATCGTTCAGCCCGCCGTCCATGGCCGTGTCTATGGCCAGACGGAAAAGGGAGACAACCTCGGCCCCATCCCAGGTGCAAAGATCGAACTGCTTGCGGGCCAGGGTGGAAAAGTCGTTGCGACTGCGACGGCGGATTCACCCGGAGGCTACTATGAAATCAAAAACCTTCCGCCCGCGGATTACGCCTATCGTGTGACAGCCTCCGGCTTCGCGACGGAAGATGCCGGACGAGGCTTCACGGTTCCAAAAGCCACACTGGAATACGTGCATGATTTTCTTCTCTCCAAGGTGCCGCCCAAGCGGGAGAGATGCGATCTGGCCGTGCTTGTGGTGAAGCGCATCAGCAGTGGCAAGGACCGTGCGAATGATGCGCGGATCCCCGTGGCAGGGGCAAAGCTGCTGCTTCAGCCGGCAGGGAATCTGCCCACACCGCTGAACCAGCCTTTTATCACGGATGCAAAGGGTGAATTCCTCGCGAAGGATCTTGCGGAAGGCGGCTACAATGTCGCTATCGACGGGCCCGAGTGCGAGCCCTTTATTGGAACTCTGGCCGTGAAATGTGACAAGGACGGGGACGTGATTTTCGAACTCCAGCCATGCAATGAACTTCTGCACGGTTACGTCCGCACCATTTTGACCGATGGCTGGGGCACTTCGTCCCAGGCCAGGGCTGCCGCAGATCGCGGCTACCAGCGTGCGACGAAAGTGGATGCCAATGACTGCGGCGTAAACTACGCAGCCGCGCTCGCGCAGCTCAGTGCGGGAGACTACAGCGCCGCGCAGCAAAATCTCGCGGCGGCGATTGGCAAGAAGAGCGACAGCGCGAACTGGGATCGTGCCTGCGAAGCCCGCCTGTGGATGAATCTCTGCCTGCACCAGTCCGCGCAGGCCGTGCGTGAGATCCGCTCGCTTGCACAGAATCACTATGCGGCGCGCAGTGCCAGCCCTGCCGCGAAGGATACCGCTTACCTCTGCGGAGTCGGTCTCGGTTTGTTCAAAGGCCCCTGGCAGGATCATGCGCGCGCCGGGGACATCGCGCTCATGGAGACCGAACTGCTCACTGCATTTAAAGGCGATTTGCAGGGCGAAGTTTTGAAAGCGCGTGACAACGTGGCCGTCGAATACGGCAAGCTTAAAACAGCGCAGGATGCCGCGCGCAATGCGTTGTTGGCGGGCATCACCGAAAAGCGCAATGCAGAGCTCGCGCGCCTCGCCGAACGCCAGACCGCCATCAGCAAGGAGGTGGCGGCTCTGGATCCTGACATCCAGGCTCTGCAGGCCACCGTGGCCCAGTATGACCAGCAGTACCGCGTTCAGGTGGCCGGGTTCATGCAGCAGCAGCAGGCCAATGCCGTGCAGCTCCAGGCGCTGAATGCCCGGCTGCAGCAGGTCTCCGCCTGCATGGCGCAGGATCAGCTGAAAATGGCAGGTGCGGCGCAGCAGCAGATGCCGCAATCTCCCACGACGATGCAGCCAGGCATGCGCCCAGGAATGATGCAGCCCGGAGTCAATAATCAGGCCGTCATGGTGGAGATCCAGCAGCACCAGGTGGAGATTCAGCAGATCCGTCAGCAGATGCAGGTCATTCAAAACCAGAATGCGCAGATGGGCGCCACCGTCGTAAATTTGCAGAATCAGTTCAAGCGCGATGCCGGCACCGCCCAGACCGATCTCGACACGAAGTTGCGGCGCAGGGAAGTGCTCGCCAGGGAGTTTGAGACGCTGGATCGCCAGCGCACCGCCCCATTTGATCCAAATGCTTACAGCACTCCGGAAATTGACAATTTGGTGCGCCGCGGGCGCTCGCTTAAAACCTACCGCGACCTGCCATTGGAAGTGCGCCGGGAAGAGGTGCTTGCCCGGTTCACCTGCGGAGCCGCGAAGGAGCCCAAACGCCTCGCGAACACCGCGCGTGCGGCCGAGATCAAAGAGCCTGATTTTCCCGGCGTCCGCACCCCTGCGGCGAATGCGCCGGTGTCGCCTTCAAGCGCACCGATGACCGTTCTGCCTGCCATGCCTGCTCAGACGCCACTGGCGCCTTTGCCAGACAGCACCAGCATGCCGCCGCTCAAGCCCCTGCCGCCATCGGCAACAGCCGTCAAGCCTCCGCCAAATGTTGGCGATCCGGCCGAAGTCGTCGTCACCAACAATCACGCGGGCGCGGTGCGCGTCTTTGGCCTTTCACCCGGGGCGGACAATGAGGTCTTCATGCGTCTGCTCGATCCCGGCGAAGAAGCAATGATCCCCGTCCGCGTCGGACAGACATTGATCATGCGCCCGTCGGCGGGAGGCCCCGAATTGAAACGCCACAAGGTCGGCAAAAAGCTGGAGCTTTTGAAGCTGGGCACGGCACCGCAGTAAAGTAGTCTTGTTGCGGTGCAACCGGCCTGCTTTAGGCATGCCGTCCTTTGAACGTCAGCTCGGCGATGCCGCTCTTGTCCAACCCGCCAAGTCCCAGGCTCACCATCTTTTCATACTGGGCCTTGGTTGCGTCGTTGAGAGGGAGGCTGAGGCCGACGGTCTTCGCCACGTCTGCGGCGATGCCGCTGTCCTTTGCGGCGTGCTCGGCGGAGAACCAGCAGTCGTGCTCGCGGGCCACCATGTCGGCGCTGTCGGTTTCCAGCACACGGGAGTTGGCTCCGGTCTGGCTGAAGACTTCGCGGATCATGTTCAAATCGTGGCCCAGTGCGGCGGCGAGGCCCAGGCCTTCGGCGAGGCCTGCGGTGTTGATGTTCATGACCATGTTCACCAGCGCCTTCACTTCTGCCGCCCGGCCCGGACCACCGATGAAGCGGCGGTTCACGCTCATCTTCTCGATCATGGGCTGCACCTGCTGGTAGATGGCTTCGTCCCCGGCCAGCATGAGGTAGAGTTTTCCTTCCCGCGCATGGCTGATGGAGGAGGCCATGCAGGCCTCCAGGCTGTGCGCGCCGGCCTTTTCGGCTGCGGCATACACCTCCCGATGGATGGCGGGGGAAAGCGTGGCGCAGTTGATGAAGATCCTGCCCTTCGCGTTGGTCAGCAGGCTGTCACCGCTGGCGAGGAAGATGCTGCGCATGGCGGCGTCGTTGGTGACGACGGTGAAGATGACATCCGCGGAAGCGGTCACGTCCGCGAGGCTGTTGCAGGCTTTGCAGCCGAGTTCTGCGGCCAGTTCAGCGGCGGACTGGGTGTTTACATCGAGCACGGCGGTGACGCTGTAGCCACACTCTTTGAGACGGCGGGCCATGTTGGCCCCCATTTTTCCGACTCCGACGAAAGCAACGGTTTGAGACATGATGGTTGGGTGGTTGGGTTATTTGAATTCGGGATAAAAGGGATTGTGCTCTTTTTCTTCTCCGACGGTGGTCATGGGGCCGTGGCCGGGGCAGATCACCGTATTGTCCGGCAGGGTGAAGATCTCCTTACGGTTGGTGGCCAGGGCATCGGCATAGGAAACCATGCCGCCCCCCATGCTGGAGGCAAACAAGGCGTCTCCCACGATCGCCACGGGCTGCTTTAACCCGGTGACGACGTAGGTGATGCCGCCTTTCGAATGGCCCCAGGTGCTGCGGGGCTCGATTTTCAGTCCGCCCGACTCCCAAGCCTCCGCCTCGCCCAGAGCGAAAGTTTTGGCCCCGGCGCAGGGCTCCTTGTCATGCACAAAGACTGTGACAGCGCCGTCGGCGGAAAGTCTGGCCAGGTCCGCAATGTGATCTCCGTGGGTATGCGTGAGGAAGATCAGGCTGAGATTCAGACCCTTGGCCTGAATAAACTCGATCATGGGGGTGGCATCCGCCCCGGTGTCGAAGGCAACAGCGTTTTTCGTGTCGGCATCCCAGACGAGGTAGGAGTTCACCGTCATGTCATGGTAGGCGGTGTTGAACTGTTCCAGGCAGGGCAGGTTGACCGCGAGGGGACGCCACTCGTTGTGGGCCATGGTAACCAGGGCCAGCCCGTCGAGCTGCAAATGAGGTGCCATCTTCCGCAGCACCCGGTCGTCCGCCTTGCCGTTTTTGGCGTCGGCGATGTCGTTCGCGCTGATGCCGGATTTGGCCGCGAGGTCGGCATCGCTGATGCCAAGGCCGCGCATGGATTTGGCGATCACATCATTAAACAAGTCTTCGAGAGGGAGGGACATGGGGTGCGATTCAAGGCGTTTTGACCGGCGAAGGCAAGGGCTATGTGCAAGGCAGGCTGCTGCAAAGCAAAACACGCACAGGCAGCGGGGAATTCTTGCCTCCGTGAGAGTCACACGTAACATCGGCGCGCCATGACCGATCTCGACATTCGTGAAATCCACTTTCTCCGCGGCCCCAATATCTGGTCGAACGATCCCGTGCTGGAAGCCTGGGTGGATCTGGGCAGCCTGAAGGACACCTCTTCTGACATCGTCCCCGGCTTTGCCGACCAGCTCAAAGCGTGGTTCCCCGGCATGATCGAACACCGCTGCAGCATCGGCGAACGCGGCGGCTTTTTCCAGCGGCTCGACAGGGGCACCTGGCCCGGTCACATTCTGGAGCATGTGACGCTGGAACTTCAGACCCTGGCGGGCAACACCGTGGGCTTTGGCAAGGCGCGGGAAACCTGCGTGGAAGGATTGTACAAGGTGGTCATCGAATACCTGGATGAAAACGTGGCCGAAGCCTGCATGCGGGAGGCGCGCGAGATCCTTCTGGCCGGATACGCCGGCAAGGAATATGACATCGCCGGCGCCGTGGCGCGCATGAAACGCGTGGTGGACCGCAATGCCCTGGGGCCGAGCACGAGCGCCATCATCGCTGCCGCGGAAGACCGTGGCATCCCCTGGCGTCGCTTACGGGAGGGCCGCAGTCTGGTGCAGTTTGGCCAGGGGGTGAACCAGCGCCGCATCTGGACGGCGGAGACGGACCGCACCGGCGCCATCGCCGAGCACATCGTGCAGGACAAGGATCTGACGCGGAATCTGCTGAGAAAAGCCGGAGTGCCTGTGCCCGAGGGGCGCGTGGTGGCCAATCCGGAGGATGCCTGGGAGGCTGCGGAGGACATCGGCACACCCGTGGTGGTCAAACCTCAGGACGCGAACCATGGCCGCGGCGTGTTCATCAATCTTACCACAAAGGAGCAGGTGGACAGCGCCTTTCAAACCGCAGCGACAGAAGGTGACGGCGTGATGGTGGAGCGCTTCATCCCCGGCAATGACCACCGTTTGCTGGTGGTCGGAGGTGAACTGATCGCCGCAAGCCGCGGCGACCACGCCGTGGTCACTGGCAATGGCAGGGACAGCATCGGCGTGCTTGTGGATACCCAGCTCAACACCAACCCGCTGCGTGGCGTGAGCGATTTCTGCCCCTGGTCCAAGATCGACACGGAAGAATGGGATCCGGCGATCCTTTCAGAATTGGAGAAGCAGGACTACGAGCCAAGTTCGGTTCCCAATGATGGTGAGCGGGTGCTGATCTCCCGCTTTGCCAACTGGTCCACCGAGGTCACCGGACTGGTGCACCCGCGCAACCGCGAGCACGTGACCATCGCTGCGCAGGTTGCAGGGCTGGACATCTGCGGGATCGACGTGGTGTGCACGGACATCAGCAAGCCCCTCGAAGACCAGGGCGGAGCCGTGGTGGAGCTGAACGCCAGCCCCGGACTCATCATGCACCTCCGGCCAGCGACGGGAGAGGTGAGACCTGTGGGGGAGGCGATCATCAACATGCTTTTCCCGGAGGGGAGAGACGGCCGCATCCCAGTCATCGGCATCACCGGCACGCATGGCAAAACGACCACCTCCAAGCTGGTGGCGCATCTGATGAAAGCCACTGGCAAGCTCATCGGGGTGTGCCACAGCGAAGGCCTGCAGTTTGGCGGGCGTCATGCATGTTCAAAGATGGGAGACCGCACCACCGGCACCTGGGGTGTTTTGCTGCACCCTTGGACGGAGCTGGCCGTATGTGAGAGCAGTGCGGAGTCGATCCTTCTGGAAGGGCTGGGCTATGACCGCTGCCAGGTCGGTGTGGTGCTCAATGTGGGCACCGAGCATCTTGGCCTGGGGTACATCGACACGCTGGAGCAGATGACCAAGGTGAAGCGCTGTGTGGTGGATGTGGTGCTGCCGGAAGGAACGGCGGTGCTGAATGCGGACGATTCTTTCGTGGCCGGCATGGCGGAGTCGGAGCACTGCAGGTGCGGCGTCTTGTTCTTCTCCCATGTGGCGGACAATCCCCTCGTCATCGCGCATCTGGAAAAGGGCGGGCGGGCCGTCTTCGTGAAGGATGAGTCCATCTGCCTGGCCGAAGGAAGCCTGCAGCGCCGGCTGTGCGCGCTGAGCGAGGTGGCTCTGCCCCTCACGGGACATTTCAGCTTCAACGTTCACAACGCGCTTGCTGCCGTTGGTGCGGGGTGGGCCTATGGCTTGAGCGACTCGGCGCTGGCCGAGGGACTTGGCAGCTACGTTTGAAATCGACCGCCGGCTGGAAACAATCGACTCTTTTTGGGAGTTCTTATGGCAGCAGAGTTGCTATCCGAACACTCCCCCGATCCATGCCCAGACTTCGACCCCTTAACCCGCTGCGTGGCTGATGATGGAAGCGGGCATTGGCATACCACTTTCCCCTGGTGCTGAAGACAGCTCCGGATGGACGAGCTTGTACGAGGAGTGGCGTCGTCTGGGGATTGATGAGGCTGTGGAAACGCACTCCGGCGAGGGTCGCTCCTGGCTGCGCCTTGCCGGTAGTCGCGCTCATGACTGGATGCCCGGTTTCGACACCCTCGGTCTGGCTGCAAAGCTGAACCTGAACGTGAGCATCAATGAGGACGATCTGCTGCGCGAGATCTGGCTGACCCTGCTGAACTGCCCGGTGGTGCTGGAATTTCCCAGCCCCGAGGAATTAATGGCCGCCGTGAGAGTTCGTCGCAACATCGTGCGCAATGCCAGACGCACGCGGCTGAATTTCAA
Organism: Prosthecobacter sp.; assembly: GCF_044222565.1. Taxonomy (GTDB): domain Bacteria; phylum Verrucomicrobiota; class Verrucomicrobiia; order Verrucomicrobiales; family Verrucomicrobiaceae; genus Prosthecobacter. Next base: position 110,516 of record NZ_JBGANA010000010.1, read on the forward strand.
TCTGGACGCCATCGAGCGCCCGCAGGACTGCTGGCGTTACTCTGAGGACACGGGCTTTGTGCTCATTCCTGGCAGCCCGTTGATACCATCGCTCGTCAAGGCCAGCCAGCCGGAGGAAGGTGGGCAGTGGTACTCGTTCTCCTGCTACCGCGCCACCGAGTATGTGATCCTGCTCGCGATTGCCGAGGAAGCCCGCGAGCATAACCCCGAGCTGTTGCGCCAGTTGCAGGCGCAGTGGGAGAAGAAGGCCGTGCAATCCGGCCGTTTCCACGATGTTTTCATGCACGAGCTTGGCACCCTGGAGGAGCCTCTCCCCATCCATTACTATGTGCCTGGAGACCGGGCCTGGTTTCGCAATCCTGATCCCCATTCTTCGGACGTGCCCGGCTTTGAAGGGTCCTGGGTCTTCTATCTCGGAGGCGGCATGTTCGCCAATTTCTGGAAAGCCGACCGGCCTTTCAGCCTGCTGTCGAAGTGCCTCGAAATTCATCACTGGCGCGATGGCGCCGTCAGGGATGAACACGGCCGGCTGCAAATGGATGAAGCCATCGTCGAGCAGCTGGTGGCGCGGACGCTGGCAGATTCTGAAGCGACCGCCCGGATCTTCGCCCGCATGCACCGCCTGCGGGATGCCCAGGGCGTCTATGCTGAAGGTGGCTGCATGGATGCCACGCGGGAGGCGCCGAAGTTCGTCCTGGCGCCGCATTCAGATCTGATCCGTGCGCTGCAGGCTCTATAGCCGGATGAAGATTTTCCGGCGGTACAACCACAGCGTCACCAGCCAGAAAACGAGGAAGGTGCAGGCTCCGATGGTCACCGGCCTGAGCTCCGGACTGAAAACATCAAACACCCGCGTGCCGAAGTGCTTTTGCAGAGTTTCTGAAAACCAGATGTCCAGCGTGTGGCGCATCACATAAAAGGCCAGGGAATTCATGCCGAGCACCACGAAGACGAAGGACCAGCGCCGCCATTGCCTGATGTCGATGATCTGATACAGCGCCGCCAAAATCAGCAGGCTGCAGCCCCCGCTGAAGAAGACCCATGCCGGCGTCCACAACCGTTTCACAATGGGGCAGATGCCACCCAAATGCAGGATGAAGCTGAAGGTCAGGCAGGCCCCGCCGGCGATGGCCAGCGTTTTGACCGGACTGAGACCCTGTTTGTTCGCCTGCTTCAGCCAGGTGCCGGCGGTCAAGCCGAGAATCATGGTGCAGATGGTGGGGATGAAATTCAGTGTTGTGTAGCCGCCGAGGTAGCCCACGTATGGGGTTTCACGTGGGAACTGGTTGAGCAGCCAGGTGTCAAACTGCCAGCCGACATTGCGGTTATGATTCCAGTGCGCAAAGAATCCGCTGAAGTCATGCTGCCAGCCTTCCGGTGTGTTGAAGTCCATGCTGCTGGCATGGGGTGGGATGACTGGGTAAAGCGCGTAGAGCAGCCAGTAGGAGATCAGAATAATGGAAAACCAGATCCACCGCGTGCGGGTGCCGCAGTAGGCCAGGGCAAACACGGCCATGTAGCCCATGCCGGTCTGCGTCAGAGTTTCATCAAAAGTCCAGTGGGTCGCGTCACGGTCCACACTGCGTAAAAAGATCCCCAGAAAGATCAGCGCCACCGCCCGCCACAGCGCATGCAGAACGACGTGCCACTGGGTCTGCCCCTGTTTCGTGCGCGATGAGACAGAAAACACCAGCGAGGCCCCGGTCAAATACGCAAAGGACGGATGAATCAGGTCGTTCAGCGAGCAGCCCACCCACGGGATGTGGGAGGAATGGTGGCCCAGAAACTGCCAGACAGCGCTGTTTGGAAAATGCTTGGCCACCTCGTCAAACTCCAGCAGGCGCAGTCCCAGCAGGAACATCACAATGCCACGATAAACATCAATCGAGCCGATGCGCTGGGCCGCGGCTGGCGGCGTGGTTGCCTGGGGGGTGCTCACTGGATCAGAGGTCAGTAGTAATGCTCTAATTTACGTTTGCTCACACGGTCCAGACTGGCGGCGTTGGGAATGAGGTAGCGGGTGTTGCGCCGGTCGATGATGACCAGACGCCCATGGCCCAGGGGCTGGATGCTCTCGTCCGTCTCCACTTCAAAGCTGGTGTCCCCGCGGTCGGTGGTCACGTGCCATTCATGGCCGTCCGCCAGGCGCACAATGCGGTGGATCACCTGGATGATGGGAACGAAGTCCCGTCGTGAGAGGGCCTCGAGCAGCAGTTTGCGCGAGGCCTCGGGCAGCTTTTGCGGATCTTCGACGCAGAGGATTTCGCGCGAAGCTTCAGACTGAATGGAGATCCAGTGGTCCCTCTCGGTCAGTGGAAACATCTTGGCGGCATGTACGTTCGCATGGCGGATGCCGTTGCTGTCCACCAGGACCAGACGGCCCTGCTCGTCCTGCAAAAATTCAATGTTCTGTTCCGCGGGCGTGCTCATGCGTTGTTCACCTCCAGCATGGCCTGGTGCAGACGCGCGTAGGTGCCGCTGCTCCGCAGCAGTTCCTCGTGCGTGCCGATCTCCTTGATGCGGCCTTCCTCGATGACCACCAGCCGGTTCGCCTTGCGCAGCGTGCCGAGCCGGTGGGCGATGGCGATGGTGGTGCGGCCTTTGACGAGGTGGTCCAGCGCCGCCTGGATTTCTCGTTCCGTTTCGGTGTCCACCGCGGAGGTCGCCTCGTCCAGGATCAAAATGGCCGGGTCAACCAGCAGCGCTCGCGCGATGCTGATGCGCTGGCGCTCACCGCCGGAGAGCTGCTGGCCGCGCTCTCCCACCAGAGAGTCGTATGCGTCCGAAAGCCGCATGATGAAGTCATGCGCACGTGCGGCGCGGGCCGCCGCCACGATCTCCGCCCGGGTCGCATCGGGCTTCCCGTAGGCGATGTTTTCCGCGATGGTGCCATAAAAAAGATACGGCTCCTGCAGCACCAGTCCAAGGTTTCTGCGGTAGTCCATCACATCCACATCGCTCACATTGTGGCCGTCCACCAGCACCGCACCGTCGCTCACTTCGAAGAAACGGCAGGCCAGGTTCACCAGGGTGGTCTTGCCCGCACCGCTGGGGCCTACAAACCCGACCATTTCACCCGGCGCGATTTTTAAGCTGAGGCCCCTGATGATTTCACGCGAGCCATGGCGGAATTTCACATCCCGGAATTCGATCTCACCTTGCAGACGGCCCACCTTGATCGGGTTTTTCTGCGCAGGGACGTCGGGTTTCACGTCCAGCACATCAAAAATGCGGTGCGCGCTGGCTGCCGCCCGCTGCATGGAGGCAGTGAAGCGGCTCATGGAGTCCATGCGCTCGTAAAAGCTGCTGATGTAAAGAACAAAGCCGGTCAGCACTCCCACCGTGATGCTGTCATGCGCCACGCTCCAGGCACCCACGGCCCAGACAATCAGCAGGCCGATGTCGGTCAGCAGCTTGATCATCGGCGTAAAGAAAGACCAGGTCTTGTTCACGCGGTCGTTGGTGTCAAAGATGTGCTTGTCCGCCATGCGGAAGCGCTCGATCTCGCGCTGCTCTTGCGCGAAGGCCTTGACCACGCGCACCCCCGGGATCGTGTCTGCCAGCACGCTGGTGAGCTGGCTGCCCGCACGGCTGGCGGCTGCAAACCCGCCGCGCAGATAATCCCGCACGCGCTGCACCAGCCACGCCACCACAGGCACCGGTCCCAGCGCGGCCACGGCCAGCAGCGGATTGATGCTGAACAATATGACGGCTGTGAAAATGAACTGCAGCACATCGCAGAAGAAGTCGATGAAGTTCACCGAGATGAAGAGCGAGAGATGCTCCGTGTCCGAGCTGATGCGCGAGATGAGGTCGCCGGTGCGCTTGCGGTTGAAGTAGGTGAGGGAAAGAGTCTGCAGATGCTCGAAGGTCTCCCGCCGCATGCGGCTGGTCAGGAGTTCGGCGATCCGCGCCACCACGAACGTTTTTCCCCAGTTCAGCGCCCAGGTCAGCAATGCCGCCAGCGCCAGCGCGCCGATGAAGGCATAGACCCTGTGTACGTCCACGTGCTCGGTCTGGCTCTGCAGCGGGATGAGAACATCATCCACCAGAGACATGGTCAGCCACGGGGCGATCATCTGCGCGCCGGTGCTGGCCATCGTCAGAAACAGGCCCAGAAACAGCAGCCTGTACCAAGGCCGCGAAAAGACCAGGATGCGCAAAAGCGGCTTGCCCGGCTTGATGTTTTCCTCGGAAATCTCCGAGCCAAAAATCTCCTCCTCGTCCTCTTCGAGTTCAGGATCGCCGACATCCGTGCCGTCATCCACACCGCTCAGCAGGCGGCGCTGTTCACGGAAGCGTGCCAGGAAGGCCTCGGCCTCACGCAGGCGTCCGGAGGTCACACGCCACTGGCAGATCAGCGTGTCGTTTCCCATGAGCTGCAGGGAAATCGTGGCCCCCACTTCCTCCAGTTTGAGCTCCTGCAGGTCTGCCAGCTTCCAGGTTTGGACGCCGGGATGTCCCGAGCCGCCGTCTTCAAAATTGAGCAGCCGCGCGTTCGTCAGCACGATCAGCCCATGGCGGAAATGCAGCGCGGAGTCCAGGTCCGTCATCAGGCGGGCGACCGTACGCTCACCAGACACCAGCTTGGATTCAGCATGCTGCAGCAGGCGGTCAGGAGGGGCTTGGATGGGTGGACGCGGCAAAGTGGGGGAGGTCGGAACGTGTAATCAGCTGAAACTCCAATGTTACCGAAGGTTGTCAAACTTGTGCAATCAATTCGCCAAGGGCGGGCGCAAGAAGCGATACGCCCCCTCGTTTCACGCCCATGTTTCCCTTGACCTCCTGCCGGTCTGGGGACTATTCCGCGCTTTCTTTACTCCTGCGTGCCCTCATCAGCTACATCCTGCGAACTCCGCTCCACCATCGTTCGTAAAATTCTTGCTCTGCGCGGTCCGAATCTCTGGGCGCGCGAAACCGTCCTCGAATGCAAGGTGGAGTTTCCCGAATTGACGGACCACGTCGCCAACTGGCGCTCCTGGCTCCTGTCCTGGCTTCCAGGACTGGAGCAGCAGCTCAGCGAGACCAGTGTCACTCCCCAGCCAGAGTCCCTTGCGGCCCTGCTGCAGTCGATCACCCTGCATCTGCAAAGCCGCTCTGATCTCCAGGTCAGCTTTGGCAAGGTCATGCCCACTTCTGAGCCGCTGACTCTCCGCATCATCACCCAGTTTGATGAGGAAATCGTCGCCCGCGCCGCCTTTGAGCTCGCCCGGCGCTTGATCGATGCCGCCCTGTTTGGCCAGACCATGGACGTAAATGCAGCGATCACGGAGCTCAGCGAGCTGGCCCAGGACGTCTGTCTCGGTCCCAGCACTCGTGCCATGGTGGATGCCGCGCGCCTGCGTGGCATCCCCGTCCTGCGTCTCAATGAGGGCAGCCTGGTGCAGCTCGGCTGGGGTTCGAAGCAAAAGAAAATCCTCGCCGCAGCCACCAGTCAGACCAGCGCGATCGCCGAGGACATTGTGCAGGACAAGGACTTTACCCGTCGGATGCTCAACAAGATCGGCCTCCCGGTCCCCCAGGGCCGCCCGGTGAAAGATGCGGATGACGCCTGGGCCGCCGCCAATGAGATCGGCCTGCCCGTCGTCGTAAAGCCGCTGGACGGGAATCAAGGCCGCGGTGTCGCCTTGAACTTGTACACGAAGGAGCAGGTGGCCGTCGCCTATGCGGCGGCGCGAGAGGAAAGCCGCTCCGTCATCGTGGAACAGTTTGCGGAGGGCGAGGACTATCGTGTTCTCGTCATCGGCCGCGAACTCATCGCCGCCTCCCGCCGCTACCCCGCGCATGTGGTTGGCGATGGGGAGCACACCATTCAGGAGCTGATTGCCGAAAAAAATCGTGACCCGCGCCGCGCCGCCGACCATGCCGCTGCTCTGAGCCGCATCCGCATTGACGCCGTGGCCATGGCCGTGCTCGCGGAGCAGGGCGTCACCCCGGAGTCCATCCCCGAAAAGGACCGCATGATCCTGATTCGCCGCAATGCCAACCTCAGCACCGGCGGCACCGCCGTGGACTGCACTGCCGAGGTGCATCCCACCATTTGCGCCGCCGCCGTCGAAGCCGCGCAGATGGTCGGCCTCGACATCTGCGGCCTGGACATGATCGCGCCGGACATCACCCAGCCGCTGAGTCCGCGCAATGGCGTCATCATTGAGCTCAATGCACGCCCCGGGCTGCGCATGCACCTCTATCCTTCGGAAGGGGAGCCGCGCCCTGTGGGCAAAGCAGTGATCGACACCATGTTTGCCCCCGGGTGCCGTGGCCGCATCCCCATCGTCGCCGTGACCGGAGTGAACGGCAAGACCACCACCACACGCTTTATTGCCCATCTGCTTGCTCAAAACAAATGGCGTGTGGGCATGACGAGCACGGACGGTGTCTTCGTCGGTTCACGCATGATCGACAGCGGAGACTGCAGCGGGCCGAAGAGTGCCCGCAGCATCCTCTCCTACCCGCTGTGCGACGCCGCTGTTCTGGAAACCGCCCGTGGTGGCATCTTGCGCGAGGGGCTTGCCTTCGATCACTGCGATGTCGCGGTGGTCACGAACATCGGCTGTGGCGATCACCTCGGCATCAATGAAATCCACACGGTGGAGCAGCTGGCGGAAGTGAAGCAGTGCATCGTCGCCGCCGTTTCCGCAGAAGGCAGCGCCGTGCTGAACGCCGCCGACCCCTTGGTCGTGAAGATGTCGGAGACCTACCCGCGCAAGACGATCTTCTTCGCCCAGGATGGTGAAAACGCCGTCATCGTCCGCCACCGCATCAAAGGTGAGCGTGCCATTTTCGTTCGCAATGGCATTATCATTCGCGCATCCGGCCCGAATGAGGATGCCTTCATGCCCCTGAGCGAGGTCCCTCTTACCCATGGCGGCCGCATCGGCTTCCAGGTGGAAAACACCCTCGCAGCCGTCGCCGCGGCCTGGGCCCTGGGCATCGACGACGAGATCATCCGCCAGGGCGCGCGCTCCTTTGTGCCCAGCCTCGATCAAAACGCCGGCCGCTTCAATGTGCTCGACCTGAAGGGCATCACCGTCATCGTCGATTACGGCCACAATGTGGACGCCCTTCGTGCGCTGCTTGACGGCTTGCGCCAGTTTGAGAATGCGCGCCGTATCGTCGTCTATAGCTCCGCCGGCGACCGCCGCGACAGCGACATCATCGAGCAGGGCCGCATGCTCGGCACCGAATTTGACGAAGCCTGGCTTTACGAAGGCGACTACGTGCGCGGCCGCGACTCCGGAGAAATCATGAAACTCCTCGCCAACGGGCTGGAAAACGCCCCCCGCACCCGTCGTGTGGAGTCCATTCTGGGGCACCTGAAATCGGTCGATCTCGCCCTCGAATCGGCGCAGGCTGGCGATCTTCTCATGATCCAGGCGGACACTGCTGATGAAACGGTTCAGTATCTGAAGCAAAAGTACGGCGCGAAATGAGGGCGTGCGGTTTCGGACCGATGAAATGCTTGCCAGAGCATGCTTGATTCGGCTACTAGGAGACTGCTCAAGCCATGAACACCACCACCGCCACTCTCCTCAGCATCGCCTGCGGCTATCTTTGCGGCTCCGTGCCCTTCGGCTATCTTGCGGGCCGCCTGAAAGGCATCGACATCCGCCAGCACGGCAGCGGCAATATCGGCGCCACCAACGCCATCCGCGTTCTGGGGAAGGGGATCGGCATTCCCGTTTTCATTTGTGACATGATCAAAGGCTGGCTGCCCGTCTGGCTGGCCGCAGGCTGGATCGCGCAAACAGGCGCCGCGCCTGAAATGATCTCGCTGGGCAAAGTGCTGGCGGGCTTTGCCGCAGTGATCGGCCACATGTTTACCTTCTGGCTCGGCTTCAAAGGCGGCAAAGGCATCGCCACCACCGGCGGCGTGCTGTATGGCATCTCAAAGGCCGGCATGCTCGGCGGGTGGATTGGTTTTCTGACCTTCCTCTTTGCCTTCCGTTATGTCTCACTCGGCTCCCTTGCGGCTGCCATCGGAGTGCCCACGGCGATGGCCATTCAGATGTGGCGTGAAGGTCACTGGGATTTCGTCCTTCTCACCTTTGGCATTGTGGTGATGATCCTCGCTTTTGTCCGCCATAGCTCGAACATCAAGCGTCTGATTGCTGGAACCGAGAGCAAAGCCTTCACCAAAAAGAAGCCGCAGCCATGATGCAGTCCGCCACAGTCTTCGGTGCCGGCAGCTGGGGCACCGCCTTAGCCGCATTGCTGTCCTGGCGCGGACTCAACGTACAGTTCTGGGGCCGCGATTCCGAACTGATGGCGCAGATCCGTGACACCCGCCGCAACGCTCGCTATCTTCCCGATTTGGAGCTGCCCTCGCAGATCACCGTCACTTCCGACCTGAATGCATTGCAGCCCGCAGACATGCTGGTGTTTGTGATCCCATCCAAGGCCATGCGCTCCACAGCAGAACTCGTCGCTAAGTGCGGCGCTGCTTCCAAGGCCCGCGTGCTCGTCTCCTGCTCCAAAGGCATTGAACTCGAAACAGGCCGCCGCATGAGCGAGATCGTCGGTGAATCCATTCCCGGCATTCCGCTGGCAGTATTGACTGGCCCCAACCACGCCGAGGAAGTGGCGCGCAAACTGGCCACTGCCGCTGTGGTGGCCTGTGCCGACGACGAGATCGCCAAGGCCGTGCAATCCTGCTTCACGCTACCCTTTTTCCGCACCTACACCACGGACGACATCGTCGGTGCCGAGTGGGCTGGCGCCATGAAGAACCCCTACGCCATCGCCTCCGGCATCACGCATGGACTGAAGCTCGGGGACAATACTTTGGCGGCTCTCGTCACCCGGGCGCTGGCAGAAATGGTGCGTCTCGGTGTTGCTGAAGGCGGCAAGGTGGAAACCTTTTACGGTCTGAGTGGGGTGGGAGATCTCATAGGCACCTGCTATTCAGAGCACAGCCGCAATCACCGCGTCGGCGTCATGCTCGGCCAGGGGCTTCCGCTGGATGAAATCATCGCCAGCACACGCATGGTGGCCGAAGGCGTGCTGAACACGGCCAGCCTGCACCGCGCTGCCAAGGCAAGAGGTGTGCGCATGCCGCTGCTGGATGAAATCAATGCCGTGCTGCATCAGGGCAAATCCCCCAAGGAGGGAATGAAAGCCCTTCTGTCGCGCGACCCACGGCCCGAAGCTGATTAATATTCCCATGTCTGAAACCCACGGCTACGAACTCCTCGACAGCGGCTCCTTTCAAAAGTTGGAGCGCTTTGGCAGCGTCGTGCTCTCACGCCCCTGCGCCCAGGCCGTCTGGCAGCAGACTCTTCCCAAGGCTGCCTGGCAGAAAGTCACCGCCACCTTCTTCCGCGATGGCGGCAACCAGTGGCGCGGACGCGACAACCTGCCCGAGACCTGGGCCATCGAAGTCGATGGCACCAAGTTCCAGCTCAGCTCCACCGACTTCGGTCACCTCGGGATTTTCCCGGAGCAGCGCGACCAGTGGCGGCGCATCCGTGAAGTCTGCACCGAATACGCTAAAAAACACAACCGTCCGGTCCGTGTCCTAAATCTCTTCGCCTACTCCGGCGGCAGCACCTTGGCCGCGGCGCATGCTGGCGCGGAAGTCTGCCACGTAGACGCTTCCAAGGGCATGGTCGACTGGGCCCGCAAAAACGCTGCGCTGAACGGCCTCGAAGAAAAGCCCGTGCGCTGGATCGTGGATGATGTGACCAAATTCCTGGAGCGCGAGCTCCGCCGCGACCGCCAGTACGACCTCCTCATCCTCGATCCGCCGAGCTATGGCCGTGGCGCCAAAGGAGAGGTTTTCAAAATCGAAAACGACCTGCCGCCTTTGCTCTCGCTGCTCGGCAAACTGATGTCCGACCAGCCTCTCGGAGTGCTGCTCTCCTGCCACACTCCCGAACTGACCCCCATCTCTCTTCACCACCTGCTGGTTCAGCAGTTTGGTCAAAAGGGTGGCAAAGTGGAGCATGGCGAAATGCAGCTCCGAGGCGCCGCAAATGTCCTGCCGGTCCCCAGCGGCAGCTTTGCCTGGTGGCTGGCGTGATGTCATTCGACATTCTGCATTCGTCATTCGACATTTGCACCCATGCTCCCGTTCCTTCTTCGCCGCGCGTTTAGCAGCGTGATCGTGATCTTTTGCGTGATCTCGATTACGTTCCTGCTGGCACGCATCACGCCGGGCGGACCGTTTGACCGAGAAAAGGAACCTCCCCCTCACGTCAAAGAGGCCCTGGAGAAAAAGTACAAGCTCAGCGGTACCCTCTGGCAGCAGTACACTTCCTATGTTTCCTCGCTGGCGCATTTCGATCTCGGTCTGTCCACCAAGTATCGCGACTGGAGTGTTGCGGAGCTGCTGCGGCAAAAAATGCCCAACTCGTTTGCGCTGGGAGCGCTGGCCTTCGCCATCGCGAGCTGCACGGGTGTTTTCCTCGGCACTCTCGCTGCTATGAAGAAGGACACCTGGATCGATCACTCGTCCATGATCGGCGCGCTGCTGGCTATTTCCATTCCATCCTTCATCAGTGGCCCGTTCTTGATCGCGGTCTTCGCCCTTTGGCTCGGCTGGCTGCCGGTAGGCGGCTGGGGCACAGCGTGGCAGATGGTTCTGCCTGCCATCTGCCTTGCCGCGCCTTACATCGCCTACGTTGCACGCTTGATGCGCAACAGCCTTCTGGATGTGCTGAAGAGCGATTTCCTGCGCACCGCACGCGCCAAAGGCCTTTCGGATTATCAGGCCGTGACCAGGCACGCCGCCAAAGTCGCGATCCTGCCCGTCATCACTTTCCTCGGCCCCCTGGCGGCAAATTTGCTCACGGGCTCGATGATCGTTGAAGTCGTCTTCAACATCTCCGGGGCGGGCATGATTTTCGTGAACTCCATCCAGAACCGCGATGTGTTCCTGCTCGGCGGAGCCGTCATCGTGTACTGCGTGCTGCTCGTGCTCTTCAACCTTCTCGTGGACGTGATCTACACGCTGCTGGACAAACGCATCAAGCTCTATGCCTGAAGCCGCCGCTCCAGCCGCCATCGCCCGGCCGGACGGCTGGCAGATTCTGAAGCGCAATCGGGCTGCGCTCTTCGCACTCGGCTTTCTGGCGGCCTTGCTGCTCGTCGCCATCGTGGTGCCAATGCTGTTGCCCGAGGCGCTGAAACTCACCAGCAGCGAATCCTTCGTGCCGCCTTCAAAGGCACACCTTCTGGGGACGGACGTGAATGGCCAGGACATGCTCTACCGCCTGCTCTCCGGTGCGCGTGTCTCCCTCGGGGTGGGGTTGGTGGGCGCGCTGATCAGTCTCGGCATCGGCACCCTTTACGGCATGATCAGCGGCTATGCCGGCGGACGTGTGGATGGCGTGATGATGCGCACGGTCGAGGTCCTGCAATCCGTGCCGCGTATCCTCTTTATCATGATCCTCATCGCTGCGTTGGATGAATACGTGAAGGAGTGGTTCGACGGCTGGCGGCTCTCAGCGGAAAAACGCGAGTGGAATGAGCTGGCCAAACTCATGAACGATTTGAAAGCCTACACCAAGGTGTTGGTGATGGTCGTTTCGCTCGGCCTCGTCGAGTGGCTCACCATGGCGCGCATCGTGCGCGGTCAGGTGCTGGTGCTGCGGGAGATGACCTTCGTCACCGCATCACGCGCCATGGGCCAGGATGCGAAGGGCGTGCTGCTCCGGCATCTGCTGCCAAACCTGAGCACCATCATCCTCACCTACCTCACGCTCACCATTCCCGCGGTCATTCTCGACGAATCCTTTCTCAGTTTCCTCGGCCTCGGCATCGAAGACCCCGCCGCAAGCTGGGGTTCCCTCCTCAAAGACGGCGCCCAGGTCATCAATCCGCTCGAAAGCAAATGGTGGCTCCTCGTTTTCCCAGCCCTTCTCATGGCCGCCAGTCTTCTCGCCCTCAACTTCCTCGGCGATGGCCTGCGCGATGCGTTTGATCCGAAGAGCGGGGAGTAGAAACGAAGCGAAACGCCCTGCGGAAAATCAAGGCTCGTCTTTGGCCTCATCCTCATCCTCGAAATTCTGCTGGTCGAGGGCTTTTCCCAAGTTCTCCATATACGTGCCCATGTCCGCCTCATTGATCGCCTGCTGCGCGGCATGCTCGTCGGGATCCAGCACCCAAAGGCGCTCGGAGGCTGTAATCTCGCAGTCTGTCGTCTGGATCACCACTCGACCGTTGAAGTCGCTGTACCACTCCAGGTAGAGAGCGTTCGCCCACACCCAGGGGATCTCATGAAACCGGTCCTCCTTGATTGCCAGCATCCATTCCTCATCGGGCACCAGCAGCTTCTTCACCCTCTGCGAGGCCGTGATGTCTCCCACCGATCCCGTCTGATTCACGCGCAGCCCTTCATACTCCGGCTGCGCCACGGGGTTGGGATTCACAAACGTAAGCTTCGAACCCGCCACATCCGGCCACGCATCGCCGCTCAGATCAAGCACCAGCGGCTCCGCAAGCCCCAGCAGCCAGATGCGCCCGGTCACACGTCCTCTCACTGTGTTGTCAATTTCGCCACAAACGATGCATTTGCTGGGTCGCCAGGCCATACGGAAAAGTAAAACGGAAGATTAATGGACGATATTTTCAGTATTGTGGATCGAAGGACATCAATGCGCCTGCAGCCAGTTCAAGCCGGTGCCCGCTTCGACCTCCGAGGGAACACCCTCCAGCGGCAGGGCATTCTGCATGGCTTCCAGAATGATGGCCTTTGCCTGCTCGACCTCGCTTTCGGGCATTTCAAAAAGCAGTTCGTCATGCACCTGCAGGAGCATGCGGGTTTGCAGGCCTGCTTTCGTCAGCGCGGCGTCCACGTTGACCATGGCAAGCTTGATCATGTCTGCAGCAGTACCTTGGATCGGCGTGTTCATGGCCACTCGCTCAGCGGCGCCACGTACAGTGGCGTTGCCACTGGTGATGTCCCGGATGAGGCGGCGGCGGCCCGTGAGAGTTTTGACGTATCCATGCTCCTTGGCATCGACGATGATCTGCTCCATGAAGCGCTTCACACCGGGGAACTGCTTGAAGTAGTTTTCAATGATGGTGGCCGCCTCGCCACGTGGAATGCCGAGACGCTGGCTCAGTCCAAAGGCGGAGATGCCGTAGATGATGCCAAAGTTCACCATCTTGGCGGTCCGGCGCATCTCCGGCAGCACACCATCAAGTTCCACACCATAGACTCTCGCGGCGGTGGCCTGATGAATGTCCAGCCCGCTGGCAAAGGCCTCTATCATGGCTTTGTCCTTGCTAAGCGCGGCCATGACGCGGAGCTCGATCTGCGAATAGTCGGCGCTCATGAGCACCCAGCCTTCAAATCCGGGCACGAAGGCCTTGCGAATCTCACGCCCGAGATCGCTGCGAATCGGGATGTTTTGCAAATTCGGATTCGTCGATGCCATTCGACCGGTGGCGGCCATGAGTTGATGGAAGGTGGTATGCACACGTCCGGTGACTTTGGAAACTGCATGCGGCAGCGCCTCCACATAAGTGCTGTTCAGCTTGGTCACCTCACGGTAGTCGAGAATGTCCTGAATGATGGGATGCAGACCCATCAGCGACTGCAGCACCTGCTCATTGGTCTGATACTGCCCGGTGGCGGTCTTCTTCGGCTTCTCGAGCAGCTTGAGACGTTCAAAGAGCACCTCGCCGAGCTGCTTGGGACTGTTGAGATTGAAAGGTCCGCCCGCGTTTTCTTGAATGCGCTTTTGCAGTTCAGCCGCTTTCCGGTCCAGTTCGAGTCCATACTCGCGCAGCGCCTGCACATCGATCTTCACCCCGTAGTTCTCCATCTTGGTGAGCACGGGTAGCAGCGGGCATTCGATCTTGTCGAAAACGTATTGCTGCTCCTTGAGTTCAGGACGCATCCTGGCGGCGAGCTGCCACGTCACATCCGCGTCTTCGGCGGCATAATCCGTTACTTTGCGTATGTCTTGTTCAGCCACGTCAGCCATCGTCGCCTGGCTGAAGAGATCATTTTTCTCTGTGCCAATCAGGTTGGTGATCGGCACCGGAGTGTAGTGCAGGTAGGACTCCGCAAGGTAGTCCATGCCATGGCGTTGCTCGGGATCGATAAGCGAATGCGCCAGCATGGAATCAAAGAACGGCCCCTTGACCTCGACGCCATGCGCCAGCAGCACGCTGAGATCGAACTTCAGATTGTGGCCGACCTTTTCGACGCCTTCCTTCGTCAACACTGCACGGAACTCTTCCAGCACCGCCTTGGCGGCAGCTTTTTCGCGCGGGAAATGGGCGAACCAGCCTTCATGCTCCTGCCATGAAAGCGCTATTCCGACGATTTCCGTGTCGCGTGGATCGAGCCCGGTGGTTTCCAGGTCAAAGCAGAACGACTTCAGCGTCGCGAGCTGCGCGATGAGCTTCTGCCGGTCCTCCGCCGTCTGCACCAGATGATACACATGCGGTGTGTCCGTGATGGTGCTGAGCTTTGCGGGAGCCACAGGCGCAGGGGCGGCAAAAAGATCATCTGCACCCGCCCCCGTTTCAGCCGACGGAGCGGCCCCTTGCTCTGCCTTCCGGCCCCGCCCCGCTTTGAAATCGTCGCCAAACAGCCGGCGGCCAAGCGCATTGAACTCGAACTCGGTGAAGAAAGCTTTCAGCGCATCATCGTTGTGCGGCTTGATGACCAGGTCGGTCACCTGCGGTTCATAAGGCGCATCGTGAAAGATGGTGGCCAGCTTCTTTGACATGAGGGCGTCTTCTCGGCTGGCCTCGAGTTTTTCCTTCTGTTTGCCTTTGAGCTGTGCCGTGTTGGCCAGCAGATTTTCCACGCTGCCAAACTGCTGAATCAGCGCGGTGGCGGTTTTTTCACCAAAGCCTTTCACTCCAGGGATGTTATCGACGGCATCTCCCATGAGCGCGAGAATGTCGATCACCTGCTCCGGGCGCTCGATGCCCCAGCGCTCGCAGACTTCCTTCACGCCGAGGATTTCCACGTCGCTGCCCTGGCGGCCAGGCTTGTAGATTTTCACGTGCTCAGAGACGAGCTGGCCGAAGTCTTTGTCCGGCGTGACCATGAATGTTTCGATCCCTTCTTTCTCAGCTCTCTTGGCCATGATGCCGATGATGTCATCCGCCTCATAGCCATCACGCACGAGGATGGGAATGTTCATCGCCTCCATCAGGCGCTTGATCTGCGGAATGGCCATGCTGATGTCCTCAGGCATCTCCTCGCGCTGGGCCTTGTAGGCTGGAAACATCTCGTGGCGGGGAGTCGGCGCAGAGGTGTCCAGCGCCACCGCCAGGTGGGTCGGCTGCTGGTTTTTGATGATGTCGAGCAGCGTGTTGGCAAAGCCGTAGAGCGCGGAAGTGTTCACGCCATCGCTGGTGCGGATGGGGGCTTTGATGAAGGCAAAGTGCGCGCGGTAGAGCAGCGCCATGCCGTCGAGGAGAAAAAGGCGTTGGGACATTTGCCCTCAGCCTAGGCGGCAAGCAGTCGGGCGCAAACGATGCTCATGCTCCTTGCAAAGTGATCGCCGCATCCTCCATGGCGCGGCTGGCCTCCGTCTCGTCATTCACCACCTGCGTGGCGCCCAGGCGCTTCAGCCGCTCCACGTCTGAGTTAAACCGGGCGCGGGCCAGCACGGAAATGTCCGGACGGTGTTCGCGGATCATCGCGAGAGCCTGCGCATTGACCGTGGCGTCCGGGAAGGTCAGGGCGACCATGCGCGCATGCTTCAGCTGCGTGAGCTCCCAGGTTTCCTGATGGCTCGCGTCCGCAAACAGCACGGCCTGGCCCTGCCGCTTGAGTTTTTGCACAGTCTCGGCGTTCAGTTCGACGACAAGCGTGCGCACACCGGAGTCTAACAGCGCTTTGTTGAGCTTCTCACCCACAGGGCCATGGCCGCAGATGATGGCATGGTCCGTGAGGCCGCTGATTCTCTGGCGCAGATTGCCGGCATCCATCTTGACCGGCTTGCCGCGGCCCCAGCCGCGCTTCACCAGCCAGTCGCCGAGAGGAATGCCAAACTTCAGCAGAGCGGGCAGCAGTCCCATGGAAAGCGCACTCGCGGCCAGCAGCGTCTGCTGCGTGGCGTTGCTCCAAAGATGTGCGCCGCCCGCGTTTTGCAGCAGCACGAGCGAAAACTCCCCCGCGCTGCACAGGCCTATCCCCGCCATGAGCGCCTGCTTCTGCGCCAGACCGAGACGCCTTGCGATGGCCGTGATCATCCCTGCCTTCACGAGCATCAGCGCCGCCGTGATCAGGCAGATGGGCAGCCACAGAACCATGGCGGCTTTAACGTCAATCATGAGGCCCACAGACACAAAGAACAGCGTGAGAAAGAGGTCTTTGAGCGGCATCACATCCGCCAGAATGCGGTGCTTGAAAATGGATTCGCTGACGGCCAGTCCCGCAACAAAGGCGCCCAGGGCAAGCCCGAGGCCGAGCAGCCCCCCGATGAAGGCCAGTCCAACACAGCTGCCGATGACTGTCAGTGTGAAAAGTTCTCGGCTGCGTGTCCTCGTCACCGCGTTCAGGAGCCACGGGATGATCCATCGCGCGGCCACTCCCGCCAGAATCACAAAAGCACCGCCGCGCAAAACCAGAGAGCCCAGCCGCGGCATCAGCGCTGTGGCTTCTCCCTCATGTGGCAGCAGCAGCGGCAGAAACAGGAAGAAGACGATGATGAAAAGGTCCTGAAAAATCGCCACGGCCAGAGCCATGCGGGCTCCCGGACTTGCCTCGAGTTCGAGATCCTGAAAGCTCTTCAAGCTGACTGCGGTGGAGCTCAGTGAAAGCGCGACCGCAAGAATGACCGCTCCCTGCCACGAAGTGGAATGCAACGCGCTTGAAACCGCCGCCACCACGAGCGCGCACAATCCCATCTGCCAGCCTCCACCCACAAAGGCGAGGCGGCGCAGAAAGCGCAGCTCTCCCAGGGAAAACTCGAGTCCCAGGGTGAACATGAGCAGCACCACTCCAAACTCCGCCATCTGCGAGACCTGCACGTGCGACTCACCCCCGCCCAGCCATCCCAAGATTCCTGAATTCGCAATCAGCACTCCACAGATGAAATACCCTGCCAGCATTGACTGCCGCAGCTTCAGCAGCAGAAGCGAAACCAGCACCACGCCGGCAAGCATCAGCGCCAGCAGCGCAAACAGCGGCGGAATGGCGGACGCGGCGATGGTGACGGTTTGAAGCATGCAGGAGTTTTCCTTCGGCCCTTAGTTTTCATAGATCAAGCGCCTGCTGCCTGCATGATCCGATTTTGTGGCGGCGCCATGACAAAAAAATCAGGTTGCCCATGCTTCCTGCTACGATAACCAGCCATACTTCATGTCTGTTGATCGCATTCATAAAAAAGCTTTGGAATTGGTTCTTTCTGAACCCCGCTGCCACCAGTGGAAACATCATCTGGACATCGGCGCAGGTCATGGCGGGCTGATCAAGCGGGTCAAAGCGGCCTTGAAGGTCCAGTCGAGTGTCTGCGACTACACCGATGCCCTGATGAAACTGCCCGATCAAAAGGTGGACATCGCCAATCTCAACGTTGAGCCGCTGCCCTATCCCGACGCCACCTTTGACCTCGTCACGGCCACGGAGGTGATCGAGCATTTGGAAGACTACCGCCAGGTATTGCGGGAGATTTACCGCGTGCTGAAACCCGGTGGCGTTTGTATTTTGAGCACCCCAAACATCTTAAATCTCAATTCGCGCCTGCGGTTTCTCTGGTTTGGGTTTTGGAATCTGTTCGGTCCGCTGCCAGTGAAAAACAGCGCGCTTTATTCCACCGGCGGTCACATCAACCCGGTCTCTTGGTTTTATGTGGCGCACTCCCTGCTGGATGCCGGTTTTGCAGACGTGTCTCCGCACATTGACCACCGTCAGCGCTCCGGCATGGCGAAGCTTGTCTTTTGGTATCCTCTGATCATGCTCATGGGTGGCCGGGCCTTATACAAGGAGCGCCATCGCGTTAAAACTTTAGACGAGGCCAATGAACCCTTGGTCCGTGCCATGAACAGCATGGACCTGCTGCTCGGCCGCACCATCATCACCTTGTCTCACAAGGCGGCGTAGGGCTTCAGGCCTGCCGCTGCTCTTCGCTGCTGAACTGCAGGTTGTAGAGGTTTTGGTAGATCGCATTGCGGCTCAGAAGCTCTGCATGCGGGCCGCGGTCCACGATGCGGCCCTGATCCATGACGACGATCTGGTCTGCTTCGAGGATGGTGGAGAGACGATGTGCGATGGCCACCACCGTCTTGCCTTCGGAAAGGGTGTGGATGGCATCCTGCACGATCTTTTCGCTCTCGGTGTCGAGCGCGGAGTAGGCTTCATCCAGCAGCAGAACCGGAGCGTCACGCAGGACGGCGCGCGCGATGGAAATACGCTGACGCTGCCCGCCGGAAAGATTGCAGCCCCCCTCGCCAACCACGGCATCGTAGCCGTTGCTGATCTGTTCGATGAATTCATGCGCATGCGCCTTTTTCGCTGCGGCGATGATCTCGGCCTCGGTGGCGTCCAGCCTGCCGTAGCGGATGTTTTCGCGGATGGTGTCGTGGAAGAGGAAGGTGTCCTGGCTGACCATGCCGATGTTCGCACGGAGGGAGTGCTGCGTGCAGGTACGGATGTCCTTGCCGTCCAGCAGCACGGCGCCCTGGTCCGGATCGTAGAAGCGCAGCAGCAGGGAGAAGAGCGTGCTCTTGCCCGCGCCGCTTCGGCCCACGAAGGCATAGAATTTGCCCGGTTCGAGCTGGAGATTGATGTTCTGCACGGCGGGCACGTCTTTTTTGACGTCGTCCTTGTCGCGGTAAAAGAATGTGATGTCTTTGAAGGTCACCGCGCCAGATGTCCTGCCGAGAGCGGTGGCGCCCGGCGCATCCTGGATGTCTGGCTGGCGGTCAAGGATTTCAAACACCATGCCGGCGGCGACGGTGGTCTTTTGGAGAAAGAGCTGCACCTTGCTGAGTTCCTTCAGCGGCGGATAGATCTGCGTGAGCGCCATCACCAGCAGGAAGAACGTCTGGGCTTCGATGCCACGGTCCCAGGCATAGATCAGCCCCGCGGCGATGCCCAGTGAGGCCACAGTTTCCACGATCGGGCCGATGAGTTCCAGCGCCTTGGCCCATTTGACCATGTTCTTGGTCATGCTTGCGTTGGAGCGGTCAAAGCGCTGCATCTCGTGGTCCTCGCGCCCATAGGCCTTTACCAGACGGATTCCGGCGAAGGACTCCTGCATGGAGGCCATTAGGGCGCGGGAGTCATATTCCTCCTTGGCACCCACCTTGCGCACGCGTTTGCCCAGCCGGATGATCGGGTACAGGCACGCGGGAAAAATGACCAGGGACATCAGGGTGAAAAACCAGTCCATGGCAAACAGAGGAATCAGAGTGCCCAGGATCGCCACCGGGCGCTGCGCCAGCGTCTGGATCAGCAGCATGGCATTGCGCTGCACCACTCCCGTCTGGCTGATCACGGTCTGCATGAGCTCACCGGTGCGGGCGTTGTTAAAATAGCCCGGTGACTGACGGATGATGCTGCGGAAAGCGTCGTTGCGGATCTGATACACCACCTTGCTGGTGACCCAGGCCTGCATGTAACTGGAGAGATACCCCAGAAAACCACGAATAAAGATAAGCGCCGGAATGAAGGCGCAGGCAAAGGCGACTCCCGTCATGCCCACCGGCGTGTCTGAGGACACACCGAGGATTTGCGCTGGATTGATCGCGCCGATGACCGGCAGGGGGATGTCTTCGCCCAGAGTGGTGGTTTTACCCTTGAGAACCAGTGAGAAAATGAGCTGAAAGCCAATGATCATCACCCCATAAAACAGGCCGCTCAGGATGCCCAGCACCGTGCTCAGGATGAAGCGCCCTTTGTAAGGAAGCACGTACTTCCAGATGGCCCTGAGAGTTTGCACCACCATCGCTCGCAGTTCGGGATCGGCGAGATTGATTTTGGCTGGAGGTTTGGGAGCGGAAGGTTGGGACATGAAAATGACGGAACCCGATCAGTGCCGCAGCATCACCATTCTCACAACTGGGAAGTCATCAACCCAGGTGCTGATGATAGATGGCCTCCAGGCGGTCCAGCATGTTTTCCAGGCTGTGCTCGCGTTCGATGAAGCGGCGTCCCTCGGCGCACAAGGCCTGCGTTTTTTCACGCTGCTCCAGAGTGTCGCGGATGGCCTGCGCCAGAGCGGCAGGATCCTTCATGGGGACCAGGCGGCCGGTCTCCCCGTCTTTGATGATGCTGGGAATGCCGCCAATGTTGCTGGCCACCACAGGCACGCCGGTTGCCAGGGCCTGCAGTCCCGACTGCGGGATGGCTTCATGAAAGGAGGGGATTGCCACGATGTCGAACGCACGCATGATGTCAGGCACATCCTCGCGGTGTCCGGTAAGGGTGAAAAGATCCTGCACCCCAAGCTTTTGAACCGCCTCCTCCAGATGGGCGCGCCAGGGGCCGTCCCCGACAATGACGCAGTGGATGCGTAGCCCCTGCTCCCGCAGCAGCCCTGCGGCTTCAGCGAGAATTTGCGTCCCCTTGGCGTAGCGGATGACAGTGATCATGCCGACGAGCGGCGTACCAGCAGGAAGTGCCGGCAGCGGCAGCGCCGCCCGGGGCCCGTCTGGTCGGAAGCGCTGCAGATCCACCCCGGTGGGAATTGTGCATACCTCCGAAGGGTCGAGGTCAAAGGTGGTCACCAGCGTGTCGGTGATCTTTGGACTGGTGGTGATGATGTGGTGGCTCCACTCCTTGTACATCAGGCGGCTGAGCGACTTGTTGGGAATCGGCACGTCAAAATGGCGGCTGCGGATGATCAGCGGCACCCGTGCGATGCGCGCTGCCAAAGTCAGCAGCCACCCGTCCCGCGAGCTGTGCGGGTTGACGATCTCAATCCGGTGCTTTTTCAGCCACCTCGCCATTCGCATCACGTGAAGCGGCAGCAGATAGCGCTGATTGAAGTACTGGGCCCGTACTGGAATCCCCGCCTCTGCGGCGCGCTGATAAAGCTGGCTGTTTGGAGGAGCCACCAGCCAGACCTCGCTGCCCCGGCCGCGAAATCCCTTCATCTCGGCCAGAATGCGGTGCTCCTGCCCTCCCCAGCCGAGGGAGGCTTCAGAGTGGGCGATGCGCCAGATGCGTTTGGTGGGGATAGAGTCTGCCATGGAGTCCGCACTGCTCTATTGGCCCAAGCAGCGCCGAACTAAACCTTTTTTTGACCGCAAGTTTAAGGGCCGCCGCCCGACGGTGGAGGTTGCGGGTTAGATTTATTTGAAATGGAGCAGGGTATCGGCGGCGACGCGCCAGATCCCTAACCGGGTGTCTTGTTAAGTCGGGAGGCTCCCGATCAAGATTTCCCGGTCAGTGGCCACGGCACATTCCACCTCACGACCTTTTAACATATATAATATCTAAAAATAAGTTGCATATAATTGTAGCGGAGGATTCTTCATTCATTGGGACGAAGCTCCTTTTATGGAAAAAAGTTCTGGCAAGGCTCCTGCCTTGCCGTCATATCCAATTTTTTCTTCACACCTCCGACCCTTTACATGACGTCATCGACCATCGGTATCATTGGCTTGGGCTATGTGGGCCTGCCCTTGAGCCTTCAGTTTGCCCGCACGGGCAGCACCGTGCTGGGATTCGACATCGATCCTGCCAAAATCAACAGCCTGGAAGCGGGAGAAAGCTACATTCTGCACATCACGGCTGAGTCTGTGAAGGCACAGCGGGATGCTGGACGCTTCTCCGCCACCACAGATTTCGCACGGGTGAAGGAATGCGAGGCCATCATCATCTGCGTGCCCACCCCGCTGGCAAAGCACCGTGACCCCGACCTGACTTACGTTCTGAACACCGGCAAGGCTATCGCCCCTCATCTGCAGAGCGGGCAGCTCGTAGTGCTGGAGTCCACCACCTATCCGGGCACCACGGACACCGAGCTCCGTGAGGTGCTTGAGGCGGGTTCGAACCTCAAGGCGGGTGTGGATTTCCACCTGGCATTCTCTCCTGAGCGCGAAGACCCCGGCAATCCGCAGAGCGATGTGGCGCTGATTCCAAAAGTCGTGGGCGGTCTCACGCCGGAATGCCGGAAGCACGCCATGGAGGTTTACGGACGTGCAATTAAGACTTTGGTTCCGGTGGAGTCCTGCCGTGTGGCCGAGGCCGTGAAGCTGACCGAAAACATCTTCCGTGCGGTGAACATCGCCATGGTGAACGAACTCAAGGTCGTCTATGCCGCCATGGGAATCGACATCTGGGATGTCATCGAGGCGGCGAAGACCAAGCCCTTCGGCTTCATGCCCTTCTATCCTGGACCCGGCCTCGGCGGACATTGCATCCCCATCGATCCTTTCTACCTCACCTGGAAGGCGCGCGAGTACGGCCAGGAGACGCGTTTCATCGAGCTTGCTGGAGAGGTGAACACCGCCATGCCCTCCTACGTGATCAAACGTGTCGGCGAGGCGCTTTCCTCCCTCCATCTGACCATCAGGGACAGCCGCATCCTCATGATCGGCATCGCCTACAAGTCCAATGTGGACGATGACCGCGAAAGCCCTGCCTACGTGCTCTGGGAGCTTCTGGAGCAGCAGGGCGCGGAAGTGGACTACCATGATCCCCACGTTCCCGTGATCCGCCCCTCGCGCGAGCACGCGCACTTTGCCGGAAGGAAAAGCGTGGCGCTCACCGCGGCCGCTCTTTCTGAATACGATCTCGTTCTGGTGGCCACCAATCACAAGGCGGTGGATGTGGCCCTCGTGGCCGAGCATTCCCGGCTGGTGGTGGACTCCCGCAATGCGCTCAGTGCCTTGATGAAGGGCAAACCCAATTATTTCAAAGCATGAAGGCTCTCGTTACTGGTGGTGCAGGTTTTATCGGTTCCCATATCACGGAGGCCCTCTGCCGCAAAGGCGCGGAGGTCATCGTGCTGGACAACCTCTCGCTCGGCAATCCGAAGAACCTCGATTGGAAAAAGCCCGGAGACAAAGTCGATCTCGTCGAGGGAGACATTCGCGACTGCGAATTGCTGGCCAGGCTGATGCCCGGCGTTGACTGGGTCTTCCACCAAGGCGCTTTGCCTTCGGTGCCTCGCTCCGTGGCCGAGCCTCTGGAAAGCAATGCGCAAAACCTCGACGGCACTCTGAATGTCCTGCTCGCCGCCCGGGATGCCGGCGTGAAACGCCTGATGTTTGCCTCTTCGTCCTCCATTTACGGCAACTCCGACGCGCCATCAAAATCCGAAGGACTGCCCGTGCAGCCGCTGTCTCCTTACGCGCTGCAAAAGTACGGTGGCGAGCGTTACTGCCAGCTCTTCTACCAGCTTTACGGCTTTGAAGCCATCGCGCTGCGCTACTTCAACATCTTCGGCCCCCGGCAGGCCTTTGATTCGCCGTATTCCGGCGTGATCGCGAAGTTCTGCACCTTCATGCTCGAAGGCAAAGCCCCCGTCATTTTCGGCGATGGCAGCCAGGCGCGTGATTTCACCTTTGTGGACAACGCTGTCTCCGCCAATTTGCTGGCCGCCGAAGCCCCTGCTGAGAAGGCTGCGGGCAAAGTCTTCAACGTGGCCACCGGGCACTCGATCGACCTCATCCGCTTGGTGAAGGACATCAACAAGCTCACCGGCCAGGATCTGCAGCCGCGCTTTGAGCCTGCACGCGTCGGGGATGTGCTGAACTCGCTGGCAGACATCAGCGCTGCGCGCGAAGGCCTGGGTTACGAGGTGAAAGTCTCCTGGGAAGAAGGACTGCGCCAGACGCTGGAGTTTTACCGCCAAGGCCAGGCTGGGTGATCGCAGCCGCTGTTTTCTTTCATGCCCCAACCTCGCGACATCAACGACCTCTGGCAGAATCCCGCTGCGCCAAGCTTCATCATCGCTGAAGTCGCCCAGGCCCACGATGGCAGCCTGGGAACGGCGCACGCCTACATCGATGCCGTGGCCGCCACGGGGGCGGATGCAGTCAAATTTCAGACCCACATCGCCGCAGAGGAAAGCTCCGAGCTGGACACCTGGCGCGTGAAATTCAGCAAGCAGGACGCCACCCGCTACGACTACTGGAAGCGCATGGAGTTCACCGAACCGCAGTGGATCGAACTCAAGCAGCATGCCGAAGAAAAAGGCCTCGTGTTTCTCTCTTCGCCTTTCTCGCTCGCCGCCATCCGCATGCTGGAGCGCCTCGGCATGTCCGCGTGGAAGGTCGCATCTGGTGAAGTGACCAACCGCCTGTTTCTCGATGCCATGATCGATACGGGCAAGCCCGTGCTCGTTTCCAGCGGAATGAGCTATTTGGAGGAAATGGACGCCACCGTAGCGCATTTGAAGGCAGCAGGATCCTCCGTGGCGGTGTTTCAGTGCACCACTGCCTATCCATGCCCCCCTGAGAAAATCGGACTCAATCAGATCACCGAACTGGCACAGCGCTACGGCTGTCCGGTCGGTTTGTCCGATCACTCCGGCACGCCATACCCTTCGTTGGCCGCAGTCACGCTTGGAGCAAAACTGATCGAAGTGCACATCACCTTCAGCCGCGAGATGTTCGGGCCGGATGTGTCTGCCTCGCTTACGACCGACGAGTTTAAGCAAATGGTGGCAGGCGTGCGCAGCATCGAGATGATGAAGGCGAATCCTTTTCCCAAAGACTCGGTCGCGGAAGCGCTGGAACCGCTGCGCCGCATGTTCGGCCAGAGCCTTGTGGCCGCGACAGATCTCTCGGCAGGCACGCTGATCACGCGCGAAAACCTCTCCTGCCGCAAACCGTGTCACGGCATCCCGGCAGCTGATTACACTTCAATTCTCGGCAAGAAGCTCAAGCATGCCGTCAAGTCCGCCCAATTCCTGCAGCTGGAAGACTTCGAGTGATGAACCTGATTCTAATTGTCGATACGGTGCAGTTTTACCGGGATGTGTTTCGCAGCCGGTTGCTTGAAGAACTGCTCGCAGACGGCACCACACGCCTGACCGTCTATTGCACCTTTAATCTGGAAGCGACGGCGAAGGAGTTTCATCATGAGCGCATGCGCATCGTTGCGCTGAAACGCAAAAAACCGACCTGGTTTTCCTCGCTGCTCTTTTCCTGGGCCAAGGATTTGTGGACCGTCGAGCAGCCGGACAGCAGCTTCACGCAGAAGCGCATGGTGGAAGCGCTGGCCAGAAAAAGGAAGAACCTGGACTTTCGTCTCGGCATCGCACGCCTGGCGGTGAAAATGGGCCTCACCTCCCAAGGCATCATCCGCTTCATGGAACGCTTTGGTCATGACGCCGATTTTGAGAAGCTCATTCGCGAAGTGAAGCCGGATGCCGTGGTGTTTGCCAACATGATTCCCTCCGACTTGGAGTGCCTTAAGGAAGCACGACGGCACAAAATTCCGCTCATTCTCGCCGTGGCCAGCTGGGACAACCCCACCTCCAAAGGGCCGCTCACCGTCATTCCGGACTACACACTGGTCTGGTCCACCGAGATGAAGGGGGAGATGGCACAGTGCCATGGCATGCCGGCGGACAGCATGTCCATCGTGGGCGTCATCTATTTTGAAAACTACTTCTCACCCGAGAAGCTGATGCCGCGTGAGAAATTCTGTGAACAACTTGGCATTTCGCCGCAGACGAAGATCATCCAGTTTGCCACCGGGGACAGCGCCGTCATCCGCTGCAACCAGCCCTTTGTGCGCTTATTGCAGCACATTGTTGGAGAACAGCCCTTTGAGCATCCCTGTCACCTTCTGGTGCGGGTGAGTCCGAAAGACATCTACACTCTGTACAAAGAGTTTGAAGGACTGCCGCATACCACGATTCAATACCCATTGGGGGAAGGGGCTGCCTACGGACGCCATTCTTGGATTCCCTTGGCAGAAGAAGACTACGAACGGGCTTCTACCTTGAAAAATACGGATGTGCTGCTGACGAGCGGTTCATCCATCATTCTTGATGCGGCTTGCTTCGACGTGCCGGTGGTGAACCTCGCGTATGATTGCGGCCTTGATCTGCCGCCGTGGTTGTCGGTGGTGCGGTTTTTCAAGTATGTGCATGCACAGCCGGTCATCCAGGAAGATGCGACGTGGATGGTGCATAATGACGAAGATCTGCGCGAAGCGTTGAAGGAATGCGTCAATCATCCCGAAAAACGCAGGGAAGAGCGCCGCCGCTTATTGGAACGCGCGGTGACGCATACGGATGGGCAGACCTGCAAAAGGTGGCGAGAAGCTGTCACAGGTTACCTGGCGGCGGGTGCGCCGAGGCGTTAGGCCGGCTTCTTGAGGGTGGCGTAGAGGTAGTCGCTGGCGCCCTGGGAGATGAGGGATTCGCGCCAGGCGGCGTTCAGGGCGGGGTCGAAGGGGATCTTGGCGTTGCCGGTGGGGCGTTTGTCGCGCATCCAGACCATGGCGTTTGAGAGGTCAAAACGGTGGTCAAAAACGACGACTTGTGTGTCGAATCCGGCAATGGAGGCGAGTTTTTGAAGGGCGGTGGCGGTGAAGTACCAGAGGTGGACTTTGCGGTAAAAGAAGGCGGCGTAGTCGGGGCTGTTGGCGACCATCCAGTCGTCGGCATTCGGGGTGCTCAGGGACAGGGTGCCGCCGGGTTTGAGGAGGCGGTGGATGTCCTGGAGGAATTTGAGCGGGTCTTCGACGTGCTCGAGGACGCTGTAACTGACGGCGGCATCGACGGTGGTTTCGGCGGGGACATCCTGGGCCCAGGTATAGACTTCATGGCCGCGCTGGCGGAGGGAGTCGTGGTAGCATTGATTGGGTTCAATGGCGATGGTCTTGGTGGCGATGCCTTTGACGAGATCGAGGAAGGGGCCGGCTCCGCAGCCGATGTCGGCGACGGTTTTGCCGCGCAGGTTGTGCATGCCAATGAGATCGAGGCGGTGGGGCTGGTCGTTGTCGTTGACTTTGAAGTAGGCGTCTGCGGCGTTGCCCTGACTGAGATCGTCGCGGTATTCGCCGGACTTGTAGTAGGCCTCGATGTCGGCCATCACGGGGGGCAGATGGCGGGCGCCACAGCCGGCGCATTCCCAGATGTCGAGGTCTTCGGGAGACTTCTTGCCAAAGGAGCCCATGCGGATGGAGCCGTGATAGCAGCTGCTCCATGAGGTGGCGTTGCAGATGGGGCAGGGGGTGTTCATGCTTGGCGTTTGACGTAGTGAAGCTGCTTCTGGGCGTAGGGTGTGAGCTTGGCGACCTGGGCGGCGATGCGTGCGGCCACGCCGGGGCCACCATAGAGATCGGAGGCTTCGTAGCGGCCGTGGGCGAGTTGATTGCGCGTGGCGGCTTCGATTTCGGGCTGCAATGGCTCCACGCGGATGACGGAGGGGGACCACTCGCGGCCGTCCTGGCGGGAGCCGACGAGGACGACGGGGGTGCCGAAGAAGGAGGTCTCGCGAACGAAGGAGGAGGAGTTGCCGATGCAGCAGGCGGCGTGGTTGAGCAGCGGGATGTAGATGTCCGGCGGCAGGTTCTTGTAGGCATGCAGCGGGAACTCGTGATGGAATTCGCGGAAGCGGCGGATTGCCTGAGAGACGAGGTCGGAACCGGCGTCGATGTTGGGCCAGAGGAGGACGGTCTGGATGTTGAGGCGGCGGACGGTTTCGAGAACGGCCTCCATCTGCTCTTCCTGGTGGCCGATGTCGGTGGTCACGGGATGGAAAAGGACGAGGAGGTAGGGCTTGGAGAAATCAATCGAGGTACCGACGCCGAGACGGCCGAGCACGTCCTGCGGGAGATCGTTGGATGCGGCCAATACCACGTCGCTGGTGGGGCAGCCGAGGGGGAAGACGGTGTCCGGGTCTTCACCCATGGCGACGATGTAATCCGCGGCGCGCTTGGTGGCGGGGAAGTGGTAGTGCGCCAGCTTGGTGATGGCGTGGCGGGTGGATTCGTCGATGGAGCCGGAGATTTCGCCACCTTGAAGGTGGATGAGGCAGATGTTTTGATAGGCAGCGGCGATGGCGGCGGCCATGGCTTCGTAGCGGTCGCCGATCATGAGCACGAAGTCGGGCTTCATGCGGTTGAACTCGGAGGCGAACTCGATGACGGCGAGGCCGATGGATTTCACCATCGTGATGGGCACGGAGCCTTCGAGCTGGAGATAGACTTCGGCATCGATGGGGAAGCCGTCGGCCTCCACCACATTGCGGGCGCAGCCGTAGCGGTCCAGCAGCATGGATCCGGCGCAGATGGTCTGCATGTCCACGTCAGGCTCCTGCTTCAACGCCTGCATGACGGGCTTCATGCGCGCGTAGTTTGCGCGGTTGACCAGGACGACGGCGATTTTCTTTTTCATGCAGATGCGTGTTTATAGCCGACGGGCAGGTGGCGTGTCTCGGCATAATAACGGGCCAGTTCGATTTCCTCCGGCTCGTCGATGTTGATGAGCAGGCGCTCCACCAAGTGGGCGCGGGTGCCTGTGGTGAAGATCTTCTGCTCATCCATGAGGCAGGAGCGGCTGAGGGCGTAGGCGGCGCCGTTGCGGTAGAACAAAGGCTCCAAAGACTGGCGCTGTTTGACGCCAGCACCGGCTTCATTGTAGAAGGTGATGACGTCGTCGCTGCTGACACGCAGGACTTTGTGCGGATGGAATTTGGTATCCACACGGCTCACGGTTACAGCGGAGCCTGCATCTGTTTCTGCCAGCAGGTCCATGACGCCATTGACGTCTTCAGGCTGGCGGAAGGGGCAGGTGGGTTCGACGATGAGGACGACGTCGTAGGTGACGCCGTCGATGCGCTCCATTTCAGTGACGGCATGGCAGAGGGTTTCGACGGCACCGGCGGTGTCGGAGCTGAGTTCGGGGGGACGGAGGAATGGGGCATGGAGTCCGTGTTTGCGGCCTTCTTCGGCGTAGCGTTCGGAGTCGGTGGAAATGATGCGGCGGTCGATCCAGTCGCAGGCGGGTGAGTTGAGCACTTCGCCGACAAGGGCGATAAGCGACCTGCCTGCGATCTGTTGCATGTTTTTGTCCGGGATGCCCTTGCTGCCTGCACGGGCGGGCACCACGGCGAGGATGCGACGTCCGTGTTTCATGGGAGAACTCGGATGGACTGGCCGCTGGCGGAGCTTTGACGGCAGGCGTCCACGACTTCGAGGGCGGCGATGCCATCCTCAAGGGAGCAGGACGGGGCGTTGCGGATGCCACGGATGAGATCCAGCAGTTCGATGGCGGCACCGATGAACATTTCATTGCGCTCGCAGGTGAAGACCTGGTCTGCCCAATTCAATTCGCCGGTGCGTGAGAGCTTCACGGCGTTCTCTTCGTAGGACCACATCAGCGTACCGGTCTCGCCCACGGCGATGATGTGGCGCTGATGCGGACGGCCGATGAGGTCGAGGTGGAGATTGGCCTTCATGCCATTGCTGAAGGAGGCGATGACATCGACGTTGTCATCGGCGCTGATGTCGAGATCGGAGATCTTATCGACGGAGGCCATGACGGACTGTGGTTTGCCGGAGATCCAGAGGAGGAGGTCGAGGAAGTGGCTTTCATCGAGCAATGCGCCGCCGCCTTGCTCCTTGTTGGCCATGAAGAAGTCCTGGTAGCGCTCCCAAGGGTGCCAGTCGGCGAGATGGGCGCTCATGACGAAACGGATGTGACGCACCGCGCCGATTTCACCGCTTTGCAGACGGCGGCGGAACTCCGCCACTGGGGGCCACCAGCGGTAAGTGTAGCCGAGCAGGACTTTGGCACCGGCGGCTTCAAGACGGCGGCAGCTTGCGGCATTAATGCTCAGCGGCTTTTCGCAGAGAATCCAACGCCCCGTGGCACCTGCGGCGATGATTTGATCGACGTGAAAGGATGGAGGCGAGGCGATGACAAAGCCGTCATAGACGGTGGCTGCGAGTGCTTCGTTGAGATCGCTGAAAGTGGACTCAAGCGGGCCTTCGGCGGCTGCTTCTTCCTGGCGGTCGGCGCGCGGATCGAAGCCGCTGACGGTGCAGCCGAGGGCGCGCAGATTGCGGGCATGGCGTTTCCCGGCGGAGCCGAGACCAATGACGAGAAGGTGAAGGTTGGGGGCGCTCATCGAAGCTGTTCAGTCATATCCACGTAAATGTCCGGCGCGAGGTGATACTCGATCAGGGCGGGTGGGTTGCCTGCGTGCTGCCATTGCTGGATGGCAGAGTCAAGCGCGACTGTGGTCGGTGCGTCCCAGGTGGCGAGGCCCATGGCCTCGGCGACGCGGAGGAGACGATGATCTGGCAGGGTCAGGGGCTGCTGGGACCAGCCCAGCTTGCGCGCACGACCGCGAATGCTGCCCAGGTAGCCATCGCGCATGACGAGGACGAGGAGAGGCAGCTTTAAATCCACCGCGAGGGAGAGTTCCGCGAGGTTGGCGCGGATGCCGCCATCGCCGATCCACAACACGGAGGCTTTGGGCACACGTGCCAGGGCAGTGCCGAGGGCGTAGCCGACGCCTGCGCCGAGGTATCGGCCATTGGGGGTGCCGGTGAGATCGAGGTGATGCTGCACGCGGAGGAAGTGCTCGGCCCAGACGGTGAAGTTGCCGGTATCGACGATGTGGGCCGCGTCTGGCAGGCGTTCGGAGACTGCACGCATGGCGGTGCGTGGGGAGTCGTCCCAGCCGGCCATGGCGTTGTCCAGCACGGCATGGGCGGTGATGGTCGCTTCGATGCCCCAGCTTTTTTGCCGCAAGGCACCGAAGAGTTCGGTGGCATCGGCATCGCTCAAAGCGCTGGCACG
Organism: Prosthecobacter sp.; assembly: GCF_044222565.1. Classification (GTDB taxonomy): domain Bacteria; phylum Verrucomicrobiota; class Verrucomicrobiia; order Verrucomicrobiales; family Verrucomicrobiaceae; genus Prosthecobacter. Next base: position 141,154 of record NZ_JBGANA010000010.1, read on the forward strand.
GGTGCCGAAGACATTGTCAGGGAAGACGCGGGACTCATGGAGACCGGGGGCGTCAAACCAGAGGGTGTTGGCATGCGGCGGGGAAGGGGAGAGCATCTCGCCGCTGCGGACGCCGAGGCAGATCAGAAGATCGGCCTGCGGGAGGAGCGTTTTTTCGGGCGTGTTGGGTTTGCCATCGCCGGTGCAGATGCCTGCGCAGTGAGGCAGGTGCTCGGACAGTGCTCCTTTGGCGGCGGCGGTGGTGAAGACGGGGATTTGCAACGCGGCAAGGCGTGCGCTCCAGGCGCTGCGCGTGGCCCAGGTGCCCACGAGCAGCGCAGGGCACGAGGCGGCAGCGAGCTGCTTGCGCCAGTCGGGCTGCGTGGGGTTCACCATGCTGCGTGGCAATTCTTGAACGGATTCGGTGCGCGGGACCAGATCTGTATGCACCGGGCCGGGGCATTCTTGGGTGGCTTCGGACCACAAGGACTCCACCGCACCGTGGATTTCGCTGAAGCCATGGATGCCGCGCAGAAAGGAGGAGGCGACGTCGAGATGGTTCAGCCATTTGTGCCTGCGACCGGTGGATTCATCCGGCGGATAGGCCTCGGAGATGGAGAGGCAGGGATAGCCCTCGTAGCTGTTGCACAGCAGGCCGGGGGAGAGGTTCATGAAGCCCGGGCCTTTGATGGTGACGCAGGCGGCGGGCTTGCCTGTCTGCCGTGCATGAGCACCGGCCATCAAGGCGGCGACGGCTTCGTGACCCGTGGCGAGGAACGAGCCTCCGGCGGCTTCGATCTGAGTGATCAGCTCCAGGCTGGGGCCGCCACCGGGCACGCCAAAGACACGACGACCGCCAAGCGCGGCGAACTGCTGAGCAAAGGATTCATAGGCCATGCGGGGTCTGGGGGGCGGGGAAGGCGGAGGGTGAAAAGGGTGGGGGGACGTGATTCTTAATGGGGGGGCAAGAGGCTGTAAAGGGGGCTTGTGAGGGGCGTCGAGGTGCCGCGCCGCCGATTGCCCGAGTGCCACGTGATCGAGGATTTGTGGGGCTGCGAAGGTTGGCGGCAGCGATGGTGCGATGCAACCGCTGCTGGTGGGTGCGGTGGGTGTCGAAGGTGCCCGTTCTTCGCTAAAGCTTCGATGGGCAAATTGGGTTTGACCCGGATTGTTATGTCTTACCCATGGCGGCATCGCTTAGGCTCGGCAGACCCTGGCCTGCGATAGTACGCATCTTTGGTGCTGAGATGGCGACAGCAACCTCAACCAAACATCAGCATAACCGAATGCCATTCATTACAGGCACTTTTTGCGCCACGTTCACGAGCGCCGCTTGAGCAGCAACAACAGCAGCGCAATCAATGACATGACCAAGATCACAAGCACACTCCACGGCATTGATGAAGATGGTTCTTCGCTCGGTGTCGATGTCGTCGGCTTGGTTTCTGGCGCCTTCTTCGGTGCGGGTGGTTGCAAAACTGGAGTCGGCTCTGTAGATGAACCCTCTTGTGGAGGGGCAGCGCTGCTGCCAGCAAATCGCACCGAGTCCAGCGCCCCAGCACTTCGCTCGAACCAGGTGTAAATAGTTTCAAATCCGGGTATTGGCGGGGGCAGTTCCTCGCCCATTTGAGCAGCCAGCTCCCTTCTGAGTCTGTTTGCTGCCGGACTGATTTCAGACTTCTCCTCCTCAAGTCTCAGCAACACGGCTTTGGCCATTGTGGGGTCAATTGCGCAAAGAGCTTTAGCGGCCGCAATCCTAGAGTAAGGATTGGAATCGGTTGCCAGCTTTTGCCATTCAGCAGCACGTTCGCTAGGTTTGGCAGTCGCAAGCTCAGACTTAACCTGTCCTGTCTTGAGTACTGAGTCCACGATCAAGCTTCGCCTAGTGTCCGAGGCAACCAATTTGACAAGTAATGCTCGTGACTGTTCGCTGTTGATTCGCTGTAGGAAAAGTGTTGCAACTGCCACGGAAACATCATCGCCCGACGCCAGCGATTTCTCGATCACCGCCCATTGCTCGGCCGACAAAAGATTAGAACGATCTATAACGGAACTAATCTTTTCCAATTCCAAGAGACGCTGTGCCGCATCAGAATCGATAGGCTTTGAACTGCAATCCAGGCCCAAACCGATTAATAGCATTAAAAGCGAGATTTTCCGCAGAATTCTAGTCATCATATTTGTCGAGAGTTTTGTGCTGCATGCCAGGATTCGCCCAGTCATTGGAATGGTTTCCCTTTACTGTTGTGTGTCTCTTGCATGTGTAGTCTTCCGCATCATCGAGAATATTCGAGGGAGTTCCTGGTAAGTTGCTCAAACCGTTCGACCAGTCGTATCGATCACCAGCATCAAATATTTTGTTTAGATTCAAGTCCTCAATGTAGTTTGGCAGGTAATCACTTCCATTTCTTGAGGTTGTCTGAGGATCCTTGTTGTCGCTAGGACCGTCTTGCCCATAAGCAGCCTGCCACTTCGTTATTCCCTGTGTTTCGACATTCCAATAATCACACCAGTCTTTGTAGTGTTGGGATTCGTGTCTGGCTGTCCATGCAAAGTTGTCGATGCCTTGCAATGGATTGTTTGCTCCATAAGGAGCGTTGTAACTCAGCCTATCTCCATCGCTGAGTGCAAACTTATTTGTATTCGGGTTGTAGACGCTTCCACTCGTTGAATACTCGACCACCGGATTCGGTCCCAACAAGGTTACTGTTTGGAGCCAATAGTAAAACCAGTTAGGATCAGTTCCGGAACCTTTGCCGGGGTGATTTTTTTCGTCCCTCATAAAGAACACCTCGAACTTTGCGTCTTCCACCACATAGCCGTCAAAGTTGAGGCGGACGGTCTTCGTGCCAAAATCGGAGTTGTTCTGCGGCAGACCGGTGAAAATGGCGGTTGCGATAAGGTATTCGCCGCTAACAGCGGCCTTGCCCCCGGCGTTACCAGGCGCCCAAGTGAGCACCGAATTGCCAATCGCATCCACGTCAAAGGTGTATTTGGCCTGCTCTGCGGCGGATTGATCAACGATGCCGGGCATGTGAACTTTGAGATTCAGGGTCAGTACTCCTGCTGAGGCATTTGAAAAGGTAAATTCATTGGCACCGTCCGGAGTGTTGGTGGGATCTGTGCCAGCATCCACAGGAAGCTTCACGGGATCACCTGCTGGGGTGATGAATAGGACCGTCGCGACTTTGGCGGTAGTCAGGAAGTTATCGTCGGCTTCATCCGGCTGTAGAATCGTTACCGCCGTCTCTTTTGCATTGGCTGGCAGCGTTAGGGTTCTGACCTGGCTGCTCGTGACCACCGGATTCCCATTTCCACGGTATCCTGCGAGGGCTAGCTCATAAATGATGGGTTGCTTGATCCTCTGCTCCACCACCTTCACGGTGCGGGCATTGCGCGAAGGGAAACTCACCTTGAGCTTGTATTTGGCTGCGGTACCGTTGAGCCAGCTGGCGTGCCCGATGACCGTTGCGCCTGTGAAAAAACCTGGCCCGGTGGTATCTGCATTCACAAGCCTCTGAAGAGTAGTGCTTTGAGAAAGGCCCGAAAGGTAGTAGGTGCTCCAGGTGTTAAGGCTCGAATCGGCGTCTGGTCTGGCGGGCAATGCAGGTACACTTGGCATGTTGCCCGATGCTACGTAACTGCTGGTATAAAAGCTGCCCGGCATGACGCTGGTTTCCGTAACCAGCCAGTCGGTAGGGTTGTACTCAGACTGGAGCACCTTGTTGCCAGCACTGTAATACGGGACAGAGGGGCTGGTGAGCAGGAACGCTGACAGTATGATAGGTGGATCATACCAGGCCGCTCCGGGATTGTCCGTGGCGGACTTGGGATCCGTGCCAGCCAAGGCCTCGACGCCATCGCTGAAACCATCGCCATCTGTGTCGGGATTGAAAGGATCGGCTCCTGCATCCAGTTCCTGCTGGTTGGCAAGTCCATCACCATCAAAATCTGCCGCCGCAGCTCCCGAAAAACCGTTGGTGCTCGCATCGGTGTATTTCAGCCGCCAGAACTGGCGGCTGTCTGTGCTGGCGAAGTTCAGGCTGTCCGGGCTGCCCGCACCGTCACGCACAACGGGCACGTAGTTCCAATCAACCAGATTGCAGGACTGCTGAACAAAGTAACTGCGCCCTGGCGTCCCATACCATGTAAGCACTTGCGCGCCTGGGGAGGCGTCTGCCGTCACACGCACACCTTCGTTCGGGTCAGTGGCGGTTTGCGCTTGCGTACCTGCGGGAAGGACGTTCAGGGCAGGGTGCTGGGGAGCAACCCAATCGAAACCACTCCCACTAACTCGATTGATAAACATAGCGGTTCCTGGAGGAATCGAAGTGGTAGCCGCATCCATAAACGACGAAGATGTTGATCTCCATCCCGTCCCACCCAGACCCGGTGTGTTTTTGTAATAGTAAGTGTCGTATCCGGACACCGCAGGATTCCAGATAAGGATCTGGTCCGCCGTGGTCGAAGTGCCGGGGGCCACGCCGGTAGAGGCGTTTCCCGTATAAAGACCTGAACTCTGCAAGGTCATTGGTGCAGCATAGACATTGCCCAGCAAGGTGTAGCCACTGAAGGCAGGAATGGAGGTCTGGCCAGTCTTGACCGCGCCAGCAACCGTGAGGGTGAAATCGGCGGATTGATTGCGCACAATGATAAAACCATCATCAGGATAGATCACTGATGCGCTTGCATCCACTGTGGGGGCGCCGAAGTTTCGCCAGCCAGTGCCTCCAGCGCCAGACGTCTTGTAGTAGTAAGTGGCATATCCTTGAATGGCCGGATTCCAAACAAGGATTTGGTCCGCAGTAGATGAATTGCCACCCGCGAGTCCGTTTTGATTGGTGGCACCAAAGACGCTGGCGATGGTCCAGTGAGGACGGATTTTGTAGGAGTCACCGGAGGCGACGCCTGTGGCAAGCGCTTGAGTGAGGGTGAGGGACTGGCTTGCGGCGGAAGTGGCTGTGATGTCATAGGTAGTCCCCATGCGAGCGCCAGAGGTGATCTCGACATAGTAGGAAATGGCGCCTCCAGCACCATTGTAAGCGTTGTCAGCCCAGGTGGCATTCGGATCGACCAACGTGGTGGAGCCTGCGGTGGATGTCGTGGTGGACTGATAGGCGACGAAATTAGTCATGCCGAGGGTTGCGAAGGTGTACTTGGGCTGGCCTGAGCCACCGTTGCCGCTGACAGCGATGGTGGTATAGCCAACGGGATCCGTCGTTTCCTGGGCCTCGGCAATACTAGCAAGCAGGAACAACGAAATTAGAGTGCGATAGGAGATTTTCATTGCTGTGAAAGACGGAAATTAACAGGTCTAAGTAAAATAGGTAGTACAAAATGCCTGCAACGTGCAAGTTTTAAGGTGAGTGTGCCTGAACAAGGTACTTACGCCATCCAGTTCTTGTCCCTAACGACCGTCCAAGGACCCATGGATGAATGGGGATAGATGACAGTTGGCATGGAAATAAGATTTAAGAAAAATACCTAAAACAGGTGGGCATGAAATCCAAACATATGTTTTAGCGTCGCTGTAGGGCGGCGAGGATTGGAGCTGCCGGGGGAGAGGGAGCTCAGCTTTGCGAAGCGAAGAAGTCGCGGATGCGGGTGGCGGCGAATTTGAGGACGATGTCAACGGCGTCGGGGCTGAAGCCGCCGATGTGGGGGGTGATGAGGCAGTTGTCGTGGGTCTGGGCGTACTGCCAGATGCGGCTGGTCTGGATGGCGGGCTCGCCTTCGAGGACGTCGGTGCCGTAGCCGGCGAGGTGGTTGGTTTCGAGTGCCTGCAGGAGGGCGTCTTCATCGCAGATGGCACCGCGGGAGGTGTTGATGAGGATGGCGCCGGGGCGGAGGAGGGCGAACTCGCGGGGGCCGACGAGGCCGCGGGTTTCATCGCTCAAGTGGACGTGGATGGAGACGGCGTGAGCGTTTTGCAGCAGGGTGTCGAGATCGGTGCGCTCGATGGTGGCGGGCCATTCGGACTCTGGAAGATAGGGGTCATGGCCGATGACGCGCATGCCGAAGGCGGTGGCGTAGCGGGCCATCCAGCCACCGATGCGGCCGCAGCCGATGAGGCCGAGGGTGCGGCCTTTGAGGAGCATGCCGGGGAATTGTTCGCGGTCCCAGAGGCCGGCTTCGACGTGGCGATTGGCGGCGCGGAGATGGCGGGCGCAGGCCATGAGGAGCATCCAGCTCAGCTCGGCGGCGGGGGTGAGTTCGTTGAGCACCTGCTTCTGGCCTTTGAGGGTGAGCAGGGGGATGTTGCGCGCGGCGAGGGCCTTGGAGTCGATGTGATCGGCGCCGGTGGTGGCGGTGGCGATGAGTTTGAGGTGCGTGGCGGTGTCGAGGTCTGCTTGGCGCAGCGGGACCTTCATGGAGGCATCGAGAATGGCGTGGACCTGGGGGAGGAGGGGCAGGACGGCCTCGGGGATGGTGGCGGGTGAGAGGACCTGGTAGCCGCTGCCGAGGGTGGTGGTGACGGCGGCGATGCCGGAGGCGGGGCCGAGGTAGAGGATGGGGAGGGCGGCGGACATGGTGTTATTCAGGCGAGATGAACGCGATTTGAGTTTTAGGGAGACCCTGATTTACAACGCAAGAGATTAGAAGACCGCAGAGAACCTGAATTCAAGGTGGCTTGATTGAGGAACGGGGAGTAACTGCGGAGGCTATTCGGGAAAGGGTGCGCTGTTTTTTGGCAAAGGAATGAAGGGCAACGTGAATGGCCGGAAATTTGCACCGCAAAGATTTGGAGAACGCAGAGATTCCAGATTTGAGTGCCTACGGAACACGCGGAATACACGGAAGGAGGATCAGACGGAATGCAACTGTGAAAAGCGGGCGCTGTTTTTTGGCGGAGAATGACCGGAGATCTGATTGGTGGGAGGCTGGTGAGAACGCAGAGAGGGCCGGAAATTGGAACCACGGATGGCACGGATTGACACGGATGCCGGAACGGATTTGAGGCTGGGGCGAGAAAAGGTGCTGTTTTTTTGCGGGGGATGGCCGGAGATTTTCCAGAATGGGTTCAGAGCCGGTTTGCGATGTCGTTACTCAGGAGGTTTTACCAAGCCGCCGCTTGTTGCTCCTCAAACTCAGGATCCACAACGCGAATGGGCGCGAATATCCGCGAATTTTTAGGAATTAAGAGTCCAAGCAATGGTGTTGAAGTGTCTTAATTTAACGGCGTTGATTTAACTCAGCGGTTTGACCACGGTGGTGCCTTCGCTGGACATTTTTTCGGAGCGCTTGCGGAGCCAGTTTCGGAAGCTGCGTTTTTTCCAGCTGCGGATGAATTTGGAAATGGGGTCCTGGCCTTGGGGGGGGCAGGGGCGGGGGGTGGCGCTGAGGGGGACTTTTTCTTTTTTGAAGAAGTCGAGCGTGGAGGGTTTCCAGAAGAGGCCTTTGATGGATTCCTGGTAGGTCATGAGGGCCTTGCCTTCCGGGCCAATGTAGAAGTGGCCGGTCTGATCCTCGCGGGCGAGCTGCTTGGCGCGGTTTTCGGCCTGCCAGATGTTCATGCCGGGGGAGTTGGCGACGGCTTGCAATTGAGCGGCGCTCCAGATCGTGGCATTGAGGCCGACGCAGGGGGGCTCGGGCAGGATGGCGTGCCAGGTGGTGCCGGGAATGGGCGTGCCCTGCTTTTTGAAATGATCGATGCCGAGGTAGCGGCCGTTCATCTGGCGGAAGCGCTGCACGGCCTCCTTCACGTCTTTGGTGATGACGGGCTGGTTGAGGAAGAAGTCGTCCAGCAGCATGAGGAGGACATCGCCGGGGACTTGGGGGAGGGCGGCGCGGAGGTTGTCGCCCCACTGGTGGTCATCGCCCACTTTGATGGTGTGGACGCGCGGGTCGTCATAGCTGAGGTGGTTGGACAGGAGGTAGATGGGCGCGGGGATGTCGGGCCAGTACTTGAACAGGAAGTGGAAGAAGTAGGGCCAGGTGTCCGAATAGAAATCGCACGAAGGCACGACGAGCGTGAAGGCGCTGTCCGGCTGGGAGTCCGTCATGGTGGCGAAGAGGGTTTACTCGATGACGCAGTAGCTCGTGCGCGAGGTGTAGGGCAGGCGGCGCAACGCGATATTCCCCAAGCCGAGAGCCTCCATGACGGCGAGTGTTTCACCGGGAGTGGCGTGCTCATTGAGTTCATCGAAGCCGAGGACGCTGCCTTTGGTGAGGCGGGGCTTGAGGAGTTCGAGGCACTTCTTGGTGGGTGCGTAGAGATCGAGATCGAAGTAGGCGAGGGCGACGATGGTCTCCTGGTGCTGTTCGAGATAGACGGGAAGGGTTTCGCAGACGTCTCCCTGAACGAGTTCGAATTTGCGGATGTGGCCGAGGGGATTTTCCGCCTCATGGAATTCCATGATCTTGGTGAGGTACTCTTTGTAACCGTCGGTCACGGAGTAGCCGCCCTGACGCATGATGCCGCCGTCGCCGTCCTGATTGGCGGTGTGGGGGAAGCCTTCGAAGGTATCGAAGGCGATGATCTTGCGATGACGATGGAAGGGCTCGTAGATGCCGCGCAGTGCGGCGAAGGTGGCGATGTTCTGGCCCCAGCGGGTGCCGAACTCCATGATGACGCCGGGGAGTTCGACGATCTTCTGGTACATGAAGTCCATGAACTTGAGGCGTGCCCAGGTCTTGGAGCTGAGGAAGAGGCCCATGTTGTCCATGCGCTCCTCGGGAGGAATGGGGCAGTTTTCGATGAGGCTGGTCATCGCCTTGCGGCGCTCGCGCTCATCGGGGGAGGCAAAATTAACGACGTTGAATGAATCGCTCATGAGATGGCTTTAGGGGAACTCGGATTTAACAACGCGAGAGATTAGAAGACCGCAGAGAAAACATTCAGAGTCTGAGTTTTGGGATGTTCAATTCTGTGCAGCGAGATTGGTTCAGGCTTTCCTAGCGGTTGGGGGACCAGACGATGAGCGAATGCCCTTCGATGAAGAAGCTGCCGCTGTGGACGCGCTGCTTGCGGTGGATGGTGAGCTTGCCTTCGCGTTCGAGTTCTTCGAGGCGGGGGAGGTAGCCGCGGAGGTAGTTGCGCTTGTTTGAGTACAAGACGGAGAGCTGGTCGTGCAGGTCGTCTTTTTCGAGGACTTCGTCGATGGGCTCAAAGTGGACGATGAGGCCCGGCTTCTTGCGCAGCATGAACTGGATGAACTCCTCGTGGCGGGGGCCGATCTGCTCCAGCGCGGCGACGCTGTAGGCGACGCTGTTGGGGAGGAACTCCAGCGTTTCGTCGGGGTGGTAGAAGTCGAAGTTGCGGCCTTCGAGATTGGGATCGATGCCGCTCGCTGCCATGCCGTTGAGGATTTTCTGCGAGGCGGTGGTCCAGTCGAGGCCGACGAGATGGGCGGTGGGATTGATCTTGCGGGCGCGCAGGAGGTGGTAGCCGGGGCCGCAGCCGAACTCGTAGATGCCGGCGGCGTCCTTCATGTAACGCTCCATGGCGTACTCGACGAGGAGGCAGATGATGCGGTAGTCGAAGGATTCGGAGACCGGGCGCACCCAGCGGCGGCGGAAGCGGACGATGGGGTGCTTGCCAAAGTAAAGGGGCACAGCGGCGTCGGGATTGCCGGTTTTGCAGAAGATGTCGAAGTTCTCGCCCCAGCCTTTTTCCCAGTCGCCGATGCGGTGCTCGCCTGCGACTTTGAGCTCGGGGTTTACCAATGCGCGCACGGCTTCCAGGATGTACTGGTCGCGCTCCTCGGGGGTGATCTCGGTGAAGCGCAGATCGAATTCGGCGAGACGCTTGGTGAGGCGCTCGGTGATCGGCTCGCCCAGGATGGCTTCGAGGTCGGCGGGCTGGATGGTTTGGACGGTCATTGGCGGATGTTGGGATAGTTGGCCTTGAACCACGCGACGCTTTTTTCGATGCCTTCGTCGAGGGGGGTGAACTGGAAGTCGGGGAGGTAGGTGCTGAGCTTGGTGGTGTCCGAGGGCTTGCGGAACTGGCCGTCGGGCTTGGTGGAGTCCCAGACGATTTTGCCGGTGAACTTCATCTTGTCGGCGACGATTTCGACGAGTTCCTTGATGCTGCGCTCGATGCCGGAGGAGAAGATGATGGGCTCCTCTTCGCGGTAGTTTTCCAAGGCCCAGAGGGTGAGGCGGGCGATGTCATCGACATACACAAACTCGCGCAGGGGGGAGCCGCTGCCCCAGGCGGGGAGGTCGGCGCCCTCCTGCTGGCGTAGGTAGCAGCGGTGGATGAGGGAGGGGATGACGTGGCCGCCTTCCATGGCGAAGTCATCGCCGGGGCCGTACATGTTGGTGGGGATGGCGACGATGAAGTCGCAGTTCCACTCCTTGCGGTAGGCGGAGCTTTGCACATCGAGCATGCGTTTGGCGTAGGCGTAGCCGAAATTGGACGGGTGCGGGGGGCCGTTGTGGAGGTCCTTTTCCTTGAGCGGGTATTCCGTTTTGTCCGGGAACACGCAGGTGGACATGAAGGAGATGAGGCGCTTCACGCCGGTCTGACGCGCGGCTTCCAGCACGTTCAGATTGATCAGGATATTGTGCCGGAAGTACTCGCCGGAGTGGATGCTGTTGCTGCCGATGCCGCCGACGACGGCGGCGCAGTGGATGACGAACTCGGGCTTGTGAATGCGAAAGAGGGCCATGGTGGCCTCAAAACTGGTCAGGTCTGCATCCTCCCGTGTCAGATACACCGCACCTTCTTCGCCCAGCAGACGGCGAAGCGAGGAACCCAACATGCCGGCGCTGCCGGTAACGAGATAACGAGCCATAGATCAATCAAGCACCGGCCGGTTTTTCCCGGCGGTGCCATGCGATGGTTCTACGAAGTCCCTCGTCAAAGTCAACGTATTTGAGGGGGCCGAACTCCCGCTCGTACAAGCCCATGTCGATGCCCACTTCCGCGGGGGCTCCTTCGAGTGGTTTGGCGGTCTCCGGCAGGCGCACGGGCACGCCGAGCTGGGCACCGATTTTCTCGGCGACTTCGCGGATGAGGAGGACGCCACGGCCACCGACATTGTAGATGGGTTCGCGGCCTTCCAGCACGGCGCGGAGCATGATGCGGACGGCGTCCGGGGCGTAGCAGTAGATGCGGCGGGCCTCGCCGTGATCCATCATGGCGATCTCGCCCTGATGGAGCGCTTTTTCGATGAAGGTGTAGAGGACGCGGCGGTCATGCGCATGCGCGCCGGGGCCGTAGGCGAGAGCGAGGCGGGCGGACACGGCCTGGATGCCACTGGAGCGGGCGGCGTTGCAGGCGGCTTCACCACAGCGCTTGCCCTCGATGTAGCAGGCGCGTGGATGGGTGGTGTTGGTGGTGCCGATGCGGTCTTCGCTGTTGGGTTCACCGGCGGGCAGGCCGACGTAGAGCTCGCTGGTGCTGACGAAGAGGAAGCGGCCGCCGGTGGGGACTTTTTCCAGAAGGTCCAAGGTGGCCTCGGTGTTGAGGCGGATGGTTTTGCCGGGGTTTTCCAGGAAGCGACCGGGCTGGCCGTAGCCGGCGGCGTGCAGGATGAGGTCGGCTTGATCGAGGCTGCGGCGGAAGGTGGGATCGGTCAGGTCGCCGCGACGGATGGAGATCTGCGGGTGATCGAGCATCTCGGCGATGACGCCGGTGACGGGGCTTTGAAAAGTGACCTGCAGGCGGAGTTTGGAGCCTTCGTCGATCAGGCGGCGAAAGGCGGCGGCCATGTGGATGCCGACGACGCCGGAGGCGCCGGTGAGGAGTACGCGGGCATCCTGCAAGGGTTCGCGAGGGACGCCGTCGAGGGCGATGCCGGCATCGGCGTGGAAGTAGGAACTAGACATGGAGAAGCTCGTCGTAGCGGGCGCGGATGTCCGCTGGGAGGAGGCCGCAGGCTTGATCGTGGTAGGCGGCGGGGCCGTAGGCGGTGAGGAACTCGCGAGGCACGCCCATGCTGCTGAGGGCGATGCGTTTGCCACGCAGGGCCTGGGTCACGCTGGCGGCGAGGGTGCCTTCGTAGAAGGGCTCGACGCAGAGGATGCGGCCATCGCCGGCATGCTGCTGGAGCGTGGCGGCGTCGAAGGGGGTGATGGTGGTGTAGTAGAGGATGGTGGCGTCGGTGCCTGCGAGGGCTTCCGTGACGCGATCCAGAAACGGACCGACCGTTACAACGGTGGGGCCCTTGCCGGTGTGAATAACTTTTGCGCTACCGAATGTAACGTCTTGAGCGCTACGATTGGAGCGCTCGGAGAGACGGTAGTAGGTGGGGTGGCCGCTGGCGTAGGTCTTCGACATCAGGGCGTCGAGTTCCGCGGGATGGCCGGGGACGATGATCTCGACGCCGGGGATGGCCTGCATGAGCGAGACATCGCCGGGGCAGTGGTGGGAGCAGCCGAGGGCGGCGTAGTCGTAGGAGCCGCCGACGGAGACGAAATTGCCGCCAAGGGACTGGTAGCCGAAGTCCACCTTGATCTGCTCGAAGGCGCGCTCGACGACGAAGGGGGCGATGCTGTGGAAGAGGGGGATGAAGCCCTCCTTTGCCAGACCGGCGGCGACGCTGACGGTGGCCTGCTCAAGGATGCCGATATTGATGATGCGCTGCGGGTGCTTTTTGAAGGCGTTGCGGAAGGCGAAGACGCCGATGTCGCCGAGGAGGACGACGACGCGCTCGTCTTCATCGAGCAGGCGCTCGGTGGTGGTGACAAACTGCTTTCTCATGTCAGTTGGGCGAGCAAAGCCTCCAGTTCGTCCGCCTTGGGGGCCTTGTGATGCCACGCGGGATTGTGTTCCATGTCTTTGCAGCCGTGGCCTTTGATGGTGTTGGCGATGACGGCGCGGGGGATGTCGCCGCCGTTCGGTGCGAGTGCGGCCTGAAGCTGCTCGTGGTTGTGGCCATCGACCTCGGTGGTGGCCCAGCCGAAGGAACGGAACTTGGCGACGATGTCGCCGAGCATCAGGGCGCGGTCGCCGGAGTGATTGTAATCGACGACGCAGGTGAAGTTGCCGAGCTTGTGATGGGCGGCGAGGAGGGCGCCTTCCCAGACTGCGCCTTCATTGCATTCGCCATCGCCGACGATGCAGACGACGCGGGAGGCGGAGGATTTGATTTTCAAGCCGAGGGCCATGCCTGCGGCCATGGGCATGCCGTGGCCGAGGGAGCCGGTGGAGGCCTCGACGCCGGGGACTTTGCGGGAGTCGGGGTGGCCGCCGAGTCGGCCGCTGGAGGAGGCGAAGGTATTGAGCTCTTCCTTGGGGAAAAAGCCGCGCTCAGCGAGGATGCCGTAGATGCCGAGGGAGGCGTGGCCCTTGCTCAGAACAAAGCGGTCGCGCTGCGGGTCCTGCGGCTGCTGGGGGTCATTGCGCAGGATGTTGTGATAGAGCACATACAGGATGTCGAGGATGGAGAAGGCGCTGGCAATATGCCCCTCTCCCGCGACGCTGGCTGCGCGGATGATGTTCTCTCGGATGCCCCGGATTTGGGCCTCTGTTTCGGGTTGATTCACTGGGCGGATACAAAGCCAGCAGGCAGGGTGCAGCAAGATGAAATCGTGAGAGAGGGTGGAATGGGAAATGGCGGGGGATTTATGATTTACGATTTATGATTTATGATTTGAGAGTGCCTGAAGTTGAGGGGGAGCTCGATTGTGAAAAGGAGATTCAGGGATGGTTCTCAGTTCGAGACTGACTCATAAAAGTGGTGAAAGCTATCGATGTAGCCTTTGCCTGGGCGGCGCTCTTGAGGGCTTTCAGCTTTGAGACCTGATTGATGAGTCCGAGGCTGGGAATCGTGACTGAATGGCGGCAGTCACTTCAGCGGTGGTGATGGCGCTCATGCATTTGACGATTTGCGTTTTGTCGCAGGCGAGTTCGGCGCCGCGGGCGGCGATGCAGGGGCAGTCGCGGTGGAGGATGATGTGCTGGTCGCCGAAGGGGCGCCAGCGTTTGACTTGGGAGGGGCCGAAGAGGATGACGGCGGGGAGGCCCACGGCGGAGGCCATGTGGGAGGGGGCGGAGTCCATGCCGAAGAAGAAGCGTGCCTGGCGCATGAAGGAGGCGAGGTGGCGGAGGCTCATGTCGCCGAGGCGGGAAAGGCAGGGCTGTTTCACGAGGCTGACGATGTTGCGGGCGCGTTTGAGTTCGTCGGCGGAAGGGCCGCAGGTGACGACGGGCTGCCAGCCCTGGGTGGTGAGCCAGTCGATGACTTCGGCCACGCGTTCGTCGTGCCAGCATTTGAAGAGCCAGCGGGAGGTGGGATGCACGACGACGAGTTTGTCGCGTTGGACGTTGTGCGTGGCGAGCCAGTCGCGTGCTTCTTGATCTTCGGAGGGTGTGGGCGGGAAATCCGGATGGATGTCGTAGTACGGAATACCCATGCGCATGAGGAACTCGCGCTCGTGCTCCATGACGTGGTGGCTGCGGTCGGGCTTGCCGCCGTAGCCGTTGAAGATGTGCGGCTTGAGCTTGGAGCCTGCGGTGACTTGAATGGCCCAGCGGCGGCTGGCGCGGCTGAGAGCGGCGTACCACATGGCGCGGTCGCTCCAGGTGAAGTCCACAACGAGATCGTAGCCGCCGGTGGCGACGGCGTGCGCGACGCGCAGTTCATCGCGCACGCGGGCGAGGCCTTTGAGTTTGCGGGGGGATTCGATGACGGCGTGAATCCAGTCGAAGCCGGCGATGAGATCGCGGCTGCCGGGGGAGACGATGACGTCTAGCTCCGCGTTTGGGAAAGCATTGTGCAGAGCACGGAATGCGGGCACGCCGCAGATGACATCGCCGAGATGCTTGTTTTTGATCGCGAGGATGCGTCGAGGCTGCCAGGGTTTGCTCACGTTGCGGCGGGTTTGATCCGGGCGGCTTCGGGTTGCTGCAGCAGGCGATCGAGCAGTGTGATGAAGCGCTCTTCAGGGAAGGTCCAGTCGCCACGCGAGGGGGCGGGTTCGTTGGAGAGGAAGGTGAGGGCTTCGTTGCCGCAGATGCGGGCAAGCTGGGCACCGTGGGAGGTGGTGTAGACCTGCTTGTCGGGCGTGCCGGGGGCGAGCATGACGAGCAGGGTGGTCTTGCAGAAGAGGACGTTGCAGATGCCCTGGCCGATGGCGCCCATGACAAGCGGCGCGGCGCGGAACATGCCGATTTGGTCGGGCAGGGGATGTTCGCCGAGTCGGATGAGATCGACGGGGCCGATCTTACTGCGGAGGATTTCGACGATGCGCTCCTCGTTCATGAGCTGCTTGTCGGGAGCGTCGCGGCGGGTGATGAAGAGGGGGCGGCCGGGGCCGTCGGGGACGGGGTAGCTGGCGGCGCAGTCGGAGAGTTCGTTGTAGAAGGGCGGCGGGCAGAGGGAGGACTTGCCGTAGAGATTGGGGATGAAGATGAGGTCATCCACCTGCATGGTGCCGCGGGTGCCTTCAACGAGCTTGGAGGGATCGAGTCCGGCCCAGGCGATGTAGCGGCCCTGCCAGCGCGAATGGCCGGGAGCGACGAGGATGCGGTAGTCTGGCAGTGACTTGAGGTAGTCGCGAGCGGCCATGAGGCGCGGCAGATGCTGGAGCATGAAGTGGCCGCGGTTTTCGTGGTTGCGGCCGGTGAGGTGGAAGACGGGTCCCTTGATCTGGGTAGCGCCGAGTTTCAGCGGCTGCGAGATTTTGAGCTTCGCTAGATTGTAGGGCCGCACCCACGGTTCGAAGAGGCTGCCGTCCTCGAGGAAGACCTGGCCTTGATCGCCGGTGAGCCAGACGTCGCGGAGCCGGAAGAGTTCGGCGGTGGGCCAGTCGAAATCGAAGGTGGCGGTCTCGGGGCCGTTGACTTTGATCTCAAGGGGATTGGTGTCGCTGCGGCTGCCGCCGGAGACGACGGTGCGGCGCTCCTGGAGGCCCACGGCTTTGTCAGCTTCCGACACTCGCAGGCGGCGGCCGCAAAGCCGGAGCAGGCGGTTGTAGGCGTCCAGGATGCTGCGGGCGTGGGACTTCATGAAAGAGGTGAAAACGTGCCTCTAATCCGCGTGGGGCGGGTGTGCAAATCAAATGCCGGACCGGTGGTTGCGCCACCATTTCACCGCGCTACGAGTAATCACCCGATACCCTCCCGACACACCCCATTCATGAGAGCAGCCCACGTATTCATCAGCATGCCAGTCGGCGGCGCTGAGGATATTGTGCTTTCGCTGGCATCTGCGGGAGTGCCGGGCGTGGAGATCCTGCCCGTGTGCCTGCGGGAACTGGGTGTGGCCGGTGCGGAGGCCAGCGAGGCGGGCGTGCCGGTGCAACTGCTGCGTGCCGCACGCAGCCGCCGCTTCAGTCTCTTGGGTGTGTGGCGTCTCTCACGCTGGCTGCGGGAGCGGCGGATCGATGTGGTGCACTCGCATGTCTACAATGCGCATGTGTATGCCGTGTTGGCGGCGAGGCTGGCGGGTCTGCCGGCAGTGATGCATCATCATAAGACTTTTAATCGGGAGCGGCGCAGGCGCTGGTTTACCCTGCGCATGCTGTCGAAGATCACGGCCGCGCAGATCACGCTTTCTGAGCAGACGCGGGACGACATCATCCTTGCCTTGAAGGTGCCGCGTGAGATCACTCACGTGATGGCGAACACGGTGGACACGCGTGTGTTTGCTCCGGTGAAGAACCGGGCTGCCTTGCGTGAATCGCTGGGGCTGGATGCGCAGGGGCAGATCGTTGGTGGCATCGCCTCGCTTTCTTCGCAAAAGAATCATTCGGCCACGGTGCGCATGATGACGGGCCTAAAAAAGGCGCTGCCGGCGTGTCGGGGGCTTATTTTTGGGGAGGGCATGATGCGTCCCACGCTTGAGAGTGAGATCGCGGCTGCGGGTGTGGGAGATGTGCTCAAGCTTGTGGGGAACAAGCGGCCGATCGCCCCGTGGTTGCAATCGCTTGATGTGCTGCTGCTGCCTTCGACGTGGGAGGGCCAGCCGATGGTGCTGCTGCAGGGGATGGCGTGTGGCGTGCCCATCGTGGCCAGCCGAATCGAGGGGAATGTGGCCGCGCTGGGTGCGGAGCATCCGGGGCTGTTTGATTTGAATGATGATGCGGACTATTTGCGCAAAGTGCAGCTGTGTCTGACGGATGGTGAGTTCCGCGGACGGCTGATGGCGTATCAAAACGAGCAGTGGGCGCGACAGGCGCGCATGGAGGATTATATTGAGGCGTTGCGGAGGCTGTATGAGGGCCTTTGCAACCCGGGAGCGAAGGCTGCGACGTAACGCGGGCAATCCTGCCCTGGGCCACGCGTTGTACACGGGCAGGATTGCCCGTGCTACTTTCAAGCGTATCAAAACGAGCAGTGGGCGAGGACGCTCTTACGCCACAGTGCTTGCGATGCGCTCTTAGACGGGCGGGCTGTTGCCACACCCATCCTACGGTCCAGCATGCGTCCGCTGTTTGAAATTTGTATCCGAGAACAACGCGACAGTTGCGGTGTCAGGCGAAGTGTTTGTGGGTGATCATAGACCCTTTTTCAACAGATCGTGGTATTAAGCAGGTTTCTGCCCGACGACGACGGCCTGGATGAAGATGTCGCGAGGGCCGAATTCGTAGCTCACGAATTTGTAGCCGGTGCGTTCGAGGAAGCCGCGGGCCTGGCTTTCGGACTCCACGAGGGAGGGTTCGGGCGGATGGAATTCGCCGGGCTTTTTGAGGATGTTGTCCAGAATGTAACGCCAGACTTTGAGGACGAAGACGCTGGTGGCCTTGCGATGAGGCCAGAAGATGACGATTTTGCCGCCGGGCTTGAGCACGCGATAAAACTCACGGCAGATGGTTTCGATCTGCTCGTGGGAGAAATGCTCCACGACGCCGAGATTGTACACGCCATCGAAGGTGCCGTCCGGATGGTGCAGGGCCAGCGCGCTGCCCTGCTCGAGGCGGTGCACCTGAGGATTGTAGCGCGAGTAAAGTTCAAGCGCCGCCAGCGAGATGTCGAGGGCGGTGATCTGATAGCTGGCGTGGAGGCTCACGTCGATCTGGCCGCTGCCGCAGCCGGCGTGCAGGAGGGCGGAGCCGGGACGGAACTCGCGGCGGATGGCGCGCTCGAGATTTCGGCGAATGATGAGACGGCGGTAAACTGTGGCAATCACCTCATAGACGAAGGCGCTGAGGCGGCTCTTTTGGCGCCAGTAGGGCTCCCAGTTTTGCGGATCGCTGAGGCCGGGCTCGATGCGGTCGGGATCGCGGGAAGGGTGGAAGCGGCCTGGGTTGACGATGTTTTCCAGGCAGAGGCGCACGAGGAAGGTGGCGCTGCGAGCCGCTTCACGCAGGCTCATCTTGGAGTGGCCGTAAGTGCGTGCGGAAAGGGTGATGGGCAGTTCACTGACCTTGTAGCCCTGTTTGATGAGGACATACAGGCTCTCAAAGAAGAACGAATAGCTGCGTGACTGGATGGGGCCGAAGGCGTGGTGGTTGATCCGCTTCAGATCGTAGGCGCGGAGGCCGCCACTGGCATCCTGCGGCAGGCCCAGCAGGTTGGAGGTGAGGAAGTGGCCGAAATGCGTGAGCATTTTGCGCGGCAGACTCCAGCCCTGGAGGCTGTCGGGGTTGCAGTAGCGGGAGCCAACAGCGATGTCATAACCCGAGAGTTTTTCGAGCAGGCGGGGGATGTCTGCGGGATTGTGCGTGAAGTCACAGTCCATGGTGACGAGGACATCGTAGCCCTGCTCGCACGCATGGCGGATGGCGGTGAAGTGAGCACTGCCGATGCCCAGCTTGCCCTCGCGGTGGATGACCTTCATGCGGGGGTCTCTGGCCGCCATGTCATCGAGAATTTTTCCGGTGCCGTCCGGTGAGCCGTCATCCATGAACAGAATGTCAAAGTCCAGCGGCAGCTTGCGCAGTTCCGCATGCAGCGGACCGACGTTTTCGTGTTCGTTGTACGTGGGAATAAAAACCAGCAGCCTGTTCATTGAATGTGTTCCTGAAGTGCGTGTTGAACCATGTTCTCAATCATTTGCGCGAAACTGGTTTCGGGCTTCCAGCCCGTGGCGCGTGTGAGACGGGAGGAGTCTCCTGCCATGGCGCAGCGCGAGCGGGTCAGCACCTGCCCTGCCTGGGCCTGGCTGACGTGGTTGCGGGAGTCCAGCCCGAGAGCGCCGAAGGCGGCGTCCACAAACTCCTGCACGGTGTGCAGCGTGCCGGTGGCGATGACGAAGTCATCCCCCTGCGGCAGGGCGCAGATGGCGCGCATGGCCTTCACGTAGTCCGGCGCGTAGCCCCAGTCCACCTGGGCGGAAAGGTTCCCCAGCACGAGATGATCCTGGCGGCCCTGCTTGATGCGCACGGCGGCATTGATGATCTTTTTGGAAACGAACTTCTCCTGCCGCAAATGGCACTCGTGGTTGAAGAGGATGCCGGCGGAGGCCGGCAGGCCGTCTTTTTCCCGATGCTTCTGGCAGAGGTGGATGCCAGCGGTCTTGGTGATGCCGTAGATGCAGCGCGGGCGCAGGGGCGTGTTCTCATCCTGCAGCACGGAGCCGTTGCCATCGCCAAAGACGAGTGCGGAAGCTGCGTAAAAGACGTGGCAGCCGGGGGCCTCGTGCTTGAGCGCGTCCAGAAAATGCAGCAGGCCAGTCACATGCACTTCCAGACTGGGTGTCATCAGCGCGGAGGCATCTGTCAGCGCATTTTCCTGCGAGGAATGGTGAAAGGAGGCGAGATAGTAGAGGGCAGAGGGCCTGGTCTCGCGCACGAGATCGCGCACGGATTTTGCATCGGCAATGCCGTGGAAAGGCGGGACTTCGCAGCCGTGCGACCTGACGCCGCCGCGGCCGATGCCCACCACGCTTTCTCCCGCCGCGACGAGCTGGTCATACAGCAGCCGGCCATCCTGGCCTTCGCTGCCAATGATGACGCTTAGGCTCATTGTACGGTCTTTCCTGGGTTGGGGCTGCTGATTTTCGCCACCCTGGCTTTAAATTTCAAAATGGGTGGGCCGCCGGAGATCCAATCACCTGAGACCGCTGCCGTCACCGAATTGAGTTCTCCGCCGCAAAAGCACGGCTTTGCCCATGGAGTCAATTCGGTTGCGTCACTCTGCATATATATAGGTGGGAGGCGAGCCGGGTGTATGGGGCATGCTCCCAAGCTGGATCGCACAAAAGAGCAAATGGCTTGGCCTCGTTGACATTGCAATGTTTTTCTGCCCCCGAAAAACAAGGGTTTGGCGGGATGGTTCCATCTCTTTGCATTCGAGTCGATTAAGACGCCCAAATCGCTGCAGCCGCGCAGGGGGAATGGCGGCGGAACGGTCCTTCTTCAGCTGCCGTCAGCGGGGTGTCTGACGCTGGTAAAAAATCAGGCCGGCCGAGTCATCCAGTGGAGTGATCGCAAATGGAGGTGGCGGCAGATTCACCGAGGCCTGAAGTTTAAGCGCGTGGTGCAGGTTGAAATCGACCGTGTACATTGGCGAGGCCCGCACATTGCGGGCTGCATAGCGCATGTTGAGCCCCGAATTCCAAGGCCAGTGAAGGCCGGCATTTGTGGCGGGCTCCCGGAGTCCCACCAGCCAGTTGCTTCCCTCCGGCAGCATGATGTCCAGGCGGTGGACGCCACTTCCCGACACGGTCCATTCAAGCCCTGAACTGCTTTGTTTGATGGTCAATACATCGATCGTCATCCTGCCGCCTTCATTGTCATAAGGGACAAAAAGAACCTGGCTCAGCTCCTCAGCGGAAAGGAATGTCAAGGTGAGGGCCGGCAGGGCACGGTGATCCTGGGCTTCGACCTGGATGGCGGAGCAGGCATCGAACGACACGCCCAACCGCATGCGTGAAAATCCCTGTGGGCGGATCATGGCCAGGCAGTTCAGTTCGCGCGGCGGAGCCACGATTCCCAACCAGTCACTCTGTTCCATCGCCACCTTCCACGGCTGCGGCTCTTTGGCATAGGCGGGCATCCAAATGACCTCCCGGTTTTCGCCGCCAGCCAGCATCGCCGCCTGCAGTGACTGTTCGCCTTCCACGACGAGGAGTTTTTCCGCTGGCTTATGCTGTTTGAGAACTTCGCCGGTACGGTTGAGATCAAATGCGTACCAGTTGAAATGCATCTGCTCTCCCATCTGCGTTCCCACCCATCGGGTGACCTGCATGGCGAAAAAAGCGCACACCGCCGCGCGCAGCCACCATGGATGGGACCGGTGGAACCATGCGCGCGCAGCCACTCCGCAGAGCACAAATGCTGAAATGACCAGCACACGTCCGAACAAATCCGCCTTATAGCCCGGCAGGTGATGAAGGAAGGTGGCGAGTGATGCCAGTCCCCAGGCCATGAGCACCCAGCACACACGCGGGGTGAAAAAGCGCCGCCGCAAACTGCCCGCCGCCACAAGCAGCAACAGCAGGACCGCGAGATTCTTTCTCAGCATATCATAGATAAAGCGGACCGATCTTTCGGCGTTCTCACCGACGTGGCTCAGCGTATGAGCCGCGCTGTGATATTCATTGGCGATGTTCATTCCAGGCACCAGCTTGTAAGCAATCAGCCTGAGCCCCACGGCGATGGCGGCGATGACGGCGAAGCAGGCGGCCCGCCCCTTCAAAAGAGGCTCGCGCCGGCGCCAGGAAATGACTGCGGCGAGCGCACCCAGGTAGGCCAGGAAAACAATGCCAATGGCGTGCACCAAAGAAAGGCAGATCGCGCCTGTGGCAATCCATCCCCAGGAGGGGCGTCCCACCCGCAGCAAGGCTCCGGACATCCACAACGTCAGTCCAGTCGCCGCCAGCGAGGCGATCATCGTGTCAATGCCCTGGCGCGGCAATATGATGACCGACATGGCGAGGAGTGCCAGCCCCGCGGCTCGCCGGCCAGCCAGGCGTCTGAGGACGCAGCCGGCGCCCGCCGCCACGATCAAGGCGGTGAGAGTCTCCACCAAGGCGTAGGCCAGCCCGTCATCCCGCACCAGCGCATGCATGCTGCCCAGCACCAGGTCAAACAGCGGCGTCGCCGAACCTTGAAGACGCGCATGAATGAACAGGGGAAACTCTCCATCGACGCCGAACTGCGAGTGATTTTCCGCAAGCTGCTGTTTGGCGGACTGCACCGAAGGCAGGTTGGTCGGATAGCCGAGCATGCAGTTGCGTGCATGCCACAGGTAGGTCATGGCATCGCCTCCGTTTCTGGCGGTTTCTCCGGTGAAATAGCCGCCCCAGATGCCGAGAAATCTCGACAAGAGGAAAATCACCAGCCCGCCGCCGTAAATGCGCTTCAACCAAGCCCTGCGCCAGGCAAATGTACCAGCACCCGCAGTGGCTGGGCTCTGGCCTTTACCCAAAGGGGGGCTGGCCGTTTCTGAATTCTGATTCATAGGGTTCCGGTGAATTGGAGACCGCTTTGTCTTGGTCGGATGCCCTTGCAAAGTCAAGCTTCAAAAATGCCGCAGGGACCGGGGCTGGATGAACCCTGCACACGCGCGAGGTGCGCAGGGGATGCATCAGTGCATCGCTTTGAGCAGCTTCGCGGGAACGCCACCGTAAACACTGTTGTCGGGGACATCCCGGGTGACCACGCTGCCGGCGCCGATGATGACGTTATTGCCGATGGTGACTCCGACTTTGATGAAAGAGTTGGCACCAATCCAGACATTGTTGCCGACTTTGACTTTGCCGTATTTGACCGGCTGCGCGGACATTGGCTTGGTCGGGTCGATGTAGCTGTGTTCGCGGCTCGAAATCACGCAGTTCGGGCCGATCATGATGTCATCGCCGAACTCCAACCCGCCGCCGCCGTCGAGATAACTGTTAACATTGATGGCGAAGCGGTTGCCAACGATGATCTTATGCGAAAAGGAGATGTGAACCTGCGAATAAATGATGGGCGACTTGCCACATTTGGCAAACAGCATGCGATAGAGCCAGGCGCGCAGCAAAAATCCCTCGGGGCCAGGGAGCAGCTTGAAAAGCCCGCCCACGTAAATTTCCGCCAGCATGACGAAGCAGCTTTTCAGGCCGTTGCGCTTCACAAATTGGAGCATTTCACCTATCAGCGACATCTTATGGGAGTCTTACCAGGAGTTCCTTGCAGGTGTCGGCAAATTTGCGTGGTTTAAAGTCAGGAAACAGTTCCGGCACCTTTTCCGATTCGCAATAATAAGCGTTGCTGGTCAGGAGGTACAGCTGCCACATCTTGTTGTACAAAAAGTGGGGAGCTACTTTTTCGAGTTTAAAAAACGCCCGGATGCCAACGCGGGCGAGCTGCCAGACAAAGGAGGGGACAACAATCCGCTTTCTCTTCACGCCAAGCGCGTCTGAAAAAGTCTGGGATATTTCATCGATGGAGAGGTTTTCCGCCACCGGATGCAGGAGCTCGACTTTTTTGCTCATCGGCATTTTTGCAGCGCGGATCAGCAGGTCGCTCAGATCATTGACATAAATGATTGCAACCTTGCCCGGGAAGTTGATGCGACCGAGCAAAGCCCCGTTTTTGGCCATGCTCGCAAACTGCCCGTAAAATCCTTTAAGGTTGTTATTGGCGCCAAACACCGCGCAAAAGCGAAACAGCACGAGTTCAAACCCAAGCTTTTCGCTTTGTTCGCGCAGGATCGCTTCGGTGTCTCGCTTCGCCCGTCCGTAAGTGTGAAACGGCCTTAACAAATCCGTGCTTTCGACCGCGGCGGCATTCATGTCGCGGCGGTTGTCGATCGTGGACACGGTGCTGGCAAAAATAAAGCGAGTGTGGGCG
The DNA here is from genome assembly GCF_044222565.1 of Prosthecobacter sp. Classification (GTDB taxonomy): domain Bacteria; phylum Verrucomicrobiota; class Verrucomicrobiia; order Verrucomicrobiales; family Verrucomicrobiaceae; genus Prosthecobacter. The sequence goes on from NZ_JBGANA010000010.1 coordinate 164,746, forward strand.
CCGACTGCCGTGCCGAGCAGCCTCAACAAATTGGCTGTGCCGATTTGGTTGATCGTGTGATCGGGGTCGCCAGTGTTGGTGATTGCCGCCAGATGGAAAATCGAGTGAACTGGTTCTGGCAAAACTAACGGTGCGCTGACGGTGTGCATCAAATCGACGAACCGGTATTCAACGCCTAAATCGTCCAGAATTTTCCGTCCGCTGCTTTCGAGCTCCGTTCCGTCATCCGGTTTGACCAGGCAGAGAACTTTCTGACCTGCCATTTTGTTTAGAATGTCAGCGATCAAAACGCGCCCAATAAACCCCGTTGCCCCAGTTACTATTATCATGACGTGCCTGTAAAAATTGCCACCTAAAAAATAAAAACCCAAGCAGTCATTTGCTGGGAATGCCGTCAATCATAGGTGATATGAAGGGGGTGTAAAGTTTGTTCTGTGGAAGGCTTCAGCTCTGCTGTGCGCGGCTCTTTTGGGACTGCCGCGGACAGTGGCGAGGGAGCAGCACTACGGATGCGGCGGGCGGCCACTTTGATCAATGGCATGAATCCTCCTTGTCTGCCACTCGCAGCCGTCCAAAGTCGGGCATGGCCGAAACCGAATCCGACCCAGAATCATATGCTCTCCTCGACAGCGGCGGCGGGCGCGTGCTCGAAAAACTGGGCACCCTCGTCTCCTCCCGCGCGAGTCATGCGGCGTGGTGGCGGCGCAAGCTGCCGGGCGGTGAATGGCGCAAGGCCGTGGATCTGAAGCGAGATGTGAAAGAGCCGATGAAGCTGCGCATTGGCAGCGTGCGCTTTATTCTTTCTCCCCAGGGCGGTGTGCGCGGCCTGGCCCCGGAACTGGAGGAGGAGTGGGAGCGTGTGAGCGCCGCGTGCGTGACCTTTGCCGAGCAGCAGCGGCGTCCGGCGCGGGTGCTGAATCTCTTTGGCGGAGCCGGTGGCTTCACTCTCGCGGCGGCGCAGGCCGGTGCGGCGGTGGCGCATGTGGATGCCTCGGCAGATGCCATCAAACGGGCACGCGATCATGCCGCGATCAACACGCTGGCGAATCGCGACATCCGCTGGGTGGTGGATGATCCGGTGAAGTTTGCCCAGCGGGAACGCACGCAGACGACGCGCTATGATTTGATCGTGATCGATCCGCATACGCCGAAGGACGCGAAGCGGGGATTTGAGATCGAGCGGGATCTTGGCGCACTGCTCGGCACGGTGAGCGGCCTGCTTTCGGACAAGCCGATTGGAGTCATCGTTTGCTGCCGGCAGGGGGTGGTTTCTCCCACCACGCTGCAGCATCTCATGCGGCAGGAGTTCAGCGTCTTTGGCGGCAGAGTCGAGAGCGGGGAGATTTTGCTCACGGGTGAGGCAGGGGTGCCGGAGGTTCCCTTTGGGACTCTGGCGCGCTGGCTTAAAATGGTGTGAATTAAAGGGGCTGATCATCAGCCGCGGTTAACGAGGTTTGAATATTCATGCAATGGTGGGCGCGTGGAACGAGGGGACCTTTGGGGGATTAAACTGTTGAAATGCAGTTGATTCCCCGAGCCACCTCCTCCTGCTCATGAAAACCACCCAGCCTGATCGTCGCCAGTCGGGGTTCAGCTTGATTGAACTCCTGACGGTGATGGTCATCATTGGTCTGCTGGCTGCGATTGTGATCCCGAACCTGAGTTTTCTCTCGGGCACGGCTGACAAGGTGAAGGACAAGCGCAATGCGCAGAACATCCTGCTGGCCTACACCACAGGCGCCGCGGCGGGGGTGAAATGGCCTGGGGGAGATGTGGCCACCCAGGTGGCGGCGGTGCTGGCAGGCCGGAAACCGAATGGTGGTTCGCTCGCCAACATGAATTTTCAATCGACGGTGAGCGCAGACCAGGTGGAGGGCACCTACATCTACATCGGGGTGCGTGCGACAGGCGAGCTGTTCTTTGATGCGCAAGGCGGGCAACCTGCCAGCGGACATTGATGTGTGTGGCTGCATCTGTTGGTTAAATTTGCCGGGAGACTGCGTTTAAGCTTCTCCCATGAAGCGTCTTCTTTTTCTCTCCCTGCTTGCTGTGACTGCCCAGGCGCAGCTCAGCCCGAATGGTGCCACGGCCTCCTTCAAAGGCAGTCTGCCGCCGAAACCCGCGGCGGCGCTTTCCGCAGAGCAGGAAGCGGGCATCGCCAAAGAACTGGCGGCAGTCACGAAATCTTTTCAGGCGGTGAAGAAACATCCGCGTGCGGCGGATGCGGACATTTTCCTCAAAGCAGTGCGCTATGCGCTGGAGTTCCATGAATGGTATGACAAGAAGCCGGAGGATGGCATCAAAAAGGCCACGCTTCTCCTCGACGAAGCGAAGAAGCGCATCGCATCGCTCGGTAAAAATGAAACGCCTTGGATGAATGGCAGCGGGCAGAAAGTGCTGGGTTTCTACTCAAAGATCGACGACTCGCCGCAGCCCTATGGCGTGGAGGTGCCGGAGGGGCTGGAGTTTGGTGCAGGGAAGAAGCCCGTGCCGATGTGGATCTGGCTGCATGGCCGTGGAGACACCGCCACGGACCTGCCGTTTGTGTATTCCAAGCTGACGGCAAAGAAGCCGGGGCAGTTTCAGCCTGCGGGCACGATAGTGATTCATCCCTTTGGCCGTTACTGCAATGGCTGGAAGAGCGCGGGTGAGACGGATGTGTTTGAATGCCGTGATGATGCGATGAAACGCTTCAACGTGGACAGCAATCGCGTGGCTCTGGCGGGTTTCAGCATGGGCGGCGCGGGCGCGTGGCATCTGGGCGCACATTTTGCAGACCAGTGGGCCTGTGTGCATACGGGTGCGGGATTTGCGGATGTGAAGCGCTACCAGAAGCTCACACCGGACAAATATCCCGTGGCGTATGAACAGACGCTGTGGGGTGTGTATGACGTGCCGGATTACGCGCGGAATTTCTTCAACGTGCCGCTGATCAGCTACAGCGGCGAGGTGGATGCGCAGCGTGACTCAGCGGAGTACATGATGGAGGTGCTGGCCAAGCAGGACATCCATCCGCCGCATCTCATCGGCCCCGGCATGCCGCACAAATACCATCCGGAAACGATCAAGGAGGTGCAGGCGTGGATTGAAAAGGCGGTGGCCAAAGGGCGCGATCTTTTCCCGAACGAAGTCCACATCCAGACGAAAACGCCTTTCTATGGCCGCATGAAGTGGCTGAACCTGCACGGGATGGAGGAAAGCTGGAAGGAGGCAAGGCTGGATGCGAAGGTGGTGGACGGGCAGACGCTGGAGATCAAAACGCAGAACGTGACGCGGATCGTCTTCTACCCGCCGCCGCAGCTTCGGCAGGGCGGGGGATCGCTGACGCTGAAGATCGACGGTGCGACGCTGACGCTGAAGACCGGCCCTGTGGCGCCGCAGTTTGAGACCTTCATGACGCCCGGGCCGAAGGTGGCCGGCGCCTTCTGCCGCCTGATCAAGGAGAACGGTCAGTGGCGTGACTTTGGCAATGCGGAGCCGTTTCAGCATGACACGCCCGCCGGCGGCAAGCCGGGGGCGCACCCCGGCCCGATGGACGCGAGTTTCCTGAAGCGCTTCCTCGTGGTGCTGCCCGATGGCAAATCCTCTTCGGCGGAAGTGGATGCCTGGGTGAAGGCAGAGTCCGAACACTTCATCCAGCGTTGGAGAGGCCTCATGCGGGGTGATGTGCGGGTGGTGAAAGCTGGGGATGTGGGAGATGTTTACGAGGCGGGCAAAACGCAGAGCCTCATCCTGTGGGGCACACCGGAGTCGAACTCCTGCATCAAGCAACTCGCCAAATCTCTCCCGGTGCAATGGAGTGCGGAGAAGGTGACCATGGCCGGACAGTCGTTCGATGCGAAGACGCATGTCCCGCTGCTGACTTATCCCTGCCTGAAGTCACCGGGATTTGAAGTGGTGATCAATTCCGGCCTCACCTTCCGGGAGGCGCATGACAAGACCAACTCGCTGCAAAATCCGAAGCTGCCCGACTGGGCCATCCTGGACATCACCCAGCCACCGAGCGCGGAAGCCGCCGGCAAGGTCGTGGCCGCCGACTTTTTCGATGACCACTGGCAGGTGAAGAGCAAGTAGCCTGCCTGCCAAACCTCACTGCGGGCATGCCGAGCGATTGCGCGGCATGCAGGGCGGCAGAGGCGGATAGAGCATGTCCAGCGTCGATTCACGAAGCCAGCCGCGCAGGGAGGGCTGGTTCACGCCCAGCTGATGGGCGATCTCCTTGCAGCTTTCTCCAAGGCGAATGCGGGAGCGGGCAGCGGCCACGATGGCGGCCTTTTCAGCGGGTGAGTAACGTGAGGCGCGGGGCATGATGTGGGGAAGAGAGGGGTGAGATGATGTGCGTAAAACCGAGCCCGGCTCTAATGTCCCCACCCGTCTGGAGACGAGGGCTGCCTTGTTCCATGATGTTGACGGGCGAGGTGCATGCGGGGGCCGATTTACCGCCCTTACGCTGAGCATATCCCAGCCCATCCATTCGATTTCGCAGACGCTAAATCGCGCAAAGAAGACGCTGTTTGTGCATGGGCGAAAAGCAGCCGAACTGGTGCGTTGCCCAGTCTGTCCAGAACTCCAGTTGCGGCGCAACTGGACAACTAAGCAGCGGTGCGGACGGTCTCCGGCCTGCTCTCCACCATTTCCACGCCCGTCAGATCCGCGCCACCGAGATCGGCACCCGCGAGGTTGGCGCGGATCAGGCGCGTGCCGCCCAGGTCAGCGCCGCAAAGAATCGCGTTGGCAAAATTGGCGCGACGCAGGTCGGTGTCATGAAAGTTGGCACGGCGCAGGTCCGCGCCCAGAAGCCGCACTCCGGTGCATTTAGCCCCGCGCAGGTCGGCACCTTCGAGGTTGGCAAGGCTGAGGTCCGCTCCGTTGAGGTTGGCACCGCGGAGATCGGCCAGGCTGAGGTCGGCGCCTTGCAGGTTGGCCAGACTGAGGTCTGCGCCATTGAGGTTGGCCAGATGAAGATCCGCCTGCGCCAGATTTACACGGCGGAGGTCTGCGCCCTTGAGATAAGCTTCGCTGAGGCAGGCCGTTTGCAGACCTTCGTCCAGAAGAAAGGTGTTCCAAGCGTAGGAACCCTGTTTCAGAATTTCCAGGCATGTCGTCTTTTCCATAGGGTAATTTTCACATCGCTCAGGCCCGGGTAAAGGCAGGTATTGTAATGTGTTTGTTTGAAATTTGTCTGCCCGTTCCCGGCTGATCACAGGGGGAGCGCCTACAAAATCAGTCGCGTTTCGTAGCTTTCCGGTGCGTATTTATGGCTGAGACTACTCCCGCCAACTTTTCCCATCATGACCACACTCCCACGCCTTTTATCCTTTCCCGTGCTTGCTGCCACGCTGCTGCTTGGCACCTCCGCTGTCCGCGCAGCCGGCGGCATCCAAGATGACGGCGCCTTTTTCTCCGAGTTCGCCAAGGTGAACGCCTCGGGGACGATCAAGGATGTCTCCACCCGGCTGCACAAGGACATCTCTGTGCAGACCTTTGCCGTAGTGCCTGAGGACATGAGGGCCAAGGTGCTGCTGGGCGACAAAGCGGCCATGAATCGCGGCTTTTCCCAGTGGGCCGAGCAGCTCGCCCGCTCCAAGGGCGTGAACGGTGTATTCATTCTCCTCGTCAAACAGCCCGCGCACCTGCAGGTCGTCGTGGGCAATGACACGCAGAGGCAGGCCTTCACGCTGCTGGATCGTGAGACACTGGTGCAGCGCATGATCAAGCAACTGCGGGACAAGAAGAACGATGAGGCGCTGATTGATGGTGTGAATTTCATCTCCACCACGATGACCTCGCATCGCGGTGGCAGCGCTGCTCCGACTACCTCCCATTCCAGGTCGGCTGCGGTTCAGCCACAGACGGGTTCTTCGTGGCTGGGCCCCATTCTTGCCATTGTGGCCATCATCGTGGTCTTCAATGTCATTCGCAGCCTCTTCCGCGCCATGTCCGGCGGTGGTGGCGGCACGATCAATGGTGGTATGGGCCAGCCTGGTGTGGGTGGTGGCGGCTTTTTGCAAAACATGATGGGCAGCATGTTTGGCGCTGCCGCGGGCATGTGGATGTATGACCACTTTTTCGGTGGCCACAGCAATGCCGCCACTTTCAATGATCAGCACCATTCAGACTTTAATCAAAACGACGGCGGCGGATTCTCCGGCACCGACACCGACTACTCCAGCTCTGGCGACAGTTTCGGCGGTGGAGATTCCGGTGGCGGATTTGGCGGCGGCGACTTTGGCGGTGGTGACAGTGGTGGCGGCGGAGATTTCTAAGTCGCTGCCATGGCCCGTTATGCCAGTAACCAGGACGTGGTGCGCTTCTTTGCCAGCCATGGCATCGAGGTGAGCCACGTCCGCCGCGAAGGCCCAGTGCGCCACTTGCAGGCCGCTCACAAGGCGATCACGCTGCCCATGGATGCGAGTCCTGAGGAGTGTTTGAGGATTGTGCGGGATGCGGTGGCGGGTGCGGCAATGCAGTTGCCTGTGACGCACGTTTGCGCGAAAAGCGAAGAGCCATGAGGCGCAACGTCTTTGGCACCCTGCAAATCTGTCGTCCATGTCGCAGATAAGGTACTCGACAAGACTGTCGGTCATCAAATAGTTCGGACAAATTCGAGAGTCATTCGCCATGCCAGGAAAGCCACTGAAGAAGATCATCGAGAGCTATTGCACAGCCCGTGGCATTGCTGTTCCTGCCGGTTTTGGCCGCCATCCGGCCTCGCGCTATGTTGTCATAAGGCGAGATGGAAATACCCCCAAGCTTGTCGCCAAGACGTGGTTCGCCCTGGAAGATGTCGTTTACTACCTTGAGCACCTTTTGCTACCCGAGCTTGGTGGCCAGACCGATGCTTTCGATGTCCTTGACTTCACCGACCTCAGGAGATTGCACTACAGAGGCAGTTCTCGGCTTGAGGTCGTTGGTTCATTCACCTTGGAGCCATGAGCAGTCACTTTCAACAACCAAGGACGAACAAAACGGATTCAGGCAACGGCTCGTATTGCATCCGTCGTATTAACAACGCTTCCCGCTCGCCGTCGCCTGATCCGGGGCGTTGGCCAAAATACCAAATCAACCAGTCACCTCACTATGAACATCAACATTCATCATGTCGTCCTTTCATTGGGAGTGCTTTTGCAGGCGGCCTGTTCACGATCATCTTCCTCAGCCCGATTGTCGTCCACACCCCCGGGTAACTACGATCTGGTGGCGGCCTCTGTGGACATGATGCCAGCCACGGTTCGTGTCGGCGATTCAATCACGGGTGAGCACATCATCCGTAATGCCGGAAGAGACATTATTCCGGGCGGGACGCACACGGTTCATTTCTACCTGGATGGCAAGTTGGTTTCCTTTGATCATGCGACGGGAGCTCGCCAGCCGGGAACATTCTCGAAGTATGGATGCTCGCCAGGGCATGAATACATGAAGGCGACCAAGCCGGGCAGGATCGCCTACCGCCTAGTTGTGGATGAAGAAAACAACGTTCCTGAGACAGACGAAACCAACAATGAAATCAAGGGTGAGATCGAAGTCATCCCCTAGCCATGAACTCGAGTGAACCACAAGAGGCCGAACAAAACGGATGCAGGCAACGGCTCGTATGGCACCTGTCGTGTCATCGACGCTTTCCGCTCGCCGTCGCCTGATCCGAAACGTTCGCTCAACTAAAACCACATGGCTGAGCCGTCTCCAGTGATTCCTGGCCTCGAGGAGTTCGATCCAAGGCGCAGAATGCCGTTCCCCGAGAACATCACGGGAGCGCGTGTCGAGATTTCGACTGAGCGAGACATTTACATGGGCATCGTCCCATTTTCGGATGCTGCCAAGGCTCCACTTCGCCATACTGAACTGACGCCTGAGCATCAACTGTGGGAGGAGGCGCAAGGGCTGGTGACCGCGAGACATCTGATGAGAGACTCTCAGTCTGTGTTTTGGGGATGCCCGCAAGGCACATTCTCATTAGCAGTCTCTGAGGAATCGTGCGAGGAATTGGAGTCCTATTCCCGCTGTTTTTCGGCCCGCCTCAACCTTAAGGGGAGAGTTTGCCTCACTCGGTCAAGCAACGTTGCAATTGTGTGTTCATATCCGAACACATTCTCCCATCCCGTAATGTCGGCTGTGCCTTCTTCCTATGACGACACTCCTCTTGCAGTTACAGCGGGCAGTTACGTGGTGACCGTGTCGCAGATGTTTCGGTGGCAAAAAGCTCAATTTGCCCAGACCAATCCAATGTTTCTACATTACCACATCGCGTTCCGTTCTATTTCCGCAGATTCAACTCCGTTGACGAGTGATATTCCATGGCTGAGCCTGCCACTACCAACATGAGCGAACAAAACGGATGCAGGCAACGGCGCGAAGCTGATCTGTCGTGTCAGCAACGTCTTGCGCTCGCCGTCTCCTGATCCGAGACGCCTAACTCCGGAAACCACACGCCATGACAGCCAAAGAAGAAGCCCAGCGACTGGTCGATGAGTCGCTCCCGTACGCTGAGGAACTACTCACGAAGTATAGCGAGTTCTTCCCATTCGGCAGAGTTATCGAGGTTGGCGGTGCTGTTGGGCATCATGCAGGTTATCCTGGCGGTGAGCAGCCGCCATCCAGTGAGGTGATTGACGTTCTTCAAAAGGCTTGGAGACAGATGGCGGCAGATGGCAGTATTAGGGCCACTGCCCTTACATACGACATTCGGACCATTCCACCGGGACGCTCAGAGAAGCAGGATGCGGTTTGCATCGCTATCGACCACCGAGATAGCTATTCAGTGCAGGTTATCTTCCCGTATCGGATAGTTGATGGAGTGCCGGACATTGAACCACCATTTGCAGTCGAGGGCAGCTATTCCATTTTCGGCACTCCAGCATGAGCAGTTGCCACGGACCAACGAAGGCGAACAAAACGGATGCAGGCAACGGCTCGAAGGCTATCTGTCGTGTCAGCAAAGTCTTGCGCTCGCCGTCGCCTGATCCGAGACTTTCGCCCAACCACTGAGCGCCCTCCTCATTCGTTATGAATTGGAAGTCACATCTTGCGAATCACCACCCAAAGCTCGACACTCGTCCAGCAACATCGAGTCAACGGGTGGCGGATGCATCGTCGCGGCTACGAGCAGCCTTTCCCGATGAGTTGGTTTCGTTGCTCACCACGACGGATGGACTTACTGGCGACTATGGGCTGGAGTTGATCTGGCCTCTGGAGGAGATCGTCAGCCGGAACGAGCACTTCCGGACATTCCCCGAGTTCCGTTCTCTTTACATGCCATTCGACTGCCTGCTCTTTTTCGGTGACGCTGGGAACGGAGATCAGTTTGGCTACAGTCTATGTGGTGGGGCGATTACGAGGACGGATATTTTCTGTTGGAACCATGAGGATGACAGTCGGACGTGGATAGCTCCTTGTCTTCCGACCTATCTCGATTGGTGGTTATCAGGGAAGATCAAGATATGAGCGGCAACCACACCCAACCAAGGGCGAACAAAACGGATGCAGGCAAAGGCTCTTATGGCATCTGTCCTGTCATCGACGCTTTCTGCTCGCCGTCGCCTGATGCGAAGCGTTAGGCGTCACCACAACACGAACACCACTATGCTACTAGAAAAGAAATCCAAAACGAACATTGGCGTTGGCCTCGGCATCATTCTTCAGATTGCTGGCCGCGCGATCATCTCCCCCGGCGATTCCGGGTCGATCCTCGGACTCATGCTGGTGTTGGCTGGAGCAGTGTTATTTATCTGGGGTTGTATGAATTACGCAGAAGGTAAAGGGCATTCAAAGTGGCTCGGACTGCTCGGGCTCCTCAGTTGCCTTGGCCTCATCATCTTGGTGGTCATGCCCGACCATCACAAAGAAAGCAAGTGACAAAGGCACCTGACGATGCGCTGCAGCGAACGGCCTCTCCGCCGTCTGTTCAAGCGTCGCGGGAGTTCGCGAGCGCACCGTGCGCTCCACCCGCGACGCCGAGGCCGTCGCTGAGCCTGGGTCGTTTGCCCAACTATCGATCACTACTCGCATGAAGAAGAGCCACGTTTCTGCAGCCTTGCTGGTGGCTGGAAGTATTTTGTTGGCGAGTTGCGTTCCATTTCCTTCGAATACGCCGGTTTTTCCTCGTTTATCGGGTTCAGTTGTTGATGCTCAGAGCAGGAGACCGATACCCTCAGCCGCCGTGTACGCAGTCCGAGCAGGATACACTCGTCGTACCTCGACATCGGTTTCGGGACTGTTCACCTTGCCTCCAGTATCGCAGTGGCATTATCTTCTCTACATCGGCAGTCCAGGCGTGGCGCCTGTGCCTTGGCACTTGCGGGATGTCCCAGCTTCATTGACGATCAAAGCATCTGCGCCGGGCTACCAGTCTTCATCACTGACGTTCGACGCCCGAGAAGAACATCGTCTCTTCCTGAAGCTTCCCGACCGTATTGAGATACCACTTCGGAGAAATGAGATCCGTCTATAATCAAAAAAGACCAACCAAAACGGAGGCAGGCAACGGCTCGAATAGCATCTGTGGTGTCATCGACGTTTTCCGCTCGTTGACGCATGATCTGGGAAGTCAGGCCAAATCACCTACATGCCTGAGAATCGTCCTGGTTTTTGAAGGTTTTTAGCGTGGTGCCCACGAAATGGACGACAAAGCGCAAAGGGGATTCGTCTCCTTTCTGGAGTGCTTTGTTTTACAAGCGGGTCGATAGATGGGGGGCTCTTGATATCGTTTTTATGACAAGCCCGCCAAGGCAGGGCTATAAAATTGCGACACGATCCGCTGATTCCATTTGCCCAAGTGAGGAAGGATAAATCAATGAAACTCGTCAGAACCGCTACGTTTGCCGCCGGATTGTTGAGCGTTTGTCTGTGGCCCCGCGTCGGGCTTGGCGACGAGGCGGCGGCGCGGCGCATGCCTGGGGAAACCTTCACGATCCCGTTCCCGGAGATGCCGCCGACCTACTGGTCAGTAGCGACCTCGAATCAAGGGCCGGCGCGATTGTCGATTTCGCTCCCCAAGAACTATACGCCGGGCGGCAAGTTTCCGCTCCTCGTCTTCCTGCACGGCGGCAGCGGTGGCAATGGGGGGCCCAAGACGGCCATCGTGTCTGCGATGACCGGGGATCAGGACTTTGTCTGCGCCTCCATGCCCTTCTTCAAGAAGATCGCTCCGAAGGACCCCGGCGGCAATGTCGTCATGCGGGATGAGGATGCCCGGCTCATGTGGCCTTTCTTCCGTACCATGCTCGCCAAACTCTTCGAGGTCGTTCCGAACATCGACAAAAGCCGCATGGTCATCGGCGGCTCCTCGAATGGTGCTCATGCCACCCAGGGCCTGATCGATGAGTCAGACGGGGAAATCACCAGACAGTTCTCCGCCTTTTTCTTCATCGAGGGCGGCGGCCGACTGAGGCATTACGAACTGCTGAAAGGGAAGCCGTATCTCATGGTCTCCAGCCAGGCTGCCTCTAAGCGTCGGGCGCAGGAGATCATCGACCAGGCCACGGCTGCCGGTGCCGCGACCACGTTTATCTTTGAGGATGCCGGCGGCCATACGATCCCGATGAAGGCAGCCCCCGCCATCCGTGCCTGGCTGATCGGACAGGCGACAAAGACCGCTTCACCGAAATGAGCCATCATCCCACAACCAAGGCGAAGCAAACGGATGCAGGCAGGGGGATTTAGGAGGCATCACGCGTTTGGCACTCCAGTGGGTCAAAATCATCGAGTCGGGACACCGGAGTACGTTAGTCCTGTGAGCTGGCGCATCAGGATTACGAGGCTGCAATGAAAATGTTGACGGGGGCGAGCCTTATCAAATGGACAGCGGACAGGAGAGCTGAGCTACATCAAACTCAGCAGCGCCTCACGCACCTGCGCCTGCCATTTGCCAAAGTAGGCCAGCCGCGCCTGCAGGATTTGCAGATCGGACAGTGCAGTGGTGTCGCCTGCGCTGAGTCGCGCATCCAATGCGGGCAGGTTTTCCAGCAGCGCTGTGCGGCTGGTATCGAGCGTGGTGCCGAGGGCTTCAAGATCCTCCCGCAGGCGCATCTCATCGGGGGCGAGGAGGGCTTTGGCGAGGGCGGAGGTGGCGGCCTGTTTGCGCTTGAGGAAAGCAGCGACGTTTTGCAGTGCCGGGCCCATCTTGCCGAAGAGCGACATCATCGCATCATCGATGGGAACGGTGCGCCAGGGAACCTCGTGAAGCTCCAGCAGATGCTTCAGGCGCTTCTCGGGGGCCTGCAGGGTTTCGTAGGCGGTGTTGATCTCGGCGGCGCGGGTGGCATCGCCTCCGGGCTGGTCGGGGTGGGCACTGCGGCTGGCGGCCAGCCAGGCCTGCTGCAGCGCCTCGTCATCGAGGGCGGCGATGCGTGGCAGTCCGAGGAGGGCAAAGGCGTTCGGCATTGGGCTCAGGCGGAGAAGCTTTCGCCACAGGAGCAGGTGACGACGGCATTGGGATTTTTCACCTTGAAGCCGCCGCTCTGGATGTCGTCGCTGTAGTCCAGCTCGGAGCCGGAGACGAAGAGGGCGCTCTTGGGGTCGATGACCACACGCACTTCGCAGGAGGTGACCATGATGTCGCGGTTGGCCGGGCCATCGACGAGGTCCATTTTGTACTGCAAACCGGAGCAGCCACCGCCGACGACGGCGACGCGCAGGGCGCCGTTTTCCGCGCGGCCCTGCTTTTTGAGCAGGCCGAGAAGACGGTTGGCGGCATTTGGCAGCACCTTGATGAGTTTTTCGTTGCCGATTTTGAAACTGGGAGCGACGGCGGTCATGGGGGGAGGGACAGATAATCCAAGGATGGAACGAAGGAAAGGGGCAGGGGGCCTCTATTTTGATGGGTGCGTGGATTCTGCTTGCCTCAGCAAGGTATTTTTGAGACGAAAGAGGCACAACACCCTTATCTCCATGAGCGAATCCGAGGTCTTACCTCTACCCCTGCAACTCTTCACCCTGAAAGATGGCGTCGTGGCCAGTGACAGCGGTCAGGAAGCCGTGAACAACTACGCCGCCGATTTCCAAGGACTGCGGCATTTTGGTCTGAAAGTGGGCGAGTGCCTCGAACTCGGCGCGCCCTGGATGGGATCGCTGCAGGAGGAGGACTTCACCCTGAACTTCGCGTATTTCGATGCTGGCACGGATGCCAAGGATCCTGGTGCCGGCGCGCTCATCGGAGAACGGGTGCCGATGTTTGAACTGCTCACCCGGGCCAACGCATTGGAGGCATAAACACCATGGCTGCATCCATCACTCCTTCTCTCCGCTCTGCTCTCGAACGTCTGAAGCACGCGGGTTCCGTGAATGGCCTGCTGCTGTGCTGGCGGCGGCAGATTTTGATCAATCTCCTACCCTTTGAGGAGTTCCGTGCCGAGCGTCTGCTGCAGGCGCTGCATGATGCGCGCGCGCACTTTGCCAGCGGTGGTGACCGGGACGTGAAAACATTCTGGTTCGGGTATGAGGGCGTGTTTGTGCTGGCCCTGTTTCAGGGGGAATGCCTCCTGATCACGCTTCACTCGCATGCTTCGGAGGTGGATTTCCTCCGTCGCGTGGGACTGACCTTTTTGGAAGACACCCAGCTCCTCGTGCAAACGCTGCTGCAGCCTTCACCGGATGACGAGATCAGCCGTGAAGAAACACAGCCGCTGGGAGCGCTGGACGATGACGGGCTTCCGCCGCATGCCTCCGGGCCGACGAACATCATCCATCGCCACGGCAGAGCAGAGCCTGGTTCGATTCATTAGCGGCTTCCTAACGCCGGCCCCGTCATCTTGGTTCGAATCTGGCCTTTCGCTGAAAGGTTTGGCGTCCCCATGCCGAATCACACTTCTGTTATTCAACCACCCTCCGCTCCCATGTCTGATCCAGCTGTTTCCGCCTTTTCGCGCCGCCGTTTCCTCAATGCCAGCGGAGGAGCTATCCTCGCCCCTGCCGTTCTCACTTCCGCAGGGAGTCTGCTGGCAGCAAAAAAAGCGGATTCAAACGAGACTTTGAAGATCGGCCTCATCGGTTGCGGCGGTCGTGGCACCGGCGCGGCGGCTCAGGCTCTGGGCGCGGATTACAATTCGAAGATTGTGGCCATGGCCGATGCCTTCGACACGCAGATCGAGAGCAGCATCAAGAACCTTTCCACCCAGTTTCCGGACCGCGTGGATGTGCAGCCGGACAAGAAGTTCACCGGGCTCGATGCTTACCAGAAGCTCATCGACTGCGGCGTGGACGTGGTGCTGCTCGCCACGCCCCCCGGATTCCGCCCGCTGCACCTGACGGCAGCAGTGGAGGCCGGAAAGCACATCTTCTGCGAGAAGCCGATGGCGGTGGATGCCGCCGGCTATCGCGTGGCCCAGGCCGCCGTGGAAAAGGCCAAGGAGAAGAAGCTCAATCTCGTGGCCGGCTTCTGCTGGCGCTACGCCACCAGCCGCATCGAGTGCTACAAGCGACTCCATGATGGTGACATCGGCGACATCACCGGCATCCTCGCGACCTACTACTCCGGACCAGTGAAGGTCATGCCTCCGGCCGCTGGCCGTCCCGCCGGCATGGGGGATGTGGAGTGGCAGGTGCGCAACTGGTACAACTTCTCCTGGCTCAGCGGCGACAGCCTCGTGGAGCAGGCCGTGCACAGCCTGGACAAGATCTGCTGGGCCATGAAGGACACTCCGCCGATCAGCGTCATCGGCACCGGCGGCCGCCAGATCCCTGCGGAAGACGGCAACATCTTTGATCATTTCCACTGCGCTTACGAATGGGACAACGGGCTCATCTGCCAGATCACCAACCGCCAGATCACCGGCTGCCACAATGAAGTCGCGGACGTCATCCATGGCACCAAGGGCCGTCTGGTCATTGGCAAGGGCCCCGCGCCTTACATCGACGGCGAGAAGCGCTGGCGCTGGCGTGGCGAGGAAAAGAACATGTACGATCTGGAGCATCAGGCGCTCTTCAATGCGATCCGCAAAGGCGAGGTCATCAATGACGGCGACCGCATGATGAGCAGCACCCTCATTGCCATCATGGGGCGCGAGGCCGCCTACACCGGGCAGAAAATCATGTGGCAGGAAGCCGCCGCCGAAGGTGGTGACAAGGATGCGAAGAAGGACAAGAAGTCCGACCGTGCTCCCCTCGCCATCCTTTCCTCCCAGCAGGATCTCGCTCCGGACAACCTCAAGTATGGCGACAAGTTTGTGCCGACGCCGATGCCACGCCCCGGCGTGACGAAGTTCGTCTGAGGCATCTGACGGATTTCAGCGTTTCGTGCGCAGTTCCTGCCGCAGCTGTTCGACTTCATCGAGCAGCTGTGTCAGCAGCTTGAGTCCATTGAGGTTCATCTCGCAGGTCTCTCGCAGATGCTCGATGCGGCGCAGGGCACGAACGGTTTCGTCGTTGTATTGAGGGCGGATGATGCCGTGCTCCTGGTAGGTGACGATCGTCTGAGTCGAGACACCGGTGGTCTCGGAGAGAATTTCCAGTGTGTAGGCTTGGGAAGAGGAGTCGCTCATATCAGGCGCGTGGGTTGAAGGTTGAGGCACTGCGCAGCTGTTCCCATAGCTTGCGCTCGGCATCGCTGGTCTTGTCTGGCAGCACGACTTGCAGCTTCACAAAGAAGTCGCCGCGTTCGCCGGTCTTGCCTTTTGGCAGTCCGCGGCTGCGCACTCGGAGTGTCTGGCCGTTTTCCGCCCCCGCCGGGATGCGCAGCTTGATGGAGCCATCCAGCGTCGGAACGATGACCTCCGCACCGAGCACCGCCTCCCACGGCGCCACATCCAGCTCATGATACACGTCCGCCTCCACGGTGGTGAAGTCTGGGTGTGCGGCATGGCGCACGCGCAGGAAAAGGTCTCCTGCTGCGCCTCCGTTCTGGCCGGGCTCTCCCTGGCCGGGCACACGGATGCGCCGGCCATCGGTCGCTCCGGGTGGTATGCGTACCTCGAAGCTGTGGGTCTGGACTTCGCCGGTTTGACGATTCGTCGTCTGCAGTGAGATGGGCCGCTGGGTGCCATGCATGGCCTCCTCCAGGGTGACGAGGATGTCTCCCTCAATGTCATGACCCCGGCGGGAACGGCTGCGCCTGGCGGTGCCGCTCGGTCCTTCCGGCTCAAAGTCCTGCGGGAAGCCATAGCGGCTGCCGCCGCTGAAATACTGCTCAAAGAAGTCGCTGAAGCCGGTGCCGCCAAAGTGGAACTCCTGTGCATGCCCATCTTCAGCTCCGGGGGGCGGCTGGTAATGGCCCTCGTCCTGCCAGCCAGCACCCAGGGTGTCGTACTTTTTGCGCTTCTCAGGATCGCTGAGCACTTCATTGGCCTCGTTGATTTCCTTGAACTTGGCCTCGGCGGTCTTCTTGTCCTTCGCCGTGTCAGGGTGGTACTGCCGGGCGAGTTTGCGGAAAGCTTTTTTGATGTCGTCCGCGCTGGCATCTCGTGCGACGCCCAGCGTGGCGTAGTAGTCTTTGAATTCGGCGGGCATGATGGATTAATGATTACGTCTCTCAGCAGCCTGTCGTTGTGATTCGTCCTGCATTCTTTGGGCGGATGCCCGGACTTCACGGCCAGAAAGCCAGAATGGCCGCGCCACCCGCGACTGAAAGCAGCAGCCCCAGCAGCGCCGGTTTCATGTAGGATCTCGAACCCAGGGCGATGACGAAAAACATTTTGAAGCAAAGGTTCGCCATGCCGCCCACGAGAATCATGCGCCAGGCGACCGAGGTTTCGAGATGGCCGGTGTTGACCAGGCGTGAGGTGGACAGAGTGATGGCGGACATGTCCGGCAGCCCGGAAAGGAAGGCCGCCATGTACAATCCGGACGAACTGCTGTGCTGGCGCGTGTAGGCCACCACGACGAGCACCAGAGCATACAGCAGGCCCAGCATGACCGCGTGCTTGAGTTCAGACGGCGGATGTTCATCCACCGGTTCCGAGTCGGCGTTTTCGGCAAACCGGTGCGCCACTGCGGCGATCAACCCCACCCAGAGCATCATGGCGACAAGCGGTGGCAGCAGCTCGCGAATGTGATCTGAGGCCACGATGGCCACCTCCCCCAGCAGGCGGACGAACGCCACAGCCGATGCGATCAGCGCCATGGCCGCCAGGGCCAGGCTGCCGCGGGCGGAAATCTTGCTGCGCCGGGCACTGCTGGCCGTGGTGGCTGTGCTGGACACCAGACCTCCCAGGATTCCTGCCACGGCGGCCCCTTTGGACCCACCCAGGTACTTTTCCGCCAGGTACGCCAGCAGGCTGATGCCGACGATCAGCACCACGATAAGCCAGATGGAAAAAGGATTGAGCACCCCCAGATAACCCATTTCACGATTCGGCAGCGCCGGCAGAATCACGAGCCCCAGCAGGACGAGGCGCGCGAGCGCACGCAGTTCTTCTTCGCCAAAATGCCGCGCCACGGCATGGAGCGCCTTTTTGCTTTGCAGGAGCGCCATCACTCCGCCGGCTATCATGACGGCGAGCAGGCGCTCCCCCATCATGGTGATGATGCCCGTGACAAACATCACCAGCATGGCCATTTCCGTGGCCAGGCCGGAGGCTGGAGCGCGTTTTGACTGCCGGATCCAGCTCCCCAGCACCACGATGCCGGCAAAGGTGATGAATCCCGCGGCAAGCACCCAGCTGCCATAGGTGTTTCCCAGCATGCCTGTGAGCGCGCCAAAGAGCGTCAGCAGCGCAAAAGTGCGGATGCCCGCGACGCGGTTTTTGGCCCACTCCCGCTGCAGACCGACGAGCAGCCCCAGGCCGGTGGCGGTGCCGAGGGAGAGCAGCAGTTCCGAAGTTTCAGGCAGCGTGGTTGGCATGGGAGGTAAACGAAGTCTCCGGAAGACTTTACACGGACTTGCCATCCTGGCCATCCCAGTCCAAGAAAAGGGCCTCCAAGCCACCAACCATGTCCATCTGGAACTACGCCAACCCACAGCTCAAAGACCTCGTCGCCTACGAACCCGGCAAGCCCATCGAAGACGTGGCGCGTGAACGCGGATTGAAGCCCGAGGACATCATCAAGCTCGCCTCCAACGAGAACCCGCTCGGCCCATCGCCCAAGGCCATCGAGGCCATGCGCCAGGCTGTCACCGAGGTAAACATCTACCCCGATGGCGCATCGTGGAAGCTGCGCAATGCGCTCGCTGAGAAGTTTGGCCTGGAAATGGGCAACATCATCATGGGCTGCGGCTCCAATGAAGTCATCGAATTCATCGGCCACGCCTTCCTCAAACCCGGGGACAACATCATCACCGCCGAGCACGCCTTCCTCGTTTACAAGCTCATGGCCAAGGTCTTCGGTGCCGAGACTATTGAAGTGCCGGACCCCGGCTATGTGCACGACCTCGACTCCATGGCCGCCGCCATCACGCCGAACACGAAGGAGGTCTTTATCGCCAATCCCAACAACCCCACGGGAACTCTCGTCACGCAGGAGCAGATCGACCGCTTCATGGCCAAGGTGCCGGATCATGTCGTCGTGGTGTTTGACGAGGCTTATTATGAGTTCCTCGACAATCCGCCGGACACGCTCAAGTACGTCCGCGAAGGCCGCAATGTCATCCTGTTGCGCACCTTCTCCAAGATCCAGGGCCTTGCAGGCACGCGCGTCGGCTACGGCATTGCGAACAAGGAACTGATCGATGTGCTTCAGCGTACCCGCCAGCCCTTCAACCTGAACTCCATCGCCCAGGCTGGTGCACTCGCCGGGCTGCTGGATGAAGAGCACCAGAACAAGACCAAGGCCATCACGGACGAAGGCCGAGCCTACCTGCAGAAGCAGTTTGGCGAGATGGGCCTCGAATACATCCCGAGCTTCGCCAACTTCGTCCTCGTCAAAGTGGGCGATGGCAATGCCGTCTTCAAAGCCATGATGGACAAGGGCGTCATCGTCCGCGCCATGGCCGCCTACAAGCTCCCCGAATGGGTGCGCATCTCCATCGGCACCATGCCGCAGAATGAGCGCTGCATCGAGGTGCTGAAGGGGGTGCTGGGGAAATAGGGGCTCGTCAGTCACCGGCTGAAGCAGTAAATATTCGTCATGAGCATCTGGGCTGACATTTGTGAGGACAAGTCCCTGCAGGACTTGCCCTACAAGATTGAAACCAATCGCTTTGATCAAATCGTCATGAGTCCCGCATCTGCATGGCAGAGCGATTTTCAGGGCGAGATTGGCTTCACTCTGAAACGTCTTATGCCGGAGGGAAGGATCCTTTCCGAGGCCGCCATTCAGACCACGGATGGAATCAAAGTGGCGGATGTTGCCTGGATCAGCCGTGAGCGTTTTGCACCTCATCGTCGTGAAGCAAGTCTGCCCATCGCTCCAGAAATCTGCGTGGAAGTTGTTTCACCAGGAAACCATCGCTTCGAGATGACGGACAAACTGCGTCTCTATTTTGCCAGCGGAGCCGAAGAAGTGTGGATGTGCGACAAGGAAGGGCGCATGGAATTCTTCCTGCGTGACGGTATTGATCCAGTGTCTCGCTCACGCCTCTGCCCGGATTGCCCATCGCGCATTGAGTGGGAATGATCATGGTTTCCATGATGAACCCAAGCTTGTGCAGCCGCCAAATGCGGATTGATTGAGCGCATGGCGCTGCAACTTTTTCCGTCAAAGCTCACGTGGGTTTTTCTTGTTTTTTTCGTCACGGCAGTTTGTCTCCCGGTCGCTGTCCTGGCGCAGAAGGAAACCGTGAAGGCTCCCATTCCTGTCATCGAGCCGGGACTGGAACAGGCGGTGAAATGGCCATGGCAGGTCGCACCCTCGGAGGCGGCGGCGTGGGGCATTCCGATCGATGCACCGCCTGAAGCGCCCGTCATCAACCCCGGGGTGTCAGCCACGCCAGAAACCATCGCCAAAGCTACTCCCGTCACCAAGGTCATCCCTAAAGGCCCGCCCGCACAGATGGTCGAGCACACGGTGGCAAAGGGCGACTCACTCACGAAGATCGGTCACACGTACGGCGTTACCGTGGATCAGCTCAGGAGCTTCAATGAGCTGAAGAATGACCGCATCGTCATCGGTCAGATCGTCAAGGTGCCCGGGGAGAATGACGTCAAAGCCCTGGTCGCCGCAGAGACCGCCGCACAAGAAGCTACCAAGGACAAAGCCAAAGAGGAAGCCAAGGCAGCGCCCAAGGAAGCAGCCAAGGCCAAAGAGAAGGCTAAAAAAAACGCACCTGCGCCGAAAGAAGAGCCGCCTGTGCTCATCGCTACCAAGCCGCATCGCCCTCTGCCACCTGCCGCGTGGAACGCTTCTCAGCTGGTGCAGATCCAGGCTTTCTTGGATCGCCAGGGCTTCACCATTGGCCCCATCGATGGCACAGCGGGCCCGGTGTACGACGCGGCCTACAAGGCCTTTGAAAAGGCCCATCCCGGCCAGCTCCACACGCCCGAAGGTTTGCCCTCGCCTGCCATGAAAGCTATTGGCGGCCCCTATGTCGAGTACGTGCTAACGGCGGCTGACATGCGCTGGATCTCACCCCGCGAGGGCAGCGCTCCTCCCAGCAAGTCCAGGGCAAAAGCGGTCGAGCCGCCGCCCACGTTTGACGAGCTGACACGCGAGACTTTCATGGCCTACCACTCCACCTGGGAATTCGTGGCCGAGCGTTTTCATGCCGCCGAGTCCTTCCTGCGCCACATCAATCCAGGTCTGAAAAATCCCAATGTGCCCGGCGCCATCTTTCTGGTGCCAAACGTCCTGCCCTTTGAAATCGAAAAAGCTTTGGAGGCGCCGCTGCAGCCCGCCGCCGATCCGGCGGCTCCCGTCTCTGCCAGCATGATCGGAGTCAACCGTCTCATCATTCACCGAGGCGACACCGTGATCGCAAGCATGCCCGTGTCTTCAGCCCGCCCTGGGCTCCACGGTCGCAGGACCTGGAAGGTCATGGAAGTCATCCCGCGCCCGCGCATGACCAGCACTGGCAGCGCCGCCGCACCGCTTCCTGCGCCCGCCACACTCGCTGCGGGACCCAACAATCCTGTGGGCATCGCATGGATCAATCTCGCCAAGAGCGGCGATCCCAAAATCCTGCCCTACGGCCTGCATGGCACCAGCATACCCGGCACCATGGCCAAGCAGGAAAGCATCGGCGGCTTTCGCCTGACGAACTGGGACATCGCCCGCGTGGTGCGCCTTCTTCCCGTGGGCACGGAATTGAAGTGGGAGTAAAAAAGCGGTCAAAGGTCAAGGGGGCTCAAGCATCGAGCCTTGACCCGCTTGACCAGCCTTGCCCCCCTGACTTTCTCCTGCTGCGAACCGCCAGAACATCCCGCGCCATGCGGACTGAATCACGCACCAGATGCACATGGCCGCCGGGCGTTTCATGCCAGGCGATCGAGACCTCTTCAAAATCGCAGCCGCTGTCATGCAGCGCGGCCAGCAGCTCCACATCAAATGCAAAACCATGGATGCGCAGGCCCGGGGCGATGCGCTGATACGCTGTGCGCGGGATCAGCTTGAGCCCGCACTGGCTGTCGTGAATGGAAATGTTCAGAAGTGTGGAGACCAGCGTACCAAAGATGCGGCCCATGAGCCGGCGCTTCCACTGCCGCCGCACCTTGTCTCCTGTTTGATCCCAGCGTGAGGCGAACAAGGCGGTCTGCGGCGTTGGCTGCAGGCGGGCTTTCCTGATGAGGTTCAGCACTTCCGCCGCGGAGCACGAGCCGTCTGCATCCACAAAGGCCAGCCAGTCCACGTCCGGCGCGGTATCCCAGCCGGCATACACGGCCCCGCCTTTGCCGCGGTTTTGCGGTAGAAACAGTGCGGGCCGCAAGTGAGCATGTCTGGCGCACAGCGGAGCGATGATGTCCCGCATGCGGGCGGCTTCCGCTGCGTCTGACCCGTCTTCGACCACCTGGATGGTCACGCCGCCGAGATCACGCGTCACTTCGCACAGTTCGTTCAAAAAGGGGCCGATGCGTCCGCTCTCCTGATAGCAGGGGATGACGAGGTGGACGGTGGCGGGTGGCATGAAAGGTCGGCTGTCGAATGTTCTGCAAAACCAGGTGGAGGTTAAAGACAAATCCGTGCGAGCGGATGATCTTTTGTGCCTCCGCGGCGGTCTGTCATTGCGGAGTAGTTGGCAGTGTCATTATCATCACGCTACCACTCATGCGTTTTCCGCATTCAATTTTCGTAGTGCTGATGATTTTGCTGTCCGCGTGCAGTTCGACGAACCGCATGCTCAAAGCACATCCCGCGCAGCTCTCTCCGTTTTTCGAGCAGCCAGCGCTGGCGCAGGATGCGGCGGCGCAGCTGGGATTTCAAAAGGTCTGGACCACGCCCGATCCCAAGGTGCTCGCCGCGGGAAAAGCAAAACGGAAGCTCTTCATCGCTCCGGTGACGCTGCGCTACCTGCGACCGCTGAGCCGCGGCCTTGCTTCCAGCGAAGTCGCCTGGGGCGGCGTGCAGCGCCGAGAGGCAGATGTCGCCGCGCGTCTGCGGGAGGAATTTGTCGCCGCCTTTCGTCACTCCTCCACGCCCCTGTATCGGCTCGCGGACCGCCCTGGCAAGGACACGCTCACCTTGCAACTCGCCATCATTGAGCTCAATCCCACCAGCCCGAAGGGAAACGCCGTGGTGACCGTGCTGAAGTTTGTGGCTACGCCAATGATGGGCTTTGCCGCCTACCTCACCAAGGGAAACATGGCCATCGAAGGAAAGGTCACGGACTCCATCACACACCGCCCATTCTTCCAGTTCGCCGACAACGAAAGCGACCAGCTGACCTTCATCAGCCTCCGCGACTATCAGCCCTACGGGCATGCCGTGAACACCATGCGCCATTGGGCCAGACAGTTTGAGCAGATGACCCGTTCTCCGCGAGGTTTGAAGGTGAGGGACTCAAATTCCATCACCCTGCGTCCCAACTGACACGCTGGCTATTTTCTACCAAACAGACGCGCAAAGAAGCCGCGCTTTGGACCTGGCGGCGGGGGAGGGGGAGCCGCGGGCTTGGCCTTGGCGATCACCACCGGCCGTGGTTCAGCGGCAGGTCCCTCAATGATCACCGTCATGCCCTGCGTGATCTGCTTCACCAGCCGCACCACATCCCAGTTGGCCGTGCGCATGCAGCCGTGGCTGGAAGTGCGTCCGATATTCTGCGGCGAGTTCGTGCCGTGAATGCCGATGCCCGGGCGGTTCAGCCCGATCCACATCACACCAACGGGATTGTTCGGGCCGATGGGAAGCTCATAGTAGTTGCCACTGCGTACGCCGTACTCCAGCACGCTTTTGTCCCAGCGAAAGGTCGGCATCTGCGTGATGCCCAGGATGCGCCAGGTGCCCGGAGGTGTGGCCAGATGTCCGGTGCCAGGCGTGATGGGCAGGCTGGCCAGCAACTTTTCCCCGTCCCACACTCCCAGCAGCTTTTCACGGGTGTCGATCTTGATGACGCGCGTCAGAAATTCCGGCACCTCCGGCAGCTTCGGGATCTCCGTCAGCTCCTCGATGAGAAACGGCTGCACGGCCGGCACCTTCACCACGTCCCCGGGTTTCAACGCCCCCATCTTCATCGGCTTGTTGATGAACTCCAGCAGCTCCGGCGCGCAGTGAAACCGCTCGGTCAGAAACTCCAGCAGCGAGTCATAGGGCAGATACTTCTTCTTGCTCTGCGCCGAAGGCTGCGTGGGAAGTTCACCCACGAACTTGAGGTCTTCCTCACGGATCGTGTAGTTCGTGTAAAGTTCCTTCACACTGGAGAGGTCCAGCGTGTTGTTTTCCACCTCGGTCTCCGGCAGGCCATGAGATGCCTCGTAACGCTTCAGCGCCTTCGTGGTGAACTCGCCGGGTCGGCCATCCAGCTTTCCCGGACCAAAGAGCTGCGCATCCAGAAAAATCTGCAGCCGCAAGATGTCGTCCACCGGTTCTGGCGCCTTTGGCAGCGGGTTCGGAATCACCGCCTGCGCGGAGGCACAGGCGAGAAAGAACAGGGGAAGAATACGTGAAAACAGCGGGTTCATAGGGGATTGAAAAACCTATCGCAACTGCGACGGCTTTTCGTGCATGTGAGCGCAGCAAAGAGAACGGGGACGAACGATCTCGCAAGCGAAGATGCGCGGCTAGTGCTTCGCGCGCATGAAAGATGCCATGGCCGAAGTCCAAATCGTGAGGTGATCCGCGCCCTTCGTGTGCGGTTCTCCGCCGCGTGCTGCCTGCGCACGTGATGACCCTGCACCCAACGGTTGAACCTGAATGACCCTCTGAACCCACCGCTGGTACTCCGGCGCCACTCGTTCGTCGGCTGCGTCACCCTTTTTGGCTCTTTGGGGAATTGACGGTCTTAGTCGTCATTGCCGTCATCCAGCTCGGCCTCGATCAGCCGACGTTCCTTCTCGATTTCCAGCCGCAGTTGTTCCTCCGTCGGCAGGCAGAGCATGTATTTGGAGGCGAAGATTTGCTTCCGGTCGCTCAGCACCGAGTAGCGGGCCACCGTTTCGTTTTTTTCGGTGCAGAGGATGAGTCCGATCGACGGGTTGTCATCGGGTGCCACAAACAGCCCGTCAAACATCCGTACATAGCCGTCCATCTGGCCGACATCTCCATGGGTCAGTTCACCCACCTTGAGATCAATGAGCAGGTAGAACTTCAGGCGGCAGTGGTAGAACACCAGGTCGATGTAGCGGTCCTGCTCCTCGATGCGGAGGTGCTTCTGCCGGGCCACGAAGGCAAAGCCGCTGCCCAGTTCCAGCAGGAAGCGTTGCAAGTGCGTGATGATGGCCCGCTCCAGGTCCGACTCGTGAAACGCCGCCACGTCAGGCAGCCCCAGAAACTCCAGCACATAAGGATGCTTCAGCGCCGCCACTGGCGAGGTGCCGGGGATTTGCAGCTTACGCCCTTCCGCCAGCATCTTTTCGGGCTTGGCACTCTTGAGCAGACGCTCGTGGTAGAAGGACTGAATCTGCCGTTCCAGTGTGCGCTTGTCCCAGCCGCCTGCGATGGCCTCGCGCTCGTAAAAGTCCCGCGCTTCGAGGTTCTCCACCCGCATCAGGGCCCGGTAGTGCGACCAAGTGAGCTGGGGCGAGAAGCCCTGCGGCGCTTCGCTGCCCGACGGGGCGCTTTTCACGGGTGAGGCCGATTTCCTTCCCAACGGGGAGGAAATTGATGACACCGTAGAATGTGCGCCCGATGGGCGCACAATTTGGGTCTCACCAGATTCTGTTCCCAATGGGTACAGATTCTCCTGTCCGATAGGAGGGGTTGCAGATCCTCCACCCAGTGGGTGGGGAATCTTGGACGACGACAATTCTCCACCCAATGGGTGGAGAATTTTAAGCCGATCTTTAAACGCAAGGTGGAACTGCCTGAAATACCAAAGATTTGAGACGGAATACCCCTTTCCATACCGTTCCGTCAGCCGTGCGGACAGGTCTTCGACGACCTTCTTGCCATACTTCGCCCGTTCCTCGCCGCCTTGGAATTCCTGGACGATTTCCCGTCCAATCAGCCAGTAGGCCAGCACCATGTTGGAGTTCACTGCCCGGACCACATTTCCCCGCGCCTGCTCCAAGATCAAGACGACGCGCCCAAAGAGCTCTTCTGGTTCCTTTGCGGTCACTTTCCGTTTCGGTCTGCTCATAGTTGGTTTCCAATGTTGAGTCCCTTCAACACACGCGCCGTCTGACTCCTACGCGTGTTGGACCAATCCAAGCGGGGAATGAATCCGAAGGCAAGGATTTGGGGTGGCTTTATCGAACCCGAGCGCCGCTAGGGTTCAAGCTGGCCGGTCCGCCGCCGCTGTTTTTTTGCCACCACTGGATTATTGGGTCAGTTTATTAAACTCCATGTTCTCACGGCTCCCATTAATGGCCGTGTTAATCCACAAGCTCACCCCGGCTTTGCGGCACGCGGCTGTCAGCTTGGCGATGTAGCTCCTTTCTGCTTCAAGCAACTTAGGGTCGGCAATCCTATTGGCTTGGAAGTCCGTCATGTGTGCTTTCGAAGATTCGGCATCTTTCAAATGGGCGAGGGAACCCCAGATATGGATCCCTTTCTTCTTTCTCTCCTGTGGCAGCTTGCTGAAATATTGAATGAGTTCTGCTGCGGTATCCCCGAGAGCTTCACTGGAGTTCTCGGGGGACATTGCCACCCAGCCCATATTGCCATCATCATCTCCCTCCAAACCGATCAGGCAAAACGGTATAACTTCACTCAAGCTCTTGGTCACCGTGGTGGCTGCTTTTGGAACATCGACAGCATTCGCCATTGTAAAAGCTGTCAATAAAAGAAGGAGTATCCTGTGTGTGGAATGAATCATATCGCCTGTGAGGTTGGTCATTGAAACGGCGGTCTGAAGCCACGAATAGGCCTCTTTGCAGCTACGCATAGCTGTAAAGGCTCCTTCGTAAAAGTGAAATCAAGTAGGTGGTATGCTTATCCACGCACCTGCCCATTCCCATCCACCAGATACTTGTAGCTGCACAGCTCCGCCAGGCCCATGGGTCCTCGCGCATGCAGCTTGTCCGTGGAAATGCCGATCTCGGCACCGAAGCCGAATTCACCGCCATCATTGAACCGCGTGCTGGCATTGTGCAGCACGACGGCGCTGTCGATTTCGTGCTGGAAGCGCTCCGCGGCGGGGCGGTCCTTGGTGATGATGCTGTCGGTGTGGTGGGAGCCGTAGCGGTTGATGTGGGCGATGGCTTCGTCCAATCCGCTGACGGTTTTCACGGCGAGGATGAGATCAAGATACTCCGTGCTCCAGTCCTCCTCCGTGGCCGGTTTGGCAGGAACGCCGAGGTGCAGGCGGGCGGTGTCATCGGCATGGATTTCCACTCCTGCCGCCAGCAGGTGCTGGCCGATGAGCGGGTAAAAAGTGGCCGCGAGATCTTCATGCACCAGAATGGTCTCCAGTGCATTGCAGACGCCGGGCTTCTGGCACTTGCTGTTGACGATAATGTTGGCGGCCATGTCGAGGTCGGCATCGGCGTGGACATAGACGTGGCACACGCCGTCGTAGTGCTTGATGACGGGCATGCGGGCGGTGGCCACGACTTTTTCGATGAGGCCCTTGCCGCCGCGGGGGATGATGAGGTCGAGGTACTGGTCCATCTGCGCCATGTGCTCCACGCTGGCGCGGTCGGTGAAGGGGATGAGCTGAATGCTGTCGGGGGGGAGGCCGGCGCGTTCGCCACCGGCCTGGAGGGCGGCGGCGAGGGCGCGGTTGCTGTCGATGGCTTCGCTGCCACCGCGCAGGATGGTCGCGTTGCCAGTTTTGAAGCAAAGAGAGGCGGCGTCCGTGGTGACGTTGGGGCGTGACTCAAAGATGATGCCGATGACGCCGATGGGCACGCGCACCTTGCGAATGTGCAGGCCGTTAGGGCGGGTCCAGTCGGTGAGCTTTTCGCCGACGGGGTCGGGCAGCAGGGCGACTTCGCGCACGGCATCGGCCACGGCTTTGAGGCGCTTCGGGTCCAGCGTCAGGCGGTCCACCATGGCTTTGCTGAGGCCGTTTTGGTGTGCGCGTTCGAGGTCGAGGGCATTGGCCGCGAGGATAGCCTCCTGCCGGGCCATGATTTCATCTGCCATGGCCACGAGGATGGCGTTTTTCTGCTCGGAGGTCAGCTTGACGAGGGCATAGGATGCGGCACGGGCACGGCGGCCCATGTCGAGGATGGCGGACTTGATTTCAGAATCGGTCATTGCAAAAAAGGGGAACGGCAGTCGGCTTGGTTGTTATTGAAATTCACTTTGAAGGAACGGCTCCTACGGGGATCTGGACGTCTTTGCCCCGCAGGTGGCGGGCGTTGAATGCCTGCATGCGCTCCAGCAGCCGCTCGCTCAGGAAGACATGGCCGCCATCGGTCCCGGTGAGGAGAATGGAGGGGATCTGCGCCGCTTTCAGCGCAGTGTCAAACTCCGTGGCCTGGGCGTAGGGGACTATGTTATCCTTGTCCCCGTGGATGATGAGGAAAGGTGCGTCGTCCGGGGTCAGGTAGGTCACGGGCGAGGCCTTGCGCGCTTCCTCACGCCTGTCTTTCAGCGGGCCGCCGATCAGCCTGGCTAGGGGACCATTCGGATCCTCCGGATCAATGACGCTGCCTTTGCCGCCAAAGGTGAGGAAATCGGACGGGCCGCAGAAATCCAGCACGCAGGAGACGCGGCTGCTCTGGTCCAGGTGCCTGCCGAGCTCGCCCTCCAGCTCCTTCACCCCGCCGGTAACGCCGAGCATGCTCACCAGATGCCCGCCTGCGGAGATGCCGAAAACAGAAATTCTTTCAGGATCGAGGTTGTATTCCCGGGCATGGCCGCGCAGCCAGCGGATGGCCGCCTTGCAGTCATGGATTTGAGCAGGCCACTGGGCCTGGCTGGTCAGGCGGTAGTTCAGACTAGCGCCAGCGTAGGGGGGGCTGCCTTGGATGAGTCCCAGCAGCACGGTGGCATCGTCTTTGCTCCCGGCCTGCCACCCACCGCCGTGGATGTAAACGATCAATGGAAGCGGCTTTTCGGATTTAGCCTCCGGCAGGTACAGGTCCAGCATCTGGCGCTTGTCCCCCGCGCCCACGTAATCCAGATCCCGCAAAGCCTTGAAGCCCGCGGGGGCGGAGGTGGCCTTCTGGCACTGGACCAAAAGGAGGATGCTGAGGGCGGCTAGGATCAAAGAGCGCATGGCGGGCGGTCCTTTAGACCGGGGAGAGCGGCAAAACAAGAGCCGTGAAGGCTTGGCAGACAGGCGCGTTGCCACCTTGACGCATGCTTAACTAGAACTTACTATAGACCTGATGAATTATTTCCACCACGCCCGCCTGCCAGTCTTTCTGGCATGTGCCGTTTCATTGTTCACGCTGACGACCTCCTCCTCTGCCATCTGGCCTTTTGCCAAGAAGGACAAGGTGGTGCCGGTGAACAGCGAGCGCGATTCCCAGGAACTCGCCGCCCAGGGAGTTCTGGCGCAGGCCCGGATGGCGGAAAATGCGGGCAAGACCAGCAAAGCTCAGGGCTTGTATCAGACCATCGTGAAGAGATACCCCTTCACCCCGAGCGCCGCGGAGGCGTCCTTCCGCAATGCCATCATTATCCGTCACAATGGCAAGATGGACGACGCCTTTGACGCCCTCCAGAACTTCATCGTTGCCTATCGGGACAGCCCCCATTTCACGGAAGCCATCGAACAGCAGTATGAACTCGCGGAAGAGGCCAAAGGAGGAAAAAAACAGCGCGGGTTCCTGCTTCTTCCCATGAAGATGAATTCGTCGGAAGTGATCAAATTTTACGAGAAGATCATCAAGAACGCCCCCTTCGGAAAATACGCTCCCCTTGCTCAGTTCAGCATCGCGGAAGTCCAGCAGGATCTGAAGGAAAAGGACAAAGCTGTCGCCGCTTACCAAAAAGTGGTCGAAAACTACCCGAACACCTCCCAGGCCGCTGAAGCTCAGTTCCGCATCGGTTCCATCAGCAACATCGCTGCCCAGCGCAGTGAGGACGCCTCCAACCTGCTGGCCGCTCGTGACGCCCTCCGCACCTACATCGCCACCCACCCGGAAGGTGACCGCAAGCAGGAGACCGAACTCATTCTGCATCAGGTCAATACCGCCGAGGCGAATCAATCGCTCACCGTGGCAAAATTCTACCAGCGCATGGGCAAGACCAAAGCTGCGGCCATTTACCTCAATGAGGCCCTGAAGTTTGGCTCTCCCAGTGTCTCTGCCGAAGCGCGGACCATGCTGGCTCAGCTTGCCTCAGCAGATCCGGATGGCGTGGCTGGTGCCAAGAAGGGACCCGGTCAGGACTACACCGCGCTCACTGCCGAAAACCTCAAGGCACGTGATGATTATGTGGGCCCGATGGCTCCCGATCTGGCCCGCCTCAGCCAAAAGCCCAAGATGCGCACGGGGGATGACACTTTCAGGCCCGTTCCGCTGGAGGAGCCGAACCTGCCGCTTCGCCCGGGTGCCACTCAGCCCGGGGCTGGTTCTCTGCTGCCACCCGTGCCTGAGACAGAGAAGCCAGCCTTGCTGCCTGTTCCCCCCACTCCGAATGTTCCCAAGCTGCCATCCATACCAGGTCCGGGAGTTCCTGTGCCTCCGGTCCCTCCCGTCCCGAGCACCACAAAGCCTGCCTCATAATTCTTGCGCAGGCATGGCAGCACGCCATTCTGGTCTCGTCACTTCTTATTTCTTTGGATGAAATCGCTTTTTCTTCTGCTGGCGTCCGCCTGTCTGTTGTTTTCCGGCTGTGCGGGATATACCTTGGGTGCGCACAAGCCTGCCCACCTGCGCCAAATCACCAAACTCGCTGTTCCGACGTTTGAAAACCTCACCTTGGAGCCTCGCCTGGCCGTGCTGGTGACCAATGCGGTGATCAAACAGCTGCAAAACCACGGCTCGTATCAAATCGTCAGCAAAAGCGAGGCGGATGCCGTGCTTGTGGGGAAGATTTCCAACATCAACCGCACCCAGTTTCGTTCTGACCTGAACAACGTCCTGCGCACATCCCAGATCATGGCGACTCTGGTCTGCCCCTTCACCATTCAGGACGTCTCCACCGGCAAGGTCATTCATATCGGCAACGCCTACGCCGATTCCTACATCATTCTCGACTCGAACCTGCAGCTCTCCGAGACCCAGCTGCTCGAAGATGCCGCACAGCGCCTGGCCAACAACGTGGCGGATCAGGTTTCTGAAGGCTGGTAACCGCACCTCCGCCCATGTCGTCGGAGCAGGACCCAGCCACAGAGCCGCAAGCCTGTGAGGAGGAGGAATCGTTGGAACCCGTAGCCCCCTCGGGGCGCCTGGCCCCAGGCCTCCATTTGGTGGCCACCCCTATCGGGAACATGCGCGACATCACCCTGCGTGCCATCGACACCTTGCGGCTTGCCGACTTGGTCGCGTGCGAGGACACCCGCCATTCCGGCATGCTGCTGAAACATCATGACATCCGCGCGCGGATGATCAGCCTCAATGAGCACAATGAAGCCCATCGCATCCCTCAGCTGATCGAGCACATCCGCCAAGGCGGCAGCGTGGCGCTGATCTCGGATGCAGGCATGCCCACGGTGTCAGATCCCGGGCAGCGCTTGGTGGGCGCTGTGGTGGCCGCAGGTTTGCATGTGGAAGGCATCCCCGGCCCGAGTGCGGTCATCACCGCCCTGGCAGCTTCAGGACTCCCCACGACTCCCTTTTATTTTGGCGGCTTTCTTCCCCACAAAAAAGGCGCCAGAACCACCGAGCTCACGGCGGCCCTTCAACGTGACTGCACCAGTGTTTACTTCGAGAGTCCCTACCGTCTGGTCGATACACTGGCCATTCTGGCGGAAGCTAAACCAGAACATCGGGTAGTGGTAGCAAGGGAATTGACCAAGAAGTTTGAAGAATTCAAACGTGGCCCGGCAAGCATCCTGCTATCTCATTACCAAACCAAAACGCCCAAAGGCGAAATCACCCTTCTCATAGCCCCGGTTGATCCTCCCAAATGGTTGACCTGGTAACGAAATCACAACCCGCCCACCCCTCCATGGAAGCTCTCGCCAACTGCGCCGTCCTCAATACCACCGACAGCCTTAAACTTTCGATCACCAATCATCTGCGCTTCACCCTGGGCGCCTACATTGAGACAGCCAGCGAAAATGACTGGTATGTGGCCACTTCCCTCGCAGTGCGTGACCGCGTCATGGAGCGCGCCACCCAGTCCCGCCGCCAGCACCGTGCCCAGGGCGTGCGCCGGGTGCATTACCTCTCTCTCGAGTACCTCATGGGCCGCCTGCTGGAAAACAACCTGCGTAATTCCGGCATCTATGACGCCACGAAGCAGGCCCTTTCTGAAATGGGCAAGGACCTCGACGCCCTGGTGCAGAAGGAGCCTGACATGGGCCTCGGCAACGGTGGCCTCGGCCGTCTCGCCGCCTGTTTCATGGACTCCCTCAGCACCATGGACCTGCCCGCCATCGGCTACGGCATTCATTATGAATTCGGCCTCTTCCGTCAGGAGTTCGTCAACGGCAAGCAGGTCGAGCATCCCGATGCCTGGATGCGCGATGGCAGCCCGTGGAAGATCGCCCGCCCGTCCTACCGCCAGTCGGTCAAACTGTACGGGCAGGTCATTCAAAAGTTCGATGAGTTTGGCCGTCCGCACCATGAGTGGATCGACACGAAGTGCCTGCTCGGCCTTCCGTGGGACATCCCCATCGTCGGTTATGACAGCAACACCGTGAACGTCCTGCGTCTGTGGCAGGCCCAGGCGGATGAAGACTTCAACTTCAAGGTCTTCAACGAAGGCAGCTACATCGAGGCCCTGCGCGAGAAAGCCATCGCCGAGACCGTCTCCAAGGTGCTCTATCCGAACGACGCCACGGAGAGCGGCAAGGAGCTGCGCCTCGTGCAGCAGTATTTCTTTGTTGCCTGCTCTCTGGCAGACATCGTCCGCCGATTCAAAGGCGGCTACGACCTGCCGTGGAGCGAGTTCCCCTCCAAGGCCGCCGTCCAGCTCAATGACACGCATCCTGCCGTCGCCATTCCCGAGCTCATGCGCATCCTCGTGGATGAAGAGAAGCTCGAGTGGAGTCAGGCCTGGGACATCTGCCAGAAGACCTTCTCCTACACCAATCACACCCTCCTCCCCGAAGCGCTTGAGACCTGGAGCGCCGCTCTGTTTGAGCGCGTGCTGCCACGCCACCTGCAGATCATCTTTGAAATCAACCGCCGCTTCCTCGATGAAGTCGAGGCCCGCTGGCCGGGAGATGGCGAGAAGAAACGCGCCCTCTCCCTCATCGAAGAAAGCGGCGGCAAGAAAGTCCGCATGGCCCACATGTCCGTACTCGGCAGCCACGCCACCAATGGCGTCGCGGCGCTGCACACCCGCCTGCTCTGCGAGCGCCTCTTCCCCGAGTTCTTTGAGCTGTATCCTGACCGCTTTCTCAATCTCACCAACGGCGTCACCTTCCGCCGCTGGCTGGACGTGTGCAATCCGGAGCTCTCCTCCCTCATCACCGAATCCATCGGCGCGGGCTGGCTGAAGGACTCCACCAAGCTCATCGCGCTCGACAAGTTTGCCGATGACGCCTCCTTCAAGGAAAGATTCCAGGCCATCAAGCGCGGCCACAAGGTGCGCCTTGCCAAGATCATTCAGGACACCTGCGGCGTCAGCGTCAGCCCGGATGCCTTGTTCGATGTCCAGATCAAGCGTCTGCACGAATACAAGCGCCAGCACCTCAACCTGCTGCACATCGTCAGTCTCTACCGCAAGATCATCGCCAATCCGAATTTCGACATGGCGCCCCGTGTCTTCATCTTCGGTGCCAAGGCCGCGCCGGGTTATTACCTCGCCAAGAACATCATCCACGCCATCAATGCTGTGGCCAACAAGGTCAATCACGACCCGCGGGTGAATGGCAAGCTCAAGGTCATCTACATTCCCAACTACGGCGTCTCCATCGCCGAGCGCATCATTCCCGCCGCCGATCTCTCCGAGCAGATCTCCACCGCTGGCAAGGAAGCCTCTGGCACTGGCAACATGAAGCTGGCCCTCAACGGCGCTCTCACCATCGGCACGCTCGATGGTGCCAACGTGGAGATCCTTGAGGAAGTCGGCCCTGAAAACATCTTCATCTTCGGCCTCACCGTCGAGGAAGTCACCGAGCTCTATGCTCGCGGTTACAATCCCTGGGACTTCTACCACGCCAGCGAAGACCTCCGCCTCAGCATCGACTGGCTCGCCTCCGATTACTTCACCGGCAACCAGGACGAGTTCAAGCCCCTGCGAGACAGCCTCCTTTCCCACGGCGATCCCTTCCTCGTCATGGCCGACTACGACGCCTACGCCAGGTGCCAGGCCGAAGTGGACAAGGCCTACCGCGACCAGCCTCGCTGGCAGAAGATGGCCATCCACAACACCGCCCGCATGGGCAAGTTCAGCAGCGACCGCACGATTCTGGAATACGCCAAGAACGTCTGGAATCTGCCGCAGATCGGCGCGTGAGGTGAAGTTCAGATTAGAGGCACGACAGGCGAACCTGCCTGTCGTTCAGGGCGGCTGGGCGTATGAAAAAAGCGCCCGTCGTGCCGCCGTTGAAAAAAGAGGGAAGCAGGGCATGTTGACCCTCCACCCGTCATGGAGGCCTCGCGGACATCTTCCAAGCAGCTGAAGCTCTTCCACCTTGAGAATCCGTTGTCGGTTCGTCTGGGTGCGGAGTTCTTTCGCGCTCTGCCCGCGGTGCCCGGCGTCTATTTCTTCTATGGGCAGGCCGGCGAGCTGCTCTACATCGGCCAGTCCTCAGATCTCAGGGCGCGTATTGGCAGTTATCGCCATGTCACGCCGGAGAAAAATCCGAAGAGAACGCTGCGCTTGGTTCATAGGATTGTCCGCATCGAATGGGAAGAATGCGCCACACCCGTAAACGCGATAGCGCTTGAGGCAAAGCTCCTTCTGGAACATCGCCCGCCGTTTAATCGCGCGGGTGTCTGGCAGGGAGAGCCATGGTGGCTGAAAATCGAAGCTTCATCAAACAAGGTGCTGCTGGAGCTGACGAGAGAAGAGTCGGGCACCGGTCCGCATCCAGCAGGTTTTCGCTATGTAGTGGGAAGCCTGGTGCGCTGTGCCTGTCGTGTCTTTCAGCCGCAGGCATCCTTATCCACCTATCCCCATGGAGTGTTCAATGCGTCGGTGCCGTTGATTCTCTCCCTGCCTCTTCCAGATGCGCCCGTCGTGGCAGCTCAGCTCAAAAGCTACGCCGAGGGACTTCATGAACCCTTCCTTTCCAAGCTCGAAGAAATGCCCTTGGGCGCCACCGCTTTGGAACAAGAATACTGGCAGGAGGAACTCGAACGCCTGCGGAAATATGCCAGCAAGATCCGCAAGCTCGGAGAAGCGAAAGTCGAAGCGGTCGCGTCTAAATAAGCTAGGCCGTTGCCATCGCTTCATGCACTGCCTGCGCCGCGCGTGTGTAAGCCCCACCGCTTCCCAGCGTGGCCACCACATCCGCCAGGTCTTGCTGCAGTGCTTCGCGTTTGGCGGGGCTCGTCAGCAACTCCAGCGTCGCCTTGGCCAGGGTCTGCGCATTGAGATTTCCCTGCACGAGTTCCTTCACCACTTCGCGCTTGGCGAGGATGTTGATGATGCCGAGATGCTTGATGCGCACCACCAGTTTGCCGATGACATACGTGGGCCAGCTGACGTTATAGACGAGCGTATAGGGCAGGCCAAAGCAGGCGGCTTCGAGGGTGGCGGTGCCGGAGGCGACGGCTCCGGCTTCGGCGCGTTGCATCAGGTCATAGACGGTGCCGGTTTCGATCCAGCGTTTGGCCTCGGGCATGCCGTGCTCATCGGCCATGTTGCGCATGAATCCAGCCAGCGTTTCGTTGGCGGCGGAAACGGCGAAACGCGCATTCGGCATCGCTTCCTTGATGACCTTCGCCGCGTCCATCATGATGGGAAACAGGCGGCGTACTTCGTTCAAGCGGCTGCCGGGAAACCAGCCGACGAGGCCGGGCTCGCGCTTCCATTCACGCTTCAGCGTCACCACGCGGTCCACCATGGGGTGCCCGCTGAATTCGGTGCGCAGGCCGCTCTTCTCATAAAAGTCTTTCTCGAAGGGGAAGATGCAGATCATGAGGTTCAGCACCTTGGCCATCGTCTTCACGCGGCCCTTCTTCCACGCCCACACCTGCGGGCTGATGTAGTAGAGAATCCGGCCCTTGTAGCCTGCTGTGCGCAGCCCGCTGGCCAGACGCAGATTGAAGCCGGGATAATCCACCAGGATCACCGCTTCGGGTTTTTGATCGAGAATGGAATCCAGCACGCCATTCATCTTCTCTTTGAAGTAGCGGTACATTTTCACCACTTCCCAGAGGCCCACGACGCCGGCGGTCTCGACCCAGTCTTCGACACCCTCGCCCACGACTTCACGCATCTTCGGCCCGCCGAGGCCGACCACTTTCATATCCGGCTCCAGCAGCTTCAGTTCACGCAGAAGTCCCGCGGCATGGGTGTCGCCACTGAGCTCTCCTGCGATGATGAAGATGCGGTTCATGAGGCCCCGAGTGCGGAGTTCTTTTCAATTTGATCCGTGATCTCCAGCGCGATGCGCACCGCCTCCGCGCCTTCCTGGCCGGTGACGACCGGACGGCGGCCATGGCGCGCGCATTCCACAAAGGCGGCGATCTCAAGCTTCAGCGGCTCATCCTTTTCCACCTCCACGGCTTCACGCACGATCTGCATGCCGTCCTTGCGATAGATCCAGCCGCTCTGCTCCTGGTAGTCCAGGCTCAGATAGCTAGCGCTCTGGAACACGCGAATCTTGCGCATCTTCTCCGGGCTGATGCGGCTGGCGGTGATGTTGGCGATGCAGCCGTTGGCAAACTTCAGGCGCGCATTCGCAATGTCCTCGCGTTTGGTCAGTACCGGAATGCCCACGGCATCCACTTGAATAAGTTCTGACTTCACCAAGTGCAGCACGATCTCGATGTCGTGGATCATCAAATCCAGCACCACGCCGATGTCGATGCTGCGGTTGGGGAAGGGGGAGAGACGATGTGCCTCGATGAAGCGCGGATTGTCCATGCGCTGCTCCAGTTGCAGCAGCACCGGATTGAAGCGCTCGATGTGCCCCACCTGCAGAATGACACTCTTGGACTTCGCCAGTTCGATCAGCGCCTGCGCTTCCGCATAGGATTCGCTGATCGGCTTTTCCACCATCACATGAATGCCCGCCTGCATCAGTGGCTCGGCCACCTTGCGGTGGAAGATCGTCGGCACAGCCACCG
The DNA here is from genome assembly GCF_044222565.1 of Prosthecobacter sp. Lineage (GTDB taxonomy): Bacteria > Verrucomicrobiota > Verrucomicrobiia > Verrucomicrobiales > Verrucomicrobiaceae > Prosthecobacter. The sequence goes on from NZ_JBGANA010000010.1 coordinate 201,393, forward strand.
TGGCGGCATCCACCCGCGAGGCGAAGTCAGAGAGATCGCTCGCGGCATGCGTGCCATACTGTGCAGCGAATTCGGTCGCACGCGCGGGGTCGGCATCATAAACCGCTGCAAAGGTGATCGCGCCTTCGCTCTTCGCGGCGATCTCCGCCATGATGCGGGCGTGGTTTTTGCCAATGGCGCCGACTCCGGCGACTCCGATGCGGAAAGGGGAGCTCATGATCGAAAATTGAAAAAGAACGAAGAGGTTAGAACTTGCCAGGGAACTTCATGCCAGGTGGGAGCTTGGGCATTTTGCCTCCCCCACCACCGCCGAACAGTCCGCCAAGGCCTCCCATCCCGCCCATGCCTCCATCGCTGCCGCCACCACCCATCATGCCGCCCATCATTTGGGCCATCATGCCTTTGTTGCTCATGAGTTTCTTCATCATTTCAAACTGCTTGAGCAGCTGGTTCATCTCCATCACCGGACGCCCCGCACCCGCGCAGATGCGCTTGCGGCGCTGACCATTGATGATCTCAGGCCTTTGACGTTCTTTGGGAGTCATGGAGAGGATCAGGGCTTCCACGTGCTTCATGCGCTTGTCGGCATCGGGGCCGACCATGTCCTTCATCTTGCCCATGCCGGGCAGCATGCCGAGAATGCCGCCGATCGGTCCCAGCTTCTTCATCATGCGCATCTGTGCGAGCATGTCCGTAAAATCGAATTTGTTCGACTGCATGCGGGCGGCCAGCTTCATGGCCTCCTTCTCGTCGATCTCTTCCGCCGCCTTCTCCACCAGGCCGACCACGTCGCCCATGCCGAGGATGCGCTGCGCCATGCGGTCCGGGTGGAAAATCTCCAGCTGATCGACCTTTTCCCCCACACCGAGGAATTTCACCGCGCAGCCGGTGACCTGCCGCATGGAGAGCAGCGCACCGCCACGGGCGTCGCCGTCCAGCTTCGTCATGATCAAACCGGTGATGCCCACCGCTTCGTTGAATTTCTGCGCCACGCTCACCGCCTGCTGACCTGTGGCAGCATCGGCCACCAGCAGCACTTCATTCGGCTCCACGATGGCACGCACGCGCTTGAGTTCGGCCAGCAGTTCTTCATCGAGATCCTGGCGGCCGGCGGTGTCGAAAATGGCGATGCCGTTGCCCTGCTCCTTGAGCCAGAGCAGCGAAGCTTTCGCAGCCTTCACCGGATCGGTCTCTCCTTCCGCCGGGGCGAAGACGGGCACATTGAGCTGCTGTCCCAGCACCTGCAGCTGCTTGATGGCGGCCGGGCGGTACAAATCCAGCGCCAGCAGCAGCGGGCGGCGGCCCTGCTTCTTCAGCCAGTTCGCCAGCTTGGCGGAGGTGGTTGTCTTACCAGCCCCGTTGAGGCCGGTCATCAGAATGCGCTGCGGCGGGTCCACATTCAGCGCGCTGGCATCGCTGCCCAGCAGCTTGACGAGTTCATCGTGGAAGATTTTGACGATCTGCTGCCCGGGCGAAACCTTCAGCAGCACCTCCGCGCCGATCGACTGCTTGCTGACAGTCTCCACGAGATCTTTGGCGACCTTGAAGTCCACATCCGCCTCCAGCAAGGCCATGCGGATTTCCTGCATGGCATCGCTGACGTTGGATTCGCTGATGCGGGACTGGCCGCGCAGCTTTTTGAAGGCGCTTTCGAGTTTTTCAGAGAGGGCGGAGAACATCGGGAGAAAGGGAAGGGGGCAGGGGGATAGTCGGCAGCAGTCTCCGCATGGCAACTGCGAAGGCGTGGCTGATCAAAGCCTTGAAAACGAGATCACTGGGCGGGCAGATACGCCGCCGCAAGATCAATCTTGAAGTGCCAGCTCACCACTTCCACGGGCTGGGCGGCCGCGCGCTGAAAGCTGAGGCTCACGGCGCAGTCTTCACGGCGCAGTTTGTAGGGAAACTGAAAGCGCACCACCATCGTGGCCGGATCGTAATCCGCCGGTACGGTGCCCAGCCCTCCAATGCGCAGCTTGATGCTCTCCGGCACGATGGTGCCGAGCTTTTTCAAATCAGCCTCTATGAGCGGGCGCCGCTCGGTGATCGTGGCGTCCGGCCTGGGCTTGAGCTGGATCAGCTGCTCGCCTTTGTCGTTTTTGGCGTCGGCCACCAGGAACTTGTTGGACCCCACATCTCCGCGGCCGCGGAAGCTGGTGGCCAGCTTGAAATTGATGTCGTTGTCGCCGTGTACGATGTAGCGGCCCAGCTTGCCGTTGGGGGTGTCCCACGTGACCTTCTGGCCGTTCACCGTCACCAGGGATTCATAGCCGATCTGCAGGGCCGTCTCCATGATCGCGTCGTCAAAGTTGCCGTACGGGTACGCGAAGGAGGGGACTTTGACGTGGAGGTTTTGCTCCAAAAACTCGCGGGAATCTTTCAGTTCGCTCAATACCCACTGCTGCACGTCGGCATCTGTCTTGGCGTTCTTCGGGCGCTTCTTCAGGCTCTCATGCGAGACGCTGTGGCTGCCCACTTCGCAGCCGTGCTGCATCATCTCCTTGATCTGGTCCCAGCTCATCGAGCGGCCGCCGATGTTCACATACTTTTTGTACAGGTAGACCGTGAAAGGGAAGTTGTATTCGCGCAGAATTGGGTAGGCATATGTGTAAACACCCTCCCAGCCGTCGTCCATGGTGATCACGATGGACTCCTCCGGGATGTTCTTTTCGCCACGCTTCCACGCCATCACGTCACTGAGGGGGATCACCGGGATCTTGGAGTCTTTGATCGCCTGCATCTGTGCCTTGAACTTGGGTGCCGCGATGAGCATGGGACTGCCGCCACGGTCACGAAAATCATGGTAGCCGAGGATGGAAACGACGGAGGACTTGTTGATCTCCAAAACAGGAGCTGCAGGAGGTTCTGGCGGCGGCACTGCGGCTTCCACCAGGGCGGAATCCTGCAGCTTCTTTTCGATCGCCTGTTCTTCAGGTGTCAGAGCGGGCTCCTCCGGCTTGGGAGGAGGAGGCGGCTTCGGGGTGACGCCGCTCTGCTCCGCCAGGCGGCGCAGCTTGGCCTCGATGCGCTTGCAGGAAGGCAGGGCGCCCAGAGAGAGGAAAATGAGGAGAAAAGGTAAAGCGAAACGCATGGCGCTAGGGATTGGGTGCGGGAGGCCTTGGCCGGGTGATGAGCAGGCTCTTCACGATGAGCTGAGGACTGTTTTTGTCTCCAGCGGTCAGACGCAATGTTTCCCCACGGAGATCGCTGGTCAAGGTGAGGCTTCCGAGACGCAAAATGCGGAAAGTCTCCGCATCTCGCGTGGCACGGTCCACCTCCAGATCCTTTTCGAGGGTCTGTCCGTTGCACTCCACCTGGATCTTCAGCGGAGCCGTCAGTTCCGGGCAGGCATAGTGCAGGAGGATGTCATAGGTCCCTGCTGCGATGAATTCAATGCGCCAGCCGATCTCCCCGATGGTGGCCGTTCGCGCATCCGCAGGAGCCGTGGGGATGACCTCCTGGGCCAGTGCAGGAGAGAGGGCTATCAGCGCCTGCTTTTGCTCGATCGGCACCGGAGCCGGCATCGGTGCAGGCATGGGCATCGTCCCAGCCTGTGCCTGCTGCGTGGCGAGGAGGTCCAGCACCCCGCCCGCAGAGATGATCTGCTGGATGCGGGAGATTTCGGCATCATACGCCGGCTTGTCAGTGGGTGCCGCAGTGGCTGCCTGACGCTGCAATTCGAGGAGATACCTGCCCAGCAGGGGGATGTGCCGCGCGCTCAGCCCCTTCTGGTAGATGGTTTCCATCTGCTGCAAACGTGCCGCGGGAGGCGGGGCGGGCGCCGGGGCCGCAGGCGGCTGCTGTGCGGGAGACGGCCACCCCAGCATCAGCACACACGCGACGGTCATGAGCGGAAGCCTCACGGTTGTTTCCCCCCATTCGTCAGCGCCCAGGCTCCTGGGGCAGGTTTGCGGTTTTTGGCGGTGTTTTCGAGCGAGGTCAGGACGGAGATGAAGGCCCGCTCCATGGCGTTGTGCTGCTTGTCACGTGCTGGCGGCACCACGGCCGCCAGTCCATGATTGACCAGCACATTTTGGTACAGCCCAACATTCGGCAGAAACAGCAGCGCCGCCATGGTGCCATCCTTGTCGCGATCCGGGCGTATCAGCAGACGCAGCGGTTTGTCACGCAGGTAGCTCGCCGTGAATTCACGCGCGGCACGTCCCACCGCCAGCACGTCTTCCTCCTCAATGTTGAAATGCTTGGCGAACTTTTTCACGTGCGGGTCGTCGCTCTCCAGCGGCGCGCAGTCGATCCACAGCAGGCGCACCAGCATCGTCCGGCCTTCATGTACGACCTTGAATCGCTCGCCCGAAATCGGTTCTTCATCCGCGAGGCGGGCGTCGTTGATGTCTTCAAATCCGCTGAAACCGTCGCTCGTGGCGGTGATCGTCCGGACTCCCGTCGGCCCCGTTTTTTGTTCGCCTATCCGCTCCATGCGGCGGATCTCCACATCAATTTGTTTCTGCAGCGAGGCTTTGGTCACCGCCAGGTCTTTCAATTCATCGAGGTACTTGGCTGCAGCCGCCTTCCTGGCTGCGTCGATCGCCTCCTTCAGCGTCGTGGTGGCCTGCTGCATCGCGGTGGTGGAGTTGGCCGGTTGTTGCGGCGCCGCGCCTGCCGGGGGCGTGGTGGTTGTGTCCGTGACTGGCACCAGCCGCAGGTTGCGGATGCGGATGATGTTCGCCGGATAACCGCTTGTGGCGGCAAAGCGCAGCGTCAGGGGCGTGCGGCTGAAGTTCAGCGGCCCCACCCTCACGGTGGCAAAGGTGGTTTCATCCGTGCTGCGGGAAATTTCGAACGTTCGGTGGTTCTCCTCCGCCACGCCCAGCAGCGTGACCTCATCAAATTCAAACATCGCCGTCTGCTGCGGCTGAAATTTGGAGGAGGCATAGATGCTTCCCGCCACCGGTGCATCACTCATGTTGGCCTCAAATTCCAGGTGATAGCTCCCCGGCATGAGCCGGAAGTTTGCCCACTCCGCCCCGCTCCCGTTGGAGCGCCAGCCGCTCAATGTTTCACCGGACGCCTGGGCCGAGCCCATCATCCGTGCCTGCGTCAAAGGCAGCGACGTGGCAAGGCTGGAAACCGTGCCGGCGTAGAGCGCCTGCAACTGCTCCCGGCGCATGCGGATCGCCCGCGCTTCCTCATAATCCCCGGCGGCGGCCACTTCCATCTCCACCTTGGCCAGCGCACGTTCATACTGTTGCGTGAGCAGCTGGGATTCAGCCATCACCTGGCGCAGAAAAGTGGTGCGTGTCGTGGTCAGCGCCGCGGGTTCGGGCGCAGGCGTTTGAGCCTGCAGTCCCGTGCAGGTCTGCAGCATCAGCATCAGGACTGTCAGGGGCCGTTTCATCGAGAGGCTGGCACCAGCTCCACACCCAGCAGCTGCATCAGATTGTTGGTCACCAGCGCCTGCGCCGCCAGTGTGAGCGTGCCTGAGCCATCGCTGATTTTGAGTGTTCCCGCGCTGCGTTCCTCCGGACCTTTGAGGGTGGTTTCAATGGTCGCCAGCAGGGTGAAGCGCGCCTCTTTGATCAGCAGTTTGCCGCCCTCCGCCGGTCCGCAGCGGTATCGCAGCATCACTTCATATCCGCCTGGCGGCAGCCCGGGCAGTTTCCATGTCGCGGACGCCCCCACCTTGGACCATCCCACGATCGCACCGCCCTCGTGCCGCAGATCCGTCAGCGTCGCGGCATCCAGCGGGAGTTTGATGCGGTCGGGCAGCAGCGAAGTCTTCAGCGCCTGCTCGCGGCTTTGCAGCAGCAGCAGTTCCTTGTCCAGGCGCGCCAGTTCGTTTTGCAGTCGTTTGCGTTCATCCCGCGCGGTGATCGCCGCGTCATAATCCCGCTCGGTGGCGAACTGCTTTTCCAAGGTTCCCAGGGTCGTGATCTGTTCTTTCACCGGTGCCAGGCTGCCCTCGATCAGTTCACGCTCGTAGCTCAGCCGCAGCAGCGCGATCTCAGGGCTTGCGCCCGGGTCATCCGTGCGCTTTTCCGCTTTCGGGGCCGCCATGGCAAGCCCCGCGCAGAAAAATGCGCATGCGAGAACGAAACAGGGATTCAACTGGATCAAAGAGAGGGGTGAAATATGCAGGCTCATGCTAGCCGTACCCTCCCGTGAAACAAGCCCGAACTCAGGCGCTCTGTCATAGGCTTTTTGCTAATACTTCCACCGGTAAATTCAGCCGGGAGGCGGCTTGCAGCCATTGTCACCTTTTTCCCATCCGTTGCCTCCCTGCATTTCCAACCGGGCAGACCTCTTCGCTAACACTTCCGCAAGATTTGTCGACGTCTGCCTCAGCGGTGGAAATCATGTGCGCCAATGCACTCCTGGCTTCTGATCATTCAGGTTACATCGATCAAACCACCTGAACCAAAAGGCTAAATTTGCATTTAGCGTCATGCATTGTGGCCCGTATTCGGCAAACGCCCTATCCGGTCTTCTGTGCATAGGGTTGTAGGATTACTGTTGAGAGGGAGCAACTCACAACGCCGCCGCAAAAAATGATGCGGATTCTGAATTGAGACACGTAGTTTGTGTGGCACTTTGCCATCCCCCCAACACGAACCGAATGCAGAGTATCGAAGCAGCGTCGCCCAAGTCATCAAAATCAATCAAGAAAACCCTGCGGCACGCAGCTTTACTGATCATAGGCATAGTTCTAGGTGCTGCGCTCACGGTGTGGTTCGATCATGAGCAGGGAGATGAAAACGTGGTCGTCACCGCTCTTGGCAAACCTTTGCGCCCCGGACCTTGGGGAGATGTTTACTTCACTTCCTTCACCATTGCGGCCCCGGAGGAGTTGCTTCCTCTGCGCAAGCTCGAAGAATCTGGCACTCGCTGGGTCTTTCCCCGCGCGAGTTATTCGGAGGTTTCGCAGCTTCTCAAGTCCACCGGCATGCCTGTCACAATGCAGGCGGAGCTGATGGAGCCTGGAGTGCTGGTGCAGAACGCGGATGGAATGGAAATTCTGCCTCAGGCCAAGACTTTGATCGCATTGCCTCCGGAGGCGCGCAAAAAACTTTATCAGGCACTCTTGCGCTACCCTGAAAACCGTGGGCAGATCGCCTTCATTCACAAGGACACCCTGGGCGAACGTTTTGGCAAAAACCAAAACTGCGAACACACCCTGATGCTGTTCAAGCAGCTCTGCTGCGAGCACGGCGACTATCTGGTGTTCTGCGGCTATTCGGTGATGCTTTCCCAACTGCCTACCTATGAGGAGAAACGTGACTTCTTGCGGGGCCTGACCTCCCAGCGGACGCTGACATTGCGGCTTCTCATCAAACCCGGCTCCGACACCGCTCCCTTGGCGAACTACTGGGGCAGAGGACTCAAGTCCACGGATGTCCGTACCATCTTTGAATCGATCGCTCAGGAGCCCACGGGGGGCTCGCTCAGCGTCGTCAATGTGCTGCCATCGCTCCCGGCCTCACAGATGTATTTTTATCCAATGCCAGACAATCCTCTGAACGGTCCGGCCCCCCTTCGCGACTGTCATTGGACCTCGTTTAATTTCTTCCAGAGCTCTCCAAACGAACAGCTCAGCAAGCCAGATTTCTTCGTGGAGAAATTGAAGGAGGATTATCTGCCTGCCTCGGGAGATCCGCGCTATGGAGACATCGCCCTGTTTACCAAGCCCTCCGGAGACATCGTGCATTCGGCAGTTTATCTGGCGGATGATGTCCTCTATACCAAAAACGGTTCCACCTTCACCTATCCCTGGATGCTCGAGACCCTGACGGACCTGCTCAAGCAGTACTCCTTTCAAGTGGAGCCCGGAGAGAAGCTCGTGGTGAGCTATTTCCGCAACAAAAACATGTAGCTCACCGGCGGCCTGCTTCTGTGCTTCCTATGGTAGGGAGGACCAGTCGTGTTCTGATTGCATTTTTCCCATCACGTCGAATCCTCATCGCACATGTCCGCGTTTCTCCAGCTTCGCAACCTCCTCCAGCGCCGCCTCGATCTCATCGCCGATCATGCGTTTCGAGATCGCGACGCCGCTGCCCATCTTGAGGCTTTGAAACAGGTTTCAGAAGAAATCGCGGCCGAGCACGCCAGACTGCGCGCCCAGCTCCCGCCACGCCTGAACCACGTCCTCACCCAGGCCAGTTTTTCCAAAGCGCTGGAATATCTAGATAACTCCGAGGCTTGAGTGCGTTCAATGCGGTTCAACCATGAACCGCTTTTTCGTATTCACGACCCTGCTGTGCCTCGCCTTTGCCGTCTCCTCCCAAGCCGGCGACAAACCCAACATCATCTTCGTGCTCTGCGACGACCTCGGCTACGGCGATGTGAAATGCCTTAACCCCGACGGAAAGATCGCCACGCCCAGCTTTGATCGCCTCGCCAAAGAAGGCATGATTTTTACCGACGCCCACTCCGGCTCCAGCGTCTGCACTCCCACGCGCTACGGCGTGATGACCGGCCGCTATGCATGGCGGTCCAAGCTTCAAAGCGGCGTGCTCGGCGGCCTCAGCCCACGCCTCATCGAGCAGGGCCGCTTGACCGTTGCAAACATGCTCAAAGCCCAGGGCTACTCAACTCATTGCGTCGGCAAATGGCACCTTGGCATGGACTGGGTGCGCAAAGGAGACGTCGAAGCGCTCAACATCGAGAAGGCTGAGCAGGTGAACAACGTGGACTACACCAAGCCCATCACCAACGGCCCCACCAGCGTCGGGTTTGACACCTACTACGGCATCAGCGCCTCGCTGGACATGGTGCCTTACTGCTTCATCGAAAACGATCACGTCGTGGCGAATCCCACCGAGACCATGAAGCTCGTCATGAACAAAGGCGGCGCTGTCAGCTACACGCGCGAAGGCCCCGGCTCCCCTGGCTTCCGCGGTGAGGACGTGTTGCCCACCTTCACCCGCGAAGCGAAGAAAGTCATCGAGGCAAAGGCAAAAGCCGGCGCGCCCTTCTTCCTCTACCTGCCACTCAATTCCCCCCACACCCCCATCCTCCCCAGTGAAAAATGGCAGGGCAAAAGCGGCATCAGCCTCTATGCCGATTTCGTCATGGAAACCGACGACGCCCTTGGCCAGATCATGAAGGCCACGGAAGACGCCGGCATTGCCAAAGACACCCTCATCATCGTCACCAGCGACAACGGCTGCTCGCCCAGCGCCGACTACCCCAAGCTCCTCGCCGCAGGCCACAACCCCAGCTACAACATGCGCGGACATAAGGCCGACATCTTCGACGGCGGCCACCGCGTGCCCTACATCGTGCGCTGGCCTGCCAAGGTGAAAGGCGGCCAGACCTCCTCCCAGATCGTCTGCCTCACCGACTTCATGGCCACCGCTGCCGATATCACCGGCGTGAAGCTTCCCGAAACCGCCGCTGAGGACAGCTTCAGCATCCTTCCCGCGCTGCTCGGTGAATCCGGCAAACCCGTGCGCCAGAGCGTCATTCATCATTCCATCAATGGTTCCTTCGCCCTGCGAGAAGGAGATTGGAAACTCGAACTCTGCGCCGGCTCCGGCGGCTGGAGCGATCCCCGCCCCGGCAGCCCTGGCGAGAAAGGCCTGCCAGACACCCAGCTCTACAATCTCAAAACCGACATCGCTGAGAAGGACAACCTCGAGGCCAAGAACCCCGAAATCGTCACCAAGATGAAGTCTCAGCTCGACGAGATCATCATCTCCGGCCGCAGCACTCCCGGCGCCCCCCAAAAGAACGCCGTCGAAGTCGTCCTCCGTAAACCCACTCCTGCCGCCAAGCCCAACGCCAAAGGCAAAGGTAACGGCAAGAAAAAAGCCAAGTAGCAAGCGTCCGAGCAGTCCGGGGCCCACCCAGCGTGAAGTGGTCCGCACACTCCGTGTGCGGCTCGCTCCCGTATAAAACTCCCAATCCTCCCCGCCGCCGTCTGCGGGCAATCGCCCCCGCATTTGTGTTGCCGCCTGTAAACATTTGCGATTCACTCACTGCATGCCTGCCTCCGACTCGCCGTCAGACCTCCGCCGCTGGCTCAACCGTGCCACCTTCGGCGTCACCCCGGCGTTGCTTGCCGAAGTTCAGAGTGCCGGCTGGGAGTCCTGGGTCACCGCCCAGCTCGCACCCGATGAAAAAGCAGATGCCGACTGCCTCAAGCGACTGAGCAAACTTCGCCTCCACATCGAGTACGAAACTCAGCCCATGGCCACCGCTGCTGCCGCCGGCACCAAGCCGATGATGGCGGCCTCGGCACCGAAGAAGGTCAATGAAGAGCGCCCTCTCCGCCTCCTCGCCCAGCCCCTGGAGAATACATTTTCCATGTATGGCAAGGACGTGGATTATTCCGAGAAAAATCGCGCGATGGAGGAAGTGATGATGTCCGCCTTGCTGCGTTCCGTGCACAGCAAGTGGCAGCTGCGCGAGATGCTTGCGGAGTTTTGGCACAATCACTTCAGCGTGAATGCCGAAAAGGACGAGTCCGTTCTCCTCGCTCTGCCGTCCTACGATCGCGATGTCATCCGCGCCAACGCCCTTGGCAATTTTCGCACCATGCTGCAAGGCGTCGCTCAAAGCGCCGCCATGCTCTACTACCTCGATGGCGTGGAAAGCAAGGCCAGCCCCGCGAATGAAAACTTCGCCCGCGAACTCTTCGAACTTCATACCTTCGGCGCGCGCAAATACCTCAATCACCTCCACACCAAATGGCGCGATGTTCCCGGTGCGCTGGAAGGCAAACCGGCGGGCTACATCGATCAGGATGTCTATGAAGCCGCCCGTGCCTTCACTGGATGGACCGTTGAGAACGGCGCTGAAGATGATGACGGTGCCAAGCGTCCCAACACCGGCAAATTCATGGTGCGGGAGGCCTGGCATGATCCTTATCAGAAGCGCGTCCTCGCCACCGAGTTCGACTCCCAGCGTCCCGCTCTCGAAGACGGTCTGCGTGTCATTGACCTTGTTGCGCGTCATCCCGCCACCGCGCGTTTCATCGCTGAAAAACTCTGCCGCCGCTTCATCAGCGATGTTCCACCTGCATCTCTCGTCACGCAGGCAGCCGCCGAATTCACCGCTGCCTTGGACGCGCCCGATCAGATCGCGCGCGTCATGAAAGTGATCCTCCTCAGCACCGAGTATCGCACCGCTCCCGCTACCAAGTTCAAGCGCCCGTTCGAGTTCCTCGCCAGCTACCTCCGCGCCACGGGTGCCGACTTCGCCCCGCGCATGGACGTCGTCTATCAGCTCGATGAAATGGGCCAGCGCCTCTTCCGCTGGCCCACGCCCACCGGCCGTCCCGATACCAAGGACTACTGGCAGAGCGGCACCTTCCTGCTGCGCCGTTGGAATCTCCCTCTCGTCCTTCGCGATGACAGTTGGAAGGGCATCGCCTCCTTCCATTTCCTCACGCTCACACCGCCCGACTGCACCACCGCTGGGCAGGTGCTCTCCTTCTGGAGCCAGCGCCTCCTCGGGCACGATTTGCCGGAAAAAAGCCGCTCCGTCCTCCTGCAAATCCTCACGGATGACGACGCTGCAAAAGCCGATTCCGAATTCACCGGCGACGACAAAGACCGCGACATCCGCATCGCCTCCTGCACCGCTCTGCTCGCCGCTTCTCCAGAGTTCCAGTATCGCTGATCAAAGCCCACGCTCATGCACACGACTCCCACCACTCTCACTCGTCGTTCACTGCTGCGCCGTGCCCTTGGCGCCTCATGCCTCACTCTCGGTGGCGGCGGCATTCAGCGCCTCGCCTTTGCCGAAGACAGCGCCGCCGCAAGCGGTCGCGATCTCCTCGTGACCATCTTTCTACGTGGCGGCTGCGATGGCCTCGGCGTTCTCGCCCCTGTCGATGATCCGCATTACCGCGCCGCCCGTCAGGCTCATTTGCGCATCGTAGAAAACGGTGAGCGCCCCGGCCTCTCGATCAAAAATGGTTACGCAGGCCACGACTGGCGCCTGCACCCCGACGCCGCACCTTTGCGGGAACTCTACACGCATGGCGATCTCGCCCTCATCCACGCCTGCGGTTTGAAAAACGGCACCCGCAGCCACTTCGATGCGCAGGACATGATGGAGCGCGGCATCAATGAGCAAAAAAATCTTGGCCTCTCGACTGGCTGGCTCACCCGCCTGCTCGACTCCCTTCCCGGCACCGGTCTCCTTCCCGGCCTCAGCGCAGACGATGCCATGCCCGCCTCACTGCTCGGCAGCGCCCGCGCCGCCGCCATCGCCAATCTGCAGGACTTCAGCTACTACGGCGACGATCGCCAGATGAAAGCCCTGCGCCTCATGCACTCACAGAGCGGCGAACTCGGTGCCGGAGGCCAGCGCATGCTCTCCCTCCTTCAGGAAGTCACCAAAAAGCTGCCCAAGAAACCCGACGGAGGCATCGCCGAATACACACCCGCCAAGGGCGTCACCTATCCCGAGCACGATTTCTCCAACTCCCTCAAGACCGTGGCCCAGCTCGCCAAAATGGAGATCGGCCTTCAAGTCGCAGCGCTCAATTACGGCGACTGGGACACCCACACCGGGCAGGACTATCGCCTCAACGACCTCGTCACCAATCTTGTGGGACCGCTGCGGGCCTTTTACGAAGACATCTCTGCGCAGCGTCAGCGCGCCACCATCGTCGTCATGAGCGAGTTCGGCCGTCGCTTGAAGGCAAACGAAAGCGGCGGCACCGATCACGGCCATGGAAATCTCATGTTCGTCCTCGGCGCAGGCATCAAAGGCGGCCGCTGCCACGGCATCTGGCCCGGCCTCGCCAATGACAAGCTCGACGAACACGCCGACCTCGCCATCACCACGGACTACCGCCAGGTGCTCAGCGAAGTCCTTCAGAACCGCATGCGTGGCGCTGAGGTGCCGAAAGTGTTCCCGGGATTCACACCGGGGCCGCCCCTAGGGCTGGTGTAGGCCTTTGACCGAAATCCGCAACTTTTTTCGTGCGTTCCAAATCTCACCCGCTAACCTCGCGGCCTCGTTTCCCAAACCAAAGCAATCACCATGAGCTACTCCTCTCCCAAACTTCACAATGCAATGTGGCCCGGTCTCGTCGGCAAAGGCGATGGCGAAGGCCAGGAACCGGCGATCAGCCTCGAAAAAATGCTCGATCTTACCGCCGCCGCGGAAGTGAACGGCCAGAAGTTCGAGGGCATCGACTACTTCCTCTTCCTCCCTCACACCAATCCCGAGGCCAGCGACGACGAGATCAAGAAGATCGCCGACCTCATCGCCGGCAAGGGCTTCAGCGTCGGTTCCCTCGTGGCTCCAGTGTGGCCCGGTACCGTCGGTGACTCCGCCATGGGCGACGACGCCCAGCAGGAAAAATTCCTCAGCGCCGTCAAGATGGCCTGCCGCATCGCCAAGATCTTCAACAACCACGGCGTCCGCAAATACGGCGTCATCCGCATCGACTCCGCCGAGTTCGGCATCGCCAAGTGGCGCGAAAATCCGAAGGCAAACACCGCCCGCATCGTGGACACCTTCAAGAAGGCCGCGCAGATCGCCGCAGACAGCGGTGAGCGCCTCGCCGCCGAAGGCGAAATCTGCTGGGCCGGCATGCACTCCTGGAAAGACATGCTCGATGTCCTCGAAGGCGTCGGCATGCCAAACGCCCTCGGCTTCCAGGCCGACCTCGCCCACACCTACCTCTACACTCTTGGCTACAATGCTCCTGAGCACGCTCTTCTCAAAGAAGGCTACAGCGACGCCGAGTTCTGGGCCGCTTATGAAAAGATGACCGATGCCCTCCGCCCCTGGACCATCGACTTCCACGTCGCGCAGAACGACGGTACTGTGCACGGCGCCGGCTCCCACGACAAGACCGGCAAGCATTGCCGCGCTGACGATCCAAACGGCAAGCTCGACATCACCAAGGCTTCCGGCTACTGGCTCAAAGACGCCGCCTCCCGTGGCATCAAGCACATCTGCTGGGATGGCTGCATGTTCCCGAACGCCGTGCTCGAAACACCGGACACCTGGAACAAGATCCTCGCCGCCATGATCAAAGTGCGCGACGCCCACGGCTGGTAAGAGTCAGCCGCACATTCGTTCTTCAGCGCCGCAGAGTTTCACCCCTCTGCGGCGTTTTCATTTCATCATGCATCGTCTGCTTGTCTTGTTCCTCACACTCGCCTCCTGTGCGCAAATGCATGCCCCCGTGACCGTGACGCTCCCTCCTGAGATCACCTCTGTCTTGCCTCAAAGCTGCAAACAGGTGCTCTACGTCACCGCCGCAGACATGCACACCACCGCGGCCGAAGTCCGCATGCTGGAGCGCACCTCGTCAAACACGTGGCAGTCCGTCAGTGCCCTCATCCCCGCCCGTATCGGTCGCAACGGCCTCGCCTGGGGCCATGGCGAGTTCGCCTTGCCAGCCCCAACCGGTTTACGCACGAAAAGGGAAGGGGATGGCTGCGCCCCCGTCGGCATCTTCCGCATCCCCCAGGCCTTCGGCAGCGACCCCAAACCCTCTGCGATCAAGCTCCCTTACATTCACTGCACCCCACATCACTGGGGCATCGACGACATCCGCTCAAAGCATTACAACCAGATCGTCGATGACCGCACCGTGTCCTGCGATTGGACCGGTCCCGAAACCATGATTCCGGGTGGCGGCCTCTACAAACTGGGCGCTGAAATCGCGCACAATCCACACCGCACCCCCGGCCTCGGCTCCTGCATATTCCTCCACATCTGGCTCAGCCCAGACACACCCACCTCCGGCTGCACCGCCATGTCAGAATCCGACCTTCTTTCAGTTCTCACCTGGCTCGATCCCACCGCCGATCCCTGTCTGGTGCAATGGGTCACCGGTGCTCGATGACATCGCTGCTCTTGAACCTGACCTTCGGCAGCACCGCATAGCGGTCATCTGCGTGCCGATACCCCGCCGGGCACAGCACCGCAGCCGTAAAGCCCTGCGCCTCCAGCCCCAGCACCTCGTCATATTTGTCCGGCCTGAATCCTTCCATCGGGCAGGTGTCCACCCCCAGCAGCGCGGCCGCCGCCATGAACTGCCCCAGCGCAATGTACGCCTGCATCTTAGCCCACTCCGGCGTCATGTAGCCCTGCGCCAGCGTGCCGGTCAGCATCTTGCGAAATCCCGCCAGTGAGTCCGGCGTGCCCCCGCGAACTTCCGCGATGCGCATCAGGTTCGCGTCGATTTCCGCTTCAGACATCGTCCGCTTCGTAGCCATCACCACCAGATGCGAGCAATCCACCACCTGCCGCTGCTTCCATGAATGCCCAACCAGTTCCTCCCGCAGCTCCTTGTCCTGAATGATGATGAACTTCCAGGGCTGCAGCCCATAGCTCGACGGCGTCAAAATCAGCGACTCCTCCAGTGCTGCCCAGATGTCCTCAGGGATCTTCTTGGTCGAATCAAAAACCTTCGTGGCATAGCGCCAGTTCAGCGCGGTGAGCAGTTCGGCAGTGGTCATGAGTCGCGGACTATGAGTGACATAGTTCCACCTTTAAAGTTTAAAATGGGCAAGGCGGCTATTCGTCGTCGATGGATTCGCCGGGGTCGTCGAGGGCGTGGGCTTTAAGGTCTTCGAGATCGACCCACTCGAGGGCGGATTCGTGGGTGGCGGAGAGGGCGACGGGAGGGGCGCAGCCGGCATCGAGGGCTTCTTTCCAACGGGTAACGCAGAGGCACCAGCGGTCGCCGGGTTTGAGGCCGGGGAAGTCCCATTCGGGGGCGGGGGTGGAGAGGTCGTTGCCGCTGAGGTAGGAGAAATTGAGGAACTCTTCGGTGGCCTCAATGCAGACGGTGTGCAGGCCGACATCGCCTGGGCCGGTGCGGCAGTAGCCGTCTCGGTAGAAACCGGTCATGGGTTTGCGGCAGCAGCAGGTGAGGGGCTTGCGGAGGACGTTGGTGCGCATTGGGCGATTACTTTTTCCAGGAGGGGCCGATGTGTTCTGCGGAGGAGGTCGGAGTGGCTTTCGGAAGCTCTTTGACTGTTTCGTTTTCCTTCATGATCACGCCATCGACGGGGCATTTGATTTCGAAGGCTTCGGCTTTGCTGGTCTGGATGGTGTTGCCCATGATGAGGGTTTCGATGGGAGGGAGCGTGGCTTTTTTGTCGCCCTGCATGCCGATGAGGATGTTGTGCTTGCAGTTGATGAAGGTGTTGCCGCCGATCTTGGCGCGCTTGACCTGGAAGTAGCCGTTGGGGACGGAGTCGGGGATGCCAAGCATGATGCAGAGGGCGCTGCGCTCGTCGTCGCCAGTGAGGTTTTCGAAGCGGTTGGCGGTGACGATGTGGTCTTCGCCGATGATGCGGACGCCACCGGCGCCTTTGGCGCCATCGCCGATAAAGGTGTTGTTTTCGACAGTGCAGCCGTTGCCGTGGCGGAGGGTGAGGGTGCCGGAGACGCCTTTGAAGATGTTGTGGCGGTAGAGGTTGCCGCAAGATTTATTGGAGATGCACTCGGCTTCGCCATCGCACTTCTCGAAGAGGTTGTGCTCGACGATGCAGGCGGCGGTTTGCATGGAAGTCTTGCTGTCGCCGAGGCGGATGGTTTCGCCGCCGTTTTTGCCGAGCTTCTGGCGGGGGCCGAAGTGGTTGTGATCGATCTGATGTTTACCCTGGTCTTTCGCGTCATTGGAGAGCCAGACGACCATAGTGGTGCCTTCGGTGGTCTTGCCGGCGATGTAGCAGTGGTCCACGCGATTGCGTGCACCGTAGATGGAGACAAACTGGGTGCTGCCTTTGGAGGTGAGCTGTGCGTCGTTGGTGACAGCGCAATGGGTGATGCGGGAGTCGGTGGCGAGTTGTTTGGAGTCTTTGCGGAGTTCGATGACCTGCTCGCTGGTGGGGTTTTGGAACCAGAGGCCGTCCACGATGATGTGGGATCCGCCGACGGAGAGACGAGATGCGCCGGTGAAGATGACTTTGCCAGGAGTCTGCGCTTTGATGGTGACCGGTTTTTCCGTGGAGCCTTCGGCGTGGAGCTTCAGCGTAGCATCTGCCCAGGTGCCGTCGGCGAGGATGAGGGTGTCGCCTGCGGCGACGTTCTTGGCGGCCTCTGCGAATGCGGCAGCATCTGCGACTGGGATATCTCTGGCGAGTGCGGGAATAGCGAGAGCTAAAGCGAAGAGGAGAGGGCGCATGGCGAGGCATGAGAGATGGGAGGAGGCCGAACGGCAAGGGGGATTTGTAATCGAGGCAGGCAGCGGGTCGCAAGATGTGAGGGGGGAGAGTAATGGGGCGGACGAGCCGCATAGGGACTGCGCGGACCACTTCGGGTTACGACCGTGCCGGAAGCTGCCCGGCGTGAGAGAGCCCGGGGCATTCATCCAAACCTGTAATTTGCTTTTGCGGCGCTGCCGATCAGTCTTGTGCTCATGAAACCCAACCTAGTCTGGTTTGACATACCGGCGGTCGATCTCGGCCGAGCGATGCGTTTTTACTCGGCCGTGCTGGGACGGGATATCGAAGAGGAAAATTTCGATGGCGTGCCGACAGCGATGCTGCCGACGAGCGATGGAGGGCAGCAGGGCTGTGTGGTGGTGATGAAGGATTTCAAGCCTTCGGCGGACGGCATCATGATTTACTTTGATGTGAACGGAAGGCTGAAGAAGGCGGTGGCCGCAGTGCGCGCGAATGGTGGAACGGTGCAGCAGGATGTACACTCGATCGGGCAGTATGGTTTCCGTGCGGAGGTGCTGGACTCGGAGGGGAACTGCATCGCGCTGCATTCGGAGACGGACAACTGAGGGTCAGTTCATGCTGCGCAGGGCTTCGCGGATGAGCTTGTCGGCGGTGTCCATGCCGGGCTGTTTTGCCAATTCGTTGACGGCTTTGATGGCTTCGGACTGTTTGTAACCGAGGGCGATGAGGCCAAGGACGGCGTCGGTTTGAGCCTCCTGTTTGGGATCGTGCGCGCCTTTGGCGGTGCGGGAGGCCTGCCAGGCATCGACGACGCCGACTTTGTCCTTGAGCTCGAGGACGATGCGCTCGGCGGTCTTGCCGCCGACGCCTTTGATGCGGGAGAGAGACTTCACATCTCCGCTGATGACGGCGTCTTTGAAAGCGGCGACGGGCATGCCGCTAAGGACGCTGAGGGCCATCTTGGGGCCGATGCCGGAGACGCGGTCCATGAGGAGGCGGAAGAGATCGCGCTCGTCTGCGGTGATGAATCCAAAGAGGGTGTGGTCGCGATCGGTGACGTGGTAGTGGGTGAGAAGCTGCACTTTTTCACCGGGATGCGGAAGCTTGTCGAAGGTCGTGAGAGGAATGAGGACGAGGTAGCCCACGCCATTGACGTCGATGGTGGCACGGTGCGGGAGAGCTTCGGCAAGGAGGCCGCGGAGAAAGGCGATCATGGGGCATGAAGGCGGGTGGAAGAGAAGGTGCAAGCGGAGGTTTGCTGCTTCTCCAGATCCTCGGTGCATGCATGCACATCAAAATGGAGCAGCCAAAGGCTGCTCCCATAGTGGTCCGCACAGTCCTCTGTGCGGTGCGCGCTACCCAGCATCACATTTTTCAACCAAATCTAGCGCGAGGCTCTTAGCGTGCCGCCACTCAATAAGCGATGGGGTTCTGCACAGGCGAATCGTAGCACGCAGCTCATGGGGCTCGCGAGCCGCACAGAGGACTGTGCGGACCACTTTGCTGACGCCCGCAAAAAGCACGCCCTGCGGCGATGGTTTACCGCAGGGCGCTCAGATCTTCCCCGGCAGTCTTACGCGGAGAGTTTCTCCATGAGCTTCTGCGTGCGCTCGATGATGCGCTGTGGCTCATCCAGCAGGCCGGCAGAAAGGAGGGCATTGTCCAGAATCTGCTCGGTGATGAGGCCGGCGGTTTCCGGATCCTTTTCGCGGAGGGCGGCAAGATTGCGGACGAGCTGGTGGCGCGGATTGATTTCGAAGATGACCTTCGAGCCGGGCATGTCGCCGTCCTTGCCCATGGCTTTCATCATCTGGCGGATCTGCGGGCTCATCTCACCTTCTGGGGTGAGTACGAGGGCAGGGCTGCCGACGAGGCGCTTGCCGGTGCGGACGGTTTCGACCTGGGTGGCGAGACGGTCTTTGATCCAGTCGCAGAGGGAGGTGGCATCGGCTTCGGGGAGGGCTTCGCCATCAGCGGTGGATTCACCGAGATCGATGTCGGGGGCGTTGACGGACTTGAGGTCCTTGTCTTCGAACTTGCTGAGGCTGGAGATGACGTATTCGTCGATGTGCTCAAACATGTAGAGCACTTCGAAGCCCTTGGCCTTGAAGGCGGCGACGTAGGGGCCGCTTTCGATGGTGCTGCGGGAGGTGGAGACCTGGTAGTAGATTTCCTTCTGGTCTTCCTTCATGCGCTTCACGTATTCGGTGAGGCTGACGGTCTCGCCAGGCTCGGTCATGCTGGACTCGAAGCGAAGCAGCTTGGCGATGGCATCGCGATTGGTGTGATCCGTGGCGATGCCTTCCTTGAAGAAGCGGCTGAAGCTGGCGTAGAATTCGTTGTACTTCTTCGGATCCTCGACGGCCTCTTTGTCGAGGTGCTTGAGCAGGCGCTTGGCGACGACGTCGCCGAGCTTGCGCACGAGGGCGCTGTCCTGCATGGACTCGCGTGAGATGTTCAGCGGAAGGTCTTCGCTGTCGATGACGCCCCGGACGAAGCGCATCCACTCAGGAAGGAGCTTCTTCGGTTTAGGGTCGATCAGGACCTTTTTGCAGTAGAGGCCGACGTTGGGCTCCATCTGGCCCATGCCGTAGGATTCCATGTTCTGCGTGGGGGTGAAGAGCAGCGCATTGATGGCGATGGGGGACTCGGCCTGGAAGTGCAGGCGGTAGCTGGGATCGTCAAAGGCGTGGGCGGCGAAGCGGTAGAATTCCGTGTACTGCTCCTCGGTGATGCTGTCCTTGGACTTGAGCCAGAGGGCCTCCACGGTGTTCACGCGCTCGGTGTCGAGGATGACGGGGAAGGTGACGAAGTTGGAGTATTTCTCCAGGATCTGCTTCACGCGGTATTTCTTGGAGAACTCGGCAGCATCTTCCTTGAGGTGGAGGATGATTTTGCAGCCGCGGGCCTCTTCGGAGGATTCGTCGATGGTGTAGCTGGTGCTGCCGTCGCTGGTCCAGACGAGGTGCTCGCCGTCATTGCGCCAGGAGTGGGTGTGGACTTCGACTTTGTCTGCCACCATGAAGGCGGAGTAGAAGCCGACGCCGAACTGGCCGATGAGGGAGGCATCGTTTTGTTTGCCTGCATTCTTCAGAGCAGCGGCGAAGGCTTTGGAGCCGGAGTGGGCGATGGTGCCGAGGTTTTCGACAAGCTCAGCGCGGGTCATGCCGATGCCGTGATCGGCGATGGTGAGAGTGCGGGCGGCCTCATCGGTGGTGATGGAGATTTCCAGAGCGGCGGAAGCGTCGAAGACTTCTTTTTCCGTGAGCTGGGTGAGGCGCATCTTTTCCATCGCGTCTGAGGCGTTGGACACCAGCTCGCGAATGAAGATCTCGCGGTCGGTGTAGAGGCTGTGGATGACGATATCGAGGACTTGTTTGACTTCGGCCTGGAATTCGTGGGTTTGGCTCATGGTTGGATTTTGGGGTTAAACAAGGTTTGGGGGCGGAGAAAGTAGCGGAGGTAAAGAAGTGGTCAAGAGGTCAAGGCCGCGCCGGTCAAGAGGTGGTCAAGTGTCGAGGAGTGGTGGGCCGAGGCTTGACCTCTTGACTCCTTGACCGGCGAAGCCTTGACATTCCCTTCCTCTCCCGCACACTCGGGGTTTCCTATGGGACTCTTTGATTCACTCGCAAAAAACGCGCTGGGCGGCATGCTCGGCGGCTCTGGTAAGATGGACCCGGCAGCGATGCTTTCGGGCATGCTGAGCGAAGCGGGAGGACTGAGCGGGATGATGGCGCAGTTTGAAAAAGCGGGCATGGGAGCCACCTTTTCCTCCTGGGTGGGAACGGGCAAAAATGAGCCGATCAGCGCCGAACAAATGCAGGCGGCCGTGGGCGTGGACCATCTGAACAATCTGGCGGCCAAGGTGGGCATGAACGTGAACACGGTGCTGCCGTTGCTTTCTCAATTTCTACCACAGGTGATCGACAAACTGACTCCGCAAGGGCACATCCATGAGGACCACCCGAGCGGGAGCCAGATTCAAAGCGTGCTGACGAGCGTGATCAGCAGCAGCTTTGGCGGACTGTTTGGCGGGGGGCGCTGAAGCGGAAGAAACCGCGTTGCAAACAGGGCGGATTTCCGGCATGGTGGTGGCGTGAACGCTTCCGTTGCCGACTTCCTGCTCAACACCGCCTCCTACCTGCGCAAGGTGATGGAGGGGGAGCAGGTCTGTCTCACCGATGATGGCCGTGTGCAGGCCCGCATCACGCCTGAACGCGAAGGCTCACGAGGACTGTCCGTGCATGAAAACATTGAGCAGGCCAGGAGGCTCAAAGCACAACTTACCGCCAAATACGGTGACGATGACTGGACAGCGCGGGATTATCTTGAAGCGGGAAGACGCGCATGATGACGCTTGTGGCGGACGCAAACGCGGCGCTGAGCACTGTGCTGCCGGGCCATGATGAAAAAGTGGCAGAAGCATTCCTACAGCATATCAACATTGGTGATGCCGTCTTCGTGCCACCGCTGTGGCTGCTGGAAACTCTCAATGTTCTGCTTGTGCGTGAACGAAGGAAGAAACTGGACGCGAGCGAGCGTGACCAGGCCATCGCCTGCATTCACGGCTATCCAGTGCGGGTGGATGAAGAACCGACTGCTCACATTGCCGACATCCAACGATTGGCGACAAAACATTCGCTCAGTTCGTACGATGCGGCGTATTTGGAGCTGACCTTGCGCCTGAAATGTCCGCTTCTTTCCAACGACAGCTCGCTATGTGCAGCCGCACGGGCAGAAGGAGTGACTTTGCTTTGAACAAATCTTCTCACTGATACCTCATGCTGCGACTTGCGCTCAAAATGCTGTTTGGTGACACCGCGAAGTACATGATGCTGGTCGCAGGGATCGCGGTGGCGACATTTTTGATGGCGCAGCAGACGGCGGTGTTTTGCGGGCTCATGAACTGGACGAAGTCGACGTTGAAGAATGTGCCGGCGCCGATCTGGGTGGTGGAGGAAAAGGTGGAGCAGGTGAATGAGACGAATCCGCTGCTGGACACGGATGTGGCGAGGGTGCGCAGTGTGAGCAGCGTGGCATGGGCCGCGCCGATCTATTCGGGCATTCAGCGGGTGCGGCTGGAGAACGGGAATTTTAAAATGATCCAGCTCATCGGCATTGATTCTAACACGCTGGCGGGTGCGCCGGCGAAGATGCTGGAAGGCGACCTCATGAAGCTGCGGCTGCCGCATTCGGTGATCATTGACGACCTGGGCGTGACGCGGCTGGCGCGGAAACGCGGCGAGAAGGTGAAGATGGGGGATGTGTTTGAATTGAATGACCAGGAGGCGCGCGTGGTGGGGATCGCGGATGCGGCGACTTCTTTCACCGGCGGGCCGTATGTGTGGACGACGTATGAGCGCGCACTGCAGTATGTGCCGGCACAGCGAAAGATGCTGCAGGCAGTCATCTGCGCACCGCGCGAAGGGGTTAGCCTGGATCAGGTGGCGGCGGACATCCGGAAAAAAACGGGTCTGAAGGCGTTCATCAATCGAGAAGCCAGCTTTGGTGAGTTCTGGAGTCAGCGAGGGAGCGGTGAGACGGACAACTTCAATGTGTCCACCGTGTGGTGGTATGTGAAAAACACGGGCATTCCCTTTTCATTCGGCATCACCGTGGTGATCGGCCTGCTGGTAGGGGTGGCGGTGAGCTGCCAGACTTTTTACTCGTTTGTGCTGGAGAACATGCGGCACCTGGGAGCGCTGAAGGCGATGGGAACCTCTAATGGGACGCTGTGCCTGATGCTGATCACCCAGGCGTTTACGGTCGGGTTTATCGGGTATGGGATCGGGCTTCTGGGGACGGCAGGATTTGCCATGGGCGCGCTCAAGAATGAGCAGCCGCCGTTTTACATGCCGGAGTTTGTGCCCTTCGTGGTGCTGGGCGTCGTGCTGGGAATTTGCACGCTGGCCGCGCTGCTTGGGATCTGGCGGGTGAGCAGGCTGGAGCCGGCGATGGTGTTCAGGAGCTGAGTGGCGAAGCGGGTGATGATTTGCTATCCGCAAAGAGGCGCGAGAAGACGCGAAAATGGGTGGGGGTGAGTGGTCCAGTCTGGAGTTCGATAGACACTCCTGTCGGTCGATCCGCACGCCCTCCCATTCACCTGCCCGCAGCAGTTCGCACATCCCTTGTGCGACCAGTGCCAATGCGCCTCCCTCTACTCCAGCTGCAGCTTCGCCAGCGAGCCATACAGGCTGCCTGGCTTTGCCACGAGTTCGTCGTGGGTGCCGCGTTCGAGGATGGCGCCGACGGACATGACGAGGATCTGATCGCAGCGGCGGACGGTGCTGAGGCGGTGGGCGATGATGATGCTGGTGCGGTTCTGCATCAGCTTGTCGAGGGCATCCTGTACAAGGCGCTCGCTCTCCGCATCAAGGCTGCTGGTGGCCTCATCTAGGATGAGGATGGCGGGGTCTGCAAGGATGGCTCGGGCGATGGCAATGCGCTGACGCTGGCCGCCGGAAAGCTGGGTGCCGCGATCGCCGACGAGAGTCTGATAACCATCGGTGAGGGAGGCGATGAAATCGTGGGCGTTGGCTTTTTTGGCGGCGCTGATGATCTCCTCTTCGGTGGCCTCGGGCTTGCCGTAGGCGATGTTTTCTTTGATGCTGCCGCCGAAGAGCAGGACTTCCTGCGGCACGAGGGCGAGATTGCGACGGAGCGTGGTGAGCGACATGTCGCGGATGGGCTGGCCATCGATGCGGATTTCTCCGGTGGTGGGATCGTAGAAGCGGAAGAGCAGGGAAATGCTGGTGGACTTGCCCGAGCCGCTGGGACCGACGAGGGCGATGCGCTGTCCGGCCTTGGCCTGGAGATTGAAATCACGCAGCACAATCGCCTCAGGACGGGTGGGGTAGGCGAAGCTGACATCGCGCATCTCGATCTCGCCTTTGAAGCGTTCTTTGGAAGCAGAGGCGGTGTCGTCGGGTTCGGTCTGATCGCTGAGGATTTCGCGGACGCGCTCGGTGGCGCCAAGGGAGCGCTGAAGCTGGGTGATGAGCTCTGGGAGCTGCATGAAGGAGCCGGCGATGACGCCGCTCAGGCCGGCGAACTGCGTCAGCTTTTGAGTGCTGATGCTGCCCTCATCGAGCATGCGCATGGCATACCAGGTGACGAGGATCACGGCCACGCTGAACGCAAAGATGATAAAGGCGATGAAAGACGCGCGTGGGACGGCGGCGCGCAGCACGGTGCGCAGGTACTCGCTGAGATTTTTGTCGTAACGGGACAGTTCATAGGCCTCGTTGCGGAAGGCTTTGACGCTGATGATGCTCTGAAGGCTCTCGTCCACCACGACCTGTGTGGCCGCGAGATTGTCCTGCGCGCGCTTGGTGAGCTTGCGAATGCGGGCGCCGAAGATGGCGATCATGATGATGACCACCGGAATGGTGCCGACCATGAAGAGGGAGAGCTTGACCGACATCTTCAGGATGAGCGCCAGGCAGAGCGTCAGCATGACGGAGTGGCGGATGAGCATGGGAATCGTGACCACCAAAGTCTCGCGCATGGCCTCGACATCATTGGCGAGGCGTGAGGCCAGCTCGCCGACACGACGCTGGTTGAGCGTGGCCATGGGCAGGCGGATGATGCGGCTGAAGGTGTCCAGGCGCAGTGCCGCGAGGGCACGCTCGGAGGCCTTGGCAAAAAGCATGATGCGGAAGAAGGCGACCACGGCCTGCACGGAAACGATGCCGACGAGAAACCAGACGCTGCGATTGAGCTCGGCCATCCATTCGGGGCCGCGGGCACCGCCAATGCCTTTGCCCGCGACGGCGGTCAGTTCATTGAAGAAAAGGATGGTGATGCTGCCAGTGATCGCCAGCGCAATGAGCGCGGGGATGAACACATTGTAGTGCGGACGCAGATAGGAGAGGAAAAAGCCGGCGTCTTTCCACGCCGCGCGGTCCCACAGTTTTTTGCTCGCTCGTTCTTCAGCCATGTTCTTTTTGCTCTACTCCACGCGCACCGTCCAGCGGAGCGTGGGTTTATCTGTCAGTTCCAGCACACCCAGGCTCTCTGCATCGTCACCATGACGGCTGCCGCGGGTGAAAAAGTACGCACGCCCGCCGGCCTTGAGGCGGAGATTTAGGCCCAGCTGGCTGTTGCCATTTTCGAGCGCCCATTCGTGCAGGTAGAGGTAGCTCTTGGGCAGTGCGATCGTGAGCCTGCGACCACCGCCCGCGGAACTGGTGACCGCCGCCTGGATGTCCTTGGTGTCAAAAAAGGCGGCATAACCATCGCCAAAAGCCCAGGGCGCAATCGGATCGATCACAGCATCGCCATCGGCCGCCTTGCCGGTGAAGCGGAGGGCAGCCGTACCGCCTGGTGTCAGCCGCTTGCCATAGCTGCGTGCATCGAGATTCAGCAGGAGTTCAAAGGCCTTGCCCGATTCATCATCGGCGAGATTGACCCCGGTCAGGTCAACGGTGAAAAACAGCTTCGTGCGGTCGGCATCCGCACGCAGGGTTACCGCGCTGGACTGGCCGTCTGCCGCGGTCATAGGCACTGCTTCCTTGAGCCCGATGTTGCGAATGACCTCGAGTTTGCGCTCAAAGCTTTGACTGATGCCGCCGGAGCTGACGTTTAATTTCAGGGGCAGGACCTGCCGCAGCGGCGCTTTACCGTCTGCAGGCATGGCGAGCGTGAACTTGAGCATTTCCGAGCCGCTGGCATCGAGGGAGACTTTGCCCGCCTGCTTGCTGCCATTCCATTCGGACTCCCAATCTGCGGAGAGGGCGGAGCCGGAGCTGTTTTCGAGTTCGAGATCCGGGGAAAACTCGGCTTCCTGATTGAATGCCACGCGCGCATTCCAGGTGATGCTGAAGGGCTGAAGGGGAACAACGATGGCCTCGATGCGGGACTGACTGGCCGAAACGATGAGGACGGGCAGGCGCATGCGGCCATCGGCAAGGGGCAGGCAGCGCGGATCTGTGATGGAATAGCTGACCTTCATCGCCTGCCTGGCAGCGGGAGCGATCTTGATTTCCGGATTGGTGTCCTTGGGCTTGAGGCCGGAGGGGACCAGAGGCAGAACGGTCAGAGACAAATCTTCGCGAAGGGTATTGCTGATCTGAAACTCGAGCGCAAGCGCGCCCTGCCCCTGCATGGTGGCCTTGGCTTCACTGATCTGCCAGGCGACTTCAGGAGAGCCCTGCATGACATCCTGGTAAAGGATGCGCCCCATGGCTGAGTGCATGGCCGCCGTGGGTGTGGCCACGGAGTTTGAGGAAGGCAGATTCAGGAGGCTTTGATACTCCTGCACCAGTGCAGGAAAAAGCTGGTCCGCGCCGTGTGCGCCAGGAGGTGTCTCAAGCAGCCTCGAAAGGTCTCCCAGGTCAGAGAAAAGAATGTTCTCCGCGGCACAGGCGTCTCGCAGCACGCTGGAGGGGCCGCGAGTGAGAGCCAGGCAGGCCTCCTCCGGCTCCGCTGCCTGAGGCACGGGACCGGCGACGAAGACTTCGAGGTGCCTGCCACGGGCCGTGTCAAGAAGGCTGCGAAATGCTGCCGCCACATCCGGAGCGGACACGCCCGCGAGTCCGTCTTCAAGGCCCTGAGCGAGCAGCACCAGATCCGGCTGGCCGGTAACGCCCTCCGAGGCCAGCGCCGCCGCAGCCGAAACAATGCTGGAGCAGCGAACCGGCTGAAGCAAAATTTCAGGCCCAAGTATTTTGGACTCCTTGCTGCGAAGTTTTGAACCGGGACGCACAACGCGCACACCGCCGGTGTAGTAAAACTGGGCCGCGAGTTTGCTGGCAAACACGCCCGCAAAACTCTTCAGCAAGGGGTCCTCGCCGGCATCCACCTTCGCTCCGTCGAGGATGGCATCTCCGAGCACAACGATCTGCACGCGCTCGCGGCGTGTGAGCTTGAGGAAGGTCTGGGGGAGAAACTTGCGCCAGCGCTCGCGCTCCAAGGGCGAGAGATCGAAATAGGTCTGCGGCTGGATGGCTGGAGCAGGCAGCCTGTCCTCGATGGCCTCGGCGGCGGCCTTCAGAGCCGGAAGGTCTGGCAATGTAGCACCGCTTCCGGCAGCAGGGGCGGGTACCGCCGGCGCAGGCACAGGAGCCACGGGGGCCTGCGCCTGAAGCCCAGTCACGCCCAGCAATGCCAGGGCGAGGGTAAGGAATGTCTTGCGGTTGGAAAACATGCAGGTGGTATCTCAGCGAGGGCAGCGGCGGCTGCAACCGGGGAGTGAAGGCAGCACAGGTGAATCGGAGGGAGTGGCGCGGGGCCGGAGAGCTTTCGGAAGGAATACGATTGGCAGAAGAGGAGCTGTGGGTGTGGCGGGGCGCTGAGGGATCAAGATGATGTCTCTCCCTCTAGCTCTTCCGCCTTGGAGCAAGTTCAGAAATGTATCGCTTGCCGGTTGTTCGGGATTCTCTCTCATCCCGGGAGTCATGTCCACCCTTGCCCCTGCCGCCGTTTTGTATGAAGCCAAGAAGCCCCTGCGCATCGAGGAGGTGAAAGTGCTGCCGCCTCAACCGGGAGAGGTGACGGTGCGCATGAAAGCGGCCGGCGTTTGCCACAGCGATCTGCATGTGATGAAGGGAGATCTCACCATGCCGATGCCGATCATCCTTGGGCATGAGGGAAGTGGAGTGATCGAAGCGGTGGGGGAAGGGGTGACCTCCGTGGAGGTGGGAGATCATGTCATCCTGGTGTGGCGCGGCTCCTGCGGTAAATGCGAGTACTGCAGTAGCGGGCGGCCCGCGCTGTGCGACATGGGCACGGCGATGCGTTTCACCGGGCTGATGCCCGATGGCACCACGCGCTTTCAAAACTCCGCAGGCGAGAGCATCCGGCACTACGCCGGGGTTTCCGCCTTCTCCTCGTTGGCGACGATGCCGCAGGCTTCCGTGGTGAAGATTCCCAAGGAGTTTTCTTTTGAAAAGGCCGCGCTGATTGGCTGCGGTGTCATCACGGGCGTGGGCGCGGTGGAAAAAGCGGCGCGCGTGCAGCACAACAGCACGGTGGCGGTGATCGGGTGTGGCGGCATCGGCTTGAACATCGTTCAGGCGGCGCGCATGGCGGGCGCGCGGCAGATCATCGCGGTGGACAAATTCAGCCGCAAGGAAGGTGATGCGCGGCAGTTTGGCGCAACGGATTATGTGGATGTGAACGCCGGTGATCCAGTGCAGGCGATCAAGGACCTGACGGATGGCAAGGGCGTGGACTATGCCTTTGAAGCGTATGGTTCGGGCAAGACGGCGGAGCAGGCGTTTGATGCGACGAAAAAGGGCGGGATGTGCGTGATGGTGGGCATCACCAGCGCGGCGGACCGGGCCTCGATCAATGTGAACCAGCTGGTATATGCGGAGAAGACCCTTCGCGGAAGCCTCTACGGGAGCACACAGCCGCGCAAAGATCTGCTGCTGCTGATAGGCATGCATCAGTCCGGGAGATTGATGCTGGATGAACTGGTGACGAAGCGGTATCCGCTGGAGGGGATCAATGAGGCGTATGATGCGCTGCAGAGAGGTGAGGTGGCGCGGAGTTTGATTGTGTTTGAGTGAGGATCTATCCAATCGCCTTTTTCAGCGCGTTCCTTGTTATCTGCTGCACCCGTTCATCCGGTCCATGCGGACGTGAGTAGTGGCTCCACGGAATCATGTGACCAGGCGGATCACTGAGGCCTTGGGACCAGAAGATGGTGGTGGCGTTGAAAACGATGTTTTTCTTCGGGCCTTCGTACACGGTGGCGGCGTATTTGCCGAGGCGGGTGCCTCCAGCCCAGACGTTGCCTTCGGCGATGACTTCGAGGCCGGGCCGGGCGGTGTCGGGTTCGCCGTGGAATTCCCAGCCGACGAGGCCGGGGATGCTGTCGCCCTGTTTCATGCCGGTGCCTTCGAAGAGCCAGTGGTCGGGCTTCACGCAGGTCCAGTCGCCACCGCCATTGAAGGGGACGATGGTGCGGGCGCCGATGATGTCGCGCTCATCCGGGCCGGGGTTTTCGAAGGGGCCGAGGATTTTGGAGTAGGCCTCTTTCTCCTCTTCACGGAATTCGCCGTAGCAGGTTTCGCGAGTGAGGCGGCGATTGGGGGCGCCGCTGGCGTTTGGAGTGAAAGGGGTGACCATGTAAACGTCGTTGGCGGAGAGCCAGAGAACGCTGAGGCCGTCGGCAATGGCTTGTTTGACGTTGCTGTATTGGCGCAGGTCCCAGTATTCGTCGTGCCCGACGCTGATCATGGTTTTGACGCGGGAGAGGTTGGCGGGGTTGAGGTTGTCGACGTTGGAGCAGTAGGTGACGTCATAGCCTTCTTTTTCGAGCCAGTAGCAGAGGGGATATTCCCAGAGGAGGAACTCGCCACTGCCCATGCTGAGAGGGTTGTCAAAAATCTGCACATACTTGCCGTACGGCCGGTCGAAGCTGACGCTGACGCCGGGGGCATGAGCGGCGCGGGGATCGGTGTAGAGAGATTCGTTCACGGGCCAGCGGTTGTAGGCCTGCCAGGTGTTGTCGCTGCATTGGAAGAGGATGTCGGCGGGGCGGTCGTCGGTGACGATGAAGACGATGTAGCTCTGCCAGTAGGGTTTATCGGCAGCTTCGGGGAGTGTGCTGAGGCGGCCGAGGTACACGCCGCTGGGCCAGTCCTGCGGAATCGTCAGCGTGGTGGAGGCTTCCCACTGGCACTCGCGGAGGCGTTTATCAGCCATCTCAGGCACAGGCTGCTCTTTGCCAGCAAAAGGCCCCAGGGTGTTCATAAGGCGTGAGCCAGCACCGCCGTAGTAGCCCATGCGGAAGATGTCGATGGTGAACTTCGCAACGGGTCTGGTGCTGACGAAGATTTCGAGTTTTTCGCCTGCCTTGACCGACTGCCGCGAGCAGTAGCCTTCGATGAGGGAAGTCCGATAAGACTTCGAACTGTCCGGCCGCATGCGGGTGAGCTGGAAACTCGCGCCGGGCTTGGCGTTTTCGGTTTTGATGAGACCGGGCTGGCGTGCAGGGGCTGAGCGCAACGCGGGAGAGGCGGTCATTGCGGCAAGTGCGCTGGTGGTCTTGATGAAATCGCGGCGGTCCATGAGGGGAGCAATACGGGCGTGAGACTGCGCGTATAGCAAGGCATGCCGATTCATCTCACTTCACGCCGACAATTCATCACCCAGATGGGCGCCGCCGCAGTCCTGGCACACAGCAGCGCCGGAGCAGCGGAAGTGGATGAAAATCTCATCGCCATTCTCAATGACACGCACGTCGGAGGAAAGCATCCGCCGAATGCTTCGATCCCCACGCATTTGCGCGAGACGGTGGCCTGGCTGGTGGCACTGCCCAAACGACCTGCGGCTGTGATCATCAACGGAGATCTGGCGCTGAACAACGGGCAGCCGGACGACTACACGCATTTTGCCAGCCTGATCGCACCGCTGCGTGAGGCAGGCATGCCCGTGCATCTCAGCATGGGCAATCATGATGATCGCGATGTTTTTTATGAGGTGCTGACGGCAGAAAAGCCAGCAAATGCGGCGGTGGCCTCCAAGCACGTGGGCGTGGTGCAGACCGCGAAGGCGAATCTCTTTCTGCTCGACTCGCTCAAGGCGCGAATGGTGGCCCAGGGATTGCTGGGCGAGGAACAGCTCGCCTGGCTAGGCAAGGCGCTGGATGCGCATGCAGACAAGCCCGCGCTGGTGTTTGCCCACCACAATCCGCGCCTCGGTGGAGAGGAGAGGCATTTCCCTGGCGGTCTTGAGGACTCCCAGCCTCTCTGGGAGCTGCTGGCCGCGCGTCCGCACGTGAAGGCCTACATTCATGGGCACATTCATCACCGGGACTTTTTCAATCATCGCGGCATTCACATCATCAACACTCCGGCCACCTCTTTTGTAGCCAATCCCAAGGAAAGCACCACGGGCTGGACGATGGCTTCGCTGAGCGCCACGGGTGGGAGCTTCATCACGTACACGCACCTGCCTGAGCACGCGTGGAATGGAGCAAAGGTGGATCTGAAGTGGCGAACCTGAGAGGCGCTGCCTTTTTTTCGTTTCGCAAGAATGCTTTCCTCTGTGCGTAGGTTTGGACGCTTATGTCCTCTCATGTCCCGGAGATTCGTATTTCGCGGCGCGGCCTGCTGCATGCAGGCGGCGTGGGGATGCTGGGCTTTGGGCTGAATCAGCTTGTGGCTCTGGGAGCGCCCTCGCCACGGCCGGGCATCGGGCTTGGCAAGGCGAAATCGGTGATCATGATCTTCAATGGCGGAGCGCCGAGCCACATTGATCTGTGGGACCCGAAACCGGACGGGCCGGTGGAGATTCGTGGGGAGTTCAAGACCATCAAAACGAATGTGCCCGGCATCCATGTCACGGAGCTGCTGCCGCAGATGGCAAAGCGGATGGACAAGCTGGCGCTCATCCGTTCCGTGCACCATGGGCACAGCAGTCACAATGGCGGCATGCACTGG
This sequence comes from Prosthecobacter sp., assembly GCF_044222565.1. Lineage (GTDB taxonomy): Bacteria > Verrucomicrobiota > Verrucomicrobiia > Verrucomicrobiales > Verrucomicrobiaceae > Prosthecobacter. The sequence continues at coordinate 232,852 of NZ_JBGANA010000010.1, forward strand.
GCCACGACCGGGCGGCCGTATCGGGTGGACAGCACGCTGATCTCCCCAAGCCCGACGGATTTGCCGGGTGTGGGCACACTGGTGGGCTGGCTGGCGCAGCGGGATGGATTCAGCAAAGGAGTGCCGCCCTACGTGATCACGCCCTTTCCGCACTGCGACAGCAAGGTGTACCTGACACCGGGGCAGTTCGGCGGCTGCCTGGGCACGCGCTTTGACCCGTATGTGCTGGATGATGACCCGAATGCGGCGTCGTTTCGCGTGAGAAACATGGGGCTGGATGCGAGCCTCACGCCCGCACGGTTTCAGGAGCGCCTCGCGCTGCTCAATCACATGAGCGCGGCGGCGCTGCCCATCGCCTCCACTCAGGTGGCGCAGATGGATATTTTCAATGAGCAGGCCACCACAATGCTGCAATCCGGCAAGGCAGCGGAGGCTTTTGATCTGAGCAAGGAACCCGCGAAGGTGCGCGAACGCTACGGGCGGCACAGCTGGGGGCAGTCTCACCTGCTGGCGCGTCGGCTGGTGGAGGCGGGCACGCGATTTGTGACGACGGTGAACGGCCCGTCCATCACCTGGGACACTCACAAGGACAACTTCAACGGACTCAAGAACCGCCTGGTGCCCCCGATGGAGCAGGCCTACGCGGCGCTGCTGGATGATCTGGAAGAGCGCGGCCTGCTGGAAAGCACCCTGGTGGTGTGGATGGGCGAGTTTGGCCGCACTCCGAAGATCAACAACGACGCCGGGCGGGACCACTGGCCAGGCTGCTACAGCGTGCTGCTGGCCGGCGGCGGCGTGCGCGGCGGCCAGGTCATCGGCAGTTCAGACGCCAGCGGGGCCTACCCCAAAGACCGGCCCGTGTCCCCGGCGGACATCCATGCCAGCATCTACTCGGCGCTGGGGTATGACTACCGCGAGATCAGCTACACCTCGGCGGACGGTCGGCCTGTGGCTTTGACCGAAGGCACGACGATCAGCGAGCTGTTTTGATTTTGCGCGGTCCGCGCTAGGGTGGGCCGTGCCAAAGAAAAAGAAGAAAGCAGCCGCCAAAAAGAAACCCGCAAAAAAGAAGTGGGTGCTCTACGTGCTGCGGTGCAGAGACGGCACGCTGTATTGCGGGATCACGAATGATCTGGAGCGGCGCCTGGCGCAGCACAATGCGGGCAAGGGAGCGCGATACACCCGGGGCCGGGGTCCGCTGAGCGTGGTGAGATCGTGGCCGCAGAAGAACCAGTCGGCAGCCTTAAGAGCAGAAATTTCTTTCAAAAAACTGAGCCGGGCTGCCAAAGAATCGCATCTGGCTGAACAAGAGGCTCGTTAAGGGCAGAAAAGTGACATTTGCGAAGGGTTTCTGAGACAGAACGTCATTCCTGTGGTACTGGGAAAGATGGTCACCACAAAAGCAGCCACTAAAAAAGCACCTTTCTCCCGTCGGGTAGTTGATCACGTCACCGATGAACTGGTGAGCGTTCTCTCCTCGGGCGAAACTTTTGAGTTCAAAGCCCTCTTCGCCAAGGTTTTCGAGGGCCTGAAGCTGAAGAATGCGGTCAGTGGTGGCGAAGAAATGCTTCGTCTGCGCTCCTACGAGAAGATTTTGAAGCTGACCAACTGCGGTCTGGTGAAGAAGGTGGGCAAGACCTACCGCGCCTTGGAAGGCATCGAAACCGCCTCCAGCACGCACCGTCTGGCCCGTCTGGACTCGGCCATTTTGGCCGCAGCGCAGGCCAAGGCTTGAGTTGTTGATTCGCACATTCTTTTAACGAAACGGCACGGTACGCTCTTTGAGGCGGCCGTGCCGTTTTGCGTTGGGGATTCTGCCCGTCAGTCGTATTCAGGTGCGAAGTAGTCTTCCGCATGGACGACGCCCGTGAAGCAGATGAGCCAAAGAATCGCTGATTAATTCTACTTTGGTAACTCTTCAGGACGTTCATAAAAGTCATCAGGAGATTTCCACCCTCAGCCACAGGCATCCGTGTCAATTCGTGTTATCCGTGGTCAAACATTCTGGAAGAATCAGGTCTGACCAGGCCCATAATAGAACTTACCAAAGTAGAATTAAGTTAAGACGCGCCATCATGCCTGGCGTCCTAAACTCAGCACCCGGCGCACGGGACGCGATGATTGAAACCGAAGCGCGATGGCCGGGGTCTCGGCAGTGCTTGTTTAGGTATTCGGCTTCTCATCGAAATACTTGGCAATCCAGTCTTCATACGTCAGCCATTTTTCCTCATCCCAGTCATCGGGCACTGTCTCATGCCAGATGGATGCAACTCGCTCGTCCTGCGGTCGAATAATCCACATCTCTTGCAGCCTCGGGGAAAAGCCAAACGGAAAGTAAATGGTGAAAAGATCGGATGGCTCATCGAAGAATGACTCCCACGCCTCTCGGATCTGCTCCGGATGATAAATCTCGTGATCCTCGTCAATCCGCCCGTATCCAAGCTCAACCAAGAGCTTTCGATACAGACCGGGAATCGTCACCCGCATCCGTGATTGGATGAGGTCGATTTCGGGGTTACTGATTGTGGTCATGATGCTCTTGGTGGGAGGATGCCTAACGCCTCCAAGCTCAGCGATTCGGCATACGTGAAGCACCGGTTGTAAACCGCGCCGCCATGCCGGTTTTGCTGCGGCGCATGGTTAGGCGTCGCGGTCATTTCGGCAAGGTTGTCGAAGTTTTTTCTTTCGTCTTTGACGCTGTTTCACGTGGAATCTGAATTTCGATCATCTTCGTGAACAGAGGGAACCTGTCTCCTGCCACGATTCTTGAGCAAAGACGGTACTTCCCCGCAGTCTTCTCGACACATTGAAGCACAGCCTTCATGACGTCCTCAGTGGTCAGGGCTGGATCCGCCTTGGTAAAGTCGAAGACCAGAAGCACCGCTTCCGGCTCCAGCAGCTGGCATTCCAGCGAAATGCCGGCGAGCGAAGCAAGATTGATGTCGCCGACCTTTCTCGGGGTGCTTTGCTGCGGAATGTGCGGTCGTGTAATAGCCGAGAAGAGAATTTCGGGAAACGCGCCACCAGTGACGAAAGGAACCGCCCGCACCTCCACCGAGCCATCAGACAAAGGGTCGAGAGGCTGGTAAACGGTTACCAAAGCGTTTTCACTGCCGCTTGCAGTGAAAAGCGCTGCACCCATAAGGATGCTGCCGACGATAGCGCTTTTCGTGTCCATGATTTAAAAACGCGAGCGCCGGCTGACAGTTGGCCGACATTTTTTGTTAGGTCTTGATGGCCGGCTGAAACTGGCGAGAAAATAGCCGGGTGAAGGGGCGCGCCCTAAGTCTGAGCGATTCTTTCGCGACAAACCACACGTTGGATTTCGAGAGTGGTTGCCTCACAAGGATTCGAACCTTGAATAACAGATTCAGAATCTGCTGTGTTACCATTACACCATGAGGCAGTGAGTGGCGGGCGAGGATCATAAAGGCGACCGGCGCTGTTGCAAGCGGGACAACAGACTTTTTCAGCCCCGGCCGGTCAGCTCGTGCTTGTGGGCCTTGGTTTCGGCCACGATGACCCCGCTGAGGCAGATCAGGCAGATGAGGTTGGGGATGGCCATGAGGCCGTTGGCGGCGTCGGCAAAGTCCCACACGGCCTGCGCCGGCTGGACGGAGCCAAAAAGCACTGCAAGAACCCAGAGGACTCGGTAAGGCTTCACCGAGCGCGTGCCGAAGAGGTATTCGGCAGCCTTTTCACCATAGTAGCCCCAGCCGAGGATGGTGGAGAAGACGAAGGTCATGAGGCCGAAAAGAAGAATGTGCGGCCCCCAGCTGTGCAGGTCATTGAAAGCGGCGCTGGTCAGCGCGGCCTTGGGCATGCCGTCCTTCCAATGCCCGCTGCTCACCACCACCAGACCAGTCATGAGGCAGACCACCACGGTGTCCCAGAAGGTGGCCGTGCTGCTCACCAGCGCCTGGCGCACCGGATTGCGTGTCTGCGCCGCAGCCGCCACGATGGGCGCGGAGCCCAGGCCGGACTCATTGGAGAAAAGACCGCGTGCGATGCCCGCGCGTGCCACTTCCTTCAGCCCGGCACCCACAAAGCCGCCTACCGCCGCCTGACCGGTCCAGGCACCGTTCCAGATGTCCAGAAACGTCTGTGGCAGCAAAGAGAAGTTTTTGATCAGGATCAGCGCACAGCCCAGCACGTAGCCCACCGCCATCACCGGCACCAAAAGGCCGCACACCTTGGCGATGCTTTTCACCCCGCCGAGCACCACCGCCGCCGTGAGCAACGCCATGACCCCGCCGGCGATCCAGCGAAGCTGTGAGACCTGGGACACGGATTCCGGCTTGAGTCTTTCAATGAGCATTTCCACAATGCTGTTGGCCTGAGTCATGTTGCCGATCCCAAAGGCGGCAATGCAGGTGAAAATGGCAAACACCACGCCCAGCCACTTCTGCCCCAGCCCGCGCTCCAGCGCATACATGGGCCCGCCGGCCATGCTGCCATCCGGCATGGTGACGCGATACTTCACTGCCAGGACGGCCTCCGAATACTTGGTGGCGATGCCAAACACGCCCGTGAGCCACATCCACAGCACGGCTCCCGGTCCCCCCGTGGCCACCGCACCGGCTACGCCGATGATGTTGCCGGTGCCGATGGTGGCCGCCAGAGCCGTCATCAGCGCTCCAAACTGGGTCACATCTCCCTCCCCCTCCTTCTGACGGGAAAAGGAGATGCGGATGGCCTGCGGCAGATACCGCTGGATGAAACCGGTGCGCACCGTCAGAAAAAGATGAGTGCCGAACAGGAGAATGATGAGAAGCGGGCCCCAGACAATGCCTGAGAGGTCTGAAGCGATTTTTGCAAAGTCCATGAAGCCTTTTAGGGGGTGAAGACACCATTAGCCAAGCACAAACGATGCCCAAAGAGCATTTCTGGGCCGGATCTGCAAAGGCAGCGGATTCGTGATTGCCATTCTGGCGCAGTGTCTGCTAGCCTTGTCCTGATTTTGCTCACTCGAAGACTTCTCTCACCATGCCCAACCAGCTTCTTGCCACCAAGGACATCCCCACCATCATCCATGAAGCCGAGAAAGGAGAAGGAGACGCCCATGTGACGCTGAAGCGTTCTTTGGGGGCGCTCAATCTCGCGACGCTGGGCATCGGTGCCATCATCGGGGCGGGGATTTTCTCCCTGACCGGGCAGGCGGCAGGAGAGTTTGCGGGGCCTGGGGTGACGATTTCCTTCATCATCGCGGGCATCGGCTGTGCTCTGGCTGGGCTCTGTTATGCGGAGTTCGCCTCGATGATCCCGGTAGCAGGCAGCGCCTACACCTATTCGTATGCCACGATGGGCGAGCTGATGGCGTGGATCATCGGCTGGGATCTGGTGCTGGAGTATGCCGTGGCGGCCGCGACGGTGGCGATCAGCTGGTCGGGCTATTTAAACAAGCTCATCGGCATCATGGCCGGACAGGACGTGGCGAACCGGTGGCTGCCGTGGATGCTCTCGCCGTTTTCAGAGGCGAAGCTGGCGGACGGAACCGTGATCCATGGGATCATGAATTTGCCCGCAGTTTTTATCATCGTGCTGATGTCCGCGCTGCTGATCAAAGGCACGAAGGAATCGGCGACGGTGAACAACATCATCGTGGCGCTGAAGATCTCCGTGGTGCTGTGCTTCATCGCGCTGGGCTGGGGTTACATGAATCCGGCGAACCATGTGCCGTATATCCCGGAGAACGTGAGCGGGCACTTTGGCGAGTTTGGCTGGTCCGGCATCCTGCGTGCCGCAGGGGTGATTTTCTTTGCCTACATCGGCTTTGACGCCGTCTCCACTGCGGCACAGGACGCGAAGAATCCGAAGCGGGATTTGCCGCTGGGCATCCTGGGATCTCTGGCCATCTGCACGGTGCTCTACATCCTGTTTGCGCACGTGCTCACGGGCGTGGCGAACTATCAGGAATTCCGCGGTCATGACGGCATCGCACCGGTGGCGATCGCGATCGGCAAGACGCCCTACCATTTCATGAAGACGGCCATCATTTGCGCCATCCTGGCGGGCTACGGCTCGGTGATCCTGGTGCTGTTGATGGGGCAGTCGCGCGTGTTTTTCTCCATGGCGAAGGACGGCCTGGTGCCGCAGGTGTTTGCGAAGGTGAATCCAAAGACACACACGCTGGTGTCCAGCAACATCCTGTTCATGGTTTTCACCGGGCTGTTCGCGGCACTCGTGCCGGGATCGGTGGTGGGCCACATGACGAGCATCGGCACGCTTCTCGCGTTTGTGCTGGTATGCGTGGGGGTGGTCATTTTGCGCCACACCAAGCCCGGCCTGGAGCGCGGATTCCGCTGCCCGCTGGTGCCGGTGGTGCCCATCCTGGGCGCGCTGGTATGCCTTGGCATGATGGCGGCGCTGGACCGGGAGACCTGGGAGCGATTGGTGATCTGGCTGGCAATCGGCCTGGTGATCTATTTTGGCTACGGCAAAAAACACAGCAAGCTGCGTGCGGCGAACGCCAAAATCCCGTGACGCAGCCTGTGTAGGCAAAAACCATTCGTGGAATAAAGCGCGTTTCTGATTGCGTAGTTGAGCGGCGCTCCGCTATCTTCGCGGCCCAATCCATTCCCATGAAGCCTTCGCTCTTCCAAAATCGTCGTCAATTCCTCCGCAACACCGCCGCAACTGCCGGCAGCATCTTCATGCCCAATCTGCTGATTGGCCAGGAAGGCGGCGTCAAAAAAATCAATGTCGCAGGCATCGGCGGCGCCGGTGGCAAGGGAGGCTCTGACGTGGGCATCTCCGCCAAGGGAGCGAACATCGTGGCCATCTGCGACGTGGACCGCGAGCGTCTGAAGCAGGCGCAGCAGAAGTATCCGGACGCCAAGATGTTTGAGACCTTCCGCGAGATGTTTGACGCGATGGGCGACAAGATCGACATGTGCACCGTGTCCACCCCGGACCACGCCCACTACCCTGCGGCGATGGAAGCCATCAAGCGCGGCAAGCACGTCTGCGTGCAGAAGCCTCTGGTGAACCGCATCTGGGAAGCCAACCAGCTGCACGAAGCAGCCAAGAAAAAAGGCGTGAAGACGAACATGGGCAACCAGGGCCACACGGGCAAGGGCATCCGCTTCCTCAAGCAGTGGGTCAGCGAAGGCATCGTCGGCAACGTCAAAGAAATCCACGTCTGGACCAACCGCCCCATCTGGCCCCAGGGCAACGAGGCGAAAGCCAAGTACGTCACGGGTGATGTGCCTGCAAACCTCAACTGGGACGCCTGGCAGGCTGCTGTGCCCGCGACTCCTTACATCAACGGCCTGCATCCCTTCGCATGGCGCGGTCATCGCGAGTACGGCGCCGGAGCCATGGGAGACATGGGCTGCCACCTGCTGGACGGTCCCTTCTGGGCCTGCGGTCTGGGCGAACCCTACAAGATGGAAGCCGAGTGCACCGAACTCACAGATGTGAGCTGGCCGAAGTCCTCCCACGTGATCTTCTATTTCAAGACGGAGAAGTACGGCGAGATCAAGCTGCACTGGTATGAAGGCAGCCTGAAGCCTGAGCGTCCGGCGGAACTGGAAGCCGAGCGCGACTGGGACAAGATCAAAGGCGGCTTCCTGCTTCGTGGCGATGCCGGCGTGATCCTGAACACGGACGACTACTGCGGCAGCCCACGCCTCATCCCAGCCACCAAGATGACCGACTTCCTGGGAGGCAAGTCCCCTGAACTCAAGATCGAGGGCGCTCTGGCCGAAGGCGAGCCGCAGCTGGAACTGATCCGCGCCATCGAGCAGGACAAGATCTGCGGAAGCAACTTCGACTACTCCGTCCCCCTCACCAAGCTCTGCCTCTTCGGCAACCTGGCCATCGCGAACCCGGGCAAGGTCATCAACTGGGACGCCTCCAAGCAGCAGTCCGACAATGCAGAAGCCAATGCTCTCATCACCCGCGCGGCCTACCGCCAGGGCTGGGACTACAAGTCCATCTAATCGGGCTGCAGGCCTGATAACCTAAAGCTAAACAAAAACGTCCGGCGGAGAAATCTGCCGGGCGTTTTTTGTTAGAGTGTCATCAACATCCAACACTAAGGGCAACGAAAAAGAGGTCTCGGTTTCCTTGCGCACCCTAGTCTCAACCGACGAGGAGCGCTGGATGATCGCGGAGCCTTGAGGGGATCAAGATATTCCCCTCCTCCCAGGCATCCGCACAGCGAAGCTCCGGCAGGAGTGGGACCATCCTGGTCCCGCAACCCGCCGCAAACTCCGCCGTATTCATTCACACCCACAGCCAGACCCTGGCTGAACGTCCAGACCTCCTTGCAGAGGCTCATGATATCACGCAAACAAATGCGTGAGCGGCTGGCCTTTGTCCGCCACGGTGAAGGGGCGCTTGGTGGGTGAATAAACAACCTGGTCCAGCGGCAGGCCGAGGGCATAGCCGATGGTGGCATTCAGATCGGGCGGGCCCACTTTGTCGGCGGCCACACCTGCACCGTCCGGCGTGGTGGCACCGTATTTGATGCCGCCTTTGATGCCACCGCCAATGATGACAGAGGAGAAGACGGGGTAGTGATCGCGGCCCTGGTTTTGATTGATCTTGGGGGTGCGGCCGAACTCCGAACTGACCACGATCATGGTGCTGTCCAGCATGCCGCGCTGCTCCAGATCGGTGATGAGGGCGGCGAGTGCGGTGTCGAGCGTATTGCAAAGCTGCGGCACGTTGATGAAATTGGCCACGTGGGTGTCCCAGCTGCCAAAACTCACCTCGATGAAGCGCACGCCATGCTCCACGAGGCGACGTGCGAGCAGGCAGCCCTGACCGAAGGTGTCCTTGCCATAGGCCTGCCGTACGGCATCGGGCTCTTTGGTAAGGTCAAAAGCGGCGAGGTCCTCGCTCTTCATGAGCTTCACGGCGTCGTCATAAACATCCGCATAGGCTTTGACTCCACGGGTGTCCCATTTGCCCTGGAAATCGGCATCGAGAGAGTGGGCGAGATCACGACGCATGCCGAAGCGTTCCTCGGTCCCCCCCTTCTGCGGAGTCACATTCTGCAGACCAGCCTCGGGATTGTTCACCATGAGGGGGCCATGCTTTTTGGCGAAGAAGCCGGCGCCAGGATGGCGGCTGTCATTGCCCACATAGACATAGGGCGGGAGAGCGGGATTGCCGGGGCCTTGGAACACGCTGAGCCATGCGCCCATGCCAGGATGCTTGATGGTGCTGCGCAGACCAAAGCTCGTATGCATGAAGTAGTTCGCCTGCTCATGCGCGGCGGTGTTGGTGGCCATGGAATTGATGACACAGGCGTGGTGCATCTTTTTGGCCATGCGCGGCAGGTATTCACTCAGGAGCACGCCATCGGCGCTGGTCTTGATGGCCTTCACCGGACCGGCGACTTCCTTGTTTTCCGGCTTGGGATCCCAGGTGTCCAGATGGCTCTGGCCACCGGTCATGTAGAGGAAGATGACATTGCGTGCGGTGGCGGCCTGTTTGGCGGTGGCGCTGCCTTCACCGACGGCGAAGGCCTTGCTGGAGAACAGATGCTCCATGGAGGGAAGCAGACCGACGCCGAGGCAGGACTGGGCCATGCGGGTCAGCAAAGCGCGGCGGGAGAGATCGTTGGATGGCGTTTTCATGGCGGAATCAAAGAAGCTGTTGGTTATTCGACGAAGATGAAGCGCTGGGTGCTGAGGGCGGCGAGGGTGACGTCCTCCCACAGAGTTTTGGAAGACGCGTAGCTCTCCAGAGTCTGGAGCATGTGGGCCTTCTCCTTCGCATTCGGTTTGCGCGAGTAGAGGCTGAGGAAGAGGGTGTCGATCTTTTCGTCGTTGGTCTGGGCCTTGCGCAGGTTGATGCTCAAGGTGGACCACGCGCTGGTAAGCTGATTGAGAAGAGAGCCGTTCATCATCGTCAGCGCCTGCGGCACACTGGCTTCATCATTGGCGTTTTCGATGATCTCGCGGTCGCTCTGCCCAAACTCGCGTAGGAAGTGGCCGCGCGGTGCGGGAGAAGGAAGCTCCGCGGCGCGGCTCCAGGTCTGATGAAGCGTGCGCTGGTAGTTTTCGAAGCCCTTGATGCTCTTCTCATCCTTCATGCCGAGGACAGTTTCTTCCGCCTTGAGTGTGGCCATGATTTTCGGATTGAGAGGAGCGGCCTTGGGATCCACGCGGCTGTCTTCCATGAGGTTCATCATGGCCATCTCCATGGGGCCTTCTCCACTGACGGCGGCGAGCTCTTTCTGGATGTCCTGATTGCCGGACTTCTTGGCGGCGGCGTAGAAGCATTTGGAAACCTGCTCGCGCAGAATGCGCTGGCTTTCGCCGAGGCGGCGCTGGATGTCCTTGGCCTTCGCCTTGTCCTCTTTGGCGCGGGCTTCATCGAGCTCTTTGCGAAGTACGTCGAACTGCTTGTTCTGCTCGCGCATGGCGGCGGCGACTTCCTTGGCAGCCTCAAAGAGGAGGGGAGCCTCGGTCTTGTCGAGCAAGCCGGCGAGGTGATGGCGGTTTTCAAGATCGCGTCGCTCGCGCTCGCGGCTGCTCCAGTTGGGCTGATCAGGATCCGGACTCACGAGTGTGACCAGAGAATCCCAGACCTGCTCGGCGCGCATGCGATGGAAGACTGGACCCTGGAAAAAGTATGGTGTGCCAGGAGATATCTCCTTCGTGCTCTCACGGGCAAAGGCCTGCGTATTCAGCAGCAGGCGGAGATAGTCCTTCATGTCATACTTCAGCGCGACCATCTGCCGCTCGAGGAAATGCATCAACTCGGGGTTTGAAGCGACGCTGCTGTCCATCATTTCATCCACCTGCTCGTACAGGCCCGCTCCGAAAACGCGCTGCCAGAGGCGGTTGGCGATGATGGTGGTGAAACGGGGATTTTCCGCTGAGGTGAGCCACTGGCCAAATTCGCCGATGGTGTTGGACTCCTTCTGCAGCGTCACCGGTTTGCCAAACATCACAGAGGCCTGCACGACGTCCTTGGGCTTGGCGTCCTTGTATTTGTAATCATGCGGGAGACGGAGCTGGGATTTGTTTTGCACCACCAGGGTGTCGCGCAGCGGGCGCATGGCTTCACTGAGCGCCTGGCGCATGAGGTCGCGGGTTTCACTGTCGAGCGACTTGTCCGCGCGCAGCATCTTCTGCGCTTCCTCGGCGCTCTTGGAGCGGTAGCTGGAGGCGCTCATGTTGTGCGTGAAGGCCGCCATCTCGTAGAACTGCTTCTGCGTCCATTTGTCGAAGGGATGGTCATGGCACTGGGCGCACTCCATGCGGGTGCCGAGAAAGATGCGCGTGGTGTTGGAGAGATTGTCCAGCGGCATGCCGCGGTCGCGCATGTAGTAACCGATGGCACCGGTGTCGAAGCAGGTGCCCTCGCTGGAGACGAGCTCGCGGGCCATCTGGTCCCAGGGCTTGTTTTCCCGCAGCGCGGTGCGGATGTAGTTCAGGTAATTCTGCGAGGTGGTGCCGCCTGCCACTCCCTGTGTCTGAGCGCGCAGCACGTCCGCCCAGTAGTTGAAGAAATTCTGCACGTATCCTTCACTGGAAAGCAGTGAGTCGATGAGCTTTGCGCGCTTGTCCGGCATCTGGCAGGCATGGAAGGCGCGGGCCTCATCGAGTGTGGGAATGCGGCCCACCACCGTCAGGTAAACACGGCGCAGAAAAGTGGCGTCATCCACCGGGGCATTCGGCTTGATCTTGTGCTTCTGCCAGCTTTTGGCCAGGAGTGCATCGACCTGTTTGGAAGCAGCAGAGGTGTCCACGGACGCTGCGTGTGCCGTGAGGGCAAACAGTGCGGTGGCGAGAAAAGAAAGTGGGTGGAAGGCTTTCATGCCTGAACCAACGCCATGGCATCCATGCAGATGTCAGCGCGGGCTCAGGATGCCAAATGCCGCACAAGAAACGGCAACCCAGTGCTTGCCGAAGAGCGCGCAGGTCGCCGCCGGCACGGGATAAATCACTTGGCGGAAGTGTCGTTGAGCAGCCCTTTGATCACATCCAGCGCCTCCCCCATGCCTTTGGAAAGTTCAGCGAGCCCGGGTCCCAGAATCCACGAGGCGTAGGTGATGCAGACCCACCACGCAATGGCGTTCACGATGATCAATACGGTGACGAGCACCTCAACCCACCGCTTCCAGACGATCAGGTAGCCGTTCTCGTCCTTCTTCTGGCGGAAGATGTGGTCGGAATAGAGCGCCACAGCCGCCCACCAGAGCATGGGCGGGAAAAACAGAAAACCGGTGATCATGCGCCGCAGCACGGTGCCGCCACGCTGATTGTAAGGCACGCGATTGTAGTCCCGATAACGAGCCACCCGCCGGCGAAGCGGCAGCACCGTGAGGCCATCTGCGAGGACCTGCCCCTCGGCATGCAGTTCCAGCAGGGTGGAAACCGGCCGCCACTGCTCTTCATCCTCACGCTTTACCAGATCGCTGTCTCGGATGGAGCCGTAGGCAAGAAAATTGCGCAGATCGTCCTTGGAACACGGGCCGAGCGTCTTCTGTCCTTTGGCAATGTAGTAGGTGGCCTGCACGAATCGTTAGGGAATCAAACGGTTCAACGGTAGTTGGGAGCACGGGTAATATGCAATATTCACACCAAGTTGTATTGTAAGTTTTTCATCTCCAAAATGTCTCCGCAATGACGTAATGCTGGGATGCGTCCATTTTTTGCCCTCGCCTGCCTGCTCACCGTCTCGATCCACGCCCAGACCCCGGCCGCCTCTTCGGACATCAAAGCGGGATTTGCCGAACGGGACATCACTCCGGGGATCGGCATGGAGCAGCCGGGAGGCTATGGAAAAAGCTACCACCGCACCTTTCACGACGCCTGCAAGGTGCGCGTGGCCTTGTTTGACGACGGTAAAAAGACGGCCGTGACCATCGGCCTGGACACGCTCGTGGTGCCACGCCAGGTCGTGCTGGATGCGCGTGCGCAGATTGAAAAAGCCACCGGCATCAAGGGAGACGCTGTGCTCATCTGCGCCTCGCACTCGCACAGCTCGGGTCCGGTGGGCATGGTCATGCCCGGAGAGTATGATACCGCCTCCGATCTGGTGAAAAAGCTCGCGTATGAGGAGTCCTCCTGCGCAGACCCCGGCTACCTGCTGCGGCTCACGCATGAGATCGTGGCGGGTGTGGTGGCGGCAAATCAAAGCAAAGTGCCGGTGCAGCTGGGCTGCGGTTTTGGCCACGAGGACAAGGTTGCCTACAACCGCCGTCTGCGAATGAAGAACGGCCAGACGTGGAGCCACCCGCGCCCGGGGAACCCGGACATCATCGAATATGCGGGTCCGATCGATCCGCAGGTGGGCGTCATCGGTGCTTGGGACATGCAGGGGCAGCTGGTGGGTGTGGTGGTAAATTATGCCTGCCATGCCACGACGAACCCCGGCGGCATCTCGGCAAACTGGATTCAATACTTGGAAAAAACCATTCAGGGAGGCATGGACACGCACGCTCCTGTGGTCTTTCTGCAAGGCGCCTGCGGAGACATCACACAGGTGGACAACCTGAGCCCCTACCAAAACCCAAAGCCGGAAGAGTGGAGCAAACTCGTGGGCGGCAGGATCGGTGCGGAGGCCATACGTGTGCTCCTCTCCATGCCAAAGTTCACAGCAGCACCGATCGACACCCGGCAGGAGGTGCTGAAAATCAAACGGCGGCCGCCTTCCGCGCAGCATGTGCAGAAGAGCCTCGAGATCGCCAGCAAGGCCAGAGCGCCGGGCGATCCGACGGACTACCTGTTTGCGAAGGAAATCCTGATGCTGGACCACTTGAACCGGGTCACTCCTGTCGTCGATTGCGAGGTGCAGTGCATCAAGGTAGGGCCGGTGTGTTTTGTGTCTGACCCGGCGGAGTACTTCGTGCAGTATGGCCTCGACATCAAAAAAGGCAGCCAGCATGCGTTCACGTTTCCCTGCGAGCTCTCGAACGGGATCGTCGGCTACGTCCCCACGGAGGAGGCCTTCGGCCCGCATGGCGGCGGGTATGAAACGCGGTTGACGGCGTACTCAAATCTGGAGATCACCGCAGGAACTCAGATGGCCAAAAAGGGAGTGGAACTGGCAAACCAGATGAGCGCTGAACCCAAGCCTGAGCCCCCGAAAGCACCTCCGTTTGGCGGGGCGGGCAAAGGCGTTCCATGGACCTACGGGAGCGTGCCGCCAGAACTGGAGTGATTGGGGCAGTGGCCGAACCCGGCTGGAACCGGCACTGCCATACATGCGCCCTTGTCCGCAAAACGATGTCGCGTTTCGCTGCCAGTTTCCGGCCTCCGATTTTTTCCCTTCTTTTCCCTCTTTCGGCCACTCCCATTCTGATTGCTTCACCGGCTCTCCAAAAAACCCAGCACCTGCCCCGCCAGCACCTTGCTGATCCCCGGCACTCCCGCGATCTCCTCCACCGTCGCCTTCCGCAGTCGCGCCACCGAGCCAAACGCCTTCAGCAGCGCCGCCTTCCTCGCCTCGCTGATTCCTGGGCAGTCATCCAGAATGCTCTCCGCCACTCGCTTGCCCAGCAGCAGCTGGTGGTACCCATTCGCCCACCGGTGCGCCTCATCACGAATCCGCTGCAGCAGCTTCAGCGCCCCGCGCTCATGCGGAATGATCACCGGATAGCTCTCCCCCGGTCTGTACACCTCCTCGTTTTCCTTTGCCAGGCCGATGATCGGCAGCTCATGCAGCCCCAGCTTCTGCAGCTCCGCCACCGCCATCCCCAGCTGCCCCTTGCCCCCATCCACGATCACCAGATCCGGCAGCCGCACGAAAGTCGCCTTCCGTTTTCCTTCCACCGTCTCCGCGCTCTCGTCACTCGACGTGCCACCTTCGTCATTCGTCATTTCCAGTCTCCGCATCGCCTCCATCGGTGCCTCCTGGGAAAACTCCGCATCATCCCCGGCCGCCTGCCTCCCCTCCAGCAAAATGCGTGAAAACCTCCGCCGGATTACCTCCGCCATGCTGATGAAATCATTCTGCCCGCTCACCGCCTTGATGCGATACCGCCGGTAGTTCGAGTTGTCCGGCACCCCGTTTTTAAACCTCACCATGCTCGCCACACAGTGCGCCGTGCCGATGTTCGCGATGTCAAAGCACTCCATCACCAGCGGCGCCTTTTCCAGATGCAGCAGCTCCTGCAGTTCCCGCACATCTGCCATCGGATCAATGCTCCGGATCACCCGCGCCCGCGCTCCGCGTTCAAACGTTCGCGTCGGAATCAGCGTCTTTTTAAAATCCTCCACCATGTCCCGCAGCTCCGCCGCCTTCTCAAAATCCATCCGCGCCGCCGCATGCTGCATCTCCTCCTCCAGCGCAGTGATGAGATCCTTCGACTTCCCGTCCAAAAACTCACACGCCTGCTCCACCCGCTTCTTATAATCCTCCAGCGAGATGCGCAGAATGCACGGCGCCGAGCAGTTCTTGATGATGTCATTGCTGCAGTGCTTGTAGTCTGCCTCGCCCGGCTTCAGTGGTCGGCACACCCGCAGGCCAAATTTCTTGTTCAGCCAGTTCAGCGTCGTCCGCAGCGCCATCCCATGCGGAAAGGGGCCAAAATACCGCGCCCCATCATCCTTCTTCAGCCGCGTCGTCGACAGCCGCGGGATCGCATCCCCAAAGTGCACCCGCACCATGAAGTAGCGTTTGTCATCGCGGAAGCTCACATTGTATCGCGGCCGAAATTCCTTGATCAGCTTCCCCTCCAGCACCAGCGCCTCCGTGTCATTGCGCACCTCATGCAAGTCAAAATCCCAGATGCTCGCGATCAGCGCCCGCGTCTTCCGATCCGCCAGCTGCGACCTCGCCGGCGTGAAATAATTCGCCAGCCTCTTCCTCAAATCCCGCGCCTTCCCCACATAGATCACATTGTTCAGCCGGTCCCTCATAATATACACCCCCGGCACATGCGGCACATCACGCAGCTTCGCGAGCAGATCAGGTTTGGCACGAGGGGAAGGCATGAACGAATAACGAAATTAAAAAGGCAAATGACGAAAGGGCAGGGCAACAAAAGACCAAGAGTCGAAGCCACCGTCAAGCCACGTCTCTCGACCAGCTTGACAATGCTCCGACCTCCCACTCTTGCCACTTCCATCCGATACGTTCTTCACCTCCCTCCAGCCGCAAACACATCTCGCCAAGTACGACAGACATTCCTGTCTGTCGGTCCCAGCGTTCCGCCAAAACACTGCAGACCCTAAAGTGGCATGCCGCATCGCTGCGGTATGCCTGAATCATTGCTGCTTGGTTTCATAGACCCACAATATAATCTCGACAAAATGGGTAAAATTGAGGCATGAGAAAAAACAATGAATTTAGCCTTTCTACCCAAAAGGAACTTTTGATGCATTCCTCTTACCCAATCGAAATTACCGAGGCCATCATGCACGATTCGGTCTCCCAAACACTATTCGGCAACTTCGAGCCTTTCATTAGCGGTTCCGATCAGGATGCGTGGCAGTTCTACTCCGTAGTTCTTTCTGCTCTGGAGCAGCAGCCTGGAGTTAATGTCATCCGTGAAACCTGTCACCATGGCAGCGGCTACGCTTCGTATGTTTCCGCCTTCCTTTATCCCGGAGATGGCAGATCCCGTCGTGATTTTCCGACGTATGTCGAGACCACCGGCATCCTGCTTTACCTGTCCCGTCTCGCTCCGCTCGCAGCCTATGGCGCCAGCGCGCGCGCCGAAAACAAGGACGGCAAGGGCAGTTCTGCCGGATTCATCGAAGTCAGCAACGTCGGTTTGCTTCCAGACGGCGATTGGACCGACTTCATTGCTACGGTTGCAGATGTCCTTGGCAAATTTCACATCGAGCTTTTGCCACGCGCTCCGCTCATTCTTCCCGCTCCAGACGGAATTGAAATTCCGACGGTCTTCGACGGTCCGTACTACGTCTTCGACACACTTTTTTACTGGTGCGACTGACCACCGACAATGGTCCACCTTCCATAGCGAACGGCTCCCCGTAACCCAAATCACGGCATGTGTAACCTATGTCCTGAGCCAGAAGTGTTACCCATGTCCTGACCGCGCCCCAGCATCCAGCATCCAGCATCTACCCCACCACCCTCCACGGATGCACCGCCTCCGAAATACCCTTCAGCTGCATCGGCGGAATCGGCTCCGCGTTGATAAAATCCTTCGAGTCCTCATACGTCTCCGCGTCCATAATGATCTCCCCCGCCTGCGCGATGCTGCACAGCCTTGACGCCAGGTTCACCCGGTGCCCCAGCACCGTGTAGCTCAGTCGCTGGTCAGACCCCATGCACCCCGCCACCACCGATCCCGTCGCCAGGCCGATGCCCACCTCCAGCGAATGCTTGGAGGTCTCGTTCAGCTTCTTCCGCACTTGCAGCATGCTCAGCGCGCACTGCACCGCCTTCACTGCATCCTCGCCGGTGCTCTGCGGCGCTCCAAACAGCACCATGATCAGATCCCCCACAAACTTGTCCACGATCCCCCCGTGCTGATAGGCCACTTCCGTCAGCGCCGTCATGTGCTCATTCAAGAGGTCGATCACATCCGCCGGCGGCATGTTCTCCGTCAGTGCTGTAAAGCCGCGGATGTCGCAGAACAGCATTGTCACATGCCGCAGCTCCCCGCCTAGCGTTCCACTTTGCGTGATCAGCTGCTCCGCCACCGTCCGGTCTGCCACCGCATTCAGCACGCTCCGGTATTTCTCCTGCAGCGCCAGTCCCGCCGCCATCTCGTTGAAAGAAGCTGCCAGCTTGCCCAGCTCATTCTGGCTTCGCACCGGTACCCGCACATCAAAGTTCCCCTGCTCAATCTGGTGCGTCCCGCTCACGATTTCCCGGATCGGTCCTGACAAACCGCGTGAAATGTACAGCACCGCGATCAGGGCGATCAGCAGAGACACCACCCCCAGCACACCCACATCCCACCGCAGATCCGCCAGCTCTGTGTCCATCGCTGCCAGCGGGTACAGGTTCACCTGCGCCGCCAGCGGGAAAGGGGACCCTGGATTGAGCACTCGGTAGTAAATCTGGTGCCGCTCTCCGTGAATCGACACCGTCATGCCCCGCTGCGTCTTATGCGTGTGGTGGATCGAGTCCGCGATGTGCGCCGCCACGATCTCGCGTTCTTCCTTCGGGATCGTCGTGCTCACCAGTCCCTCCTCCACCCACACCCCGCTCATGATCTCCCCCAGGTCCGAATGCTTCGTCTGCTCATACAGCACCTTTTCTGCCAGCACCTGCAGCGGCAGGCCAAACAAAAACGCTCCAAGAAACTTGCCCGACTCCGGATCTCGCAGCGGGGTGATGTACACCTCCTGCACCTGCTCATTGCGGCTGTCCTCTCCATATTCGATCCGCTGATACCCCACCTCCTGGTCTTTGAGCACATCCTCCAGCTTCCGATCCCCCAGCCAGGGCAGCTTTCCGGACCGGCGGCGAAACTCCGCGCTCGTCGGCATTTCCCGTCCTTTCGGCGGCGGCAGCATCCCTCGTCCGCCCTGCCCGTATTTCTTCGGCGAAGTCACAAAGTTCCCCTCCGGATCGATGAGGTCGATCTTCACCTGCAGCTGTGAAAACCCCTGCCGCAGTCCCGGCCGCTCTTTGTCCTTGTCCTTATCTTTCTCTTTGTCGTTATCCTTGTTGTCATCTTCGCCCACGCGCAGGCGCGCCATGACCCCTTGTGCCAGATGTGGTGGCGCCCCGCTGGGCCGCAGCGGACCCGGCAGGTCGCTGAAAAGGCG
Source organism: Prosthecobacter sp. (assembly GCF_044222565.1). GTDB lineage: Bacteria > Verrucomicrobiota > Verrucomicrobiia > Verrucomicrobiales > Verrucomicrobiaceae > Prosthecobacter. The sequence continues at coordinate 251,514 of NZ_JBGANA010000010.1, forward strand.
CTCGCTCGAGAGGCCTTCCAAATTCATGCTCAGCCTCTTCGCCGCCGCTGCATACTCCTTCTTCGAAATCGCCTCCAGCAGCTCCGGCTCCTTCGCCACCTTGTCCAGCACCTTCGACAGCGCCTCCGTCCGCTTCTTTTTCGCCGCGGAATAATTCCCAATCTGTGAGTCAAACTGCTCCTCAAACAGCTTCCGGTACGACTCCATAAATTTCACCTCCGCCAGCACCAGCGTCGCAATGGTGATCCCCGCCACCACCGGAAACACCGTTAGGATCAGCTTGGCGCGAAAACTATGGAACCACTTCATGTATTAGATGTCACAAGCACTGCGTGACGCAGGATGAACCCGCACCCGCCCGCATGGTTGCTCACCGCACCCGTTTCATCACGTACGTGCCGTGGTCCATCGCGCACTTGTAGTTCGCCTTGAACTCATCCCCCTTGATCGTTCCTTCATAGTGATACAGCCCCCCCGCCCAGTCCGGCATCTTGTGCTCCCCTTTGAAGGTATAGGTCCCGTCTTTTTGCTTCTGGACGGTGTGCATGGCCTCGTAGCTGCCGCTGAGGATGGTCTTCCAAGTGGCATGATAAAAGAACTTCTGCACCGCGAGCTTGCGGCTGATTGGCGCTGCCACCACACACCGCAGCTCCCCATGGTGCCCGTTCTCATCACTCAGCCAGGTCCCCTGCCACTTGCCCTCCACTCCGCTCGTCACCGGCGCCTTCTTCCACTCCGACCGAAACGCCATCCCGCACGAAGACAGGCACGAGCTCAAAATCAGACCAAGAACGACACGGAAGATCAAAGCATGTTTCATGAAAGAATAAGAATGGGCAGTGCCATACGAACGTCCCTCCCGCACCCCCTTTTTCGCCGTTCCCCGAATTGTCCCGCCCCAAAGTGGTCCGCACAGTCCTCTGTGCGGCTCGCGTCATCCCTGACTCCCCCAATCCCCACCACCTTCAAGAGCCGTAACCAGGGAAACCGCAGAAGCCCAAAAAACCGCATACCCCAATATCACCCCTGCTTTCTGCTGTCCTCCAATCTCGCGCGGTCATCATCAGTGACATCCCAGACCTCGCCCTCGCTCCAGCCTCAAGCATCTAGGATCCAGCATCCAGATTCCACCATCCAGCAACGAGCCTCCCCCCCCTAACTCGCCACAACCTTCCTCTTGCCCGCGCCCGTATTCCCTCTACTTACCCCAAGAACCTCAATCAACCCACCCCAACACCATGGCCCACACCCTCCCCCCCCTGCCGTACGCCACCGACGCGCTTGAGCCCACCATCGACAAACAGACGATGGAAATCCATCACGGCAAGCATCATAACGCCTACGTCACCAATCTGAACAACGCCCTTGCCGGCAAGGCCGACCTGGAAGCGATGTCCATCGAAGACCTCTGCAAAAACATCTCCAAGATCCCTGCAGACATCCAGGCCCCCATCCGCAACAACGGCGGCGGTCACTACAACCACACCCTCTTCTGGAACATCATGGGCCCCAACGCCGGCGGCGCACCCACCGGTGCTCTCGCTGACGCCATCACCGCCGCCTTCGGCAGCTTCGATGCCTTCAAGGAAGCCTTCGGCAAAGCAGGCGTCGGTCGTTTCGGCTCCGGCTGGGTCTGGCTCAACGTCAAGGACGGCAAGCTCGCCATCACCTCCACCCCCAATCAGGACAACCCCCTCATGGACGGCTCCGGCACCCCCATCCTCGGCTGCGACGTCTGGGAGCACGCCTACTACCTCAAGTACCAGAACAAGCGCCCCGACTACCTCGCTGCCTGGTGGAACGCCGTGAACTGGACCGCCGTCGCCGCCAACTACACCGCCGCCCTCGGCTGATTCCTCGCTTCCTGACGCTACGTCTCTTCACAAAGCGCGGAACGGCCTGCCCGTCCCGCGCTTTGTCGCTTTCAGTCCCCAGCACAAGCAGCGACCGAAGGTACCCCTCAAAGCCAAAGCCATCGACGAACCCAGCGCTGTATTGTAGTACCGGCTTCAGCCGGAATCCGGGACCCAGCGCCCCTATTGCACCAATCCCCCGGCGCACCTTGCGCCCCCCTCAGTCCTTCGTCCTTCATCATTCCTCCTTCATCCTTTCTTAGATGTCCATGGTCCTTCATCGCCTCCGCAACGGCCTGATTTATTCTCAGGACTTCGCAGACTACCTGGCCTCGAAGCACGCCAGCGAAGCCATCGGCCATCCCGGAGAAGTCCTCCACCTCGACTACGTCCGTTGCTCTCAGGGCGATCTCAGCGGCCAGGAGTGGTGCCAGCTCACCTGGATCAGCGGCGCCCAGGCCGCCACCGAGCACCGTCACCCCATCGGCGGCACCGAAATTTACATCCACAAACAAGCCCTCCGCGGCCTCAAAAACCGCCTCCTCCACTTCGACGGCACCAACGTCATCGTGAAACAGTAGCCATGACGCAGGACTTCCAAACGCAGCTGGAGATAGCAGCCAGCTCAAGGCATCCCCTCAGTCTTCGTCAATCTGGCTTCATGTCCGGCCCTTCAGGCTTCAGCGCACACACCCGCACCCTCAAGCCTCGACGTTCTCGCGCTCGCCACCCCGCGTGTCGTCCGCAAAGACCCGCTCTCTTGGCAACATCACACCGCCTAACACCAGCCCCAACGGGGCTGCGGAAAATTCCTGCCCGCTCAGGCGTTAGCATCCTTGCCCCGGTCCACAAATCCTGGCGTTCTCATGTTCTTCTCTCAGCGTGGAGTCGGCAAAAACCCGCTCTCTTCGCAGCGACATGCCGTCGCCTAACACCAGCCCCAACGGGGCTGCGTAACATAGCCCAGGGTCAGCCGAGCCTGGGCGAGGCGACCCTGGGTTTCAGCCACCACGCCGGGAAGCAAACCCAGCACCCCGCCACATCCAGCGGCCACCAGCAGCGTCTGCCACGAAGCTCCGCCACACCTTTGCCGCGCCCGCCACACTCCCGGCGCTCTCATTTCCCTCAGCTTGCTTCATCACTCGTGACGCATCCTCCCTTCGCAGCATACGCCATCAGTTCAGATCTCATGGAGTCTTGTTTCCGTATGTTCCGCGTATTCCGTAGGCCCTCCCAATCATGCCGACATTAGCCGACATCGGAGAAGACAAACTCATCCGCAAACTCATGCGCGGCGTGAAGCTCGATAGCGACGTCATCGCCGGGGCAGGGGATGACTGCGCCGTCGTCCGCGGCTCCAAGGACGAGCACACCCTCCTCAAAACCGACGCCCTCGTGCAGGACGTCCACTTCACCCTCGAGACCCCGCCCAAGCTCATCGGCCGCAAAGCCATCGCCCGCGTCGTCAGCGACTTCGCCGCCATGGGCGGCACCCCGCGCCACGCCATGGTCACCCTCGTCGCCCCGCCCAGCATGCAGGTCGAGTTCCTCTCGGAGATCTACCGCGGCATGCGTGCCATCGCCAAAGAGTACGGCATCAACATCGTCGGTGGCGAGACCTCCCGCGGCCTCGTCCTCATGCTCTCCATCTCCATGAGCGGCACCGTCCCCTCCAAGCGCTGGCTCTCCCGCAGCGAAGGCAAAGCAGGCGATGTCATCCTCGTCACCGGTCGCCTCGGTGGCTCCATCCACGGCAAGCACCTCAAATTCCAGCCCCGCCTTGAAGAAGGCCGCTGGCTCTCTGAAAACGCCCATCCCCATGCCATGATGGACATCAGCGACGGCCTCGCCAAAGACCTCCCCCGCCTCGCCCTCGCCAGCGGCACCCACTATCAAGTCAATGTCGCCTCCTTGCCCTGCAGCCCCGGCTGCACCTTCGACCAGGCCTGGGGCGATGGCGAAGACTACGAACTCCTCCTCGCCGTCAATCCCCGCAGCGTGAAGTCTCTCAAGGCCAAATGGCAGGCCGCCTTCCCCAAGCTCCCCCTCACCATCATCGGCAAGCTCGTCCCCCCCGGCGAAGGCCGCCCCCCCGACTTCGAAAGCACCGGCTGGGACCACTTCGCCCTCAGTGCTGATGGATGATGTCATGAAACTGGAAAATCATGTAGCACAGCTTTCGGTCAGTTTGATTCTGCAAGTCGTTGGCATACTGCTGGCGGCTAAGTCCTTTGGGGTCACAGATTACTATAATCGCGACGAAGCCCTCCTCATTGCCCTGTTGCTTGGTTTTAGCCTGCTGCCAGTCATCGCAGCACTTCGCCGGGGTCCCATGGCTGCCAAAGCATGTGGATTGATGCTTAGCCTGCTGCCATCACTGTATGCCTATGCCTTGATCAAAGAGAACTGGGCTTTATTTGCAAACCCCTGGCGCTCATGATCACCCTTCACACCGCCGAAGACGCCCTCGCCTGGGGCACCCACCTCGCGCAGACCCTCTCTGCCGGCGATGTCATCGCCCTCTGCGGTACCCTCGGCGCCGGCAAAACCCAGATCACCCGTGGCATCGTCGCCGGCATGCACTCAAACGCCGCCGTCACCAGCCCCACCTTCACCCTTGTTCACGAGTACCTCGACGGCCGCCTTCCCATCTTCCACTTCGACTTCTACCGCATGGACACCGCCGCCGAAGTCCTCGGCATCGGCTGGGACGAATTCCTCACCGAACCCGGCGTCATCATCGTCGAATGGGCCGACCTCTTCCCCGACCTCCTCCCTCCCCACACCCGCTGGTTCCATATAGAGACCACACAAGATAATTCGCGCACCGTCACCGAATCCGCTAAGTCCTAAAAACTCTAGTCCCTTCGTCATTCGACATTCTGTCATTCGTCATTCCCCCGCATGCTCCTCGCCCTCGACCTCTCCACCGCCCACGGCTCCATCGCCGTCGTGCATGGAGATGACGTGCTCTATCAATCCTCCTTCCAGTCCGAGCGCTCCCACAATGCCCAGGTCTTCGCACCGCTGAAAGAAGCCCTTGCAGCAGCCGGCAATCACCTCACCGGCATCGTCATTGGCAACGGCCCCGGCTCCTACACCGGGGTCCGCATCGCCATTGCCGCCGCCCAGGGGATCGCCCTCTCCCGCAACATCTGGTGCGCCGCCTGGTGCTCCTTAGCTGGCCTGGACCTCGACACCCCCGCCACCTACCAAATCATCGGCGATGCCCGCCGCCAGAGTTTCTACCTCGCCCGGGTCGAAAACGGCAGACTGCTCCCCGACCTCGAAATCATCTCCGCCGAAATCGCCCAAAAAAAGGCCTCCGATTGCGGAATATGGTACACAACTGATCCCAAAGCGCCGCTCAATCTGCCCGTCCAAATCGCCAAACCAGACGCCGCCAAGCTCGCCAAAATCGTCCAATCTCTCCCCCCCGACGAACTCGCCGCCCTCATCGCCCAGCCCCTCATCCCTCACTACCTCGCCGAGGCCTTCATCACCCTCCCCAAACGCCCTCTTCCCCCCCCATGACCCCCGAACTCATCTCCAACCACGTCTCCGAATGGGGCGAAGGCCCCATCTGGCACGGCGACCGCCTCTTGTACGTTGATATTGAGACCTATAAGATCATCTCCTTCACCCCCTCCACCGGCGCAGAAAAGATCTGGGACGTCGGCCAGCGCGTCGGCACCGTCGTCCCCCGCGCCAGCGGCGGCCTCGTTTGGGCCGGCGACAACGGCTTCTACTTCCTCGACGAAGCCACCGGCCTCAGCACCCCCATCGCCGATCCCGAGCCCAACCTCCCCGACAACCGCTTCAATGACGGCAAGTGCGACCCCGCCGGCCGCCTCTGGGCCGGCACCATTTGCCTCCAGAAGCGCCCCGATGCCTCCCTTTACTGCCTCCACACCGACCTCCGCGTCGAAAAGAAGTTCGGCCCCGTCACCAACTCCAACGGCATCATCTGGAACCGCGCTGCAGACACGATGTTCTACATCGACACCCCCAGCAAAAAGGTTCGCGCCTTCGACTACGACAACGCCACCAGCGCCATCACCAATGAGCGCGTCATCTGGGATACCAGCGCCGATCCCTCCTCCCCCGACGGCATGACCATCGACAGCGAAGACCGCCTCTGGATCGCCTTCTGCCACGGTGCCAAGGTCGTCTGCTTCGATCCCTCCACAAAGAAAGTGGAAGCCCAGATCGACTTCCCCTGCGTCGAAACCACCGCTTGTGCCTTCGGCGGCCCTGATCTGCGAGACCTCTACATCACCACCGGCAAAAAGCCCGGCTTCCTCGAACCCCTCGCTGGCCGTCTCTTCGTCTGCCGCACTGGTGCCCAAGGCGTGCCGTCGAGTTCATTTGGCGGGTGAGGGTGAGGACTCTGCTTGTGATGGGTGAGGAGATGGTTATAAATACCATAATAACCTCTCCTTATCCATGAAGCTTATCGCCCCCGATCCCGAGATGCGTGTGGCCATGCCGTATGACTATACGGCCAAGCCTCTCTTAACTCCCACGGAGGCCAAGTTTCATGCCTGCCTGCTCCAGATCACACAGGAGCGCTGTCACATTCAGGTCAAGCCCCGGCTGGCGGATGTGTTTCAACACGAGAAAACGAACGGCGCCTTCCAGATGATCAGCCAGAAGCACGTCGATTTTCTCATCTGCCGGCCCGATGACTGGATGCCCATGCTCGGCATCGAACTGGACGACCCGAGTCACGATCGGGCCGAAGCCAAAAAGCGCGATATCTTTGTAAACCAATTGTTTGCCTCCACCGGCGTGCCGCTGCTGCGCCTGCCCGTGCATGAACTCGACCGGCTGGAACATCTCGTCGCAGAACTCACCAAGGCCTGGAACCGTCGTAGCAAAACATTGGAACTGAGCAGCCTGCCATGAAGTACGATAGGCACTCATGCCTGTCGTTCAGCGGCCACGCCACCTCCAGCACCCTCATCTAACCTGTCCCTCTTCTTTGCCGCAAGAAGCTGCATGACAGACACGCAGCCTGCGCCCAGATAAGTGTATGATTCGTTTCATTCTCCTATCGGCCCTGCTGGCTTTCCACTCCTTGCACGCCGAATCTCAAAAGGTGGACGTGTGCGTTTATGGCGCGACACCCGCAGGCATCGTCGCAGCAATCACGGCCCATCAGGAGGGCTGTTCGGTGCTCGTCGTGGAGCCCAGCCGCTGGGTCGGCGGCATTCTTGGCGCTGGCATCAAGCCCATGCAGGACTGTGCCGCCCCGCAGGCGGTGGGCGGTCTCACGACCAGTCGAGTTTTCAAACTGGGGAACAGGCCTGACGTGATCCGCCAGGCCTTTGCCGCATGGCTGGAGGAGGAGAAGATTCCTGTGGTCTTCGAGCACCGGGTTCAAAAGGTGGAAAAAACGGGGACGGCCATCACCAAACTCGTTCTCGAACTGGCGCCACCCGACAAAAACGGTGTCCCCGCACCAAGGGCAACTCAGGCCGATGCCGCAGTGATCGAAGCCAAGGTTTTCATTGACGCCAGCTATGAGGGTGATGTCATGGCTGCAGCCTCCGTGCCCTATGCCGTCGGTCGTGAAGGCAAGGAGGTCTTCAATGAAGAACTTGCAGGCGTTGGCCCTACGACGAACTGGACCCCCATCGACCCCTATGTTGTGCAAGGAGATGCAAAGAGTGGCATGCTGCCGATGGTGGATGCAGATCATGGCCTTCCCAAAGGCGCGGCGGATGATTACACCCAGGCCTACAACTACCGCTTTTACGTGACGCGCGATGCGGAGAAGAGCGTCCCCTTTGAAAAACCAGCGGGTTATGACCCGAAAAACTTCGAAGTGGTAGGACGCTACGTGGAGCATCTCGTGCGCACGACGGATGGCGGAGAGGCAAAGCTGCTCAAGCGCCTGCGCGAAATCTTCCCCGGCTGGCTGAACAGCGGCGAGTACAACTACAAGCGTGAATCTCTCGTCACCATCGCGCCCCTGGGCGTCAGCCGTTACTATCAGGATGGGAATTGGGAGGCAAGATCGCGCGTGTGGAGGCAGCACAAGGATTACCTGAGCGGCCTGCACCACTTCTTGAGCACGGACCCGCGCGTGCCGGAAAAGTTCCGCGCAGAGACCGCAGCCCTTGGCCTGGATAAAACCATGCATGCCGACACCGAAGGCTGGCCCAATCAGCTCTACGTACGCATCACCCGCCGCATGCAGGGCCCCTATGTACTGACTCTGGCGGACGTATGGAATCAGACGCAGGTGGAGGACAGCGTCGGCCTGGCGCTCTATGGAGTGGACATCTATCCCGTGCGTCGTTATGCCGTGGCAGACCCTGGCACCGGGCAGATGGGCGTGGCAACGGAGGGCAACATGTTTGTGGGCGGCTCCCACGGCACCGGTCATCCCTATCCCATTCCCTACCGGGCGCTCACGCCGAAGGCGGACTCCTGCACCAATCTTCTCGTGCCGGTCTGTTTCTCAGCCAGCTACATCGCCTACGCCTCCGCCCGCATGGAGCCGGTGTTTTGCGTCATGGGAGAGTCCTCAGGCGTCGCCGCTGCACAGTCGATCCATGCCTCCGTGCCTGTGCAGCAGATCGATGTGGAAAAATTGCGCAAACGCCTGCTGGAGCGCGGTCAAATCCTGCAATGGACCGGTCCCAATGTGCGGCCCAAGGCGGGTGCCGTGGAGGCTGGCGAGTGGGAGTCCAAGGAAGCCTGGAACGAAGCCAAGCCCGGCTGGGAGTGGCTGTTTCCCTTCATTGACACGAACAAGGACGGCAAGATTGTCAGAGAAGAGCACGAAGCCTTTCAGCGGTACAAGCAGGAGCACCCGGACTGGCAGAAGCAGCTCAAGAAGTGAGTCTCGCTCACTTGCTCTCCACGATCACCGGCGCCTTCCTTCTCACCCCGATGTAAACGGGTGAGCGCTGGCGTTCGAACCACTTGTGCGTCAGAGGGAGTTCGGTGTTGAAGGCGTGGAAGTGCCAGGGGCCGTCGTCGGTGCGGATGGAGTATTGCAGAGCGCGGCCGCCATCGAGGAGGGTGGCGTGCTGCACATCCAGTTTCCGGGCGATCTCGGTGACTTCGCTGACGTTCATGACACCGCCATCACCTGAGAGGACGAAGACGATGGTGCCGTCCTGACGCATGCCGGCGAGGGAGCGGTAGCTGATCCGCTTTCCTTCAAAAAACAGCTCGGGATCCTTTTCCACGTAGGAAAAGGTGGTGTGGTTCTTCATCACGGAGGGATAGACCTGGCAGCCCTCCTGGATGAGGCCAGGAATGTCATTGAGCAGCGATTTCGGCCCGCACCAGGGACGGCCGTCTTTAACGAAGAAGCAGCCGCTCCAGTCGCCGAAGGGTTGATTCACCTGGCGGCCCTCGTGATACACCCAGCCCATGGGCCGGCCTTTGGGGTCGCGAAAATTAGCGGTGATGGCAAACCACAGGTTCCCTTCAGCCATGCGCTCGCGGGCGGTGGTCAGGGCAAACTTTGGCTGGAAGGTGGTCATGAAGTCAAAGCGGTCCGCGGACAGGGTGACGACCTGAACTTCAGCTCCGAAAATGCGCTGGGTGATGTTGGCGAGGGCGCCGCCCTCACGCCTCACTTTGAGTGTGGCCCAGCGCATGCCCGTCTCGCGGTGGCGCTCGATGAGCGCCGCCTCCATGTCTCCAGCCGTCAGAGCGGAGGCCGGTTTCCATTCGCCGCGCTTGGTGAGGATCTGCAGCGGCTGCTTGGAATCCCGCACGCTGACAGCCACGAGGTTGCTGTTCAGGTTGAAGTAAATCTCGCCGCCAAGCCAAGCCAGCAGCGCGCCGGCAAGGACGAGCAGCAGAAGCAGTTTCAGGCATCCGCGTTTTGTAGGCATGGGGGTGTGGCAGAATGGAGAACAACTCCGGCACGATCAAGGGAGATGTCACTCCGTTGAATGAAGATTGATTCAGAGCGCGCTCTGTTCGATCATCGCTCGCATGAAATTGCCCCTGGTTTCCTCCCTTTTCGTTCTCGCCGCCCTCAGCCTGCGCGCGCAGACAGCCGCACCAGCTCCGGTGCTCACGCTCAAGGCCAGCACGGATCATCCGGATGCCTTGTACAAAACTGGTGAGACTGCGACCTTCACCATTGAGGCGCAGCAGGATGGCAAACCGCTGCCAGAGGGCAGGGTGGTATGCGTGCTTTCCAAAGACGGAGTGCAGCCCCAGCCGCCGCAGACGCTGAACATCAAGAACGGCAAGGCGACGATCATCGGCAAGCTGGACGAACCCGGCTTCCTTCTGTTGCGCGCCACGAGCGACAAGGCCTCGACGATGGCAGGTGCTGGTTACGATCCGCTGCTGCTCAAGCCCAGCATGCCGGTGCCTGAAGATTTTGATGCGTTCTGGAATGCACAGAAAGCCGCGCTGGCGCAAGTTCCCGCGAAAGCAACGCTCACCGCTGTCACGACCGGGGCTCCCAAAGGTGTGGAGGCCTTTGACGTGCAGATCGACTGCCTGGGCAAGCCGGTGAGCGGGTATTTTGGCAAACCGGTGAATGCCAGGGCAAAGTCCCTTCCTGCGATCCTGCACGTGCATGGCGCTGGCGTGCGCAGTTCCAATCTGGGCAGCGTTTCCTGGGCGCTCCAGGAAGGCGGCATGCTGTCCCTGGACATCAATGCCCACGGCCTGCCCAATGGAAAGCCGAAGGAATTCTATGATGCTTTGGCGGCGGGTGAATTGAAGGACTACCGCAGCGAAGGCGTGCAGGACCGCGAGAAGATTTACTTCAAAGGCATGTTTCTGCGGCTGATCCGTGCGATCGATTTCCTCACCACGCAGCCGGAGTGGGATGGGAAGACGCTCATCGTCTATGGTTCCAGCCAGGGAGGGTTTCAGGCCTTTGCTGCGGCCGGTCTGGACGCGCGTGTTTCCTACATTTGTGCGGGCGTTCCTGCAGGCTGTGACCACACCGGCAGCCAGGCCAACCGGATCAGCGGCTGGCCCAAAATCGTCCCCAATGGCGCTGACGGCAAACCAAACCCCGCAGCGCTGCAAGCCTCGCGTTACTTTGACAACGTCAACTTTGCCGTCCGTGCCAAGTGTCGGGGAGCGGTGGTGACGGTGGGATTCATCGACACCACCTGCCCGCCGACAAGCGTGTACGCGGCCTACAACGCGCTGACGATTCCCAAGGCGATCCACAACGACATCCTCGCGGGACACACCAACACGCCTGCGGCCAGCAAGTTCATGCAGGCGGCGGCGCTCATGCATGTGCGGCACAGCAAGGCCCGCTGACTCTGTGGCAGGCATTTGATTTCGTGATGAGCTTCGAATCGGTTTAAAGGAACGGTTCTGGCTGCTTGCACTCGTTTGGACCGCTGGCACGGTGCGGCATGCCAAAGCGCATCGCCATTTTTGGAGGCAGCTTCAATCCGCCGGGAAACCACCATGCTGCCATCGCTGTGAGGCTGGCGCAGGAATTTGATGAGGTGCGGGTGATCCCCTGCGGGCCGCGCCCGGACAAGCCCACCACCGAGAATGTGCCGGCGGTGTATCGTGCGGCTCTGGCGGACATCGTGTTTGGCGGGCTGGCCGGCGTGACGGTGGACCTCTCGGACTTTGAGCAGGATACCTTCACGCGGAACCATGAGCTTCAGACGCGCTTTGCGCCGCTGGGAGAGGTCTGGCACGTGGTGGGGGCGGACTTGCTGGTGGGAGGGGCCCGGGGTGAGTCTCTCATCCAGCGCACGTGGAAACACGGAGTGGAGCTCTGGCAGCAGGCCAACTTTGCCGTGCTCAAACGGCCGGGCTATGTACTGAGTGACGCAGACCTGCCGCCGCACGTGCAAATCGTTGAGCTGCTGGTGGAAGGCTCCAGCACGGAAATCCGCGATTCTTTAAGCCGGGGAGAGCCTGTGGGAGGCCTGGTGCCGCCGCGCGCGCAGGCCTACATGGCGCGCTACGGTCTGTACCGTGCGCCGGTGCCTGGGAACTGGGCGCGAGGGACGCTGGAGGGCGCGCCGTTTTTTCTCCAGGCGGACACGGCCATCCCGAAGGTGCGTGACTTAAGCATCGCTGTGGATGGGAAGCATGTGGCCATGCAGGATGCGGAGTTCATCAGCGTGATCGGGGGGGACGGCGCCATGCTGCGCAGCATTCGTGAGCACTGGCGTGCGAGGCTGCCTTTTTTTGGCATCAATGCAGGGCATCTCGGCTTCCTGCTGAATGCGCCGGAGCAGGTGCAGGCGCATTCGTTTCCTCCGAGTGACGTCATCTTCCGCCAGATGCCAATGCTGTTCCTTGAATTTGAGGACGAGGAGGGCCGGCGGCATGCGGCGCATGGCTTCAATGACGCTTGGCTGGAGCGCGCCACCAGCCAGTCGGCCTGGCTGGAGATCACCGTGAACAATGTGCCCCGCATCCCCAAGCTGGTGTGCGATGGGGCGCTGGTGGCCACCGCTGCGGGCTCGACGGCCTACGCACGCAGCATGGGGGCGGCGCCGCTCCTGGCAGATACGCCGGCGTGGCTGCTGGTAGGCTCCAATGTGCTGCAGCCCGCCCACTGGCGCAGTGCGCTGCTCTCTCCTGACACGACGGTGGTCATACGGAACATCGATCCCCTGCATCGGCCGGTGCAGGCGTTTGTGGACGGTCTCAGCCGGGGACGCGTGGTGGCGCTGCATGCGCGGATGTCACGTGCTGCGGCGGCGGAGCTGGTCTTCTGTGCCAGCCATGACATGGCGGAGAAAATCGCAGCGATCCAATTTGGAGCATGATTTCAGCGTTACAAAAAGACGACGCCCTCCTGGCGGACATTGCGGCAGCCTCAAGGGCGAAAGACGTGCTGCATGTCTGGTGGCTGGGGCAGAGCGGGTTTCTGGTGCAGTGGGCAGGGGAGCGCCTGCTGTTTGATCCCTATCTCTCGGATTCATTGACAGACAAGTACGCGGCCACTGACAAGCCACACGTGCGCATGACGGAGCGCTGCATTGATCCCGGACGGCTCACGGGAATCAGCCGGATCACGGCCAGCCACGTGCATACGGATCATCTGGATGGCGCTACTTTGCTGCCACTGGCGGCGGCCAACCCCGGCTTTCGCCTCTATCTGCCCCATCCCATCATGGATGAGGCCCAGAAGCGTCTGGGAGATGCCGATGTGACCCTCTGCGGAATCGGGGACCATGATGTGTATGTCGAGAATGACTGGGAACTGCACGGCGTGATCGCGAAGCACAACGAGGTGCTGCGGGATGCGCAGGGCGACTGCCACTACACGGGCTACCTGGTGAAATGCGGCCCGTTTACCCTCTACCACAGCGGAGACACGCTCTGGCACGAAGATATCCTCAAAGTGGTGCGTGAACATCCCTGCGATCTGATGCTGCTGCCCATCAATGGGAACAAACCCGAACGGCGGGTGGCTGGAAACCTCAACGGCACGGAGGCTGCCGCGCTGGCCAAAGCCGGAGGCGCCCGGCTCGTCGTGCCTTGCCATTACGACATGTTTGAGTTCAACACGGAATCTCCCGCTGAATTTGTGAATGCCTGTGAGCGGCTCCAGCAGCCGTATCAGGTGATGCGCTGCGGAGAGAAGCTGGAGATCAGAAAGCAGGAAGCGTAGCTCTCCCTGCCCACGTCGTCACCTTGCCACGGCCTGACCGCTCGCGGTCCAGGCATTGAAGCCACCCCTGAGCAGCAGGATGTTCTTGAAGCCAAGCTTGTGCATTTCCACGGCGATCAACTGGGCGCGTCCGCCGATGGCACAATAGATGATGCAGGGCTTTGCGTGGTCCAGCTTGGACAGCGCATCAAAGGTTTCCTGGCGGTGAAAGTAATCGAAATGCAGGGAATTCAGAACGTGGCCCCGTGACCGGCGCTCATCTTCGGTCCTCACGTCCACGATCAAGGTGTCGGGGTGGTCCACCAACTGGCGTTGGACGTCTCCGGGGGCGATTTCGTGAATTTCTGCCGGAAGGACAGGGGATGTGGGCAAAATTTCGGCTTCCACACCATAAAAGGGGGAGAAAAAGAGGAGAAGGGCGAAAAGTGGCGAAAATCTCATGGGACAGGCAGAGCAGGAAAAATGCGTCCTTAATTCGAGAGCGAACAAAGCTCCCTTGCCTAGGGAAAAAGGGAGAAAAACAGGGGGCAGCATAAAAGGCGAAATGGGAGGGGCCAATATGGTAATTGTGAGAAATTTGTGAGAATTATAAAATTTATGTTGAATCAATCTTCAACACTGAGTATAAATACAATAATTCGAGATTGAACGGTTCCACAAGCTGAACAACTCGAAGCAACACCAACAGCCAAAACACACAACAACACTATGAAAAACATCAAGCTCAACACCTCCCGCAAGTCTGGCTTCAGCCTTGTTGAAATGCTCGTCGTGATCGCCATCATCGGCATCATCGCCGCAATCGCGATCCCGAACATCGGCAACCTGAACGACAGCGCCAAAGACGCTGCCGCCAAGCGCAATGCTCAGACCGTCTCCTCCGTGCTTAACGCCGCCATCGCTGCTGGCGTTGACACCACTGGCTGGGACAGCACGAACCTCCTTGCCAAGGCCCAGACTGGCGTGACGCCTGCCACGGGTGCCTTCTCCGGCAAGCTGTTCACCTCCGGCCCGATCAACGACACTGAAGAAACCAAGGTCGCCAGCTACCTGAGCTGGGACGCCACCAACAAGCAGGTGAAGTACGATCCAGGCACCTACTAATACTGGTGCTGACGCGCCCGGCGCTGGGGATTGAACTCAGTTTCGGACGATTCACGTCCGCCGGGGAGGTGACTCCCCGGCGGTTTTTTTGCGACAGGGAACGAGGCAGCGCTGGTTATGAAAACGAAGGTTCAACAGCAGAAACAAAAAGGATTCAGCTTTGTCGAGGCGATCTTCACGATTGCCATCATCGGCATCATGTCTTCTCTCGTGGTGGCCGCCATCTCCAATGCCTCGCGGGATGCGCATCGTGTGATGGCCCGGCAGCAGCAGGCGTCTGTGCAGAGCGCGCTCACCGCCTACGTGATGGCCCAGACCCGGGTGGGCACCACGGCTCAGTTTCGCAGTCTTGAAAGCGTGCGCACTGCCTACAACGCGCTACCGAGCAGCCTCGCGCGCTTCAATCTCCTGGTTCCCAATGCGTCATCGCCGGACCCCACTTTGCGCGCAGGATTCCTGGACCAAACCACAGCGGATCACTTTTTGGACAACACCACCAACGCCAATCAGCTTTTAACCACCGCTTTGAGCAATGCGCAGCAGTACCTCACGCTGCCCGACTGGCAGAGCGGTGATTTTCCACGTGTGAACCTCGCCAATCAATAGGCGCAGACACTTTTACCACTCCTCCATGAACGCCACACAGCCCCAACGACAATCATTCATCCGCGCCTTTTCGCTGGTGGAGATGATGGCCTGCGTGTCGATCATCGGCATCATCGCCTTCATGGCGATCCCCTCCGTCACACGCATGCGCGGTGACAGTGAGCGCAATCTCGCCATCGCGCGTGCGGAGGCGCTGAACCTGGCGCAGGCGAGCTTCATGCAGGTCCGGGGACGGACGCAGGCGGCGCTGGACTGGGCTGCCGCATCATCCTCCGACTCAAAGTATGCCCTTCTGCGCCCCTACCTGAGCTTTTCTGAGACCACGCTGACGGCCTACCTGCCATCTGGCTACACGATCACTTTTGCCCCTTCAATCACCTCCATGACCAAGGTCGCGCTGAACAGCCCGACCGGAATCATTTACTACTGACCCACTCATGGCATGAACCACTCCACTCACAGGAGAATTCGTTTGCTGCAAGCCACCTGCCTGAAGTCTGGCAGGGAGGGCGGATATTCTGTGACCGAGCTGGTGATTGTGATTTCGATCATGGGTGTGATGGCCTCCCTGACGGTGGGGTCCTTCAATCAATTCCTTGATGGATCCAAAGACGCCCTGGCGGCGGAGCGGAAGGAAATGCTCAACCAGGCGGTGCATCGCTTTGCCCAGCAGAACTATGAACTGCAGTTTGACGCAAGCAGCGGCTCACTGGCGGACGAGATGGTCATCCTGCGTACGTTGCAATACCGGGATCCCAATGTGAACCGCGCGACGGTCGGCTCGCCTTTTGTCGATCCGCGGTACAATCCCATCTCCTCCAGCGATACTTCGCTGCACCGACTGCGCTGGACGGGGAAGATGTTTGAGCTGCTCTCCCCTGGAACAAGCGGTTCAGGCATTCTCATAAATTTCGAAGGTACGGACTTCACCACGGCATTTGTTTTCCCGCCGAACTTCCAAACGGCCGGACGCTGATTCTGGCACGCCTCACCCCCATGTCTGCCCTCCTCCAGATCCCGACGAACCCGCCAGCACCAAAATCCTTTGGTGCTGCGAGTAATCCGCCAAACACGATAGTCGAGGCAAGGCAGACAGCGATCCTGGCGATCCAATCCATCGAAGGCCTGGCCCTGCAGCACGGGATGCTGCCGGTGACACTGCTGCGCGAGAGCTGCTCGCCTGACGCGGAGCGATTGATCCGCAAGCTGGGCCGCGTGCCCTACGTGGCGGATCCGTGGCTGCCGGTGAGCACTATTGGGCCGCTGCTGGTGATGGCACACCACAATCCACGAGCCGGAGATTTGTGGGGAGTACCGCATTTCCTCACGATTCGCGTGCTAGTCACCCAGGAGCAGTACCAGAACACCCGCAAGGACCTGGTGCAGCGGTTTGGCCAGATGCCGATCTCCCAGTCCAACGCGATGGAGCAGCTGCAGCCGCAGGTGTTTTCAGACCTCGGACTGGACGGCACCTTCCAGTGGTTGCTGGAGCACTACCCGTATGAGCCTGCTGAAATCACCAAGCTGAAAGGATTTTACGAAGCGCAAAAGAGCAAGTCGGAGACGCTGGGCATCACGCATTTCAACGTGGTGCAGCGCAACATGGGCATCGCCCTGCAGCATCTAGTCAGCGGATGCAGGACGCTGGTGTACAGCGCCAATGAGGCGCCACGCCAGAACTTTTTCCCGATACCGCTGCTGGAGCGTCACAATGTTTACCCGCTCTACATTGGGAAGCAGGTCGTCTTTCTTCTGAGTGAGAGCACGGACTGCTATGCCTTTGAGGACGAGTGGCTCTCCATGGGCAATCCTTCGGTGAAGATCGTGCCGGTGCTGGCGGATCTGGCGAGCATCCGAGACGCGATCAACCGCGCCGGCGCCACCTTTGACCCGAGCGCGGTGGCCTCCGTGGAGGGAGCCACGCTTTCCGTGGCGGATGACGCCAGCGTCGTCGAAATTTCTCCCGAAGACATGGCGCGGATCAATCCGCAGAACCCCAACACCGACCCTGAGCAGCTGGTGCAGTGGGCGCTGTTCACCGCGATTCGCTGCCGGGCATCTGACTTGCACCTGGAGAAATTCTACAGCTTTACGCGCTTCCGCGCGCGCATGGACGGCACCATGAAGACGATCATGACGGCGCCGGAAAGCCAGCTGAACCGCTATGTGGCGCTGCTGAAAAACTACGCCGGCATGAGCCAGAACCGGCAGGAATGCCAGGACGGGCGCATGGCGCTCTCCATCGGCCGCCGTCGTGTGGACGTCCGTGTCGCGGCTGTGCCCACGAGGCGTGAATTCCAGAAGGTCATCATGCGTTTCCTGGACAAGCAGGATGGTGTGAAGCGGCTCTCGGACTTCAATCTCTCGCAGCGGCAGATCGACATTCTCACGCGCACCATGCAGCGCGACCAGGGGCTGGTGCTGGTGACGGGCCCTACAGGTTCCGGTAAAACGACCACGCTCTACGCGCTGCTCAACAGTGTGAACGATGAGGGGGTGAACATCCAGACCATCGAAGACCCCATCGAATATGAAATCGAGGGGATCAACCAGACGCAGACAAACAACGCCCGCGGGCTGGACTTCGCCAATGGCCTGCGCGCCCTGCTGCGTGCCGACCCTGACATCATCCTGATCGGTGAGTCGCGCGATGCTGAAACAGCGGGTGCCGCGGTGAACGCCTCGCTCACGGGCCATCTGGTGCTCACCACCCTGCATGCCAATGACTCCCTGCGTGCTGTGTCACGACTGCTGTCCATGGGGGTGGAAAAGTACCTGCTGGCGGACTCTCTGGCGCTGAGCCAGGCCCAGCGACTGGCGCGCCGCCTGTGCAGCTACTGCAAGCAGCCCATGCAGGCGCCGCAGGATGTGCAGGAACTGCTGGCCAAGCAGGCCGTCATCACCCAGCCGATCACCACGCCGATCTACAATGCCCGCGGCTGTGACGAGTGCCATGGCACCGGATATGCCGGACGCGTGGCGCTGATGGAGCTTTGCGAGGTGAACAACGAGCTGCGTGATCTCGTCGAGGAAGGCGCGCCGCTGAGCGCGATGCGGGCCGCCGCCTTCAAAAATGGATTCCGCTCCCTTTATCAGGAGGGGCTGCAGCAGGTCATCGGCGGGCACACCTCCCTCGATGAAATCAAATGCCTGAGCTACACCGCCATGTAAGGCGCCCGAAAATTTTACCATTCAACCATTCCCTGCCATGTCAGACACAACCCAGCTCCTCTCTCGTGAATTTACCTCGCGTGCTGTCGCGCGAGTGCTGCTTATCGATG
This sequence comes from Prosthecobacter sp., assembly GCF_044222565.1. Taxonomy (GTDB): domain Bacteria; phylum Verrucomicrobiota; class Verrucomicrobiia; order Verrucomicrobiales; family Verrucomicrobiaceae; genus Prosthecobacter. Next base: position 269,954 of record NZ_JBGANA010000010.1, read on the forward strand.
ATGAACCCCACGTCCTCGCCGTGGGCAAAGCCGTGCTGGAAGCGCACGGGTTTGAGGCCATCGCCACGCGCAGCGGAGAGGAGGCGCTGGAACTCGTGCGGAAAGGGCTGGAGGATGGCCAGCGCTTCACGGCGGCCATCCTGGATCTGACCATGCCGGGCGGCGCCTCGGGATTTGAGGTGCTGGAATGGCTGCGCGCCTGTGATCCGCGCATGCCGGTGATCGCCTGCAGCGGCTACTTTCAGGAAGACGTGAAGGACCTCTGCCAGGCCATTGGCTTTGTGGATGTCCTGCACAAACCCTTTAACCTCGAAAGCCTCTGTCTCGCGGTGCGCCGTGCCATGGTTCAGGAAACTGATTCTACTGAACAAGGTCAGGTGACCTTCAAAAATGGCTTCGCATCATGAGGGTTAACTTCCAGATCGCCAACCGCTTTACTCTGCTCGGCATGTTTGCCGTTCTGGTGGGGGCAGGGGCGACTGCGGCCGGATTTATCTGGCAGGAGTTCATCACGCTGCGCTTTGTGCAAAGCTCCTACCTGGGCGCAGTCGCGCTGGCTGGGCAGATGGAGCTGAACCGCCAGGCGCTGAGCGAACACGAAATCACCGGGGTGGCGTCGCTGAACTGGGAAAATGAGACACGAATGCGGATGCGCCTGCAGACGGTGGACATTCCGCCCGCGTTGCAGAATCTGGGGCTGCAGGTTGAGGTGGTGGCACCACGTCAGGAGGCGGCCGGCATAGGAGCCCCACCTGTGGCCAAATCTCCTCCCATTGCCATCATTCCAGTATGCCAGAACTGTGTCATTGACGATCCTTCTCCGGCGCACATGGACAACCTGATCTATCGAGTCATGGCGGGGAGCACGCTGGTGATGGATGACACGAGCGACAGCCGAAACTTCGAGATCAATGGCGGGGATCACTGGCTCATCAGCGCCGCGCCATTGTACTCCCGCAGCGGGCATGTGGCGGGTGCGTTCATCGTGCGCCAGCCGCTGGTGCAGCTGCGCCACCTCTTCAATTCCCAGCGTCTTACGGTGCCCATCCTCGGAGCGTGCGCCGGACTGGCCCTGGCGGTGTTCAGCTTCTACATCATCGGCAGACGCATCACCAAAAAGACGCACGCGCTCATCGATGCATTCCGCGCCATGCGCTCGGGCAATCTCAATGTCCGCGTGCCAGCGCGCGGCTGCGATGACCTGGATCTGGTGCAGGAGGAGTTCAACACCATGATCTCCCACGTGCAGGAGGAGGATCAGCGCAAGCACACACTCCTGGTGGAATATGAAGCCGCGAAACGGCAGGCGGAAACCGCCACGGCAGCGAAAGGCAGCTTCCTGGCCAACATGAGCCATGAGATTCGAACGCCGATGAACGGCATCATCGGCACGACCAGCCTGCTCATTGAGATGGGGCTGGATCCGGAGCAGGAAGAGCTGATCCGCATGATCCGTTCCAGCGGTGAATCGCTGCTGCATGTCATCAATGACATCCTCGACTTCTCGAAGCTGGAGTCCGCCAAAATGGACATGGAGAAGCTGCCGGTGGACGTCGAGAAACTGCTCAGCGAGACCACCGATGTCTTCTCGCACAAGGCGGCGGAGAAAAACATAGAGCTCAATGTGCACATTGACTCGGCGCTGCCGCGCAAGGTGCTTGGAGATTTCCAGCGCATCAAACAAATCCTGGTGAACCTGGTTGGCAACGCCATCAAGTTTACCGAGAAGGGCGAAATCCTGATCCTGGTGCGCCAGGTTTCACGGCAGACTCCGCAGGGGGACAAAACCCTGCTGCATTTCTCCGTGCGTGACACCGGCATCGGCATTCCCCCGGAAAAAATTGGCCAGCTCTTCCAGGCCTTCAACCAGGCGGACACCTCAACGACGCGCAAATACGGCGGCACAGGCCTGGGACTGGCCATCTCGAAAAAGCTCATCAAAATGATGCAGGGGGAGATCAGTGTGGTGAGCGAGGAAGGGAAGGGGTCTGACTTCTTCTTTGAGCTGCCGCTGGTCGTCGCCCCCGATGATGAATCACGCGATGAAGAGCTGTCCTGGATGGATGTGGTCAAGGGACGGCCGGTGGCCGTTTACAGCGCCCATCCCACCACGCAGCAGGTGCTGAACCAGTCGCTCATGCAGTGGGGCATGACGGTGAGGCTGCTGCGCACCCGTTCTCTCTCCGAACTCGATGATGTGATTGAAGAGGCCGGGCTGTTCATCCTTGATGTGACGGGTATCCGTCATGAGGAGGCCGTGGTCCTGCTGAACGCCGCCGCCATGCGCGGCACCGCGATCATCACGATCATGTCCATCACCAGCGCCAAGCTGGATCGTGAGCGCTTCAGTCCGCCTGCCGGCAGCCGGCATACGCGGCTGTCCAAGCCGATCAAGCGCCGGGAACTCCTGCGCACCATGGCAGAGCTCTACCGCATGCCGCGCCGGGTCATTCTTTCCCCCGTCGTTGCGCAGGCCGCGCCTCCAGCCTGGTCTGCCAATACTCCGGCTCAGATGGCATCCCCTGCGCCGAATCTCCGCCCCATAACGACGCCCGTGAATCAGCAGCATCCGATGATGGTGCCACAGATGGTGCCGCAGCAGATGATGCCTCCGCCGGTGCAACAGCCCATGATGATGCCGCAGGTTTCAGCGCAGCCTTCCTACTACCAGCCGCAGCCACAGGTCGTGCCCATGGGGCAGCAGATCGCCGCCACGTTTGAGTCGCCTTCCGTTTTGGAGACGCCGCCTCCGCCGCCTATTTCCAATCATGCTGGAGCGCGTGCTGCCGCGGGCGGCCACGATATTGAGGTCTCTCAGGCCACCAACCGCGCGATCGCCAAGGCTGCCAAGGCAGAGGCGGACAATTTTGCGAGCCAGAACCCGGCGCACATTCTGCTGGTGGAAGACCAGCCTTTGAATCAGAAGATCGCCAGCATGCTGCTGCAGCGCCTGGGGTACGTGCGCATGGACATTGCCAACAACGGGGAGGAAGCCGTGAGCATGGTCGCCCAGGGCGGCTATGACATCATCTTCATGGATCTGCAGATGCCTGTGATGGGCGGGGTGGAGGCCACCCGGCGCATCCGCGGAAACTTCCAGCTCAAGCATCAGCCGGCCATCATTGCCATGACCGGTCATGCGCTCACGGGCGTCAAGGAAGAGTGCCGCGACTGCGGCATGAATGCCTTCCTCACCAAGCCCGTGTCACTGGATGACTTCCGCCGCGTCATTCCTCCCGCGCTTGCGGTGGAAGCTTCGCAGATTCCCATGAGTTTTTAGAGCATGGCCGGAAGTGATTCCGGCTCATGGTCGATTCGGTTCCAGTGGCAGGCTCACTTCTCCGTCACCCACTGAGCCGCATCAATGATCACATGGCCATGGGTGCCTTCATTGCGGATCTCCACCCAGCCGGCTTTTCCTTTTTCAAAAGAATAGGTGCCCAGCGGCAGCAGCACGTCCTTTTCAGGCGCCTTTTTCTTCTGGTTCACAATGACCGTGTCCTCGCCGCCGGCGTGATGAATGATCACGGGCACCTTGTCCGCTCGGTTGGCCAGTGCGGTGTAGGTGATGGCAACGCGGTATTTTCCAGCAGCGGGAAGATCAGGAATAAAACGTGCCTTTTGCTCGCCTTTGGCGGCGTCGCCATCATGGCGGTAGCCCTGGCCCACGTAGCCGGGGGTGGTATGACCTTCGGAGGTGAAACCCGTCAGCTCGGCTTCGCTGTCATCCACGATGATGCCGCCGAGCTTTTCCTTGGTCAGTGAAACGTTCTCCGGCACGGGAGGAGATTCGAAGTCCAGCACCTGGCCATCGGCCAGCATCTTTTCTTTGAGCTTGGCGTAATCGATCTGCTGCAAGGTCTTGCCGGAGTCGATGGCTATGACCGCCGCCGTCGCCGAACTCTGGCCCATCACCATGAAGACGGGCTCCATGCGGATGCTGCCGTAGGCGATGTGGCTGGCGCTCAGGCACACCGGCACCAGGAGGTTGGTGCACTCTTCCGCTTTCGGTGTGATGCTGCGGTAGCTGATTGGGTAGGGGCGGGTGCCGATCTGGATGTCCCCCTCATTGCGCACAAAACCCTCCTTGGTGATGTAGCGCTGCACATTGTGCGAGTCCATGTTGTAGGCGCCCATGCCCACGCTGTCCTCCACGATTTCGCGGCGCTTGCAGTTTTTCTCGCTCATGACATATCCGCCGACCATGCGGCGGGCTTCGCGGACGTAGAGCTGGCGCGGCCAGTTGCCGTTGTCTTTGAATTCATCCTTGGCCAGGCCCAGCTTCTGGTAGGCGGCGCGGATTTTCTCCGGCACGCGGGGATGGTGCGCGTAGGTCCACATCAGGCCCTTCTGCCAGTCCTCATGCGCCTTCCAGATCTTCGCGCGAGTCTCGTAGTCGGCATCGGGATATTCAAAATTCTGGCCGATGAAGTCACTGCTGATGGCGAAGTTGTTGTTTGTGTCCGTCTTGCGGTTCGGCATCCAGGTGGGCGCCCAGGAGATGCGCTCGTCACCGGCTTCCACATTGCGCAGCGCCAGCTCAAACCACTTCTCGTCATAATCGGCGGGCTTTTCCCAGTCGCGGCGGTTTTCCGGCACATCGGTGGTGCACATGCGGAAGTTGTAGGCCTGCAGCTTGCGGTCGCCGGTTTCGTCTTCGCCGATGTCGCCCGGATCAATGCCCGGCAGCACGCCGCTCTTCGGATCGCCAGGCTTCACGTAAGGGTCCACGTTCTTGATGAACTGATGGTGGATGGTCTTGACCTTCTGAATGCCGTTGATGGTCTCGCCATACATGGCATTGGCCTCGCGGCCCACGGCGTAGCTCACGCCCGCCTTGGCCATCAGGTCGCCTTCATAGGTGGCGTCTATGAACATCTTGCCCTCAAAGGTGCGGCCGCTCTCCATGAGGATCTTTGTGATCCGGGTGCCGTCTTTGACCACGCCCTTTTTCAGATCCAGGCGCTCGCTGAACACCACGGTGACCTTGTCCTTCACCGCCGCGAGCATTGAGTCATAGATCTCCGTGGCCACATGCGGCTCGAAGGTCCACATCGTGTCCTCAGTGCCGGTGTTGCCGTGCTGCTTTTTTGCAAAGTAATCCTCCCGCGTCTGGTGCTGCCACTTGGCGGAGTCGTTGTAGTACTTGAAGACATTGGCATAAAACTCCCGCGACATGCCGCCGATGGCTTTCTTGTTGCCGATGTCCGTGGCGCCGAGACCTCCAGTAGTCAGGCCGCCGAGAAATTTTGTGGGTTCAATGAGCACCGCCGTTTTTCCCATGCGGGCCGCTTGTATTGCCGCCGTGATGCCGCCCGAGGAGCCGCCATACACGACGATGTCATAGGAATCAGCCGCCGCCAGCGGCGAGAGGACGGCGAAAGTGGAGAGCAGGAGGGCAGGGAGGAGCTTCATGGTTGTTGCCACGCATCCCAGCGCAGGCAGGAGCTTTTTGCAACTGCGGGGAAGGGCGGAAGGGAAATTGACAGCACGCTCCTTTTGGCTCACGTGGCCGTCATGACCAGCCACTCGCAGCCGGCTCCCCAGTTTGTGCCACCTGCGGAAGGCACCGCAGTGCTCCTGCGCCAAGTAACAGCTGATGACCTGCCTGTGTTTTTCCGGCATCAGCAGGATAAAGAGGCGGTGCACATGGCTGCTTTCACTGCAAAAGACCCTGCCGACCATGCGGCGTTCATGGCGCACTGGAAGAGAATTCTCTCGGATCCCGACATCGTGGTCCGCGCCATTGCACACGACGGCGCTACCGCCGGGCATGTGATGAGCTATGTGGAAGACGGGAAGCCCGAAGTGACCTACTGGCTGGGCAGGGAATGCTGGGGACGGGGACTCGCCACCCGTGCTCTCGTGGAATTCCTCCGCCACCATCAGCCTGCGCGGCCCATCTACGCACGTGCCGCCGCGGACAATGCCGCCTCCATCCGAGTGCTGATCCAGTGCGGATTTGTCCTTGTAGGGAGAAGCTGCGGCTATGCCAATGCCCGTGGCACGGAGATCGAAGAATGCCTTTTCCGCCTTGGCCTCCCGGCTCCCGAAACGGTGTGAAAAATATAATCGAATACTTCAGCAAGGGCAGCGTCAGAGTGCAGGACAAAGATTCACTCCACCATCTCATGAAGACTTCTCTCGTTCGCACGCTCTCCTTGGGTACGCTGCTGCTGGCATTCTCACTTACCTCCTGCGCAGGACCCTACCCCTACGGCGGCGGGTACGGCTATGGAGGTGGTTATGGCGGCGGCTACGGCGGGGGCGGCGGCAGCACAGTCGCGGGCGCGCTGATCGGCGCCGGTGCCGGAGGCATCATTGGGAACCAGCGCCACCGGGGCCTCGAAGGCGCCGCCATTGGGGGCATCCTTGGTGCATTGGCTGGCAGCATGATGAACAATGGCCAGCGTGGCTATTCGCAGCAGGGCTACAACCAGCCCTATTGCAACCAGGGCAGTTACAACCAGCCTTACAGCCAGGGCTATCCGCAGCAGTCCGGCTACGGCTACGGCCAGCAGCCAAATTACGGCTATGGCCAGCAGTCCAGTTACTATTCCGGCAGCGGCTACAACCAGCAGCCCGCGGTGAATCCCAACAATCCTTACGCCTTCGGGAACTGGCAGTAAAAACAGTCTCAGATCGGGCGTTTGAATCGCGGCGGCTTTTCCCGCCGCGATTTTTTTTACCATCATGCCCGACGCCACTTCTCCTACAGCCTCCTCTCCAGACATCACGCCTCCAAACCACTGGTGGAACAACGAGGACTGGCTGGCGGTGCTGGCAGGACTGCCCATACTGGGGGCTCTGGCAGCCGGGTGGAATCCCTCCATCTGGGTGATGATGGGCACGCTGGCGGTGTTTGCCGCCCTGTTCTTCGGGCCGCGCGTGTTGTTTGGCGCTGCGGTGGTGCTGGCCCTGGCCTGGGGCTCCCAGCAAATAGCGGCCATTTCCAGCATCAAGGCCTGGGGGCTGGAATACGTCGTCTTCGCGCTGGCACTGGGCCTGGTCTGGAGCCACCTGCTGCCCATGCCCGGCTGGCTGCGCGGCGCTGCCCGTGCGGAGTTTTTCATCAAGGTGGGCATCGTCATTCACGGCGCCACCATTGCACTTCCGGAGATCATGAAAGCGGGCGTCCCAGGAATGGTGCAGGCCGCGCTGGTGATCCCCGTGGTGTGGTATGTCTGCTTCTTTTTGACGCGCCGGCTGAAGGTGGACGACGAGTTCGGCGTCATGCTTTCCACCGCCGTCTCCATCTGCGGCGTCTCCGCCGCCATCGCCGCCTGCGGGGCCATTCAGGGAGACAAAAAGAAGCTCTCCTACGTCACCTCTCTGGTGCTCGTCTGCGCGCTGCCCATGATCATCTTCATGCCGTGGGTCTGCCAGGCCCTGGGCCTCTCTGATGCTGTGGCCGGTGCATGGCTCGGCGGAACTCTGGACACCACAGCGTCTGTGACTGCGGCCACAAAATCAGTTGGCGAGGCAGCAGTGACGACGGGCTCAATCGTGAAGATGTCGCAGAATGTGCTCATCGGCGTCGCCGCTTTCATCCTCTCCATCTGGTGGACCATGCGCGGCGGCGCAGCCTCAGGTCAAAAAGTTTCCGCCGCTGTCATCTGGGAGCGCTTCCCCAAATTCGTCATCGGCTTTGTCATTGCCTCCATCGCCTTCTCCTACTTTATCCCTGCCGACGCCCTGAAGGCGGCGAAGGACCCTATCAAAAACTTCCGGGACGTGTGGTTCGCGGCAGCCTTCGTATGCATCGGTCTGGAGACTCGCCTCGGAGAACTGTTCAAGATGGGCGGAGGCAAACCGGCCCTGGCCTTCATCGGCGGGCAGGCCTTCAATATCGTGTGGACGCTGATGCTCGCGAAGTGGCTGTTTGGGAAGTGATGCTCATAACGACGGGGCCTCCTGACTTCGGCTGGAGAGAGTGAGATGACCCGGACCATCATCCTGCCGTGGCACAGAGCCCCGTTCCGAAGCATGCTCGACGCCTCAAATATCAAACGACACCGTCTCCCGGCTCCGCTCCTTCTCGATGATCTGCGCGACGGTGTGCTCTGCAAACCATTGCGTCACCTGTTCCCGCAGTCCGTTGAAGACCTGACCCAGTGCATCCTTTTCCGCCCCGGGGACGGGATCAAACGGACCGTCAAACAGCGTCACCACCTCTCCCAGCGTGATGCGCGCCGGGTGGGCTACCAGCTGGTAGCCGCCGCCCACGCCGCGCTTGCTGCGCAGCAGGCCGCCATTTTTCAAAGCCAGGAGGATCTGCTCCAGAAACTTCAGAGGTATGTGCTCCCTGCTGGCCAGATCCTGGATGGAAAAGTTCGTGCCCTCGCGCTCACGCCCCATTGCCACAAGGGCGCGGAGGGCGTATTCGGCTTTTTTGGAGACTTTCATTCGGGGAGGGGCGTTATCGAACATCAAACGACCGCAGGTGCAAACTGCGATTTGCCGAGAGAGCGATTCCGGGTCATGCATCGCTCCCTGCCAGAAGTGTCATGAGTGAAGATTTTTTTGCCGCCCCTCCCCCGGAGTCGCCACGTGCGGCTGCGGCGGTGCACCATGCCGGGGCGCCGCTGGCCTCCCGCATGCGCCCGCGCACTCTGGCCGAGTACGCCGGGCAGCAGCATATTTTGGCGGAAGGGAAACTGCTGCGCCGTGCCGTGCAGGCGGACCGCTTTTCCTCCATCATTCTCTACGGCCCGCCCGGCGTGGGCAAGACCACGCTGGCGCACATCATCTCGCAGGAGACGAAGTCGCGCTTCGTCACGCTCAGCGGGGTGGAGAGCAGCGTGGCGGACATCCGCAAGGAAGCCGAGAACGCCGGCCACCATCTGCGGCTCTACAATAAAACGACCATCCTCTTTGTGGATGAGATCCACCGTTTCAACAAGGCGCAGCAGGATGTGCTGCTGCCGCATCTGGAACGCGGCACTCTGCGTTTCATCGGCGCCACCACGCACAATCCTTTCTTTTATGTAAACAGTCCGCTGGTCAGCCGCTCGCAGGTTTTCACCTTGGAGCCGCTGGGCATCGCAGATCTGGAGGCACTCATGGACCGTGCGCTGAGCGATGCCGAGCGCGGCCTGGGAGCGATGAATGCGCGAATCGAGCCGGATGCTCGCCTGCATCTGGCCACGGTGGCGGATGGAGATGCACGACGCTGCCTGAATGCACTGGAGCTTGCCGTGCTCTCCACCGTGCCGGATGCCGCGGGCGACATCGTCATCACTCTCGCCGCCGCAGAGGAATCCGTGCAGCAAAAGACCGTTGTTTACGATGGGGATGGAGACGCGCACTACGACACCATCAGCGCCTTCATCAAAAGCATGCGCGCCTCGGACCCGGACGCTGCGCTCTACTGGCTGGCCAAGATGCTCTACGCAGGGGAGGACATCCGTTTTATTGCACGGCGCATCGTCATTGCCGCCAGCGAGGACATCGGCATGGCGGACAGCAATGCGCTGCGCGTGGCCGTGGCCGCGCAGCAGGCGGTGGAGTTTATCGGCATGCCGGAGGCGCGCATCATCCTGGCACATGCCACGATCTACAATGCCACTGCGCCGAAGAGCAACCGCTCCTACACAGCCATCGATGCCGCTTTGGATGACGTGAAAAACGGCCGCACTCTGCCCGTGCCAAAGCACCTCAGGGACGCGCACCACAAGAAAGCAGCCAAAGAATTCGGCCACGGAGAGGGCTACCTGTACCCGCACAACTACGAGGGTGGATTTGTCCCGCAGCGATGTCTGGAAGGCGGAAAACAATACTACGATCCGACGGCGAACGGCCTGGAGGCCCGCATCAAAGAACGCCTCGATCACTGGCGGAAGCTCTGGGAAGGGCAGGGCGAGTAGACTCAACCGTCGGCAGAGCGGGAGGACTGTAGAGTCCATTGTTTAGTAATTACGGTAATTAAGCCATACTGAACTTTAAAAGTATATAAAATATGCTTTTTATATTGAAGATATATGAAATTTACAGTATCTTTCTCGTAATTACAAAAATAACCAGCCATGTACAACTCACGTTTGATCACCTCTGGTCTGTGTGGTGCCTTAATGGCCACTCTTTCAGCCTGCGCTCTGCCCAAACAGCCGCTGCTCACCTACTGGAAGGAAAAGCTGCATAAAGATTCCGCCCCTCTGCAAACAGGCGTGAAATACGAAGTGCGCAAAGCCCTGGCTTCGAACATTCCCTTCCGCCCCAGTGCGATCAAACGATACACCTTTGTCTTCAACGAGCCCAAGCCACCGCTGATGGTGGCGTCAAATCTGCATCGCAATTCTCAGATGCGGGTGCGCACGACCGCCTACACCCACAACGAAAGCGACCACATCGTCTATGGTGTGAAGAACGCGATAGGCACCAATTTGAAGTTTGGCAGCATCCGCAGCGCTGCAGCTGACTGGTCCCGTTTTCCCGTGGGCACCCAGTTCCGCATCGCCGGGCAGCCTGGAGTGACCTATGTGGTGGACGACTATGGCAGCGCACTCGTCGGCACCGGCACGATTGATCTCTACAAACCCAGCCGCAATCAGATGGACGACTGGGGCGTGCGTCATGTGGACATCGAAGTCATCCACTGGGGCTCGTATGAAAAAAGCATGGAACTCATGCGCGACCGCACCAAATGGCGCCATGTCCGCACGATGATGGAAGGCATTGAGGCTCGTCTGCGCACCGCAGGGATGCCCACTGGCAAGACTCCGTTCACTGCGGCGCTGTAAAACAAACGGCGCTCAGGCAAATCAGCGATATTCCACGGCGCATGCAGCCGTTAGAAGGCGCACTCATGCGTGTCGTTCTTCTATCGTTGTTCTTTGTTGCCGCCAGTTTCAGCTCCGCCCAGGTAAAGCGGGCTGTGGAGGCGCACATCACGCCACGGCAGATCGCGGCCGAACTGGCAAAGGCCTCGCAGCCCGAGGCGCAGAAAGCGCTGCATGATCAGGTGATGAAGCTTTTTGGCCGGCAGAATCTGACCCAGGGCAGGGCTGCGGCGAAGATCGAGGCAACCACCGTGGCCTGGGCCATCATTGATCCCAAGCCGGCGCGCGTCGTGCAGCAGGACGGCACACTCATTGGTGAAATGACGGCGCTGACAGATGATGGCCTGCAGGTGCTGGTGACAGAATTGCCTAATTTTTCCGAGATCGGCTATCGCGTCGAGTCTGAGGGCATGCCCCACCTCGCAGGCACCGTGCATGTCGAGCACTTTGAATACACCGCCGAAAGCCTGCCGCAGAAGGACGTGCCGCAGGGCAGGCTGGAAAAATTCGAGTGGAGCACGAGCGAAGTCTTTCCCGACACCGTGCGTGACGTCACCGTGTATCTGCCCGCAGGATTTCAGCCTGGAGAAGAGACCTGCCTCATGGTCTGGCAGGATGGCTCTCGGCATGTGGATCCCAATGGGTCCATGCGTGTCTCCGTCGTTTTCGACAACCTCATTCACAAAAAGGAGATGCCTCGCACCGTGGGCGTCTTTGTTGATCCGGGCCGCATGAAGAAGCAAAAGCCCGGTGACAAGCCGGCGAACCGCGGCTTTGAGTATGACTCGCTCGGAGATGCCTATGCGCGGTTCCTGCTTGAGGAGATTCTCCCGGAGGTCGGGAAGCGGTATCAGACCAAGTTCCGCCCGCAGCCCGAGGCCTGGGCCATTGGGGGCGGTTCATCCGGTGGCATCTGCTCCTTCACCGTGGCGTGGGAGAAGCCGGACAAATTTCGCAAAGTGCTCTCTTGGGTGGGCTCCTTCGTTGATTTGCGAGGCGGGGACGTGTACCCCTCCATCATCCGCGCAGGTGAGCGCAAGCCCATCCGTGTCTACTTGCTCGATGGTGAAAACGATCTGGACAACAAATTTGGCAACTGGCCCATAGCGAACAAGCAGATGGCCGCTGCGCTCAAATACAAGGACTACGACTTCCGCATTGACTGGACGAAGTGCTTCCACGGCAGCAAGGGCATGGCTCCCCACCTGCCCGACGCCCTTCGCTGGCTGTGGCGTGACGTGAAGTGAGGTGACCAGGCATCATCAGCGGGTGATGTGAAGCTTTTCCTGCGGCAGCACGGTTTCCAGCTGCGTGAATGTTGTTACCAAACCGCGTGCAGGAATGTCACGGCCTATTTGCCGCCGATGAAGGTCAGCACATCGGCCACATCCTGCGCGCTGAGCACACTTTCCAGGCCTTCGGGCATGATCGATGTCGTCAGCGTTTTCATGGCTTGAATATCTGTACGCAGAACCACGATGTCCGCGCCCCCGGGCAGACGGACCGTGATGCTCCCCGGCGTTTCGGCGGTGAGCTGTCCGGTGAGCAAAGTCTGGTCTTTTTTTGTCACCTGCGTGGCCGCGTTTCGCTGCTCCACGGCACGGTTCGGATCAAAGATGGCTTCGATGAGTTGTTCGCGCGGCTTGGTGGCCACGGTGGTCAGGTCAGGGCCTACCTCGATACCCAGCTCGCGCACCTTGTGGCACACCATGCAGATCTTCTGAAACACGACGGCACCACGCTTCAAATCGCCACTGAGGCTGGCCGTCTCCTGCACGTATCGGGTCACGACCTTCTGCCGGTCCGGATTGTTGTTCGTGATCGCCGGCATGGCCGCCATCGCGGAAGTCTTCTGGGGTGTTTGTTTCAGCAATGGTTTCTCCAAATCGCCAAACACTTCATCCTGCTGCGTTCCGGTGGCCGTCAAAGCGCTCGCTCGGATCTGCGGCATCAGTGGCTTGATCAGTGCGACGGCTTCGTCAGGAGTCATGCCTCCGAGCTGCACGAGGGTGTATGCTGCCTGCACCCGTACCGCAGGCGTTGCGCTGAGCAGTTTCTTCAGCTCTGGCGCCGCAGCTTTGTCATCCTTTTCAATCAGCAGCCGCTGCGCCGTATCTCTCATCCATCCATTCAAAGACGCCATCGCTGCAATGGGATTGTCGATGGCTGTCACGCCTTTAAGCGGTCCGGATTTACTGATGCGATAGATGCGTCCGCGATCCTCTCCGCCCCGCAGCTCCAAGCCGCGCGCGATCTCAGCCGGAATCCATTCGGGGTGTTCCAGCACCAGCCGGTACATGTCCACGACATACAGCGCGCCATCAGGACCGGTGCGTGCCATGCTGGGGCGGAACCAGTTGTCCTCACTTGCGATGAATTCACTCCCCACATCGTCTGGATGGCGTCTGCTCGTGATCGAGGCGCCTTCGTAGTTCAGCACCTCGCGGTGCACCAGATTGTTGGCCGGTTCGCAGATGAACATCACCTTTTCGCCATCCGCGCCGAACGAGGTGTCCCTGAACGGCATGGGCGAGCAGCCGGAGGTGAGCGTGTTGATCGCGCTGCCTTGGTTAAAACGTCGCACCGGCGGGCTGGCGGGGAAAATGCGCTTCTCATCATTCATGTCCCCACGCACGGATTTCACCACCACATTGGGATGACGCTCCAGATAGCGGAATGGCAGCCAGTAGTGCCAGCCGATGGTGCTGTTGTTGTTGCCAAACCAGTTGCCAAAATCATCGCGCCATTTGCCATACTGGCTGCGCCCGCCTTCGAGCGCGAACTCACCTGTGCGTGGATCAAAACGAAAGTCATTCGTGCCCAGCGCTATCTTTTTGCCGGTCTTCACGCAGGTGATGTCGCCACCGCTGTCGCCATTGGCGCCGTAGAACCAGCCATCCAGCCCCCAGCAGAAACCGTTCACCAGATGCTGCGGATTGCCTGCCGTAAAGCCGGTGAACCACGTCTCACGTTTGTCGCACCTGCCATCGCCATCCGTGTCCTCGGCATAGAAGATGTCCGGGATGTTTGCGATGAAGACTCCGCCCTTCCATGGTGCAAGCCCGGTGGGGTGCTTGAGGCCGTCGAGGAAGAGCGTGGCTTTGTCGTACACACCGTCGCCATTCGTGTCTTCGAGAATTTTTACACGGCCCGTCTGAAGGTCAGAAACCTTGTCCTGTCCCACGCTGCCGTCCTTCGTTTTCTCGCCAGGAGCAAAGGGATAGTCGCCCATCTCCACCACCCACATGCGGCCTTTCGCATCCCAGTCGATGAACACAGGATCCTGCACCAGTGGCTCGGCGGCTGCCAGCATCGCCTCGAAACCCGGCTTTACATGCAGCGCCTTGAGCGACTCCTGCGGGGACTTCGGTGCAGGCCCAGGGACTTTCAGCAGTTCTGTGAACGGCACCTGCTGCTTCGTGGACGCCACCCACATCGCGCTGTCGTGGAAAGTGACGCCATTGTCGCTGCCATCAGCCCGAACGATCAGCGGCAGGCTGTTTGCGTCTCCCGCCTTCCCTTCGCGCATCACCTGCGACCAGCCTTCGTTCCATTGCAGGTTTTTTTTGGCCCGCTCCTTGGGAACAAAGAGAAACACGCCGTACTCACGCGCATTGGAGAGGACGATGTCCTCATGGCCATCTCCGTTCAGATCGACAAACCGTACGCCATTGTCACGGCCCTGGGCATCCTTGAGAGCAGCAGCTTCCGGAAGCGGGTGTTCGCGCAACGCAGGCGGAACTTCGGCGGCATTTAAAAGCCCGCTGCAAAGGAGGAGAGGCAGAATGAGTCGTGGCATGACGGATGAGGTGAAAACAAACGCTGCTGCCCGGCCCCTTCCTTTGCTTCGGGTGTGATTTTTGTGGAACGCTTTTTTCACCATCATTTCATCTCGGCTTCATCAAGGTTTCACGCCCCTTTTGAAGATGGGCGCCGATGAAAGCAAACCGACCTCTACTTCTGCTGGCCGCCTCGATTCTGATGGTGGTACTTTTCCTCTATGCACGCAACGTCCTGCTGGACGGGAAGGGGAATTCTTTCTACTTCGCGGATGAAGATGAGTTTTGCGCCGTTCTCCACAGCGTTGTCTCTGCCGGCCGGGCCTGAAAACCATAGCTTCCGAGGCGTGTGGATATTCCTCACAAGCGTCTTGTCAGCGGAAGTCGGAACGTTCAACAATCACCCCCAGCCGAAAATGCCTGCCAAAATACTCATTGTCGAAGACGAGCCATCCATCTGCGAAAACGTCGTCTATGCGCTCGAGGCCGACGGCTTCGCTGTCTCGACCGCTGCCACCGGTGCCGCCGCGTTGGAGCAGATGAAGTCGCAGGACATCAGTCTCATCATCCTCGATGTCGGCCTGCCTGACATGACAGGCTTCGAGGTATGCAAGGCCATCCGCAAGACACAGTCACTGCCGATCCTCTTTCTCACCGCGCGTTCCAGCGAAGTGGACCGCGTGGTGGGTTTGGAGATCGGCGGAGACGACTACGTCGTGAAGCCCTTCAGTCCGCGTGAACTCGTGGCGCGCGTGCGTGCCATTCTCCGCCGGGTTTCTGCGGTGCCTTTGCCCGTCCAAGCAGCCGATGCCTCGGTTCCCCTGGTCATCGATGAAACACGCTGCCAGGCCATCTACTTTGGCACGGCGCTAAACCTTTCGCGGTATGAGTTTCGCATGCTCAAGGCCTTCGCGGCGCATCCAGGTCGAGTGTTCAGCCGGGAACAGCTCATGGACCATGCCTCCGAGGAGCCGGATGCCTCGATGGAACGCACGGTGGACACTCATGTCAAAACCCTGCGCGCGCGCATGCGCGGCGTGCGTGAGGGGCTGGACCCCATCGTCACACATCGCGGCATGGGCTACTCACTGCTCGAAACCTGGCCTGACGCATGAGCCTCACCGCGCGCTTTCTCCTGGGATTTGCCGTGGTGGCCACGCTGGGGTTGTTTGTGCTCTTCACCCAGCTTATTCACCGGGTGGAGCGGCAGTACTTTGAGGCCGTGGAAGAGCCGATGGTGGATGTGGCAAACATTCTTGCCGAAGTCATCGCGGCAGATGCGGAGGATGGAGTGCTCAAACCGGAGCTCGTCCAGAAAGCCGTGCGCGCCGCCCAGCAACGCGAGCTCAATGCCCAGATCTACAATCTAAGCAAAACCAGGGTGGACATGCAGGTCTATGTCACCGATGCGCAGGGCCACGTGCTGTTTGACTCTGCGGGCATTGAGACCCCCGGCACGATATCAAGACATCGGGACGTGAATCTGACTCTTATGGGGCAGTACGGTGCGCGGTCATCCCGCAGCAGCGACCGCGATCCACTCTCCATCGTGATGTATGTCGGTGCTCCCATCCGGCAACATGGCAGGACCATTGGCATGATCAGCGTGGCCAAGCCTCAGCGTGGTGTGCTGGCCTTTGTGTGGGAAACGGAACGCTGGCTGAAGTGGTCCATCGTCACCACGGTGGTGCTCATGCTGCTGGGCATCTACCTCGCGGCGCGCTGGGCTACGCGTCCGCTGGAGGTGCTGACCCAGCATGCGCTCGCCGTGAGCCGAGGCGAGCGCTCCACCCCGCCGCACATGCCCGGACATCAGATGAAGACACTCGCCAAGGCGCTGGAGGACATGCGCGATGCTCTGGAAGGCCGGGAGTACGTCGAGAACTATGTACAAAGCCTTACCCATGAACTGAAGAGTCCAGTGGCCGCCATCCTCGGTGCCACTGAGATTTTGCAAGGCGACGTTCCAGAGCCGAAGCGGGCCCGCTTTCTGCAAAACATCCGCGCCGAGGCAGGGCGCTTGCGCGATCTCCTGGAACGCCTGCTGCACCTAGCGTCCCTCGAAAAGCAGAAGAAACTGGAAACGAACGAGACCGTGGATCTGGGCGCCGTGCTGGACCGCGCATGGGACCATCTGGCGTTGATCGCACTGGCCAGGGAAGTACGGCTGGAGCGCGAGATGAACAGTGGTCTTGTGGTGAAGGGCGATCCCTGGCTGCTGGAACTTGCCATCGGAAACTTGCTGCAAAACGCGATCGATTTCGCTCCAGCCGGCAGTGTGATCTCTGTACGTGGCTTCCACTGCGATGCACACATCGTATGCGAAGTCGAAGACTCAGGGCCAGGCCTGCCGGAATACGCACATGAGCGCGTCTTCGAACGCTTCTACTCCTTGCCACGACCGGACAGCGGTAAGAAGAGCACGGGGCTGGGGCTTTGCTTTGTGAAAGAAGTTGCGCAATTGCACGGTGGTAGTGTGGAGCTGGTGAACCGCGTGGAAACGTCCGGCGCCAGGGCGCTGTTGATTCTCCCTGCCTGAAGAGCGGGTGGTTTGACAATCTCGAGCCAGCCTTTTAGGCTCATGCCATGAGCACTCCTGAAGCCGGAAAACCCGTTTACAACGTCAAGAACCCCTGCATCGCAAAGGTGAAGCGAATGTACAATCTTTCCGGGCCGGATGCGCCCAAGCACACGGCACATTACGAGATTGATCTGGCAGGTTCGGGCTTGGAGTACACGCCTGGTGACTCTCTGGCCGTGCAGCCCACCAACGATCCCGCGTTGGTGGAGGACACGCTCGCCGCTCTCGGCTTCACCGGTGCAGAAATCGTCAAGCATCCGAAAACCGCCGCCGATGTGCCGATCCGGCAGGCATTGATCGAGGGCGCACTCATCACCGAGATCGACAATAAGCTCATCAAAGCCATCATCGAAAAGACCGAAGGTGATACACTGCTGGCTGACCTGAGCGTTCCAGAAAAAAAGGACGCTCTCAAGGAGTACCTCTGGGGCCGCTTCGTGGTCGATCTACTGCTCGAAAACCCGCTGGCGAAATTCACGCCGGAGGAGTTCATGCTTACGCAGAAGAAGCTGAACATCCGTCTCTACTCCATCAGCAGCAGCCAGAAGGCGCATCCGGACGAGGTGCATCTCACCGTGGCCACGGTGCGCTACACCAGCCACAACCGCGCACGCGGCGGCGTCTGCTCCACCTTCCTGGCTGAGCGTGTGACGCCGAACGAGACACTCATTCCCTGCTTCGTGAATCATGGCAAAGGTTTCCGCCTGCCCGAACCGCAGGAGGAGACACCCATCATCATGTGCGGCCCCGGCACCGGCATCGCCCCCTTCCGAGCTTTCCTCGAAGAACGCAAAGCAACGAGCGCCAAAGGCAAGGCCTGGCTTTTCTTTGGCGAAGTCAGCTCCAAGTCATGTTTCTTCTACAAGGAGGAGTTTGAGGCGTACCTGGCTGACGGCACTCTGACCAAGTTCAGCACCGCCTGGAGCCGCGATCAGGCGGAGAAAATCTACGTGCAGCACAAGATGCTGGAAAACAGCGCCGAGTTATGGGCATGGCTCGAACAAGGCGCCATCTTCTACGTCTGTGGCGATGCCGCCCGCATGGCCAGCGATGTGGACAAAGCTCTGCATACCATTGTGGAACAGGAGGGCGGCAAAACTCCCGAGGAAGCCACTGCCTATGTGCACGCGATGAAGGAAGCGAAGAGGTATCGCCGGGATGTGTATTGATCCTGCCCACGTCAGTGTCGGTTGGCAGTTCGTGGCCCTTTCGCATCGCGAGTTAAATCACAACTCCTTTGCGTCGGAGCACATCGATCCAGTCCACCCTGGCCATTCCTGCCGAGACTAACACATCGCGCCAATCACGCTTCGCTAAATCCAACATCGCTTGAAAGCGATCCGTTTTTCCTTCAGATAAAACCAGGATGGCGAGTTTGACTCGGAGCGACTCGGCGGTTCGGTGTTCCAATAGTGGAAATGTACTGCCCGCCAGTGCCTCAGAGACGACGTTTCTTTCCACGGGACTGAATAGTCGAGCGGCATGCCTTTCAAGAGCCCGTCGCAGACGGCGACTGAGCCAAAAGTCACGCCAGATTTGTATTAAAAAGACCATGGCGAAGAAGGGGCTAAGCCTTCGCCAACCACAAAATCCCCGTCGCAGTCACCTGGATGTTCTTCTTTACCGGCGTGAGCTTGAAGGTTTCGAAGGACAGCGTGGCCGGATCGTACTGATCACGGATCTTCTGCGTGTCGTCGGCGATCTGCTTTTCCAG
>NZ_JBGANA010000038.1:0-45775 GCF_044222565.1 Prosthecobacter sp.
TTGCCCGGGCGGCGGAGCGGCCCCATTGGCTGCGTTGGTCGCTTGCCTGTTATTTTCAAATAGCAGGCGGCGCTCCCGCCTTGCCACTGGGGCCGCTGCGCTCGCCGGTCAAAATGACAATCTTTTCGAGAACTGGTCTATATGCCGACTTGCAATTCTGTATTGCTCCGCTTGCGTTCACGAAAGTAGATCACAAGGCCTGCGAGCCAGGAGAAGCCGACAAGGAGGAACAACAGTGCTGCATTTTTTGAAAAGGAATGATGTGGCATGTTTTTCCAAAACCAGGCGAGGCCGTAGAACCAGATGATTGCGGCGCAAACTCCGAATACGACAACGCTGCAGAAAGCGACCTAAACCAACACCGACTGCCCATTGGTTAAGCTGTCTTGGTCTTGGTGGGTTGGAAAGTGGTCGACGGCGTCAATGCAGAGCGCTGAGGCTATCATGGAGGCGATCGACGTTAGGAGAAGTATGGCCGAGAATTCGATGAAACGATTCAGGGGTGGAGGGTGTGCTGTGCATGCGGAGGAAAGAGCCACTGATTTATTTTTGCAGTGATCCCGCATCGTTTCAAAAAAGATGCCGATTATTTAGAGCGGTTGGGGCTCGTGGGTTCATTTCGGAAGGAGCGAAATTGACACGGGCCAAGCATCGTAGCCCCCTCCTCCCACCGAGTAAAACTTCACTTTTTTCTCTTTCAAGGATTGAACGCAGCGATCTATTTCTGATTTGTCAGTATTGTGAAAACTGATGTTAAGTCTCTCATCGCCTGTGGGAAAAAGGACAATGATAACGAGGTCTTCCAATGCAAGCTTCTTCAGTTCAACTGCAGTACTAGGACCGTCAAAGTACTTCTTTCCATCCAGCACATACGTGGCGGTATCCGTGTTCCAGCCTCCTCCCCAGCCTTTTTCTTTTGACTCAGGACCCATTCGAAGGCCACTAAATAGCAGTGTGTGATAATTTAGCTTTTTGTCACCTTGGTAAAACTCAAGGATCGCACCATCATCAATTGCATGATTTAATAAAAGTCTGTCGTGGAAGAGATTGTCAGCGGGCATTTGTCCCGGAGGAAGGATTATTTTGACGATACTTCCGACTTCGAACTTTAGGCTATTAAGACCGAAGTAAGTTGTGATCGGGTCTTTTTGAATGAGCTTGCCATCATATTCCACATCTACAAGCAGGGGCGAGTCTCCCTCTTTCATCGCAAGAGTCCATCGCTTGAGTGTTATGGTGTGTTGGTGTGGAGGGACCTGATTATTAAAAGATTGAGCCGAGAGATTTGGCGACATCCACGGGATAAGAAGTTGCAAGGCGGCAATTCGAAAAAATGGGTTCATTTTCATATCACGGGATTTGTTAGAAAAAGGAGGCCTGACACATTCAGAACGGATGGCACGGATTAGCGTGGAGAGGAGGAGGCGGAGAAAGGTTGGCGGGATGGGACGGTGGTTTGTTAGCTGGTTAGTTCGATGGCCATGGCGATGCCCATGCCGCCGCCGATGCAGAGGGAGGCGATGCCGCGGCGGAGGTTGTTGTTTTCGAGATGGTGCAAAAGGGGGACGAGTGCCATTCATGCACGGCACTATTTTTCAATTTTATTGAATGACCTTAATTTTGGCATCTTGCGCGTACAATGCAAAGACCAAGCGGGAGAGCTCATCGAAGTAACCTTCCCCAGGATCATGTGAGGCTGACACAGGCTTAGTTGCGACCCACGAAAATCCCACGTAAACATAGTTTTCGCCTTTTCCCACCCCGGTGGCAGATGAAAACCTCAAATACATTGCAGAACTAGCACCGCCTTGCGATGGAATTACATAGTTAGTTAGTTTCATTTTTGCTATAAAATCACGGAGCTTTTGCACCGAAATCTTGTCTTGTGTTGACCAACGAACCTCGGTGAGGTCTCTCTCACCGTCCGTACGCTTGATCCAACCTTCCACAACTACCGGCGAATGGGCAAACACAGCTTCGAGTTGGTGTTCAAAGACCTTTGCAGGTTCGCTAGCCGTGGCTCCAGTTACCAATAAGAAATAACTGACAGCAAAAAGAAATTTCATAATAAAAGATGCTGGCCTTTTAACGGGAAGAGCTTCGTTGAATTGGGATGTTCAACTGATTGTAATTGGTTTGATGATGGTGTGCTGGCACTTGTTTGCACTCAGTTGTGGCTGTGGCATGGCGTCTTATTTTTTTCTTCCATTTGGGTGGGAATGTTCTCAGGGGACGTCGCGTTCGATGGCCATGGCGATGCCCATGCCGCCGCCGATGCAGAGGGAGGCGATGCCGCGGCGGAGGTGGTGGTCTTCCATGTGATGGAGGAGCAAACTAAATGTCTGGGGTCTTCTATTTGCGACTATTGAAAAACGATAGGCGCGTTCTCGCGTTGAGCCTTGCGTGCTAGTTCAAGCAACCGGTCTAACAACAATTCGCCATCAACATCAATGAAGGACTGATGGAGATTCCGCGGGCAGTGTCCAACTTGTCTTGCGATCTTGAACTGCCAATCAGAGTTGAACGGAACCGCCTCAAGTTTCTTAAACTCCTCTATAATGCTGCAAAGCTCCGTTTCCAACGCGGCGCAATCCTCGCGAGTCCAGGATCCATCACAGTCCGAATGCAAAACAAACACAGGGAAACGCATCCCTGCCGTGCCACCTTCAAGCTTATGGACGACCTGTTTAATCAAAGATCCATAATCTGCGTATGACCCAAGCTCGAGACCATCAATCTCCTCGTCATCAGCATCCAAAATACAGAGATAAAGCCCCATTAAATTTTCTCCACGATTATGGTTCGCCCAGTATCTTTGATCAAACGCTTCAGCGGCAACTGAATTTCACACGACTTCGGAACTCGAATGACCAACTTTTTACCCTCTTCTGAAGCATTATACGCAAGAAGCTTGATTTGATATGTGGCAGTAAGTCGCGATACATTTTTGAAGAGGAATAAACGAGTAAAATCCCGGGCATCTGGAAGCGCGACTCTCGGCACCTGATGACGTGTGTAACGGTAGTTTATCATGGCGTTTCTATTCCTTCTCAATGAAAAACTTGCAAGGCATGAATGGCACTCGGTTAAAGGTATTCATCGTGGATTTTGGCAGCCAGTTGACGCAAGTTGCAGCGGAGGGGCGTTGAGGACGCTGCTGGTGGGCGCGAGGTGAGATGAAATCGCTGGGTTTGCTGCCCATGCTGGTGGTGCACTGACCCAGGGCGGCGCTCGCCGAGGCTCGCTTTGCCCTGGGCTGCGATAGGCCGCACCTTTGGTGCTTAGACCCACTTCAAAAATCTTGTCACATTGCCCGGACGGCGGAGCGGCCCCACTGGCTGCGTTGGTAGCTTGCCTGTTATTTTCAAATAGCAGACGGCGCTCCCGCCTTGCCACTGGGGCCGCTGCGCTCGCCGGTTCAATATGACAATCTTTTCGAGAACTGGTCTAAAACCAGGAGGTAACGCGTACGATCCCTGTCTTAACCGAGTGCCATTCATGCCGGGGATTTAGAAAACGGAGAGGCTGAGATGGGGATGCAGGTTTGCTGCATGGTTTTTCCACCTCAGCCGTGGATTGCAGGGAAAGGCAGGGAGGAGGAGTCGGAGTAAGACGAGGAGGAAGATTGGCGGGATTGTGGGGTGGTTTGTTAGCTGGTTAGTTCGATGGCCATGGCGATGCCCATGCCGCCGCCGATGCAGAGGGAGGCGATGCCGCGGCGGAGGTGATTGTCTTCGAGGTGGTGGAGGAGGGTGACGAGGACGCGGGCGCCGCTGGCGCCGATGGGGTGGCCGAGGGCGATGGCGCCGCCGCGGGGGTTGAGCTTGGTGGTGTCGAGATTGAGTTCTTTGGCGCAGCCGAGGGCCTGAACGGCGAAGGCTTCGTTGATTTCGATGGCGTCGATTTCGTGGAGGTTCCAGCCGGTGAGGGTGCAGAGTTTTTTGATGGCGCCGACGGGGCCGAGGCCCATGAGGGCGGGATCGCAGCCGACGGCGGCGGTGGCGATGATGCGGGCGCGGGGTTTGAGGCTGTGGCGTGATACGGCGTCTGCGCTGGCGAGGAGGGCGAAGGCTGCGCCGTCATTGATGCCGGAGGCGTTGCCGGGGGTGACGGTGCCGTCTTTGCGGAAGGCGGGTTTGAGCTTGGCGAGGGATTCGACGGTGGTGTCGGCGCGTGGGTGCTCGTCGGCGGTGACATCGCCGACGGGGATGATTTCGCGGGCGAAGGCGGTGCGGTTGGCGGCGACGCGGCTTTGGCTGAGGGCGGCGAAGGCGTCCTGTTCTGCGCGGGTGATGGCGTGCTTGTCGGCGATGCGTTCGGCGGTTTCGCCCATGCCGATTTTGAGGAGGGGATCGGTGAGGCCGTCGACGAACATGGCGTCCTGGAGGGAGGAGTCGCCGAGCTTTTTGCCGAAGCGGAGGTCGGTGGCGTAGTGGGGGGCGCGGCTCATGGACTCGACGCCGCCGGCGAGGACGAGATCGCTTTCGCCGGAGCGGATGGAGTCGGCGGCGAGGGCGACGGCTTTGAGGGAGGAGCCGCAGGCCATGTTGACGGTGTAGGCGGGGACTTCCTGGGGAATGCCGAGCTTGAGGCTGATCTGGCGGGCGACGTTCATGCCGGAGCCGGCCTGGAGGACCTGGCCGAGGATGACCTGCTGGATGTGGGATCGCAGTTCTTGTGGAAGCATGGTATTTCCTAATGCATGGCCGAGGTCCGCTGGGGAGAGGTCTTTGAGGCCGCCGCCGAAACGGCCGATGGGGGTGCGGCGGGCGTCGATGAGGTAGATGGGGGGCATGGGGAAGGTGAGTTACAGGTTTAAAGTTGTAAGTTTAAAGTTGTTTGGGCGCGAAGCGGGGGGGGATGTGGGGCGATGTGAATGACCGGATGGTCATGGCCGAAAGAGGGGAAAGAAGTTCAAAAAAACGAATTTTTGGAAATGGGGGAGCGATGGAACGTGAGTGCTGGCATCGCTACGCGATGCGAGTGCGTTTGAGGTAGTCGATGGGTGAACGAGGGGTGTCGCTTCGCTCAACCCCTCGCTACAGGCTTGGATGGCTACGCCATCAGCGGAAGTTGGTGTGTGGGTGAAATGAATGATCACAGTACGAGCGCCGATTTGCCAAGCTGTCGTGATACGAGGGGGGCTCGTACGAAATGGTGTGTGCCGTGCGCTGATAGACGGGCGGGCTGTCGCCACACCCATCCTACGACCTGGCGTGGTGGCATGCATTATTTTACGAAGTCGGTGAAGCCGTCATTGGTGCAGGTCGACTAGAGGAGTGAACTGCATGTGGGCGAGGATGTCGGTTTGGAGGTCGAGGCCGGGGGTGATTTCGATGAGGCGGAGGCCGTGGGGGGTGAGTTCGAAGACGGCGCGGTCGGTGACGTAGAGGACCTGCTGGCCGCGGGCGATGGCGGAGGGGCCGTGGAAGCAGACGTGCTGGATTTTGTTGACGAACTTGGGGTTTCCCTTGGCCTGGAAGGTGCAGCAGAAGACGAGGCGGCGGGCGCACTGGGCGATGTTGACGAAGCCGCCGACGCCGGCGAAGCGGCCGGCGAAACTAGCGACGTTGACGCTGCCTTCGGCATCGATTTCGACGGCACCGAGAACGCCGATATCGAGGCCGCCGCCGTCGTAGAAGTCGAACTGCGCGGGCTGGTCGATGATGGCCTCGGGGAAGTGGCTGCAGCCGAAGCTGAGGCCGGAGGCGGGGACGCCACCGGTGGGGCCGCTTTCGACGGTGAGGGTGAATTCGCTGAGGCGGCCGGTTTCGGCGGCGACCATGGCGACGGCTTCGGGGAGGCCGATGCCGAGATTGACGATGTCGCCGCTGCGGACTTCCTGCAGGGCGCGGGCGCCGATGCGTTTGCGGTCGCACTCGGCCATGGGGGGAAGGGTGAAGGAGCCGTCGCTGGTGACGACGAAGTCTTCGAGGAAGACTTCGCCAAAGGTTTGATCGTGATACTGGCCGCCGGAGGTGACGATGTAGTCAACGAGGATGCCGGGGACGCGAACGGACTTGGGATCGGGGAGCTGATCGACAATGGATTCGACCTGGGCGATGACGATGCCGCCGTGGTTTTTGGCGGCCTGGGCCATGGGAAGGACTTCGCTGATGATGCCTTCGCCTTCCATGCTGAGATTGCCGCGGGGGTCGGCATAGGTGGCGCGGATGAGGGCGACGTGGATGGGCATGTATTTGTAGCGCAGCCATGTTTCTCCATCGAGGGTGATGCGCTCGACGAGGGGTTCGGTGGTGCGGGCGTTGAGCATGCCGCCGCCGTGGATGGGATCGATGAAAGTATTGAGGCCGATTTTTGTGAAGAGGCCGGGGCGCTTGGCTGCGATCTCGCGGGTGAGGACGGAGAGGACGCCCTGGGGGAGATTGTAGGCTTCGACTTCGTTGGCGAGGGCGAGGGCGCCGAGCTTTGGCGCGAGATTCCAGTGGCCGCCGACGATGCGTTTGAGGAGGCCGCGATGGGCGATGCGGCCCATGCCGCGCTCGATACGGTCGCCTTGGCCGGCGCAGTAGTAGAGGGTGAGATCGGTGGGGGTGCCGGTCTGGAGGAAGCGGCGCTCGAGAGCGAGCGTGAGCATTTCTGGATGACCGGAGCCGACGAAGCCGCTGATGGCGACGGTGGAGCCGCTGGGGATGGCGGCGATGGCTTCGTCAGCGGTTGAGAGGATGGCGGGGGCGCGCATGTTTTACAGGCAGGAGGTGGCTAAGGAGGGACTGATTTAACACCGCAAGAGATTAGAAGACCGCAGAGATGAGTTTTGATATTGGAGGCGGCGCGGGGGATGGGGCGAATCGTTCAATGAGGGCGATGGATGCCTGCGGTTCAGAGGTGTTGCGGGACGCGGTGCAGACGCTGCTGGAAGCCGGTGGGTGTGGCGGAGTGCTGGGTTTGCTTCTCCGGATTTTGCGTGGAGTGACCCAGGGCTTGCTCGTTCCTCGCTGCGCCCTGGGCTGAATCCTACGCCCCTTTGGGGCTGGAGCAGGGCGGAGAGTTTGAGGCGACAAGAGAGCGGACCTGTTTTCAATATCTTGTGGTATGATTGGCACCGCGGAGGACCTAAACGCGAGGCGGGTTGATGGTGGAACGGAAAGCAACGGGATGTTTGGTGGCCCCTCACGCCAACCCTTTGACTTCGTCTATCTCCGCTGCGCTCCGGTTCCCCGAAGAGGAATCTTCGTTGTTGTCGTGGGCCAGGGGCGTGGAGAGGGAGAACTGTTTTGTCTTGGGGGATGATTGGCACCGTGGAAGACCTAAAACTCGAGGCGGGTTGATGGTGGAAGGGAGAGCAACGGGATGTTTGGTGGCCCCCCTCACCCCAACCCTTTGACTTCGTCTATCTCCGCTGCGCTCCGGTTCCCCGAAGAGGAATCTTTGTTGTTGTCGTGGGCCAGGGGCGGGGAGAGGGAGAACTGCTTTGTCTTGTGGTATGATTGGAACTGCGGAGGACCTAAAACTCGAGGTGGGTTGATGGCGGAAGGGAGAGCAACGGGATGTTTGGTGGCCCCTCACGCCAACCCTTTGACTTCGTCTATCTCCGCTGCGCTCCGGTTCCCCGAAGAGGAATCTTCGTTGTTGTCGTGGGCCAAGGGCGGGGAGAGGGAGAACTGTTTTGGCTGCCATGGAGTCTTTACTTAGCCGCGCCAGCCGCCGTTGATTTCGATGGTCTGGCCGGTGATGTAGCTTGAGAGGGGGGAGCAGAGGAAGAGGACGACGTTGGCGACTTCTTCGGTGGTGCCGAAGCGGGCGAGGGGGACGTTTTTGATCATCTCGGCGCGGACGTTTTCGGGGATTGTGGCGGCCATGGAGGTGTCGATGACGCCGGGGGCGATGGCGTTGGCGCGGATCTGGCGGCGGGCGGCTTCGCGGCTGAGGACGCGCATCATGGCCTGCACACCGGATTTGGCGGCGGCGTAGTTGGCCTGGCCGAAGAAGCCCTGGATGGCGGCGATGCTGCCGAAGCTGACGATGGCGCCGTGATCGCGCATGATTTCGAGGGCGTACTTGCAGCAGTAGAAGACGCCGGAGAGATTGACATCGATGACGGCGTCCCATTCATCGAGGCCCATCTTGGCGATGGTGCGGTCCTTGATGATGGCGGCGTTGTTGATGAGGAAGTCGAGTCCGCCGTGACGGGCCTGGATTTCTCCCATCATGGACTGGACCTGGGCGGGATTGGCGACGTCTGCGGGGAAGACGCTGGCGCTGTCTGTGCGGAGAAGATTGAGCTCGTCGGCGAGGGCCTGGGCGTCCACGGTGGTGCCGGGTGTGCCGAGGTGATTGATGACGACGGTGGCGCCTGCGCGGTGAAAGGTGCGGGCGACTTGAGCGCCGATGCCTTGGGATGCGCCGGTGATGAGGGCGACTTTGCCGGTGAGATTGATGGAGATCATTGGTAGTTTTTACGGGACGGCGAGAGACACTTCAAGCTTTCCCCTATTTTGATCTACAGGGACGATCAGTTGCCACGCTGTGCAGCCTGTGGCATAGGGAGGCAACCATGGTCAAAAAACTTCTTCACACCCGGTACCGGGTGAACGATCTCGAAAAAACGATCCACTTCTACACCCAGGTGCTGGGGCTGAAGGAAGTGAGGCGGCACAAGTCTCCGCGGGGTTCGGAGCTGGTGTTTCTGCAGACGCCGAACAGTGAAGAACTGATCGAGATCTGCAGTTTTCCAGCGAGCGGGCCGGTGACTTTTTGCAGTGATCTGACGCATCTGGCGTTTGAGGTGGAGAGCATCGAGGAGTTTGCGAAACATTCCGCAGCGCTGGGATATCCGCTGTCTGACGGGCCGACACCGAGCTCGAGCGGGGTGTTTGCGTTTATTGACGCGCCAGAGGGTTATGAGATAGAACTGATCGAATACCGCAAATAACCCGTTATAACACGTGCATGGACTTTGACTGGATCGGCGCCGCCTTTGACCTCTCCCTACTTCCCCCGAAGGATATTGAGGAGTCGTTTGAGGATCCGTTTTCGATCAAGCTGCTGCCAGACGGACAGCCGGAGGACAGCGAGGCGAGGTATTACAACCTGGGGAAGTCGCTGCAGGGCAAGCCGGTGTTCAGTGTGTTCTGGACGGACGGGAAGCGCTACCGGGTGATCTTTGCGCGGCTGATGACGCCGGGAGAGCATGAGTTTTTTGAGCGCAAGAAGGCGGAGGAACTTTGACTTTGACCCACTACGATCATGGATACCGCACCTGCTGATTTGAAGCCCGTGAAAGCGTGGAAGGACGTGCCTCTATTTGAATCTGAGGAGGCGGAAGCGAAATTCTGGGCGACGCATCAGCTGGAGGCGAGGCTGATGCTGGCGTCGATCCACCGTGCGGATGTGAGGGAGAGCACGACGATCACGCTGAGGTTTGATCCGCGGATGCTGAGCCGCATCAAGAGGGTGGCGAGGCGGCGGTACCTGAACTACCAGAGCATGATCAAGCAGTGGCTGAGCGAGAGGATGGAGCAGGAGCTGAAGGATTAGAGAGACACTGATTTAACAACGCAGAGATTAGAAGACCGCAGAGAATACTTTCTCAATCAGTGGGCGCTCTGAATTGCAAACTGAGAGCTGAAAACTGAGAATTTTAAACTGGCTGGAGACGGAGGCGGGTGACCTGGATCAAAGAGAGTCTTTGAGAGCGGAGGAGGCGACGAAGCGGACGGTTTTGGAGGCCTTGATCTCGACTTCGATTTCGGGCTTGCGGGGATTGCGGCCCATGCGGGCGGCGCGCTCGACGGGCTTGAAGGTGCCGAAGCCGATGAGCTGGACGGGGCCTTTTTTCACGCCCTTGGTAATGGCTTTAAGCACGGCGTCGAGGGCCTCTGCAGCGGCGCGTTTGGAAGTGTCGCCACCCAGAATTTCCTGCACAGAGTCGATGAGTTGGGCTTTGTTCATGAGCGTGGCTGAGATTCGTTGTTGGATTGAAGGTGAGTCCGTTCCAAGATGGGCGAGGCACGGCGCTTTTTATGGCGTGTCCGGGCCGGTTTCTCAATCATAAAATCTTTTCGTTCCGCCATGTATCCATTAAAGAAATTCTTGCTGTCTGAGTCGGAACCTGCTGTGAGCGAGGGGGTATTCATCGCGCCGGGGGCCGTGGTGCTGGGAGCAGTGGAAATGGGGGCGCAGTCGAGCGTGTGGTATGGGGCGGTGCTGCGGGGGGACATCAACCGGATCGTGGTGGGAGCGCAGAGCAATGTGCAGGATGGGAGCGTGCTGCATGTGAGCGATGACCACGCCTGTGTACTGGGGGAGCGGGTGACGGTGGGGCATCGTGCGGTGGTGCATGCGTGCACGGTGGGAGACGAGGTGCTGGTGGGGATGGGGGCGATCATTCTGGACGGGGCTCAAATCGGCGCGCGAAGCACGATCGCTGCTGGAGCGCTGGTGACGAAGAATTCGGTGATCCCAGAGGGATCGCTGGTGGTGGGATCGCCGGCACGGGTGGTGAGGGCGCTGTCTGCGGAGGAGCAGGAGGCGAATGGGAAACTGGCGCTCAAGTATGTGGAAATTTCGCAGCGCTATCTGGCGATGGGGCTGGGGAGCGGGGTGACGGAGGTCCCGAAGAGCGCTAATGGTGCATAGAAAAAAACACGGTGCGTGTTGCCATGGGGCGGGGCGGGGTTTTTAATTGGAGTTAATGAACAAGGATGTCATCGAAGTGCAGGTGCGGGCGGTGCTGCCGCTGGAGGGGAGCTTTGCCGTTTTTCTGGGCAATGAAACGAAGGTCTTCGTGATCTACATCGACGAGTCGGTGGGCACGGCGATCTCCATGTTCATGAGAGGCGTGTCAAAGGAACGCCCTCTGACGCATGACCTGGTGGGGCATCTGCTGCTGGCGTTTGGCGCGAAGGTGGAGCGGGTGGTGATCAACAATATCAATGGCAGCGTGTTTCATGCGCGGCTGATCATCTCCGCGGAGAACGAACTGCAGACGACGCGCAAGGTGATCGAGCTGGATGCGCGGCCGAGCGACAGCATCGCGATGGCGGTGCAGCAGAGCGCGCCGATTTTTGTGGCGAAGAAGGTGTGGGACTCCGTGGAGGATGTGAGCGAGACGCTGGCGCAGATCGAGAAGAAGGGGCTGGAGGCGCAGCAGGCGGCTGAAGCCGCGGAGGAAGAGGGCGACGAGGAGGATGACGACATCGAGGAACTCAGCGATGAGGACATCAATTCGATCGCGGGACTGGAAGCGGGGAAGAGCGATGAGGAGTATGATGATGGGTTTGGCGGGGACGATGATGATGAAGAGGGGGAGGAGTGGAAGAAGGCGGATGGGTGAGGGAGTGGGGGATCATGCGAGCTTGCCATGCAGCCAGCGATGCCATATCTTGCTGCTGTGAGCACCCGGGAAGCCATCATTCATGAGATCAAGATCGCGCCGGAGGCGCTGGTTCAGGAGGCCTACGACTACCTTTTGTTTCTCAAAAGCAGGAAAAGTCTGGCGCAGGGGGCCGCTGATATGCATGCGGCAGCGCCGGGCAAACCTGATTTTTTGGCCCGGCAGCAGGCTATGTTTGGCAATCGTGTGATGTCGGATTCCCAGGCAATCATGGATGAATTGAGAGCGGAGCGTTTCTGATGCGCTATTTTGATACCGGTGTTCTGCTCAAGCTTTATCTGCCCGAACCTCGTGCAGCGGAAGCTGTGGCTCATGTCAATGCCAGTGGCAATCGTCCGCCTATCACACCCTTGCATGAGCTGGAGATGCGGTCCGCATTGCGGCAGAAAGCAGGACGTGGCGAAATCACTCTCTCAGAATGTGAGACACTGATCGCTCAACTGAAAGCGGATCTTGACGGAAACGTGCATGAGCGAGCAAGGGTCGTTTGGTCCGATGTTTTCGCCACAGCGGAGTCCCTTTCTGCTTTACACAGTGTCAGCACGCTCTGCCGTTCACTAGACATGCTGCATGTGGCGCTGGCGCGTGAGCTTGGAGCCACGGAGTTTTGTACGTTTGATCATCGCCAGTCACTGATGGCCTCTGCGGCTGGGCTGATTGTGCTGCAATAGGCGGACTTTACCTTAGCGCTGCATCAAGGCGGCGCGGAGTTGGAGGGCTTCTCCGTAGCCGGGGGAGATGGTGAGGGCGCGGTCGAGGGCGGCGAGGGCTTCCTGTTTGCGGTTTTGCTGGGCGAGGATGGTGGCGCGGGCGTAGGGGATTGCGGGGTCGCGGGGGTTGGCGAGTTCGCCGCGCTGGAGGGAGTCGAGGGCACCGGGGATATCGCCCTGGGCTTTTTTGGCGAGGCCGAGATTGTACCAGGCGCGGGAGAGGGTGGGATCGAGGCGGGTGGCTTCCTGGAGGGACTGGATGACGGCGGGCATGTCTCCGGTCTCGCTGAGGGCGAGGCCGAGCTCGTAGTGATACTGGGCGTGCTTGGGGGCGAGCTTGATGGTGTCCCGCAGCTTGGCGATGGCGAGCTGGGTCTGGCCTGTGGTGCTGTACATCATCGCTAGATCGTGATGGAAGGGCGGGGAGTTGGGGTCCCAGCGGATGGCGGTTTCCATGTGCTGAATGGCGGAGGGGACGTCGCGGCGGGCGAAGTCGAACTGGGCGAGCTGCATCTGGCCGCTGGGCTGGTCAGCGTTGAGATTGAGCATGTGCAGCAGGTCTTTGCCAGCGGCGGAGTCGAGATGGAGGGAGTCGCGCAAGGCCCAGGCGGCGGAGACGCGGACGCTGCGTGCGGGGTCTTTGAGGAGTGGCTCGATGGCGGACTGAACGGAGCCGCTTTGCAGCATGGGCTCTAGGGTGCGGATGGCGCTTTCACGCACGAGGGGGTGGGGGTGCTGAAGCTGGGCGGTGACGGCTTGCTGGACGGTGGGCTGGTCGATCCACTGGTCGAGAAGGAGGGTGGCGGTGGCTTTCCAGTGGGGGATTTCATCGCTGCCGAGAAGCTCAACGAGACCGAAGCGGGCTTCGGAGTCGCCCTGGCGGGCTTTGGCGATGAGGGTGGCACGGGTGCGGGTCTTGCGGTCCATTTTGGGGCCCCACCATTTCTGGGTGGCTGCGAGAGACCAGTCCGTATCTTTGTCGGTGTGGCATTTGTTGCAGGCGTTCGGGATGCCGAACTGTTTGGTAAGCAGCGGATCGGGAATGGTGAAGCCGTGGTCGTGGCGGGGGTGGCGCTGCATGTACACGGTCTGGGGCATGTGGCAGTTCACGCATTGGTTTCCGGTGCTGGCGGTCTGGTGGAAGCTGTGGGCCTCTGGCGCGATGGCGGGGGCATTGGGGAAGCCGCCGGGGGTGTGGCAGCGCATGCAGAGCTGATTGCCAGGGAGGACGGTCTTCATGCTGTGCATGTCGTGGCAGTCCATGCAGCGGACGCCGGCATTGTGCATGCGGCTGCTCAGGAAGGAGCTGTACTCGTAGTCCTCTCCGCGAATCTGGCCGTCGGGGTAGAAGGTATCGCTCTGGTCGGTGATGGTGAGGCGGTAGTGGTCCCAGAAGGACTGGCCGGGTACGAAGTCGCCGGTGACTTCACCGCGAAGGGCGTGGCAGCCGGCGCAGTTTTCGATGTGCTGGTCGCGGGTCCATTTGGTGAGGGTGGGGTCTGCTTTTTTGCCGGGATTGGCGTGCTGCCATTCGTTGTGGGCTCTCATGGGGCCGTGGCAGGACTCGCAGCTCACGGACATCTCGGCCATGGTGGTGCGGTAGGAGTCGGTGGTGGCCTCGTAGTTTTTGCGGAGGCGGGTGTTGTGGCAGGTGGCGCACATCTGATTCCACACCATGCCGCGGCCGGTCCAGTGGCCCCATTCGCCGGGCTTGCGGTCTTCGTTGCCATAGACATTGAACCATTCGTTCTTTTTGGGATCGAGGCAGGCTTCCATGGCCTGGAGGCGGCCAGTGCCACTGCCGCCGCTGACGAGGAACTGGCGGAGGGGATCGTGGCCGATGACGCGCTCGACGCGGTAGGGGGCGACTTTGTTGTCGAAGCCGAGGGCGGTGAGGATGTAGTCGGCGCCGCTTTTGCTGGTCTCGGTGGTCTGGGTGCCGTGGGTGAAGGTGCGGGTGGGGACGAAGGCGGGGTCGTCGAGCTTGGGGTCGGGCTTGCGCTCGGCGAGGCCATGGTGGGAGCCCTGCCACTTGGCGAACTGGTCGGCGTGGCATTCCCGGCAGCTTTGGGAGCCGGCGTATTGGGCGAAGGTGGCCTTCTCATCGGGCATGATGTAGGGCTCGACTTTGGCGAGGGAGACTACAGGTGCTGGCGCTGGAGCTGGGACGGGAAGCTGGGTGTATCTTTTCTGCGGCCACAAAGCCCAGGCCACGAGAGCCACCACGCCTGCGGTAAGGCCGCCGATGACCGCTGTGCCCAGCCACGATGATGCCTTTTCGGGCGGTGGAGACGGGGCGGGAGGGGCTTTTTTCTTCATGCGTGCGTCAGACTAGGCGGACGCGACAACGAAGCAAGATGAGTGGAAGAATCAGGGAGTTGGGGGATTCGTGCGCGTTGGAGGAGACAGGGGACCGATGCCGCATCGACCTGCCTTTCCGCGTTTCAAGGACGGCGAACCTTTTTGGGCGCCCGCGACGTCACAGACCCGAAACTTCGGCCCCGACGCAGCGGTGCCCTACCAGCCCTGGGGTATGCGTTGCGCTACGTCAAAGGGGGACTCAAGCGGGAGGCCTCAGAAATCCAGATAGATCTCGGCGCGGCGGTTGTGGCTGCGGCCTTCGGGGTCGTCGGTGCCGTCGGATTTTTTGTTGGGGCTGAGGGGCTGGGCTTTGCCGAGGCCGGTGGTCTCCACCTGAGCGGCGGGGACGCCGAGGGCGGCGAGCTGTTTTTTGACGGCTTCGGCACGTCCGCGGGAGAGCTGGATGTTGTAGTCCTCGCGGCCCTTTTCGTCGGTGTGGCCGGCGATGCGGAGTTTTTTGGAGGGGTCCGCCTTCATCACGGCGGCGATGACTTCGAGCTGTTTCAAAGCACGGGGATGGAGGTCTGCGCTGTCGTATTCGAAGTAGAGGGCGAGGGATTC
This sequence comes from Prosthecobacter sp., assembly GCF_044222565.1. GTDB lineage: Bacteria > Verrucomicrobiota > Verrucomicrobiia > Verrucomicrobiales > Verrucomicrobiaceae > Prosthecobacter. The sequence continues at coordinate 14,992 of NZ_JBGANA010000038.1, forward strand.
GCCGCCCTTTGGATTCTTCACGATGGGAGTGTAGGGGACGCCGGTTTTGGCGGCGCTCTTGGCGAAGGAGCCGAGGATGTCTGAGAGATTGAGGCCGACGATCTGCCAGGGTTTGGCAATGTCCGTGCGCTTGAGTTCGAGGCCAAACTCCGTGTTCTGCTGGAGGGACTCCGACTGGACCTGGGCGATGACCCAGGAGACTTCGGGGTTGGCGATGGTGATGATGAGGGGCTTGGCGGGGTTGAGGGAATACTGGCCTTCTTCAAAGACGATGCAGAGGCCGACGAGGCGTTCGACAGGGACTTTTTTGTCGTCCACGTATTCGCGTGCGGTCTTGAAGTCATGCTTGAGGAGGTGGCGGACGAAGTCGCTGGCGTAGGACAGGGCATCGGTGCCGTCTTCCACGGAGAAGAGCGGCTTGGCGGGGACTGTGGCCCTGGCAGGTGCGGTGGGGGTGGGCGGAGCGCCAGGAGTGGCGGTGGAAGCGGTCATGGGGGCGGGGGAACCCGCGGAAGCGATGACACTGCTCATGGATTTGGGCAGGGTGGCCTTGGCGACTTTCCATCCCATTTTATCGTCGCGCTCCAGATCGAGCTGGATGCGAACGGTTTCCTGAGAGCCGGGCATGACGAAAGGAATGGCGATGCGGGTGCGGCTTTCGACGAGGCCGAGAAGTTCGACCTGATCCTCCGCCGCAGGTTTGTAGCCCATGCCGGCGAGCTTCTGGAAGAGAGCGGTGGCGTCTTCCGACTGAGCTTCATCGGAAGCGGCGGCGAGCTTGCCGGCGGTGGCAAAGTCTCCGGTGGCGAGGCTGCGAGCGAGCTGCCTGCCGAGATCAAGCGGACGGGCAAAGGCAAAGGCGGGAGGCGGAGGCTTGGGCGGGGCAGGGGGAGCGGCCTTTGGCGGGGTGGAAGGGGAGGCTGGAGTTGCAGACTGCTTGGAGGAGTCCGGGGAAGGTTTGGCGGTTGCAGACTTGGAGGAGGACGAGTCTTCCGCGGTGGCTGCGGCGGTCTGCTGCCGCTCCTGCATTTTCTTTTTGGTGAAGAGGAAGAAGATGGCGGTGCTGAGCACGAGGGCCCCGACAACGATGAGAACAGGCACGAGGCTTCCGCCGTAAACGGATCGGACGGGGTGGGGACGGGGCGGAATATGCATGGCCGGGAGGAGGCTGACCTGTGAGCAGCAAAGATGCCACCACGGATGGTGATGAATCAAGGCCTAATATGAGGCGGGAATTGTGATGGGAGAGGGGATGGGAGAGGGGATGGGAGGGAGGATTTACAACGCGAGAGATTAGAAGACCGCAGAGAAGATTTTCCTATACGGTCTGTTTCGTGGTCATCACTCTGGTGGATTTTATTTCAGAGTGGGGGAACCACGGATTAACACGGATGACTGAGGCTGTGGGGGGCAACCTGAATGGACCTGAGGGGCTCTGATCCTGACCGGATTTCGTTCCAGAGAGGGGAGGCTCAGGGCTTGTCGGTGGAGGCACTGGTGGCCTGACCGGACCGCATTTTGGCTTTCAGGCGGGACCAGAAGTCATCGTCCTGCTTGGATTCGTCCTTGGAGGCGGTGGCGCCGCCCTTGAAGGCGGGGACGTCCACATTGGCGGTGGTGGAGCCATCGCTGCCAGTGTCTGCGAGAGCGCGCCCGTAGGGGGCGAAGTTGTTCACCGGAACGTCGTATTTCTGGGTGCTGGAGTTGAGGACGCGGCGGGCGTTGATGAAGGCGGTGGGGCTGTAGTAGTTGGACGAGTCCCGGGCGAACTGGGAGCGATTCATGCCGATGTGGAGGTTTTTGCGGACCTCGAAGTGCAAATGAACGGCGTACATGCCGTTGTTTCCGCCCATGGTGCCGACGAGCTGGCCTTTTTCGACAAGGTCATGGAGCTTGACCTTGCGCTCGTGGAGGTGGCCGTAGAGGGAGTCCACCATGGCGATTTTGCCGTCGGCCTCGCGGAAGATATGGCGGACGAGGATGCAGTTCCCCCAGCCGACGCCGATGTTCTGGGAAAAGATGACCACGCCGCGGCCCATGGCATAGATGGGGGCGCCGAGGTCGCTGTCGCCTCCGCCGCGGCCGTTCCAGTCCTCGCCTAGGTGGCCGTTGGGCCAGTAGCCGCGGGCTTTGTAGTAGCCATCGGCGTCGGGTTTGCCGACGGGAAAATCAAAGCCATCCGCCAGACGAACGCGCAGGGTGGAACCAGACTGGGCGGCGGCGTGGGAGGAGAAAAGGAGGGCGACGCAGGCGCAAAGGACGAGGTGCCAGCCCAGGGAAGGACCGGCGCAACGGGTGGTAAGTGGTTGGGGGGCACAAGCGGGCATGCCGGGGTGGGAAGGTCATGCTAGTCGAAAACGGTGCAAAGGCCAGCTTGAAAAGCATTGATGAGGAGGTGAGTAGGCAGATTTTCAGGCCTCGATCCCAGCTGGTCATGTATCGTAATGCCGAAGGGGTTCAGGTATCGTATTTTTGAGAATCGGTGCAACGAACTTTCAGAATCAATCCATTGAGTGAAGCGCAGTGGGCTTGCAAACTGAGCCGGGCACCTGATTGTATGTTTTGCTTCTTCCTATTTTACTCGCTCCCCGCAAATGCCCCCCTGGCTTGAGACTATTATCCTCGGCATCATCGAAGGTGTCACCGAATTCCTCCCCATTTCATCCACGGGGCACCTGCTCATTCCGCAGAACCTGCATCTGCTCTCTGCCAAGAGCGACCTGTTTAATGTGGTGATCCAGAGCGGGGCGGTGCTGGCGGTGATGGCGGTGTTCACCCAGCGGCTGAAGCATCTGGCGACGACGCTGGGGGATCCCAGCACGCGGAGCTATCTGGGGAAGCTGTTTGTGGCGTTTTTCATCACGGCGGCTGGGGGGCTGATCATCAAGAAGCTGAACATCAAGCTGCCAGAGGAAGTGCCGCCGGTGGCGTGGGCCACATTGATCGGGGGGATCATCATCCTGGTGCTGGAGTACCTGCACAAGGGCAAGAAAGGCGTGGAGGAGATCTCGTGGACGGTGGTGGTAGCGGTGGCGCTGGCGCAGCTGCTGGCGGCGGTGTTTCCGGGGACTTCGCGTTCCGGGGCGAGCATCCTGATGGCGCTGGCGTTTGGTGTGTCGCGCCCGGCGGCCACGGAGTTTTCCTTTCTGCTGGGGATCCCGACGCTGATGGCGGCGGGCGCGTTCAAGATTCTGTCCGCGATCAAGGACGGAGAGGCGGGGAATGAGGACTGGGGGATGGTGATCCTGGGCACGGTGGTGGCAGCGGTGAGCGCCTTCATCGTGGTGAAGTGGCTGATTCGATTTGTGCAGGGGCATACCTTCAACGGCTTTGCCTGGTACCGCATCGCGCTGGGAAGTGCGCTGCTGATCTGGGTGTACAATGGGGGAGGGCAGTAGCCATGCTGGATTATGTGCGAGGGTGGTTCCGCCGTTCGGTGTTTAAGACCATCCGATTTCTAAAGCATCCGCGGAAGCTGCGGAAGAGTCCGGCGATGCGGTGGTTTGCGCGGCATTTCCTGGACAAGCGGGTGTGGAAGCCCACGCAGCACACGTTTTCCGGCGGGATGGCGGTGGGCATGTTCATCACGCTGCAGCTGCTGCCGATCCAGATGCCGGCGGCGACGGTTCTCTCCGCGATCTTCCGGGTGAACATTCCAATTGCGATTGCGCTGTGCTGGCTGAGCAACCCATTCACGCTGGTGTTCATCGCGTGGCTGGAATATGTGATCGGGAAATGGTTTCTGGCGTTTTACACGACGGTGCCGACGACGCCCTTTCCAACGCATCTGCCGGATTCGATGGTGGATGCATGGATCGTGCTGAAGGAGCATGCGCCGGTGGTGCTGGTGGGGGGGATCATCCTGGGAGCCTTAGTGGCACCGGTCACCTACGTGGCCACCTGGGGGTGCTGGGCGATCGGGGCGCGCCTTGAGGCGGCGAAGAAACTGCGGAAGCTGAACGCCCCGGCGACCTGAGTGAAGTAGGAAGCGAATGCGCCGGAGGCGGAGCTAATTTTTTTGCGGACGGTGAAGGTGACGGTTTTGGATTTTGCGCTGCTGTTGCGAAAAATCTTGTTGCGGTGCGTGCTTTGAGTTCTCTATGAGACAACGCGCCAAAAATGACCGAAGCCGAACGCAGGATCATCGCCGCCCAGGGCTATGTGGAACTGGGTCTCTATGAAGAGGCTCGGGTGGAGCTGTCGCCGCTGCCTGCGGAAATGCACGGAAGGGTGGATGTGATCGAGATTACTCTGCTGTGCCTGATGGGGGGAAACCGGTGGGCGGAGGCGCTGGCGCTGGCGACCAAGCTGTGCGCGCAGGAGCCGATGGAGCCGGGCGGATTTATTCATGCGGCTTTCTGCCTGCATGAGCTGGGGCGCACGCTGGAGGCAGTGGATGTGCTCTCCCGCGGGCCCGCCACGCTGAGGGCGAAGCCGGTGTATTATTACAACATGGGGTGCTACCACGCCTGCCTGGGCCATTTGGAGAAGTCGCTGGCGTATTTGCAGCGGGCGTTTGAGATGGACGGTGAACTGCGCCAGCACGCCAAGAAGGACCGAGACCTCGACTGCCTGCGGGCTGAACTGGAGTCCAACCACGCATGAGCGCCCCCGCAAGCCCCGCGAATCTCCAGGCCGTGAGGGCGTGGTTTGAGGAAAGTTTTCGCACACGCTGGGAGATGGGGGCATCGGTTTCGATCTGGCAGCACGGGCAGGAGGTGCTGAGCCTGGCGCATGGGCACTGTGACCGTGCGCGCACGCGTGAGTGGGACCAAAACACGCTGGTGCCGGTGTGGTCTGCGACGAAGGGGCCAGCGGCGGTGTGCTGCCTGCTGGCGCTGGAGGAGGCGGGGATACCGCTGGAATGTCCGGTGGCGGAGGTGTGGCCGGAGTTTGTGGGAGGGGGCAAGGCGAACGTGGCCTTCATCCACCTGCTCTCCCATACGGCGGGTCTGTGCGCGCTGGATGAACGGGCGCCTATCTACAACTACGATGCGGTGATCGAGGCGCTGGAGCGTCAGCGGCCGCTGTGGGAACCGGGGACGCGGCAGGGGTACCATGCGCGGACGTTTGGCTTTCTCATGGATGAAGTGGTGCGGAGGCTGACGGAAGCGGAGTCTCTGGGGGAATACTGCCGGGAGGTGTTTGGAAGCCCGATGGGGCTGGATTTCTGGATCGGGCTGCCGAGCGCGCAGTGGGAGAGGGTCTCACCGGTGTATCCGGGGAAGATCAGCATCTCGAATGGGGATCAGCCGTTTATCAAGGCTTTCAACACGGGAGGATCGATGACCCAGCGGACCTTCACCTCACCGCTGGGGCTGAATGCGGTGAGTGATTTCAACCAGAGCGAGACGTGGGCGCGCGGCTACGCCAGCATGGGTGGCGTGGGAAGTGCGCGGGGGCTGGCGAAGTTCTACTCCATGCTCGCGCAAGGGGGGCGGTGGAACGGGGTGCAGATGATTCCTGAAAAGGTGGTGCGTAGGCTGGAGCAGACGCTGACGCAGGAAAATGATGCGGTGCTGCTGACGCCGATCGCCTTTTCGACGGGGATGATGCAGGACCCCATTAACGAGGACCCTGAGGCTGGTGGCGAGAAGCTACGGCAGCATTATGGGCCAAGCCGGCTGGCGTTTGGGCACCCGGGAGCGGGCGGGAGCCTGGCGTTTGCGGATCCGGAAAACGGGATCAGTTTTGCCTATACGATGAACCAGATGGAGGTGGGGGCGCTGCCAGGGGAGAGGGCGGTGGGGCTGGTGAGGGCACTGTATGAAGGATGAAGGATGAAGGATGAAGGATGAAGGATGAAGGATGAAGGATGAAGGATGAAGGATGAAGGGGGCGCGGTCGGTGGTGGAGTGGTCTTGCAGAAGTTGGCGGGGCGGGATTGTTGTCCCCGCACCCCAACCCTTTGACTCACTACGTTCGCCCTTCGGGCTGCCTGCGGCAGTCTAGACCAACTCTCAAAAATCTTGTCACATTGCCCGGGCGGCGGAGCGGCCCCATTGGCTGCGTTGGTCGCTTGCCTGTTATTCTTCAATAGCAGGCGGCGCTCCCGCCTTGCCACTGGGGCCGCTGCGCTCGCCGGTTCAATATGACAATCTTTTCGAGAACTGGTCTATCTCCGCTTCGCTACGGTTCCCCGAGGTGAAGTGCAGAGCAACGATGCCCTCGATGGGGAGAGGGAGAGCCGGGCTGGCTGCGGGAGGTTGCGAGGGAGCGGCAGCGAGCGATGGGGGCGCTGGGTGCTTGCCTATTATGTTAAAGAAAGCGTTTCCAGAGCGGCATCGGAGTGCCGCGGTCCCAGGAGTGCCTGCATCACTTCATTCTGAGATGTCGTGATTGCCTTCCTGGATGAGGATGGGCTTCATGCCGCTGGCGGTGATCTTGTTGGCCTTAACGATTTGGGCTTCGCCGGAGAGGATGATGCCGTTTTTGCCGGAGGCGGTGATTTCGTTTTGGGCGATGGTGTTGGCTTTGGTGCCGGTGGCGATCTGGATGGCGTTTCCCTGGGTGCGGTCGAAGGAGTTTTTGACGATGAGATTTCCTTCGTTGAGGCCGGGGTGTTTGCACCAGCGCCAGAGATTGATGCCGGTGCCGCAGGTGAGGAATTCATTGCCGGCGACGAGGCAATTCGATGCATCGTTTAACTCGACGCCGATGAGGCTGCGGGTGATGTGATTGTGAGTGGCGACGGACTTTTCGGTGAAGTGGTCAAAGTCGATGGCTTCGTCGGAGGTGTCGCGAATGGTGCAGCCGTCGATCTCGGCGCTCTCAACGGAATAGAGGGCTACGCCGCGGCCGTGGCAGTTTTGAATGTAGCAGCGGGCGATGCGGAGCTTTTTCACCTTGGGGCCGGTGGGGCCTTTTTCGTAGTCGTACATTCCGGAGGCGAAGATGGCGCAGAGCTGGGCGTGGCCGCGGATGGGGGGATCGCCGTCTGCGCGGCCGCCATCGAGGGTGAGTTTTTCAATGCGGACTTCTTCGCTGGCACCGCGGATTTCGATGAGATTAGGGGCGTCCTCATGGCGGATCATGGTAGCAGCGGGGACAGGGAACTTGAGGGGGGCATCGAGCTGGATGGTGTTTTTTTCGACAGCTTTGACGATGGTGAGATGGTAGGGCCTTGGTTTTTTGGTGAAGCTGTCGAGTTCACCATCGGCTTCGATTTTCAAACGCATGCCGGGTTTGAAGCCGCGCTGTGCGGAGACGGGGATGGAGGTGGCGCCGGCGGCGGTGGTGCCGGTGGCGAGTGCGTAAGCCACGGGAGGGAGTTTGAGTATCGTCTCCTCGGCATCGAGACCGATGATGCGGAGTTTTTTGGCGTCTTTAAGGACGAGGCCATGCTCAATGAGATGAACGCCCGGCGGGATGATGACTTCGCCGCCGCCGGCTTTGATGGCTTCATCGATGTAGCGCTGGATCTCCGCCTCCGGGAGGGCGTGCGCCGAGTGGAGGGCGGCGAAAAAGAGGAGGAGCAGGGCGGAGAATTTCATGGCATGGGAAAGACGGAGCGAGCAGGATAAAACTCGCTTTTTTCGACTGGTTTCGTCTGCCGCCATCTCTGCCATGCAATTGCTCACCCGCCCCGGATTTTATGTCATTGTGCTGCTCATTGCAGTGATGCTGATGCTGACGATGTGGATGAGCTGGAAACTGGAGGGACTGCCGAAACGGAAAGAGGCAAAAGAAAAAGCGCCCGCTGCCGTTTCTCATGGACCATGATGAAGCAGCTTCTCCTTTTTTTGGCCCTGACCGGGATGGTGCAGGCGCGCCAGCCGAACATTGTTTTCATCCTGGCGGATGATCTGGGGCCGGGAGATCTGGGCTGCTATGGGCAGAAGATCATCCGGACACCGAACATCGACCGCATGGCTGCAGAGGGGATGAAATTTACACAGATGTACACCGGGAATGCGGTGTGCGCGCCCTCGCGCTGCGTGCTGATGAGCGGGCTGCACCCGGGACACGCGTTCATCCGTGACAACCGGCAGGCGGACAATGCGAAGGGGCTGCCGCACATGGGCAAACCGGAGCATGAGGGGCAGTTTCCGATCCCGGCGGAGACGGTTCTCATACCGCAGGTGCTGAAGCCGCAGGGATATGCGACAGGTGGATTTGGCAAGTGGGGGCTGGGCGGGCCTGGCTCGACGGGAGAGCCGCTGAAGCATGGGTTTGACCGATGGTTTGGCTACAACTGCCAGGGGGTGGCGCATAATTTTTACCCAACCTATTTGTGGGACAATGATCACACGATCGAGCTGAAGAACCCGCCATTTCCCGCAGCGGACAAGCTGAAGCCGGATGAGGACCCGACGAAGCCGGAGAGCTACGCGAGATTCAAGGGGAGCGAGTACTCGGCAGATCTGATCGCGGAGCAGGCGCTGAAGTTTGCGCGGGACAACAAGGACCGGCCGTTCTTTTTGTACTGGCCGACGACGGTGCCGCATGTGGCGCTGCAGGTGCCGGATGACTCGCTGCAGGAATACCTGGGGAAGTTTGACGATCCGCCGTATCCGGGAGGGAACGGCTACCTGCCGCACTTCAAGCCGAAGGCGGCCTATGCGGCGATGATCACACGGATGGACCGGGAGATCGGGAAGATGATGGCGCTGATCACGGACCTGGGGCTGGATGAAGACACGGTGTTTGTGTTTGTGAGTGACAACGGACCGGTGAGCGGCACGCACCAAGGGCTGGCTGGGACGGACTGTGCGTTTTTTAACTCGAGCGAAGGCCGCAGGGATGGCAAGGGGACGCTGTATGAGGGCGGGGTGCGCTCGCCGGGAATCGTGCGATGGAAGGGGAAGATCAAGGCGGGAAGCGTGAGCGACCGGATCTGCGGATTTGAGGACTGGATGCCGACGCTGCTGGAGCTGGTGGGAGCGAAGGAAAAGACGCCGCGGACCGACGGGATCAGTTTTGCCCCGACTCTGCTGGGGGAGAAGCAGGCGGAGAGGGAGTTTTTATACCGTGAGTTTCCGAGCTACGGGGGGCAGCAGATGCTCCGGATGGGCGAGTGGAAGCTGGTGCGGCGGAATCTGACGGGGAAAGGGAATGCGAAGGCGAAAGGCAAGACGCTGGCGGTGACGGAGGAGCTGTTCAATGTTGCCCAAGATCCTGCGGAGACGAAGGACGTGGCGGCGGAGCATCCGGACCTGATCGCGAGGATGAAGGCGATGATGGCGACGCAGCACGCGCCGAGTTCAGACTTTCCTATGAAAGCGCTGGATTAAGGTGTTCTATTAGGTTGTGCGGCATTGCGGCCAAGGCTCCCTCCTGCGAGAGAAGGATCGAGATGGGAAAACTGTGGGATTGTATCTCAAACAAATTTCGGCTGACGAGATCGTTGGTCTTGCAGATGGATAAGCTTATATCTTAATTTTGTTTAAATAGAATTAAATTCCCTTCGTTGATCTTGGACTATGCAAATTGATACTCGCTCTGTTCCCTCGGTGTTCGACCGGCAAAAAGGTGTCTTGCGCGCCTTTGCGAGCCGGGTGTCTGGCTTGAGCGAGGGGATTGAAGGCGCCGGAGCGATTGCTCAAGGTAACTGCCGGGGCAGCTGAACTGTTCGAGCCGATGGCCGGCTCTTGGGAAGGCAGCGAATCGAATTCGCGAAGGGCTACCCGGCTGACTTTTAAAATTTTGAATAATCACACTCACATTTCATGACAACTTTGACTGACAGTTCCCGCAATCGAGCGAAAACAAGCACCGTGTTGAGGCGCTTCAGAAAGCCGATGGCGTTTCTAATGGCTGCTTTGACGGGCTTTTGGCAAATCCGGCCTTCGCTTCAGGCGGCGACCCTTACGTGGGATACGGTGGCGGGAGACGGGGCGACCATCACGGGGGGGGCGGGCACTTGGACGAACGGCCTGGGCAACTGGAACACCGGCAGCGGGGACACCACCTGGAACAGCGCGACGCCCGATGCAGCGACCTTTGGCGGGACGGTGGGCACGGTGACGCTGGGGGGCGCGGTGACGGTGGGGAACATGGTGTTCAATTCTGGGTACACACTGGCGGACGGGGGAAATGCGCTGACGCTTTTGAATTCGACGATCACGGCGAATTCGGCGGCGACGATCAGCGCGGCGCTGAGCGGAAGCACGGGACTGATCAAGAATGGCGCAGCCACGCTGACGCTTTCGGGGACGAGCAGCTATACTGGGCCAACGGTGATCAATGCGGGCATGGTGAGTGTGACGACGCTGGCCAACGGTGGCAGCAATAGCAACCTCGGCGCGGCCTCCAATGTGGCGAGCAATTTGGTGCTGAACGGGGGCACGCTGCAATATAACAACACCGTGACAGGGAATACGGACCGTCTGTTTAGCGTAGGCACTTCCGGGGGAACGATCAGTCTTCCTGTCGCGGGAACGCTCAATTTCAACAACACCGGCAGCATGGGATTTAACGGTCAAAGCGGGGCGCGCACTTTGACCTTTGCCTTTAGCGACAGCATCTTCGGCGGAGTCATTGTCATGGGCAGCGGGATTTCGGACAATGGCGGGGCGACATCGGTGGTGAAATCGAGCACGCTTGGAACTGTTCGGCTAACCAGTGACAATAACACATACACAGGAACAACGACGATCAACGGAGGTACGGTGATGATCGGCGCCATCGGCGGCAGTACTGGAAGCATTGGCACCGGAAACATCATCATCAACAGCGGAACACTTGTTGCCTCGCGTTCAGGAACTGTGAACCTGGCCCAGACCATCAGCGGTGGTGGGGGTGTGACCCTGAATGGCAGTGCAACGCTGAGTCTCAGTGACACAAACACTTATACAGGCGTGACCACGATCCTGGGCGGCGGCGGGGTGGTGAAGGTCAGCAATATCGGCAACGGTGGTGTTGCCAGCGGGATTGGGGCTTCAAGTTCTGCGGCTGGCAATTTGTTAATCACCAATTTGAGCACATTGCGCTACACCGGGGCGGGAGCCTCGACAGACCGTCTGTTTTCAATTCCCAATGGGACGGCAAATCCGGTGGCCACCATCGACGCGTCCGGGACCGGGGCGCTGGTCTTTACCAATACTGGATCCATGGGGTTCGCCTCCACCACTGGTGTGAGAACGCTCGTCCTGAGCGGGACCAATACTCAGAACAACACGATGACGCCCGTGATTGCGGACAACGGGGGTGCAACAACGATGACCAAGTCTGGGACCGGGACCTGGGTCCTGGCTGGAACCAATACGTATACAGGGGTGACCACTGTCTCTGGCGGCGTGCTGTCGGTTTCAAGCCTGGCCAATGGCGGCAGCAGCAGCAACATTGGGTCATCGACCAACGCGGCAACCAATCTGGTGCTCAACGGCGGCACGCTGCGATACACGGGTGCAGCGGTGAGCACGGACCGTCTGTTCAGTGTGGGGACGAGCGGTGGCACGGTGGACTCTTCCGGGTCGGGGGCGGTGAATTTTACCAATACGGGAAGCATGGGCTTCAACGGTCAGTTGGGCCTGCGCATCCTGACACTAACGGGAACGAATACAGGAGCCAACACGATAGCGGCAGTCATTGGGGACAACACTGGTGCGACTTCGCTGACGAAGACGGGTACGGGGACCTGGGTGCTCACGGGTGCGAACAGCTACTCGAATCCGACAACCATCAATGGCGGCGTGCTGAGCGTTGCGTTGCTGGCCAATGGCGTGAGCAACAGCAACATCGGTGCCTCAGGCAATGTCGCGAGCAATCTGGTGCTCAACGGAGGCACCTTGCAATATACGGGCGCAGCGGTCAGCACAGACCGGCTTTTCAGCGTGGGCACCAACGGTGGCACGATCGATTCATCCGGCACGGGCGGGATCAACTTCACGAATGGGGGCAGCATGGGCTTCGTGGCCAGCGGGACCCGGACACTGAACCTGACTGGGAGCTATGCAGGCACGAACATTATCAACGCTGTGATCGGGAACAACGGCAACAACACGTCTCTGACCGTGTCGGGAGCCGGCACATGGACCATGAACGGGTCCAACACCTACAGCGGGGTGACGACGATCAACGGCGGGGTGCTCAATGTGATCACCCTTGCCAATGGCGGGTCTGCCAGTGGCATCGGCAACTCCAGCAACATCGCACCTAACCTTGTGCTGAACGGCGGGACCCTGCGGTTTTCCGGCAGTTCTGCCAGCACGGACCGGCTCTTCAGCGTGGGCACCAGCGGCGGGACGCTTGAGTCGTCGGGTGTGTTCGCTGTGAATTTTACGAACACGGGCAGCATGGGTTTCAACGGCCAGAGCGGTGCGCGTACCCTGACCTTGGGCGGCACCAACAGCGCCGACAACACGTTGGCGGCGGTGATCGGCGACAGCGGCGGCGCGACGGGGATTACCAAAGCGGGCAGCGGCATCTGGGTGTTGAGCGGAGCGAACACCTACACGGGAGTCACCAACTTGACCAACGGAGAGCTCAAGGTCAGCACGCTGACCAATGGCGGCATTGCCAGCGGCATCGGAGCCGCGACCAACGTCGCGAGCAATCTGGTGCTCAATGGCGGAAATCTGAACTATACCGGAGCGGCAACAAGCACCGACCGTTTGTTCAGCCTTGGCACGGCGGGTGGCTTTTTGACAGTCACCGGCACCGGTGGAGTGAACTTTACCAACACCGGAGCCATGGGCTTCAACGGGCAGACAGGCGCACGCCTGCTGGACCTGGGCAATTCGAATGGAGGGACGAGCACGATCGCGGCCCTCATTGGTGACAACGGAGGAGCCACCGGCGTGAGACATTTATCCTCCGGTACGTGGGCGCTGACAGGAGCCAACACCTACACCGGCATCACCTCGATCGGTGGAGGAGGTGTGATCAGTGTGTCCAGCCTGGCCAATGGTGGAAGTGCCAGCAACATCGGAGCCGCAACCAATGATGCGGCCAACCTTGTGCTGAACGGTGGCACGCTGCAGTACACGGGAGCGGGGTCCAGCACTGACCATTTGTTCAGCATCTCCAACAGCGGGGCGACGCTGGATGCCTCGGGTACAGGTGCGGTCAATTTTACCAACACGGGGGCGATGGCCTTCCTCAGCGGCCAGACGAATGCGAAAACGCTGACTCTCACGGGTAGCAACACAGGAAGCAACACACTGGCGGCAGCGATTGGCGACAATGTGGGGGCGACTTCTCTGACCAAGAGCGGGGCGGGCACGTGGGTGCTGACAGGAAGCAACAGCTACTCCGGCACCACCACGATCAGCGCGGGCGTGCTGCAGATTGGCAACGGTGGCACCAGCGGGACACTGGGAAGCGGCGGGGTCACGGACAACGGAAATCTGACCTTCAAGCGATCTGACACGGTCTCTGTCGCGAACACCATCAGCGGAACGGGTTCGGTGACTCAGGCAGGGACGGGAACCACCACACTGAGCGCCACCAACAGCTACACGGGTGCGACGAGCATCACGGCGGGGGTATTGAGCATCACCTCCATCGCAAATGGTGGGAGCACCAGCAACATTGGGGCCTCCACCAGTGCAGCGACGAATCTGGTGCTGAATGGCGGGACGCTGCAATACACGGGCGGGGCGGGAACGACGGACCGGCTTTTCAGCGTGGGGACGAGCGGCGGTACGCTGGATTCTTCGGGTTCGTTTGGGATAACTTTCTCCAACTCCGGAAGCATGGGCTTTAATGGGCAGAGCGGCGCACGCACGCTGACGCTGACGGGGACGAGCTCCTTCATTTCCAACCAGATCGCGGCGGTGATCGGTGACAACGGAGGCGCGACTTCTCTGGTGAAAACTGGCACGGGAGGATGGGTGATCACCGGTACGAATACTTACACGGGCACGACAACCATCGATTCCGGCTCCCTGACCGTGGGTGCCAATGGCAGCACGGGGACATTGGGCTCGGGCAACATCATCAACAATGGGCAGCTGATGTTTCTGCGGACCGGTACGCTGACCATGGCGCAGAACATCAGCGGCAGCGGAAGGGTGGTCCAAGGAGGTTCCGCCACCGTGACCATGAGCGGAACGAACACCTACACCGGGCCGACGTTGATCGCCGGGGGCGGCGTGGTGAGCATTTCGAGCCTGGGCAACGGGGGGAGCGCGAGCGGCATCGGCGCGGCCACGAATGACGCTGCCAACATTGAATTTAGCAGCGTGACGGCGACCCTGAAATACACGGGAGCGGCCACGAGCACAGACAGGCTTTTCAGCATTGATGTGGGAGCAGGAGCGGTGCTGGATGCCTCCGGCACCGGGGCGATCAATTTCACGAACACCGGGGCCATGGGGCTGACGCCGGGTGGGGCGAGTCCGCGCAAGCTGACTCTGACCGGGAGCAACACGGGGAACAACACGCTGGCAGCCGCGGTGGGCGAGAGCGGCGTGACGACTTCAGTGACGAAGTCTGGCAACGGGACGTGGCTGCTGACCGGGGCGAACACTTACACGGGGACGACGACGATCAGCGGAGGCAAGCTGGTGGTGACGAGCCTGGCGGATGGGGGCAGCGCGAGCAACATCGGGGCGGCAAGCAATGCTGCGAGCAATTTGGTGCTGAATGCGGCGACGCTCCAATACACTGGGACCGGGTCGAGCACAGACCGTCTCTTCAGCATCGGCACGGGAAGCGGGACGCTGGATGCCTCGGGAACTGGCGCGATCAATTTCACGAACACTGGGGCGATGGGGTTCAATGGACAGAGCGGCACGCGCTCCATGTCTCTATCAGGCACGGGCACGGGATCGCTTGCTGCAGCGATCGGGGACAATGGCGGAGCCACCACCATCATTGAAGTCGGCACGGGGACCTGGACTCTCAGCGGTGCCAGCACTTACACGGGGTCGACGAGAGTATTCAGCGGGGTGCTCGTTGTTTCCACCCTTGCTGACGGGGGCTTGACCAGTCCCATCGGCGCTTCGAGCAATGCTGCGGCCAATTTGTGGCTCAGCGGGGGGACTCTGCGATATGTGGGCGGTGCTGTGAGCACGGACCGATTGTTCACGCTGGGAGCCACGAACAGCGCGCTGGATTCTTCGGGCACTGGAGCGGTGAATTTCTCCAACACGGGCAGCCTGGAATTCAATGGCGCGGGTGCGCGCATTCTGACCTTGAACGGCAGCAACACCGGCGACAACACGCTGGCCGCCGTGATCGGTGACAATGGAGGAGCCACGACCCTGACGAAGTCGGGGGCAGGCAAATGGGTGATCGCGGGCAACAACACTTATACCGGGCCGACCAACGTCAACGCTGGCACTTTGCAGGTGGGCAACGGCGGTACTTCGGGAACACTGGGAACTGGCACGGTGACGATTGCCTCGGCGCTGATCATCAACCGCTCGGACGCGGTGACGATCACCAATGCGATTGGTGGTACGGGTACCTTCACGCAGGCGGGGACTGGTACGACGACATTCAGCACCGGGACGAAGAGCTATTCGGGCGCGACGTTTGTGAACGCGGGCAAGCTGCAGGCGGGAAGCGCGAATGCGTTTAGCACGGCATCTGCGGTGACGGTGGCGAGCGGAGCAATACTGGAGGTCAACGGTTTCAACCCTCTCGTGGGCGGTCTCAGCGGGGCGGGCACGGTGCAAAACGGGGCGGCGACGGGGGCCACGCTGAACATCGGGGGATCGGCAAGCACCTCGTTTGACGGGATCATTCAAAATGGCGGGAGTGGCTTCATGTCCATCAACAAGGGAGGAACGGGTGGCACGCTGACGCTGACCGGAGCCAATACGTACACGGGCGGAACGGTCGTGAGTGCCGGGACACTGAGCGTCTCCACGCTGGCGAATGGTGGTGTGGCGAGCAACATTGGCGCCTCCAGCAATGGGGCCTTCAACCTGATCCTCACGGGTGGTGCGCTGAGCTACACGGGGCCTGGCGTTTCGACAGACCGGCTGTTTTCAGTGACGACGAGCGGCGGTACGCTGGATGCTTCGGGCAGCGGGGCGATTAATTTTACCAACACGGGCAGCATGGCCTTCAACAGCCAGACAGGTGCGCGTGCGCTGACTCTGTCTGGAAACAACACGGGAGCGAACACGATCGCGGCGGTGATTGGGGACAACGGCGGGGCGACTTCGCTGAACAAGCTGGGAGCAGGCACGTGGGTGCTGACGGGGACGAACACTTATACGGGTACGACTTCCATCGTGGGCGGGGTGCTGCAGTTGGGCAGCGGCGGTACGACGGGAACTCTGGGATCTGGCAGCGTGATCGGCAGCGGCAGCCTGGTGATCAACCGTTCGGATGCGGTGACTTTTGGAAACTTGATCTCTGGCGGCGTCTCCCTCACGCAGGCGGGCGCGGGCACCACCACGCTGACGGGTACGAACAGCTACAGCGGGACGACGACGATCAGCGCGGGCACGTTGCAGGTAGGCAATGGTGGCACGACGGGAACGCTGGGCAGCGGGGCGATTACGAACAACGGGACGCTGATCGTGAACCGGTCTGATGCGATCACGATTTCGGGTGCCATGAGCGGCACGGGCGCTTTCATTCAAAATGGAACTGGAGCAACGACTCTCGGCGGCAGCAATTCATGGGGCAGCGCGACGGTGAATGCGGGGACTTTGATCGCGGGCACGACGTCCAGCTTTGGGCCTTCGTCCGCCATGACGGTGAATGCTCCCGGGACTCTGGTCATCAGCGGGCTGGGCAGCAGCGCGGCGGTGGGATCGCTCGCGGGGGATGGAACGGTGAAAAATGGCGGGGCCACGGCCCAGATCATCGCCATTCTGGGAAGCGGCAGCGTTACGAGCAGCACTTTCAGTGGGACGATCATCGACGGGGGAGCGGGAACCATGTCCGTTGAGAAACTTGGGGGGGCTTACACGCTCACCCTTTCGGGCGCGAGCACCTACACAGGGGCCACGCGAATTTTTGCAGGAACGCTGATTGTTTCCAATCTGGCCGATGGAGGCAGCGCGAGCAGCGTTGGCGCATCAAGCAACGCGGCAACGAACCTTGTTCTCAAGCTTCCCGGCGCGGTGCTCAAATACACCGGTGGCGCTGCGAGCACGAACCGTCTCTTCAGCGTTGGCAGTGGTGGAACACTGGATGCGTCGGGCACAGGAGCGCTGAACCTGACGAACACTGGCGCGATGGGCTTTGACAGCGTGAGCGGCACACGCACGCTGACGCTCGCTGGTACGAACACAGACAACAATACGCTGGCCGCGGCGATCGGTGACAACGGCGGAGCGACATCGCTGGCGAAGTCGGGCGTGGGCACCTGGGTGCTGACGGGAAACAACACTTACACGGGCACGACGAACATCGGCATCAACGGCGGTGTGCTGCAAGTGGGCAGTGGTGGCACCACGGGAACGCTGGGAAGTGGTGCGGTGACGAACCTCGGGATTCTGATCTTCAACCGCTCGGATGCGATCACGGTGGGCAACACCATCAGCGGCACCGGCTCTCTGACCCAGGCAGGGGCTGGAACGACGACGCTGAGCGGCACGAATACATACACGGGCAGGACGATCATTAATGCCGGCGTGCTCAGTGTGTCGTCCCTCGCGAATGGCGGCAGCAACAGCAATCTGGGAGCATCGATCAATGCATCGACCAATCTGGTGCTGAACGGAGGCGCGCTGAAATACACGGGGGCTGCGACGAGCACGGACCGTCTGTTCAGCGTGGGAACGAGCGGCGGCACGCTGGATGCCTCGGGCACGGGGGCGATCGCATTTACCAATACGGGCAGCATGGGATTCAACAGCCAGAACGGTGTGCGCACCCTGACGCTGACGGGGACGAACACGGGCAGCAACACACTTGCGGCGGTGATTGGGAACAACGTTGGCGCAACTTCGCTGGTGAAATCTGATGTCGGCACGTGGGTGCTTACGGGCGCGAACGCCTACACTGGAACCACGACGATCAGCGGCGGTGTGCTGCAGGTGGGCGACGGTGGAACGACGGGCACGCTGGGCAGCGGTGCAGTGACGAACAACGCGAGCCTGGTGGTGAACCGTTCGAACGCCATCACGGTGGCGAACACGATCGGTGGCAGCGGTTCATTGACACAGGCGGGCAGCGGCACGACCACGCTGAGCGGAGCGAACACCTACACGGGCAGCACGGTGATCAACTCCGGAGTGCTGAGTGTGGCGTCCATCGCGAACGGTGGAGTAAGCAGCAACATCGGAGCATCCACCAGTGCTGCTGGCAATCTAGTGCTGAATGGTGGCACGCTGCAATACACGGGCGCCGCGGCCACGACGGACCGTTTGTTTAGCGTGGGCACGAGCGGCGGTACTGTGGATGCCTCAGGCACGGGAGCGTTGAATTTCAGCAGCAGCGGCAGCATGGGCTTCAATGGACAGAGCGGCGCGCGCACGCTGACGCTGACGGGAACGAACGCGGGCAGCAATACGGTCGCGGCGGTGATCGGAGACAATGGCGGTGCCACGGCGCTGGTGAAATCGGGTACGGGAACATGGGTGCTGACGGGAGCGAACACTTACACGGGCACGACGACGATCAGCGCGGGCACTTTGCAGGTGGGCAATGGCAACACGACGGGCACGCTGGGCGGCGGAGCGGTGGTGAACAATGCGGCGCTGGTGATCAACCGTTCGGATGCGATCACGGTGGCGAATGCCATCAGTGGCACGGGTTCGTTCACCCAGGCTGGAGCGGGGACGACGACACTGAGCGGCACGAACTCTTATACGGGCGTGACGACGATCACATCCGGGGTGCTGAATGTGACGAGCCTGGCCGATGGCGGAAGCAGCAGCGGCATCGGGGCCTCAAGCAATGCGGCGGGCAACCTGGTGATCAATGGTGGCACGCTGCAATACACCGGAATCAGCAATGTGAGCACGGACCGGCTTTTCAGCGTGGGCCTTGGCAGTGCGGTGATCGATGTTTCCGGCACTGGCACGGTTAACTTTGCCAACACCGGAGCGATGGGCTTCAACGGGCAGAGCGGTGCGCGCAACCTGCTGCTGACGGGTACGAACACGAGCGGGACGAACATCATCGCAGCGGCGATCGGCGATTTTGGAGGGGCGACTTCGGTGACGATTGATGGCGCGGCCACGTGGCTGCTTACCGGGGCGAATACATTCACAGGAGCGACGACGCTGAGTTCCGGGGTGCTGCAAATCGGCGGGGGCAGCCTGGTCTCCGCGCTCATCATTGGCGCGAATGCCACGCTTGAGATCAATGGAGCGAATGCGAGCATCGGTTCGCTGGCGGGTTCTGGCATTGTGCAGAACAACGCAGCCACTGCGGCGACGCTGACGATGGGTGGAAACAATACTGATACGATCTTCAGCGGAATCATTCGTGACGGCGGCGCGGGTGCGCTGTCGCTGGAAAAAGCTGGGACGGGGACGATGACGCTGACGGGTGCGAACACGTACAGCGGCACGACGACGATCGATGCCGGTGTGCTGCAACTGGGATCGGGCGGGACGACGGGTGTGCTGGGCACCGGCGCGGTGACGAACAATGCGCAGTTGATTGTGAACCGGTCGAACGCGATCACGGTGGCCAATGCCATCAGCGGCAGCGGATCGCTGACGCAGGCGGGGACGGGCACCACGACGCTGAGCGGAAGCAGCAGCTACACGGGCGGCACGACGATCAATGCCGGAGTGCTGAGCGTGGGTGAGCTCGCCAATGGAGGTGCGAACAGCAACATTGGTGCGTCAACGAATGCGGCGGGCAATTTGGTGGTGAACGGCGGCACCCTGCAATACACGGGAGCGGCGGTGAGCACGGACCGTCTGTTCAGCGTGGGTACGAATGGCGGCACGGTGGATGCCTCGGGCACGGGTGCGGTGAATTTTACCAACACGGGCAGTGTGGGCTTCAATGGGCAGAGCGGCATTCGCACACTGACGCTCACGGGATCGAACACGGATGGCAATACGCTGGCGGCGGTCATTGGTGACAATGGCGGGGCCACGGCGCTGGCGAAAACCGGAGCGGGAACCTGGGTGCTGAGCGGAGCAAATTCCTACACGGGCAGCACAACGATCAGTGGAGGGACACTGCAGATCGGCGATGGTGGTACGACGGGGGCACTGTCCACGAGCAGCGCCCTGAACAACGATGGGACGCTGGTGTTTAACCGTTCGAATGCGGTGACGCAGGGAACGGATTTTGCCAGTGTGATCAGCGGCAGCGGCGCAGTGACGCAGGCGGGCAGCGGGACGCTGACTCTGAATGCGAGCAACACGTATGCTGGAACCACGAGCGTCAGGGCGGGCACTCTGATTGTGACGAGCAATGAGGCGCTGGGCACGAATGCCGCGGGCACCACGGTGAGCAGTGGCGCGACGCTGCTGCTGAAGGATGTGAACTACAGCACGGCGGAAGCCCTCACGCTCAATGGCAGCGGGGTCAGCAGCGGCGGTGCGCTGCGCAACAGCGGCACAAGCATTTACACGGGGCAGATCACGGCGGCGACGGATGCGAGCATCAATACCGGCGGCGGCATTCTGACCCTGACGGGTGGTCTGGTGAAAGACGGCACGGTTTTGACCCTCACCGGCGGCGGCACAGTGCATGTAAGCGGCACGGGTATCAGCGGGGCGAGTGCGAACTCGGATCTTGTGGTGGACGGGACCACTCTGGTGGTGAGTGCGGACAGCGACTACAACGGGCCCACCACGGTGAAGAACAGCGCCACGCTGGTGGCGAATGCGGCGATCACCACGACTCAGTTTGATCTCAGCAGCGACAGCACTCTGACAGGGACGGGAAGCATCACCACGACGGTGGATCAGTCCCTTTTGATCAATGGCACGATGTTGGTGGGAGATCCCGTGGTGGCTACGGTGGCGACGAGTTTTGCCCTGACCACCTCGGGCACGGGTGCGGTGGTTTTGGGTGCAGGCAGCCTGATCCATCTGGATCTGTTCAGCGGGGCGGGGCTCGGAAACAACACGGGTAACGCGGCGGCTGCGGACTCCATCAATCTGCATGGCAAGCTTGACGCGACGGCAGGTGGCACGCTGGAGGTCGGCAACCCGAACGGCATGACGCAGTTCCACGGTGGAGATCAGTGGCAGCTTTTTGAGCTCAACACGGGCAGCGCCAATGCGGGGAGCATCGCCGGGGATCTGGCGCTGAATGACAGCAGCCTGGGACTGGCGAGCGGGGTGACGAGCTTTCTGGATCGTAGCACAGGGGTATTCAGCGTGATCGACACGAATGGAGGTCTGGCCACGGCGGCGGTCGAGGGGCAGGCACTGATCTCGGGTGGCAATACGGTGACAGCGGATCTGAACGGGCACCTCTTCAACCTGCGCGCGGGAGGTGGAGAAGAGGATGAAGCGAACTCTGGTTCCATCACTGCCGCCCTCGATGAAGGTGTGCTGGTGGGCGAGGGCGATGGAGATCCGAAGAAGAAGGACTCTCCGGTGGCCAAACGTGTGCCGCACTCGCGTCAGTGGGAAGTGTTTGCGACGGTGAACTACGGCAACGTGAAGCTGAACCCCATCCGCACACAGTCGGGCGTGCAGGTGGACTCCTGGGCCTCAGGCGCAGGCGTTGAGCGCCACTTTACGCGGGGGCTGACGGTGGGCTTTGCCGCGTCCTTCCTGCAGAGCACGCAGGGCTACACTGGCAATGCAGGCAGCCTGTATCTGGAAGGTCCGGCGCTGTCCACCTACGTCTCGTATGTGCGCGGCGGGTTCTGGAACAGCCTGCTGTACAGCTTTGGCACGTACCAGATGGATTCGGTGCGCAATCCGGGAGCGCCGTTTCCGGTGGCGAACGGCTCCACGCGCGCCTACACGCATTCGATCCAATACAATACTGGCTGGAATTTCCGCTTTCAGAACAACACGCTGGTCACCGGGCCTTTCATCGGGCTGGATTACCTGCATGGGACAGTGGATGCGTACAACGAAACTGGAGGCGGGCTCGCGGCACTGCACTACAGCTCGCAGAGCTTCCAATCTCTGGTCAGCCGCGTTGGCTGGTCTGCCTCGAAGAAGTTTGACGCGGGTTTTGCCACGATCACGCCGCAGCTGCGTCTGAGCTATGAACGGCAGAACATCCGGAACAACAACGGCACGAGTGTGGCGCTGCTGAATGTGCCGTTCTCCTCCACCGCAGGGAATCAGAGTCCGGGTCAGGATTATCTGGTGGCCGGCTTTGGGGTGAACTTTGCCTTCAACCAGCAGTTCAGCATGTTGCTGTCTTATCAGGGGCAATTCTTCCGGCATGACCTGCAGGCGCACTTTGGGAGCGTGAGGTTCAGCTACAGGTTTTAAGGAGGGGGCGCTTGGGGGACTCAGGCGTTGCCGCCGTAGCTCGGTTGTGTTTGGCGTCGAGGGCGTTTCAACGTCTGCGACCCGCTCCGCCAAACCGACCGACTGCGAGGACGTTCGGAGGCCACAGTCTCTGCGGCACGCTCGCAGACGGGCGGGCTGTCGCCACACTCATCCTACGGTCCGGCATGCGCCTACATGGTCTCTACGATCATGCTTGCGCCGTTAGAGGCGAAGAATTGATCGAAGCAGCCGTTACAGCAGCCGCTTGCGCTTGAAGTAAACGATGGGGAGGATCGCGGAGAGGACGATCAGGATCATGACGAGGAGGAAGGCCCAGCCGTTGGAGGCGGCGGGGAGGCCGACGTTCATGCCGTAGATGCTGGCGATGAGGGTGGGCGGCATGAAGAGCACGCTGGCCACGGTGAAGATCTTGATGATCTGGTTCTGCTGGATGTTGATGAGGCCGAGGGTGGACTCAAGCAGGAAGGTCATCTCCTGTGTCTGCTGATTGGTGTAGTCGTCCATGCTCTTGATGTCGCGCATGACGCTGCGGAATTGAGCGGCGAGATCTCCACGCATCCAGGTGGCGGCGTTGTTGAGGAAGTACTGCAGCATGCGGCTGATGCTGAGAAGGCTCTCGCGCACATTGGCGACGAGGGCGCTGCGGCGGCCGAGGAGCTTGACGACATCGCTGAGGTCTTTTTCCACGCCGGCGTGGGCCTTGTGGGGATCGAGATTGAAGACGTCCCGGCAGATCTTTTTCATGTCGCCTTCGACGCTCTGGAGGGCATCGGCGATGCGGGCGACGATGAGCTCCAGGAGGAGAAGAAAGACGGCGTCGCTGGTGAGGGGAGTGCTGCACTGGCGCTTGGCCTGATCCGCGAGGATGCGGAAGGACAGGGGATCGGCATAGCGCACGGTGGTGAGGCAGTCCGGTGCGATGACGAAGGAGATGGAGGTGTTGTCCGGGTCAGGCGTGTCGAGGCCGACTGGGAGCCAGGCGGTCATGTAGAGGGTGCCTTTTTCTGTGTAGAGTCGGCTGGATTCCTCGATCTCCTGCATTTCTTCGCGGGTCGGGAGCTGGTATTCGAGCCACTTTTCGGCCTCGAGTTCTTCAGCACGGGCAGGATTAAGCAGATCGAGGAAGACGAGGTTGTCCGGGAACGGAAGTGTCTTTTCGTCGTTCCAGTCGATGAGCTGTCCTTGCTGGGTGATGAGTCGAACCATGCGTGCGTGCGATTGGGGGTAGCAGGGAGAGTAAGCGTGGGGCAACCATGCGCCACAGCAAACTCGCCTGAGAGGTGTATCAGTTCAGTAACGTGGCGTCGCGGGATCGACCATGTCTGACCATGCATCGATGCCACCGCGCATGCTCTGCGTGTGGACGAAGCCGTGCTGGCGCAAAAATTGAGCGGCGCGCAGGCTGCGCATGCCGTGGTGGCAGTAAATGATGAGGTGCTCCTGAGTATTGGTGAAGACCTGCTGAGCGAGTTCGCCGAACTGAGAGAGAGGGACGAGCTGGGCGTCCGGCAGGTGACAGATCTGCCACTCGCTTTCCTCGCGGCAGTCAATGAGACGGAAGGTGCGCTGGCCGGGACGCTCGAGCAAGTAGCTGACGTCTGTGGGGCCGATTTCGAGCGGAGTTTCCGGAGTCATGACATCAGCAGCAGGCGGGCATCAGGGGCGGACGGTGACGGGGGTGCCCTTGGTGACGTTGTTGTAAAAAACGGCCGCCATGTGGGGAGGCATGCGGACGCAACCGTGGGAGGCCGGGTAGCCGGGAAGGAAACCTTCATGCATGCCAATGCCACCGACGAAGCGCATGAAGTGGTGCATCTTTGAGCCTTCAAAGCGGGTGCCGGGAGGGGCCTTGTCCTTGGTGACGTCAATGTTGGCCATGACGACGTTTCCAGCGCCGTCCACGAAGTCGCCGTAGAGGTTGGACTTGTGCCACTGATCTTTTTCAATGACCTTGAAGTTGCCGGTTTTGGTAGCATGGCGTTCATCGCCGGTGGAGAGGGCGGAGACGCCGGCGAGGGTGCCGCCTTTGTAGAAGTAGGCTTTCTGGTCGCTGATATCGATGATGATGCTGGGAGAGCCGGGAATGCTGTCACCATCCCAGTAGGAATCCTGATCGGCGCTGTACATCGCGGAATGGGGAACGCTGGTAGAGGCGAAGGCTTCGAGGTACTGGGTCTGGCCGCGATCGCCCGAGTTCTGGCAGGATGCCAGCAAGGCTAAGGCGGAAAGGAGGACTAGGCGGACGGCTTGGGGGATCACCAATTGACTCATGCGTAGGGGGTTACGTGTGCGTGGCGTGAAAGGGCGCGGAGATATGCCGTGACAGAGGGCTTCTGTCCAGCGTCAATCGGGGCGGGCCGGGCCGAAACTGGGGCACAACGGGGCTGACATGGGCCGGGTGAAAGGCTGCAAACCGGCGGCGAAAAAGGGCTGTCTGCTACGTTTTGAAACCCATGCTACGACATCTGCTGCCCCTTGTATTCGTCTCGTTCGCTCTCGCAGAACCTCCGCCTGGCCTGCAAACGCCTGGCAACGGGACGCTGTTCAACGGCTGGAAGCTCTCGCCAGCAGGCAAGCATGTGGGGCTGCCCGGTGACATGCCGCTGAAGATGATCCTCTCCCCGGACGGGCAGTCTGCGATCGCGGTGTGTGCGGGCTACAACAGTCCCGGGCTTGTGGTGATGAACGTGGTGGAGCAGAAGCAGACACAGTTCATCCCCATCCCGCACATCTGGAACGGGCTGACGTTTGACCGGGAAGGCAAGAGACTGTTCGTCAGTGGCGGGGCCTCGGGGGAGGTGCATGTGTTTCAGTATGAGGCGGGGCAGCTTTCAGCGCTGAATTCGGTAAAGGTGGCGCCGGAGGGAGCGCCGAAGTTTGTGTCCGGCATCGCGGTGCACCCTGAGGACGGGAGGCTGTATGTGTGCAATGAGGCAAGCCATGAGCTGTGGGTTTTGAATGCGCAGACGCTGGCGGTGGAGGCGACAGTGCCGACGGGGCTGCATCCGCATTCGTGCCTGTTTGGCGCGGACAAGCGGCATCTCTATGTGAGCAACTGGGGCTCCCGCAGTGTGTCGATCGTGGACTCGCAGAGCGGGAAAGAGCTGCGTGAGCTGAGCGTGGGAGTGCGGCCGAATGACATGGCGATCGCCCCGGACGGGCGGTTATACGTGGCATGCTCGGGAGACAATACGGTGCATGTGATCCAGACGCGCACGCTGGAAAAGAAGGGGGAGGAGGCGGACTCCTCACGGAGGCTGTGGGATGGCACGCGGGAGATTATTTCCACATCGCTGTATCCGCAGTCGCCGGAAGGCAGCACGCCGGATGCGCTGGCAGTTTCGCCGGATGGGCGGACGCTGTTTGTGGCCAATGCGGACAACAACTGCGTGATGGTGGTGAACATCGGCGAGTCGGTGAATGAACCGGGTGAAAAGTATGCGGAGAAGATCAGCACGGTGGAGGGATTTATTCCCGTAGGGTGGTATCCGGCTTCGCTGGTGGTAAGCAGCGATGGTGGCACGCTGCTGGTGGGCAATGGCAAGGGCATCGTCACCACACCTGATCCCAGCAGGGACGGCGAGCTCAAGCCGGGGGAAAAACAGAAGGCCATCCATCCTGGACGCACCTTGGACGGCAGCGTGAGCTTCATTGCCAAGCCAGATGACAAGCAGATGACCGAATACACGGCGCAGGTGCGGAAAAACTCTCCCTACACGCCGGAGATGCTGCGCGCGGTGAAGAAGCCGAATGATTGCGTGATTCCGGACAAGGTGGGCGCGCCATGCCCGATCAAGTATGTGCTGTACATCATCAAGGAGAACCGCACGTATGACCAGGTGCTGGGAGACATGAAGGACGCGAAGGGGAAGCCGATGGGCAATGGCGACCCGAGCATCACCCTGTATGGCGAGGACGTGACGCCGAACCAGCACCAGCTCTCACGCGACTACGTGCTGCTGGACAATTTGTACTGCAATGGCGAGGTGAGCGTGGACGGGCACAGCTGGTGCGATGCCGCGATGGCGACGGACTGGAACCAGCGCTCGTGGACGCAGAGCTACTCCAGCCGCAAAGACAAGCTGCCCGGCAATGACGAGCTGGAAACGCCCACGGCGGGCTATCTTTGGGACCAGTGCAAGCGTGCGGGGATCAGCTTCAAAACGTACGGCGAAGGAGCGCAGCGGGTGCCCAGCGTGAACCGCGGCAAGTGGGGCGAGCCGCGTGACATGGACAAATGCGAGAACTGGATCCGAGACCTGCATGAGGCGGAGAAGACGGGTGACATGCCGCGCTTTACCATCATGGCTCTGGGCGAGAACCACACCAAGGGCACCACGCCCGGGGCATTCACGCCTGCCGCCTGCGTGGGCAGCAATGACGTGGCGTTCGGCAAAATTGTGGAGGCGGCGACGAAGTCGAAGTTCTGGAAGCAGATGGCCATTTTCGTGATCGAGGATGATGCGCAGAACGGGCCCGACCATGTGGATGCGCACCGCACCATCGGCTCGGTGATCAGCCCGTGGGTGAAGCAGAAGAGCATCGACCACACGCTTTACACGACGGCGAGCATGATCCGGACGATGGAGCTGATCCTGGGCCTGCCGCCGATGACGCAGTATGATGCGGGAGCGACGCCGATGTTTCGCTGCTTCACGAATGAGGCTGTGGCGAAAGAATACAAGGTGCTGCAGCCGAAGGTGGATCTGCTGGCGAAGAATACGACTGCCTCACCCGGGGCGAAGGCGAGTGCGATGATGGATTTTGACGAGTATGATGAGGCACCTGAGGATGAGCTGAACCGGATTCTGTGGACGGAGGCGAAGGGACCGGATGCGCCGTATCCGGCGCCGATTCACCGGGTGCTGTTTACGGAGTGATTTTATTGTCAATTTTTTGAGCTTGAACCCAAGTGAAGCGCTGAACTAGATGGGAACAGCCGTTTCGTTTGTGCCGACTCACTCACCTCATGCATACTCTTGCCGAAGAATTTCAGTCGTTGCCTCCTGTTTTTAACAGCGTCTTTCGTCCGAGCATTGTCCTGCGGCCAATTCCTGCTTCCGAGAGCGAACTGGCGCTGGGCGAGAGCCGGATGGGAGGACGGCCCGATCTGCCAGCGGACATGGAATGGCCCCAATATGAAGGCAAACATCTGGTGTTTGTCGCGCAGTTTGCACTTGGGGATCTTGGAGGCTGGGCGCAAATGATGGGGCTTCCAGCAGCGGGTCATCTTTACTTCTTCCACGATCAAGATCACACGTGGGAACTGGGGCCGAAGCAGGAAGGATTTCAAGGTGTCATTTATTCCCCGGCTTCGCGCAAAGATTTGCACCGGGCAGACTTCCCGGCTGACATCGCAGAGGGCGCGGAACATCAGTGCCCTCTCTGCAAAATCGAGCGGCATCCTTTGCAGCAGAACGCGCCTCCATGGGCTCCAATCTGGCAAAGCACCCAGGCCCCCAGCGAAGAAGATTTGCTGGCAATCAATGATTATAACACTCGGTTGTTTGACCATCTTCGGGGCACCCTGGGGTGGCCGGAAAAAGAAACAGAACCCTGGCATGCGCTGGGTGGATTTCCCACCAAACTTGTCCAAGACCCTGTGGAATGGGAATGCCAGAGCTATGTGTGTGAGATGAGCGACGAAGAATTTTGGGAGCTTCCTGCCGAGGATGGAATCGCCTTTGAGGAACAACAAAAAGCAATGTCTCAAGACTGGGTCCAATTGCTCCAGTGCGATTATGATGAAACCACCGGAACATGCTGGTCCGACATGGGCATGCTCTGCTATATGATTCGCAAGCAAGATCTGGCTGCCCTGGCTTTTGATCGTGTGGTGGCGATCATGCAATCGCACTAAATATACACAAGGACCTATGTTCTTGCTGCCATACTGCTTGTAGCACGCTCGCAGGCGGGCGGGTTAAAGCCACGACCGTCCTACGAGGGGAGCTTGATGTGTGCTGAGTTTAATGCACGCCGTGGTCGGCGAGGTAGCGTTCGGCTTCGAGGGCGGCGGCGCAGCCCTGGCCGGCGGCGGTGATGGCCTGGCGATAGACGTGGTCGGCGACGTCACCGGCGGCGAAGAGGCCCTCCGTTTTGGTGCGGGTGCCCTGGGTTTGCAGGATGTAGCCGTTTTCGTCGGTATCGACGAGGTCGCCGAGGAACTTGCCGTTTGGCACGTGGCCGATGGCGACGAAGACGCACTTCAGCTCAAGCTCGCTCTTTTCACCTGTGACGAGGTTTTCGAGGGTGACGGCGCGCATCTCGCCTTTTTCGTCGGTGATGTACTCGCTGATGGTGGAGTTCCAGACGGGCTTGATCTTGGGATTGGCCAGGGCGCGGTCTGCCATGATCTTGGAGGCGCGCAGTTCGTCACGGCGATGGATGAGATAAACG
Organism: Prosthecobacter sp.; assembly: GCF_044222565.1. GTDB lineage: Bacteria > Verrucomicrobiota > Verrucomicrobiia > Verrucomicrobiales > Verrucomicrobiaceae > Prosthecobacter. Next base: position 43,638 of record NZ_JBGANA010000038.1, read on the forward strand.
GTGCTGGCGAATTTAGTGAGGAATCCGGCTTCTTCGCAGGCACTGTCCCCGCCGCCCACCACGCAGACGGGGACGTTGCGGTAGAAGGCACCGTCGCAGGTGGCGCAACTGGTAAGGCCCTTGCCGATGAGACCTTTTTCATTCGGGAGGCCGAGGTGCTTGGGAGATGCGCCGGTGGCGACGATGACGGTGCGGGTCTCATAGACGGTGCCGCCTTCGGTGTGGACTTCGAAGTGGCCTGCGTCGGTTTTTTTGACACTGCTCACGAGGGTGTACTCGATGCGTGCGCCGAATTTTTCCGCCTGGGTCTGCATGTTCATCATCAGCTCGGGACCCATGATGCCGTTCGGGAAGCCGGGGAAGTTTTCCACCTCGGTGGTGGTGGTGAGCTGGCCGCCGGGCATGTTGCCGGAGAGGATGAGGGGCTTGAGGTTGGCGCGGCCGGTGTAGATGGCTGCGGTGTAGCCGGCGCAGCCGGTGCCGATGATGATGACGTTTTCCATGAGAAAGGGAGGTGGGGAGGGGCGAGAAAGGTCGCGGAAGATGGAAAGGCGGAGCGGCGGCGCAACCCTGAGCTTTTTCCAGACTCGTTGTTGGAGTTTCGCGGCTTCCGGCTTATTTCAAATTTACAACGATGTCCAACCCCGCCCCGGATGCCAAAGCCAGCCGCAAATCGCTGGCGACGCTGTTTTTCTGCACAGCGATGCCCATGGGGATGTGGAGCGTGCCGCTTTCGAATGTTTTTAATGCGCACGGGAGAGGGCATCTGGTGCCGTGGGTGTTTGCGACGACAGCCACGGCGGCGTTCATCTCCCCGCTGTTTGTGGGGGCGATGGCGGACCAGAAGCATTCGCCGGTGCTGCTGCTGCGCTGGCTGACGGCGGCGACGAGCCTGACCCTGCTGCTGACAAGCGCCGCCCTGGCCTGGGCGTGGAGTGACGCGGCGGTTTTGATCTGTGCACAGGCGCTGGCGCTGGTGGCCCTGCCGGCGTGGAGCGTGACGAGCAGCATTGTGTTTTCCCAGCTGCATGACGCGAAGGCGCAGTTTGGCCCGCTGCGCGCGTGGGCCACGGGAGGGTGGATGGTGGGCTGCTGGGTGGTGAGCTTTGTGCTGCGGGCGGACGCCTCCCTGCTGGCGGCGGTGACGGCGGCGGGGTTGTGGCTGGTGGTGATGGCGCTGACATGGAAGCTGCCGATGATCCCCCCGGGCGAGGTGGTGCAGCATCGTACGTGGAAGCAGATTCTGGGGCTGGATGCACTGGGGCTGCTGGTGCATCGGGATCATCGCGTGGTGTTTCTGACGGCGGCGCTGTACTGCATACCGCTGGCGGCGTTTTATCCTTACACCTCACGGCAGCTGCATGATCTTGGCGTGGAGAACATCTCTGCGGTGATGTCGCTGGGACAGACGACGGAGGTGCTGGTGATGCTTATTCTGGCGAATGTGATGGCGCGGTTCAGACTGAAGTGGGTTTTCTTTTCCGGAATCGCCATCTGTGTGGTGCGGTTTTCCCTAAACGCACTGAACAGCCTGCCTGCGGTGATGCTGGGCACCTTCATGCACGGCTTTGCGTACACGCTTTATTTCATCACGACGCAGATCTATCTGGAGGAGCGCATAGACCCCAAATGGCGCGTGCGGGCGCAGGCGCTGCTGGCCATGCTGATGAGCGGCGTGGGGAATCTGCTGGGGTACCTTGGCGGAGGCTGGTGGTATGATGCCTGCACCACGGTCGTCGATGTGCCATGGCCGTGGTGGTGCCCGCCGTCGCTGACGGTAAAGATCACCGACTGGCCCCGCTTCTGGTGGGGGGAGGTGGGGCTGACGGCGGTGGTGTGCGTTTTCTTCGCCGTGGCGTATCGGGGGCGACCGAGGACGCAGTAAGGCATAGGGCGCGGTGGCGGCGGCTCGGGGACAAGCCGCCCTACCTGCGATGGGCAATGCGATGATTTGTGGAAAAGTGGGTGACGGGCGTGCTGACGCCACACCCATCCCACTTAACCCGGATACCGAAGTTAAGCAGCGTTTTTGAGATCTGTGTCTGGAGAGGGCAATTGGTCGGGAGGCTGCTTCGGCGAAGTTCGTTTTTGCCACTCCAATATTTTATCCATCAAGGGTTTGTGCTTCTCGCTGCCTC
>NZ_JBGANA010000039.1:0-43835 GCF_044222565.1 Prosthecobacter sp.
ATAGATTTTCTCCGGGCTGCGCCAAAACCAGGCCTGGTCTGCGTGGGACCAGCGGTCCACGATGCCGCTTTCTACCATGAACTGGTAGTGGTGCCAGCGAGTGCGCAGCCAGAGAGCGGAGATGGAGAGCAGGAGCAGGAGCAGGATGAGGCCTGTGAGCAGCTGCAGGGCGCGCTTTTTTCTCATGGTAGTAGCGGTTTGTGATGAGCGCGAGGGGGAGTCGATGGCCATGAGTCGATTGGCCGCAAGAAACACAAACAAACGCAAAAAGCACTCCCCGCTTTTGCGTCTTCTTGTGTCTTTTTGCGGCCGCCTCAGCCACTCATGGACCATGCCTAATGCGATAACTTAAAGCGTCGGTGAAGGGCCGGTTTTGACTCTGGCAGGTATCACCGGCGCTTTGCCTGATCCAGCTGCGGTGCACCGGCGCTACCTAGCGGCTGGAACGTTGGCGGGGGCGAGGGTGAATGTGAACGAGAGGCCGAGAGGAAAGACGTTGGGTAGCAGGAGGTGGTAGTTCTCGGTTCTCGGTTCTCGGTGCGAGGTTCGAGGTCGATGGAGCCGTGTGGGGTGGGGTGGGCAGGCGCGAAAGGTGCCTGATCGGAAATCGGCATCGTTGGGCGGGAATTGTATGGCGAAAAATCGGCACCTTGCTTAGATGATGACTCCCCATTTCCTCTGCCCATGAGTCTCAAACGTTTTCGCATCGCGTTTTCTTTTGCTGGAGAGAAGCGGGAGTTTGTGAAGGAGGTGGCGGAGGTGCTGGCGGGGAGGTTTGGTGAAGCAGCGATCCTTTACGACAAGTATCATGAGGCGGAGTTTGCGAGGAATGACCTGAGCATCTATTTGCCGAAGTTGTACAACAAGGAGGCGGATCTGGTGGTCGTGGTCGTTTGCCCGCAATACGATGTGAAGGATTGGACGGGGCTGGAGTGGCTGGCGATTCATGATCTGCTCAAGCAACGCCGTCGCGAGGAGGTGCTGCTGAGCCGCTTTGAGCGTGCTGAGGTGGATGGGCTCTTCAGTGGTGCGGGCTTCATCGAGCTGGATGACAGAACGCCGGAGGAGTTTGCGAAGCTGATCCTGGAACGGCTGGCGCTGAATGAGGGCTTGGCGAAGAATCATTACACGAAGGCGGAGGCGGGCGGCTCCCCTGCCCCGGTTTTGCGGTCTGCGCCGATTCCTTCCAATCTGCCAGGGGGGTATATTGGGCAGTTGTTTCTGGGGCGGGAGGAGTTTTTGAAGGAGTTGCGGGAGTCGCTGATGAAGCAGACGCATGCGACGGCGATCACGCAGCAGCGGGCGGCGACGGGAATCGAGGGGCTGGGGGGGCTGGGGAAGACGCATGCGGCGGTGGAGTATGCGCACCGGCATCGCGCGGACTACTCGGCGCTGCTGTTTGTGGGCGGGGATTCGCCGCAGCGGCTGAATGCGGGCCTGGCGAATCTCTGCGAGGTGCTGGGGCTGAATGCGAAGGGCGATCTGCCGCCGGATGAGGCGCTGCGCGTGAGCACGGCGCTGCACTGGCTGGGCACGCATCGCGACTGGCTGCTCATTGTGGACAATGTGGATGATGAGGCGTCGGCCCAGGCGCTGACGGGGTATTTTGACCAGATGACCCGCGGGCATGTGCTGATCACCTCGCGCTTGAAGAGTTTTTCGGGTCAGGTGGACCCGCTGGATCTCGCGGAACTGCGTGAGGCGGATGCGGCGGAGCTGCTGCTGCGGCTCACTGAGAAGCGCCGCCGCAAAGCGGGTGATGATGCGGCGCAGGCGGGCACGCTCGCGGGCCTGCTGGAGGGGCTGCCGCTGGCGCTGCAACAGGCCGCCGGCTACATCAATGAACAGCGCCTGACTCTGGCACAATATCACGCTACCTACCAGGCGGAGGCGGCGACGCTGCTGGAGTGGTTTGATGGCTTGCGCATCCCCTACGAGCGCTCTGACAAGCTCGCGCCCAAGCCGGTGCTGATCACGTGGAAGGCGAGTTTTGAGCGGCTGGATGAGGAGGCGAAATTCTGGCTGCTGGTCTTCTCCCACTTCGCGCCGGAATCCATTCCGGAGTTTTTGTTGGAGGATGGGCCGGAGGCGGATGACGTGGAGAAAAAGATTCACCGCAATGCCTTCAAAGCCCTCGCCGAAGCCGAGAAAATCAGCCTGCTGACGCGCTACGATGAGCCGCCGCGCTTCAAGCTGCATCGGCTGGTGCAGGAGGTCACGCGGCTGAGCGCGAGTGAGGAGGAGCGGGGGAAGGCGATTGAGGCGGGGATTGGGCTGATTCATGCGTGCGATCCCGGTAATCCATTGGACGTGCGCAGTTGGAACCAATGGACTCCGCTGCAGCCGCATGCGCTGGCGCTGTGCCAGCATGCACGGGATGAGCCTCCGCCGCAGAGGCTGACGTGGCTGCTGGGACAATTGGACTGTCTGTTTGACGCCAAGGGGCTTCATGCCGAAGCCGAAAAACACTCCCGCCGTGCTCTGAAAATCGAAGAATCCAGCTTTGGCAAGGAGCATCCCACGGTCGCCGCCCGCCTCAACAACCTCGCGGCGTTGCTCCAGGCCACGAACCGGCTGGCGGAGGCGGAGCCGCTGATGCGCCGGGCCTTGCAGATCGATGAGGCCAGCATTGGCAAGGAGCATCCCGATGTCGCCCGCGACCTCAACAACCTCGCGTCGTTGCTCAAGGCCACTAACCGGCTGGCGGAGGCGGAGCCGCTGATGCGCCGGGCCTTGCAGATCGATGAGGCCAGCTTTGGCTCGGAGCATCCCAATGTTGCCATTGACCTCAACAACCTCGCGCAGTTGCTCCAGGCCACGAACAGGCTGGTGGAGGCGGAGCCGCTGATGCGGCGGGGCCTGAAGATTGAGGAGACCAGCAAAGGCCTGAACCACCCCCACGTTGCCATTCAGCTCAACAACCTCGCACAGTTGCTCCAGGCCACGAATCGGCTGGTTGAGGCGGAAATACTGCTTATTCGCGTCGTCAAAATTCTGGAACACAAGGGGGGGGAACCGTTGGCTAATTATTCGGCGGCGCTCAACAACCTCGCCTCTTTACTCTATGCCACGAACCGGCTGAAGGAGGCGGAGCCGTTGATGCGCCGCGCCTTGCAGATCGATGAGGCCAGCCTTGGCCCGGAACATCCCAAAGTTGCCATTGACCTCAACAACCTCGCGCAGTTGCTCCAGGACACGAACCGGCTGGCGGAGGCGGAGCCGCTGATGCGGCGGGCCTTGCAGATCGATGAGGCCAGCTTTGGCCCGGAACATCCCAATGTTGCCATCCGCCTCAACAACCTCGCGCAGTTGCTCAAGGCCACGAACCGGCTGGCGGAGGCGGAGCCGCTGATGCGGCGGGCTTTTGGCATCTTCGTGCGCAGCCTGGGGGTGGAGCATCCGAACTCGCAAAGGGTCGGTGGCAACTATATCGACCTGTTGCGGAAGATGGGGGTGGCGGAGGAGGAGATGGGGGAGAGGGTGAGGAGTGTACTGGCTGCTGAGGCGGAATGAGGCCGCAGGGGTGGTGATGAGGGAGCGGGGTGGGGTTTGGGGAGAGAGACTGGCATTTGGCGCATGCACCGCAAAGTGTGGACCAGACATCTGGCTCTACAACCGCCTTTGCACGGCCCGAGGCCACGAACCGGCTAGCAGGGGCGGAGCCGCTGATGTGGCGGGCCTTCGGCATCTTGGTGAGCGCAGGCTTCGCAAAGTACAAGCTCATGCTGAAGTTTTGATCTTGCGTGGGAGACTTCCTCGAACTGATCGCCGACACGCTGCTGCCGAGGGATTTTGAGGAGCTGGTGAAGCATGGGTTTGAGGCGTGAGGGTGAAGGTGGCAGCGATTGGGCTTCCTATTGAGGCTTGCGCAATAAGCTGACACGATCGGAATTCGCTTGAGGGGGATGATGCGGGGAGGCAGCGACTGCGTGGCGGAATGGCGAGGCAGACGCTGCTGGAGGGCGCGGTGTGTAAAGAAGCGCTGGGTTTGCTTTCCTGAAGGATGCACCACGTACCAGGGTAGCCTCGCCGAGGCTCGGCAACCCTTCGCTATGATACGGAAGGCCCTTGGCCTTCAAGGCAGAGGTGTCAGTCTATTGCGCAAGTCTCAATAAGCAGAGCAGAGCATCTGCATCGCCGCTGAGATGGGCCGTGCAGGCTATGGGCTTGACCTTTGGGTGCGGGGTCGATTAACTGTCCGGGCACCATGGACGCGCGCGAATTAAACAGGCAGCAGGATGAGCAGCTTTTGAAAACGGGCGTGGTGGACCGGGAGCTGTTCTTTGATCTTCACAATGCGCATGGCTACGATGCGGCATCGAGCGTGGGCTGGGCCAGGGGAAAGCTGGAGGTGCTGGCCGCACGTCTGCGCAGCGGTGCGGGGCTGAGGGTTTATGAGCCGACGTTGCAGGGGGAGGTGGAGATCGGGGCTGCGTCTGCGGTGGAGTTTTTCGCCTGGGTGCTGCGGCATTTCCCGCACACGCTGCCACTGCAAACGGAGGGGGCTGCATGAGGGCGCTGGGCCTCAGCATCGCTGCCGCGCTGATCGCGTGGCTGGGCTTCAGCGTCTGCAGGCAGGAGCCAATGGCGGCTGCGGAGCGGGCCACAGTGTACCTCGCGGACCGGTTTCATGGCCACACGGTGACCATCGAGGCAGATGATGCTCTCATTTTCACAGGCCGTGTCTCCAGCAATGATGCCATCCAATACGCCGCCACCATTCCGCTGCGTATTCACGCCCGCCATTTCACCCTGCGGATCAGAGCGGACGACTCGGACGACTACTCTGCCCGTGGCGAAAGTCCCGTCATTCTGGAGCAGAAGATCGACTGCGAAAAGGGCCCCTACCTGTGGATTGCACTGCGGGGTGACAAGCTGGTGCTCATTCAGTATGCCGACGAGCTGGAGTTTTATTGAGGGCGGCTGGAGCAGTGCTGCCCGGGTGGGAAGTGGCGCGAAGGAAGCGAGGATGGACGTGGGTGGGAGACCACGCCTTCAAGCCTCCAAAGCTCTCGCCGAGGGCTTGCGGCCGGTGGGGCGGTAGATTTTGATTTTGTAGGCGCGGCCGCGGACTTCGCGTTCGCCGATGCATTCGAAGTCGAAGGTGGTGCGGGCGTCGGCATTGACGTTTTCGCTGACGAGGACGGAACAGTTTTCCTGCTTGGTGAGGGATTCGAGGCGGGAGGCGGTGTTGACGATGTCGCCGATGGCGGTGAACTCGAAGTGGGTGTCTGTGCCGATGTTTCCGAGGGCGACGAAGCCGGTGTCGATGCCGATGCCGATTTCCACGGCCTTGAAGCTTTTCCAGGCTTCGGTCTGACGCACGAGGGGGAGGGCTTCGAGGATGGCGAGCGCGGTGCCGACGGCGTGCTCGGCGTGGTGCTCGTCGTCTTCGAGCGTGCCCCAGGAGGCCATGAAGCCGTCGCCGATGTATTTGTCGATGAAGCCGTGGTTGCTGTGGACGATGGGGACCATGATCTGGAGGAACTGATTGACGAGGTTCATGGCCTGCGCGGGCTCGAGATTGTCTGAGAGGGCGGTGAAGCCGCGGATGTCTACAAACATGACGGAGATGCGGCGCTTGCGGGCGATGACTTTGCCGTCCTTCAGGGCCTGCAGGTAGCCTTTGGTGCCGATGTATCCGGCGAGGGCGATGCCGAGGCGGAGATTGTTTTCGAGCTTCTTGTAGGGGCCGGCAAGTTTGTTGAGCTCGAAGCGGTAGAGAAGGGCGATGAGGCCCCAGAGGCCGAGGCAGCCGAGGGCGGTGGTTTTTTGCGAGGTGAAAATGGCGTCCTCCACTTTGCGGGCATCGATGTCCAGCCCGACGGCGCCGGCGATGCTGCCATCCGCGGCTTTGATGGGGGCGTGGGCGCTGAGCCAGCTGCCGTACTGGTCTTCGACGAAGGGTGGCTCGACTTCGGGCTTGTGGATGTCGATGAGCTGCTCCTGGCCGCGATGGAGGGACTTCATCACTTCGCCGATCTGGGAGCGGTTTTTGGCGGAGTGCTCGGTATCGACGACGAAGACGGCGAGGGTGGCGTCGTCCTCATGAGCGGCGAGAGTGTAGATGTAGTCCGGCGCCATCTCGGCCTCGATGGCGCGTTCTTTGATCTTCTGCAGGACCTCCATGATGGCGAGGTATTCGGCGCTGGCTGCGCTGCGGCTTTTGTAGGCTTTGACGTGATCCTCCGCAGACACCGAGGTGGCGGCGACGCTGGCGAGCAGCAGGGCCTTCTGCGAGATGCGTTCAATCACCATGCCGCGGATGAAACTGCACGCGGCAAGGGCGAAGAGCGCGATGAGGAGGAAGGAGAGGAGGAGAAAAACCCACCAGCGACGATCATACTCTTCGGTGAAGAGTTTTTTGGTTTCAGGAGACATTTTCTTTTAGGAGAAGAGAGTGCGCGGGTGGGAACGTGCAATGAGGAAGCGTCCATGCATGAAAGCATGGGTTCGGGAGGGGTGGGGCGGGGGGGAAGCAGGCCAGAGCGCCATGCGGGACGGAAATGGGGACGGTGCCCTGGCCTTCGCAGTCCACAGAGCGAAGATCGTCAATGGGGCAGCGCAAGAGGGATCACTCGGGCTTGCTCACCCCGGCGGTTGCAGGATCACGGATCATCGCACGCACCGTTAAAATTTGCGGGTGTGGAGGGTATATGTGCCCACGCCTTTCAAGGGGTGTGGGCCGTAGAGATCAATACCTTCTGTGCCGGGGGTGAGCACTTCGTAAAACTCCTGCGTCATGGCTCCGAGTGAGAGGCCGGTGCGCTTGGCATGGGGGACGGCTTTCTCAAGGTTTTTGACGAAGTCACAGGTGCGGCAGCCGACGACGACGTCTCTGCCGAAGGCTTCAAAGCGCAAGGGGCCGCCGGTGGGCACAAAGATTTCGCCCCAGTGCATGCCGACACGCATGGAGAGGGCATTCAGATTGAGATCTCCCTGGTTTTCTTCCTGAATGAATTGTTTAGCCGCCTGGGTGAGCGCCTGGCAGGTGCTGAAGGCGGAGTCGGCAGTGGCGCTGGCATCGTGCAAGAAGTGCTCGATGTCAAAGTGGGCGATGAGGCCGTCTCCGGTGAAAGACCAGGCGGAGCCTTTGCCGGCGTGAATGACATGGCACATTTTGCTGACGAGGCGCTCCAGCCGTTTGGCTCCTTTTTGGAGTTCTTTGTGCGATGAGGTGAGGCATTCGGTGGAGTTGGCGATGTCGAAGACAATGATGGCTCCTTTTGAAAGCTGCGCTTCATGCTGCTGCGACGGCTGCGTGGGTCCTGGGGTGGGCTCCGATGGAGGGCTGGGCGCGGCACCTGACGCAGAGTCTGGCATGGAGGCATGCTGAATCCAGCGGCGCAGTCTGCCGATGGCGCGGGCGGCTTCGTGGATGTCTGCGCAGGCTTCCATCTCTACGGCGATGACGTTTGAGAACTGGGGGCGGTGCTCGGTGCGCAGTTGGGTGAGCTCGATGGCGAGCTTCAGCCAGGGGGCGAAGTCGGTGTAGAAATGGTAGGTGCCGGGGGTGAGGTCTGAGGCGTGGGAGCGGGTATGGTCTGAGATGTGCATGTGCCCAATGCGGTCTTTGACGGCCTGGGTCTGGACGAGGGCGAGCTGCACATCCGCACCGCTGCTGCGAGAGTCTCCCTCGGTGAGCATCATGTGTGCGACATCGATGTTCAGGAACACCTGGTCGGCGACTTGTTTATTTTGCTGGGTGATCTCGGCGTGGAGTTCGGTGAATGCTTTAACGTCTTTGAGCAGGAAGCAGAGTCCAGGCTCGATCTCCATGCAGATTTTCGGCCGGTTCTGGGCCTGGTCGAGCGGGCCGAGCAGGTCGGTGGCATCATTGCCAGCAAAGACCTCCACGAGGCTCTGCACGAGGGTGGTGCGACGGCTCTGGATGGCGGCCTCGGGGCTTTGCGGGCTTTCTTCAGGCTCCGGGAGGGCGGTGCCGCCGACGATCTCGACGCTATGGCAGCCGAGCTTCATGGCGAGGTAGAGGCTGTTGCGCACGGCTTTGATGGAGCGTGTGCGGCGGTCCCTGCCATTGGGAGCGGCGTCCGGGGTGGTGATGGAGGGCCAGTAGGTGGCCAGAGCGGTGAAGCGGGGGCGGGGGCCGATGAGCCTGCCCTTGTACCCGTCTGCGAGGTACTGAGTCAGGGCATCGGCGATTTTGTCGAGCTGTCCGCGGGTGAGTTCGGCGGCGAATTCAAGGGGCGATTCCCGGAGGAGTCTGGGCATGCCGGCGACTCTGGCATACCAGGCGATGTCTGCGGGGTGAAGAAAGTAGAGGTCATGCAGGAGGATCTGCTGTTCAAGGGCGTGCTTGAGCGCAGGCAGGTCATTGTCTTCCGGCCACTGTTTCCAGGGGGGGACGAACCAGGAGCTGATGAGGCTGACCTGAGGGAGGGTGGAAACGGTGGTCATGAGTCAGCTGTTGAGTTGCATGGGCACCCAGGTGCCGCTTTTGAAATTCCAGTGCAGGACTCCGCTCTGCTGTACACCGCTGGTGGTGCCGGGCGGCTGCCAGAAGCTGGCATTGCTCCAGATGAGCACGGGCGGGGGGACGGCAGGGGCTTCATTGGAGCGCATGCCGTGGTTTTCCTGCGGGTGCCAGACTTCGATGACCCAGAAGCAGTCACAGGAGGGGAAGATGGCCCTGATGAGCGGGGGCATGTCCGGGCGGTTGTGCAGTTCTTCACGCCCGAGGAAGCGTGAGACGTAGCGCCAGTCGGTCTCGTGCTTTTCCCATTTGCCCTTCCACTCTGGGCAGAGGTCAGCCTCGGTGTAATACTCCAGGAGCAGGGCCCTGCCGGGGGTTGGCTGGGTGGCGAGGCTGAACATGTAATGCCGCGCAAAGTCGCGCACCACTTGCAGGTCCACCTTCAGCGCGCTGTGGCCGATGACGAGGAAATTGATGCCGGGCTTCTGGTCTTTTTCGTCGATGGTGGGGACATTGGTGGACTCCCATGCGGCGTTGAGGAGGACATCGGCCGGGGTTTGAAAGAAGGGGCCTTTGGCCACATCATGGCCGATGAATTCTCCGGGGAGCTCGGCGTGGTCTTCGCGGTTTTCCCAGTGTGGGTAGGGGCTGAGCCGGGTGTGGCAGTGCATGAGGCGCATGCCGAAGACGAGCTGGGCGTGGGGGAGGTCTGCTCCGGATTCGGTCAGCAGGCGGTGATTGACCATGAGAACGACGGGGAGTCCATTGGCGAGCACGTCGGTGAGGCAGCGCCAGGCATCGGCAATGGCGGTTTTTTTGTCTCCGCGGCCCTCAGCGGTAAAATGGGCGATGAAGCCGCCCACAGAGCATTCCTCCATGACATTGAGGGCTTCGAGGAGCTGCGCGCCGCCTTCCTGCCCCGCAGGCCCATTCACTTCGCCGACGTATTTGAGCAGGGGCCAATGGGGATCGAGGGGATGGTCTTTTTTGTGCTTGCCACAGCGAAGCTGCCAGACGTGGGCGTCAAACTCGCGCTGACTGATAGGCCTGCAGCCGAAGCGGCTCATCACGAGGTGGAGCGCCTGGCTGATGGCGAGGTGCATGCAGGTGGAGGAGCGCTGCTCGCGGCGCCGCGGCGCCATGTAAACGGCGCTTTTAAATGGGAGGACTCCCATGCGCGCGGAGGAGGCGGTGGTCATGATGAGGTGATAGCGCGGCCCTTGCATCTGTGAGGGGCTGGCGACCTCGGCCTCGACGACGTAGCCATCGTCTGGGTCCTGTGCGGTGAGGGAATCTTCGGGACGGAGGGCCACAAAGCCGAGGTACCTGCCCGCACGGTCTTCGAGGGTGCTCTTGGTGGCGGTGCCGTCGGTGCCGGTGCTTTCACTGGAGGCTGTCCTGTCACGCACATGTTTTTCGAACACGTGCACGCGCACAGCGAAGCGGCTGGGCTCGACCATGCCGGACTGTGTGGAGACATACTCATCCCGCCAGGAGGCGCTGGGGGCGAAGTGGCGCTGACCGAAGGTGACCTGGGTGCGGAAGGCGCTTTCAAACAGATGGGTGATCTCCCCAACGACCTTTGCGTGGGAAACGGCACCATAATACTCTTCCAAGGTAGTACCCTCAGGGTACCTAGGCTCCCCTACTTCCGGGGTGGGGTGGTGTAAATAACACTTGTAGGGGTCTGAGTGAGAATAAAGCTCCATTTCACTGCTATCGAAGCAATGTGGGAGGCCTAACGCAAGACTTTAGTTCAGGCGCGGGATTCGCTGCGGAAAATACTGCGCGGGGTGGCCGCGATATTGGGCAACTGTGCGATTTCCTCGTTCTTGCGCTCCTCGGCGCGTCCCCGCACCAGCGTGGGATTGCCCCCTTCCTGCAGCGGCGGGAACAAGGCGGACTCAAAGGAAGCAACGTTTTCCGGCCTGCCTTTGCTGACGACTTCCCTGAGCCATTGCAGCAGTTTCTGGAGATCTTCAGGGATGTCGCTGGAGCACAGCACCATTCCCATGGTTCTTTTGACACTCAGGCTGGTGCCCTTGGCCCAGTCGCTCACCCCTTTTTCAAAGCCTTCCCATGCGCCGGAAATAACAACTTCTGGATTCATAGTGTGAAGTAGGATACAACAAAAAGGGCCTAGGATACGACAAAATCCAAAGGCTTAGTTATTTTTTTATAGAAATTATCAAGCCCTGTTGGGTCGCGAGATTAATGCCACCGCAAGGGCTGTCAAGGCGTTTCTGAGTTGCCTGCTTGTGGCGTGGAGCGCCTCTTTTCATCGAGGATTGGGACGCATCGTCTAGGTAGATATTCATAAGAATGATTTATTTTGAGTGACCCGCCATTCTTTTTTAGACGACGCTAAAAATAACATATGCCCGCCCTCAGCGCCTCTTCGTGAAGCTTCAGCACCTTTAAGAGAAGCTTTATTGCATGAGGGCCGAGCGTGGAGGTGTGAGGAGAGGCCACGCGAGTGACACACACGACCTGTCAGAATGCGGGGCGGAGAACGCAGAACTCGGTGACTTGCCAGTTTTGCGGAGGGCCTCTTCATGCCATTTATTTCGCAACCTGCGCTCAATCGCGCGCCCCGAACCTTCCATCGGGTGATCCCTCATGGGGAAATTCCGTCCAGAGACTGGCGCAGTCGGGAGGAGAAAGCGCTGTGGCCGTCTCGCGGTGTCCCCCGCCATTTCACCGCCCAAGATGCTTGACCGGGTGGCATAAAAGCTGTTCCGCTGTTCTTATGCCTGATTCTCCTTCTGCTGATGCCGATGCTGCTGCTCCGTCTTCGTTTTTGCAGACTGCCCTGCGGGGCGGGGTGCTGGCGGGGTTTTGTGTGCTGGTGGGGTGGCTGGCGATGAAGAAGCTGGCGCTGGGGGCGGTGGCGGGCGGGGTGATCGGGGGGGCGACGTTTGGGATCGGGCTGTATGCGATGGCGAACCTGCGGGGGGCGCCGGCGGGGCTGTGGGTGACGTTTGGCCTGAAGCTGCTGAGCGTGACGTGCTACAAGATCCTGATGGTGGTGATGGTGAGCTACCTGAGCAAGGACTGCGGCATGGACACGGCGACGGCGCAGTATGCGTATGCGGCGTTTGGGCTGATGATGTCTGGCTGCACGCTGCTGGCGGGGTCGATCACGGATGCGATCGGGCTGAGGCGGACGCTGACGATCGGGGTGTCGCTGGCGGTGCTGGCGCGGGTGATCATGATCTCGGCTTCGAATCCGTGGGTGGCGCTGGTGGCGGGGCTGGTGCCGGTGGCGGTGGGGGAGGCGCTGTGCACGCCGGTGCTGGTGGCGGCGACGCGGAAATTTAGCACGGCGGAGCAGCGCAGTGTGGCGTTCTCCGTTTTCTATGCGCTGCTGAACCTGGGCTTTCTGGCGGCTTACTTCATCTTTGATGGGGTGAAAAATCTGTCTGCCAATGGGATGACGATTCATACGTGGGTGGGCGACCACAGTGTGCAGCGGGTGCTGTTTGCGGTGAGCGCGGGGATCGAGGTGGTGATGCTGCCGGTGCTGCTGCTGCTGCGTGAACGTGAGGCGCCGGGCGAGGAGCCGAATGCGGTGGCGCGGAAGATGACGGTGGGCGGGGCGGTGAAGGAGTCGGCGCGTTTGTTTGGGATGCTGCTGAAGCATCCGGGATTTCACCGGCTGCTGATGTTTTTGGCGGTGATCGGGCTGCTGAAAATTGTGTTCAGCATCATGGACGGGGTGCTGCCGACTTTCCTGGAGCGTGAGCTGGGGGCGGAGGGCGGTGCGCGGGCGGGCCGTGCGAACGCGGTGAACAGTGTGCTGATTTTGATCCTAGCGCCGGTGGCGGGAATCCTGACGCGGAAGATGCCGGCGTATCCGATGGTGATCTTCGGGGGTTTTATCACGGCGCTGTCGTTTGTGTTTCTGGCGCTGCCGCCGGCGGTGTTTCAGGGGCTGGCGGACGGGCCGGTGGGGCAGGCGGTGATCCGGGGGTATTTTGCGTGGGAGGGCACGGCGCATCCGCTGTTTCTGATGGTGGTGCTGTGGCAGGTGGTGTTCTCGATCGGGGAGGCGTTTTATTCGCCGCGTGTGTATGAGTATGCGGTGTCCATCGCGCCGAAGGGGCAGGAGGCGAGCTACGCGGCGCTCTCGGCGGTGCCGCTGATCTTGGGCAAGATCACGACGGGCGCGGTGTTTGCGGAGCTGCTGGAGCGCTACTGCCCGGAGCACGGCGCGCGAGATACGGCGACGATGTGGAGCATCGTGGGCGGCCTGGTGCTGATGGCGCCGCTGCTGCTGCTGGTGCTGAGGCCGTTCATCCGGATGAAGGAGGAGGGGAAGGAGTGAATTATGAAGGATGAATTATGAATTATGAAGGATGAAGGCGGGGCTGGATGCTGGATGGCTCGCGCGAGGGCGGGTCTGATTCAGATATCCGTGCTAATCCGTGTGATCCGTGGTCTGAAATTCCGGAGGGGTGGAACCACGGATGGCAGGACCGGCGACGGGCCGCAAAAAACACAAGACAAACGCAAAAAAGAACCTCTGATTTTTGCGTCTTCTGCGCCTTTTTGCGGCTGCTTCATTCACGCTTGGTTCATTCCACTTATCTTTGGCTGCCCAAGCTCTTAACCGGCGACAGGACGCTGAGCAGACGCTGATCAAGGCAATTCCAAATGCCGCAATGATCTACCACAAACCACCAGGAACGGATATCCACCGCCCCTCCTCTACGCGTCCTCCGGGAACCACCGCCAACCATGGCAAACCACTGCCAACCACGGCAAACCACTGCCAACCACGGCAAACCACTGCCAACGACGGCAAACCACTGCCAACAACGGCAAACTTTCCCCTTCCCTCGATTCCGCTGCCCTGCCCTTTCACACTACGCCGCGGGCCGCACCACAAAGGCTTCCACCACCTGCCAGCTCTGCGGCCCGGCATAGACGACCTGGCCTTCGATGTCTGACGCATCCATGAGCCGCACCTCCACCGCGCGATACTGCGGTGCCAGCGGATGCTGATCTCCCACATCAGGATGGGATTTAAGGACGAGTGGCTCAAAGGAGGGTTTCATAGGCAGAGGGGGCAAATGGGTCGCGAAGTGGGCTTAGGCTGATCTTTTAACGCAGCCCAGAGGCCAGTCACGCTAAACCTTTGCTTATTTGGTGGTAGGGTTTGGATGAGGGCGGCTGCCCCCTGCGATTCCGAGGATACGCCGCCGTTTACGATGGGCAGTTGCCGCCCTAGTTGTCCAGTTGCGCCGCAACTGGAGTCCGAACAACGCCCTTGCGGCGCAACGGGACAATTCTCACGCGTCCTCAAAGTAATCCGAGTCCACCCGCTTGATGGCGATGGTGCGCACGGTGGAAACGCCGATGCCGTGCTCGATCATGAGCTCGGCGAGACGCTGGCCGTCGATGAGGATGATTTTGTGCTGGACGGTGCGGGCGTAGGTGACGGCGTTGGAGTTGAAGTCACTGGTGGTGATGAAGACGCCTTTGCTGGCGTGCTTGCCTGCGAGGGCGCCGACGAAGTTCTGGATCTGCTCCCGCCCAATGGTGGACTGCCAGCGCTTGGCCTGAACGTAGATGACGTCCAGCCCGAGGCGGTCCTGGTGGATGATGCCATCGATTCCTTCGTCATTGGATTTCTGGGTGACTTTAGCGGCTTCGGCGCGGGAACCGCCGTAGCCCATGGCGACGAGGAGATCGAGCACGAGATGCTCAAACTTGTAGGCGTCCATGCGCGCCATAAGGTCGAGAAGCTCGGTCACGAGCGTTTGATCGAGCCGGGCATGGGCCTGCTCGATCTGGTCCGTGGGAGTAAGCGTGCTGGCAGCGGCGGTGACGGCAGGTGCATTGTGAAGATCTGCTGTGGGGAGGTTGTCGTCCTCAGCCGTGCGGGGCCGGGCCTCGATCACTTTTTCACGGAAGCTGGGATAGGTGGCGAGGAAGTCGTTGTCGATGGTGGCAGGGTTGGAACCCAGAACGCGGCGGCCTTCATCGGTGATGCGCAGATGGGCGCGACGGGGCTTCTCCACCAAGCCGGCCTGCTGCATGTACCATCCTGCCCAGCCGCAGCGGTTGTGGATGTAGGTCTGCGAGCCGCTGGGCAGGCGCTCCTGGCGCTCTGCCTCGGTCAGGTTCAGGGCTTCGGCCACACGCTGGGAGCAGTCGCGCTGGTGCAGCTCTTCATTGGCGGCACCGAGCACGCGCAGCAGTGGCAGCATGATTTCCTGGTAGGTAGGGATGGGCATTTTGAGTGGCTGGTGGCAGGATTTAGAGCGTTTCAGTGCCTTGCAAAGGATGCTGAACCATTGACCGGCGTATTCCTAGCTGTCAATTCTGCACCTCTGCATTCAGCGCGGTGTTCCACACCAGCCTCGGCAGATGAGCACTGAGTAAAGGGCCGGAAAAACTTTCAGTAGCAGCAGCCTCCGCATTCTCTAAGAATCAACCGCCGCTACACCCAACCCACGATGCCTCTCAACGAAGCTGAAACTCGCTATGAGCTGATCGACCCCGTACTCCGGGAGAAGGGCTACAGGCGGCCTTACATCAAGCTTGAGACAAAGGCTCCCGTGGAGCCGGTGGGCTTCAAAGGACGGCGTCGGCCCGGCCAAGGGCGCACGGACTACCTGCTATGTGTGGAAGTCCCGGATGGCAAGGCTCCCCTTCCTGTGGGCATCTTGGAGGCCAAGAGCGAAGACAAAGACCCGCTTCAGGGCATGCAGCAGGCAAAAGGCTATGCCGAATGCGAGCGCTTTGATGCCAAATACATCTTCTCCACCAACGGCCACCTCTACGCCAAATTCAACAAGTTCACCGGCCTGCAAACCGGCCCTTTCCCTCTGGCGGATTTTCCTGACCTCAAGCGCCTGACGGACTGCTACCACGAGCACACCGGCATCAAGCTGGACGCCCCCTCCTCCGCGCTGCTCTTCCAGCCGGACAGTCCCGCATATCCAGAGAGCCGCTACTATCAGGATGCAGCCATCCGCGCTGCGTTTGAAAAGATTCTGCAATGCGAAGCGAAGGGAGAGGCACCTCGAGTGCTGCTCTCCCTGGCCACGGGGGCTGGGAAAACGATCATCGCTGCCAATCTGCTGTGGAGGCTGCATGAGGCCGGGCGGCTGCCCAAGCCAGCGCTGTTTGTCTGTGACCGCGATGAACTGCGCGAGCAGGCCTACCTTAAGCTGAAGGCCGTCTTTGGCGACAGCGCCCGCATTGTGAAGACGGTGCACGGCGAAAACGCCGCCCAAAACGCCCGCGTGCATGTGGCCACCTATCAGACATTGGGGCTGGACGATGGAGAGAACGACTTTGCCAGCTTCCTCACCGAGCACTACGGCACGGATGCCTTCAGCGTCATCATCATCGACGAGTGCCACCGCTCTGCCTGGGGCCGCTGGTCGGAGGTGCTGAAGCGGAATGCGAAGGCCATCCACATCGGCCTCACGGCCACGCCGCGCCAGCTCCGGGAGAGCAAGAATGTGGAGCGCAAAGCACTCCCTGCCACGGAAGGTCTGGCACCGCCGGAAAAAGCCACCGCAGCCTCCCCCGGCCAGATCACGGAGGACGATGTCGCTATCACGGCCAACAATCACCGCTATTTCGGCGAGCCCGTGTATGAATACACGCTCATCGAGGCGCAGCACGACGGCTACCTCGCTGCATGCGAGATCCTGAAACGCAAGGCCACCATCGATTCCCGCGTGTTCACCAAGGCGGAGGTGCTCGCCGCAAATCCGGTGAACATCAAGACCGGCGTGCCGCTGACGGCGGATGACCTGACCAAGGACAGCTACACCGGCAAGGACTTTGACGATGAGCTTTTCATCGACATGCGCACCCCCGCCATGTGCCAGGACCTCTTCAGCCTCCTGTGTGAAAACGGCGGACCGGAGCAGAAGGTCATCATCTTCTGCACGCGCGAGATCCATGCAGACCGGGTGGCCATGCACATGAACAACCTGTATGTGCACTGGTGCCAGAAGAACGGGCGCGAGATCAAAGACGACTACGCCTTCAAGTGCATGGGCGGGCCGAACAACGGCGCAGACAAGATCGAGATCATGCGCGGGTCCGGAGAGCGCGCCTTCATCGCCTGCACGGTGGATCTGCTGGAGGCAGGGGTGGACATTGAGCGGCTGAATGCCGTGGTGTTCTTCCGCTACCTGCAGTCCGCCATCAAATTCTACCAGATGGTGGGGCGCGGCACGCGCATCCATGAGGAGACGCAGAAGTACAAGTTCTGGCTGTATGACTACACTGGCGTGACGGACCTCTTCGGCACGGACTTCATCACCGATCCCCCGCGGCCACGCTCCGGCGGTGGTGGCGGGGATGATGGCGGTGGTGGTGGCTCTGACGGGGGCGGTGGTGGCGGTCCTGTGCCTGTGGGAGAAATGACAGGCCGCACGCAGATCATTGCGGACGGGCGCTTCATCCTGGGCAGGCGTGACGGGCAGGACGTCCGCATCCCCATCGACGAGTACCGGCGGGAGATGATCCAGCGCGTGGTGAGTGAGGCGCATCAGCTTGACGACTTCCGTCAGCTCTGGATTGAATCACAGAAGCGCAGGAAGCTCATCGACCACCTGCTTGGAGAGCACCTGGACCCCGAGGTGCTGCGCGACATCGAAAAGATGAACGACTACGACCTTTACGACCTCTTTGCCCACCATGGCTACCACGCCCGTGCCCTGAAACGACCGGAGCGGAACATCGTGTACCTGGAGGACAATCAATCCTGGTTTGAAGCCATGGATAAGCAGGCCGCCGCTGTGCTCAAGCGCATCGGCAACCAGTTTGCGCTGGATGGCACGCAGGCGCTGGAAACCGCCGCGCTGTGGGAAGTGCCTGAGATCAAGGATGCAGGCGGTTTGGAGGCGCTGATGAAGATCGGCAAGCCAGCACAGGTCATGATGGAGGCGAAACAAAGGCTTTTTGCAGCATGAAGACCTTATGCCTTGGGGACATTGCAACCTTCATCTCGAAAGGCACGACCCCTGATGCCTCCGGGCTTGTTGCACGCGGCATTCCATTTCTGAGGAGTGAAGAGGTCTCTGGCTATTCGGTAAATGCAGAATCAGCCCAACTTCATATCAAGCCAGAAACCCACGAGTCACTTAGAAGGTCCGTTATTCTTCAAAACGACCTGCTGGTAACAATTGCTGGCGCAAGACTCGGGAGGGCCGCTGTCTATGAATCACCAGCCGAAGCCAATTGCAATCAAGCGGTGGCAATCATCCGTCTTCCCTTGGATAGAATCGATCCAATGTGGGTTTGCTTACTCTTGCTATCTCCAAAATACCAAAAGCAGATCAGCGACTTCACCGCTGGAGGAGCAATCCCAAATGTGAGTTTGGGTCAACTAAAATCCATCGAGATACCAGACCTTCCGATTTATACGCAGCACTCGGTTGCTGATAAGCTCAAACAAAGACTTAGTCGTTTACGAGAGGCCATGGAATCGACGCGCAACCAGTTGGCTGAATTGGATGCTCTAGCAACCAAGTTGGTAAACCAATTCGAGGGCTCGACTTCAACAACCATTGGCAACGTCTTGATCGAAGTAACGGCTGGCGTTGGCAAATTATGGAAGACATTTCCCGTCCTTGGAGCCACTCGCAATGGGCTCGCCCCTGCTCGCGAACAGCCGGGCAAGCTCGCCGCACGATACAAGCCCGTCGATGCCGGCACGGTGTTTTACAATCCCATGCGTATCCTGATCGGCTCGATCGCGTTCGTTGATGATGACGATGAGCCTGGAATAACCAGTCCTGACTATGTCGTCTTGAAAGGCAAACCCGGCTTGGTTGATTCCCGCTGGTTTTACTACTGGTTGCGTTCGCCCATGGGGGAGCGCTGTATCCAGTCCCTAGCGCGCGGGGCAGTACGTGAGCGTATGCTTTTCAACCGGCTGGCTGAAGGAGAATTCGAACTCCCCGAGTATGACGTCCAGGTGAAAGCCTCCAAGGCGCTGGCACGGATCAAACCCATGCGGCGAGCCATCCAAAATCAGCTCAAGGAGCTGGAACTTCTGCCGCAGAAGCTGCTGGCCCAAGTTTTTGACGCCTAAGCAGTGCCGGAACTTGCCTTCCGGTGCCTCCCTTCCCCATCCCATTTTGCCATCTATGCCCCGTCCTAAAAAAGCCAGCGCCCGCCCGGCCCCGCAGAAGAAAACGCCAAAGGTGAAAGTGCCGAAATCCATCGGTGGCACACGCTCGCTAACTTCCTTTGTGAAGTCGATCTGCGACATCCTGCGGCGGTCCAACTGCGCCAGTGCGATGCAGTATGTGCCGGAGTTGACGTGGGTGCTGTTTCTCCGCATCCTGGATCAGCAGGAGAAGAAGGAGCAGGAGCAGGCGGAGGCGGTGGGAGGGAGATTTGCCCCGGCGCTGAAGAGCCCCTACCGCTGGCAGGACTGGGCGACCCCGTATGCCAAGGATGCGGAGGCGCTGAAAACGCACCCTCGCACGGATGATGGCAGGCCCTGCGGCTGGAAGCGGCAGGAGCTGTTTGAGAAGGGGGATGGAAAACTCTTTGAGTTCATCAACACCGAGCTGCTGCCGCACCTGCATGCGCTGGACATTGACCCGGCCACGAAGCTACCGAACCCGGATGCCAAGCCAAAACAGCGGGTAATTGGCCGCATCATGACGGCGGTGGAAAGGGTGCGAGTGGACAATGAAACGAACTTCCGCGACGTGCTGGACAAGATGGACCAGATCAGCGTCGACCATGTGGATGACACGCACTTTTTCACGCTGTCCCAGGTGTATGAGGACCTGCTGCTGAAGATGGGCGAGAAGAACTCGGATGGCGGGCAGTTTTTC
This sequence comes from Prosthecobacter sp., assembly GCF_044222565.1. Taxonomy (GTDB): domain Bacteria; phylum Verrucomicrobiota; class Verrucomicrobiia; order Verrucomicrobiales; family Verrucomicrobiaceae; genus Prosthecobacter. Next base: position 19,261 of record NZ_JBGANA010000039.1, read on the forward strand.
ACGCCGCGGGAGGTCATCCGCGCCATGGTGCACACGGCGCAGCCTGAGCTGGGGAAGACGGTGTATGACCCCTGCTGCGGTACGGGCGGCTTTCTGGCGATCGCGTACGAGCACATCGCACGGGAGATGGGCCGTGCGCCTGCGAGCACGGACATCGACCGGCTGAAGCATCAAACCTTCTTTGGCCGGGAGAAGGACAACATCGCCTTTCCCATCGCGCTGGCAAACTTGGTGCTGCACGGCATCGACCAGCCGAACCTCTGGCATGGCAACACGCTGACCAAGCAGGCGAACTACAGTGCACTGTACGCCACGGCACCGAAGACGTTTGATTTCATCCTGACGAACCCACCCTTTGGCGGGAAGGAGGGAATCTCCGCGCAGAAGAACTACGCCTTTCCCACCGGCAGCACGCAGGTCCTCTTTGTGCAGGACATCCTGGGAGAGCTGGCGGAGGGCGGCACCTGCGCCATCGTGCTGGATGACGGCTTTCTCTTCCGCAAGGACGAGGACGCATTCGTGAACACGAAGCGCAAGATGCTGGATGAGTGCGCGCTGTGGGCGGTTGTAAGCCTGCCCGGTGGCGTCTTTGTGGGCGCGGGCGCGGCGGTGAAGACGAACCTGCTGTTTTTCACCAAGGGGAAGAAGACGGAGAAGATCTGGTACTATGACCTGACGCACGTGAAGGTGGGCAAGAAGTCGCCGATGACGCTGGCGCACTTCGGCTTTGGCAAGAATGGCGAGGTGCTGGAGGAAGCTGATCTGCCGGCGGTGCTGACGGAACCCTGGAAGGAAGATGAAAACAGCACGGGAGAATTTCCCAGCTATGCCCGCCTGCTGCCGCTGCGCGGCACTTCGGAAGCGGAGAGCCGCTACTCCTGGACCATCGACTTTGCCGACCGCCGCCGCGTGGCCCGCGAGGAAGCGCAGCCGCATAAAGATGAAGCTGCCCGCCGCAGGGCAGCAGCGGTGGAGGTGAAGGAGAAACTGAAGGCACTGAAGGCTGCAAGCCCCAAGTCTGAGAAGGCCCAGGAACTGGGAGCGGAAATTGCCGAACATGAGAAAGCTGCCCGCGAAGCCCAGGGGAAGGCGGAAGCCATCGAGGCTGCCGTTTATGACCTCAAAGCGGTGAACCCTAACGCCGTGGTGAAGGTGGATACACGAACGGCTGCTGAAGTGATCCAGAGCATCGAGGAGCAAGGAAAGATCGTCGCAGATGCCCTGGCAGCCCTGCGCGGCATGCTGGCCGAAGATTAAAAAAAATGGGGCTCTGTGGTGGAATTCCCACAGAGCCCCGAAATCGAGAGGGATTCGAACCCTCGGAACCTTTTCACAGGTTCGGACGTTTCGTAGACGTCTGCCTTCGACCACTAGGCTATCGAACTGTAACTAATACGGCACACGAGGCCGAATGTTTCAGCGACATTGACTTTTTCGCAAAGAAAGTGGTGGAGACGTAGCATTACCTGCTGGCAACAACCTCACCCCCCGCCCCGCCCTCTACAACATCTTCCAGTCCACTTTGGCGGCCTGGGCGGCGGTCATGCCGTGTTTTTTGAGGACGCGGGCGAGGAGGCGGGCGTCGAGGTCGTCTTGTTCGGCGGGGGGGAGCTGGGCCCACTGGCGGGTGACGCCGTGGCGGCTGCGGCAGAGGCAGTCGTAACGGGCCAGGGCTTCCACCAGGGCGGTGGCGCTGCCGTAGCCTAATTCCTTGGCCCTGAGTTCAAGAGCATCGGCCAGGGCGTGGCTGAGGCGGAAGGTTTTGGTGCGGGTGGCGGGCATAAGATTTATTCACACATCCGTGTAATACAGGCACAGAGTTGCATGCAGTGGAATTTGGCAACAAATTGTTCGCATGAACATCTCTTTTATTGAATCGGGCCACAGGATCGTGGCGGGGCTTTCTTCTGAGGCTGGCTGCGCGGCGGGCCGGGAATCTGGCGTGCGCGGGGTGGTGCAGGTGGGGCGTTTGGGGCTTGCGGCTGGGGCGATGCCTCGGAGGGATCGTGCGGGGGCGCTGGAGGACTCGACGCGGTGTTTGAGGTCTACTTGGGCGGGTTCCGAGTGCTGCGATGCCAAAGCGGGCTTTTACAGAGTTTTTGACCACGGATTGCACGGATTGACACGGATGCCTGAGGCTGAGGGGCAGAGTTCCCCGGTGCTTTTCAGGGACGGGCTGAAAATTTATCGCGGTGGAATGAGGTCATCCATTACCAGACGTGGGACCTGGATGGTCCCTCTCCTGGGGGGCTTGCGGCACGGTTTCCGGCAGAAGGGGAATCTTCTTGCTCCCTCTGTGCGTGTGGGGGTGCGCGGTGGGAGGAAGGCGGGGCTGGGGACGGCTGCTGCAATGAGCGCGGCGGCGGGCGTGGCGGGGGTTACTTTTTCTTGGCGGGTTTTGCCGCTTTGCGGGCCTTCCTGGGGCTTTGTGTGAGGGCTTCGGCCAGGGCTGCATCGAACAGGGCGCGGATGTATTCGGCCTTGTTGGGGTAGCCTTTCTGCGCGGCGATCCGGGCGAGCGCTTCGTCCTTCTCCTCGCTGATGTAGGCGCCGGCGAGCTTGGTTCCGCTTTGTCGTTGGTTGGGCATGAGGAATCTGAGGGTGAAAGGGGGTGATTAACACCAAGAATCACCCATACCATAATTAAAGCAAGAAAATTATTTTGACGGGTGGTTATCACCCTGGCACATTGGGTGATTAACACCCGCAGCACGCAACAGCATGAAACTAGCAGGAGCATACATCCATGATGAGAAGTACGAGAGGCTGGTGGCCCTCGCGGAGTCAAACAACCGGACGCTGGCGGGCCAGTGCCGGCATCTGTTTGACAGGGCGCTGAGCGGCGAGCTGCAGGTGCCGCCACACGGGGCGCAAGAGGCGCAGGAGTCCGGATCTGGACTGCTGCTGGCAGATGGGCAGGCGCTGAACGGCGCGGCTGCGCTGGTGGCAAATCAGGACGCGATAAACGGGGTGCCGCCAGGTGCGCACTCAGCGGCGGGCGGGGCGGATGCGCCTCCTATTTCCCTGGCGGCGCTGCAAAAGCCCGGGCTGCCACGCAGGCGTGCCCGGACGCTGCGCCCTGCGGCCAAAAAACGGACCCCAACGGTGATGAAGGAGGGTGTGCTGTGAAGGCGGCGGCTGCGGGAGACACCCTGCGCAAGCGCGCGCATCGCGTGCCGGGCGCAAGGCGCGTCGCGGCACGGGCTGCGGTTGTGCCAGGGCGCTGCACAGATGAGGCGGGGGCCGACGGCGGTGCAGCGGCTGCAACAGGCAGCGGCGCGGGCCCTGCGGGACACGAGTGGCGGTCTGCGGCACGCCGGGGGCGGTCGATGTGGGCTTTTTCCTCAGACGCCGCGGCTTATTCATCCTCATTTAAAACCACAAACAACCATAAAATGCTATGAAACACACACTGGCTGAACTTTTGACGAAATCTGCCCGTTCGCTGCCGCCGCAGAGGCCGGGGCGTTCGGCCTTCCGGCTGCTGCTGCCGCTCTTTCTGGAGATGGCGGAGCGCGGGCACACGGCATCGAGCATGGCGGACTTTTTGGTGCAGGAAAAGGAGATAGCGCCGGAGAGGCGGGTCTCTGCGTGCCGCAGCATTCGCAACCTTCTGGCGCGTCACAGCGCATGATGACGACGACGACGATGACGATGATCATGAACACCTGCGCCTGCAGTTTGATCGCCCTGCTGGGAGCCGCGATCCTGGCGCTGGGACTGCGCGCCTGGCGGAACCACCGGGAGATCCGCCGCCTGCAGCGCAACGGTTCCCGCAGGCTGGCCTTCCGCCGCAACTGGCAGCGCGGCTGCGCGGACGAGGACTTCCTGCGCGCGATGGCGGAGCTGTGCCTCATCATTCTCCTCCTGGCGTCCGTCGTCAGCTGGCTGGCCCTCCACAGCCCCGGCCACTAGCGCCGTTTTCTGCAATACCATGTCCTGCTTTTTTCTACCATTTTGTGCCTAAGATAGACGCGCTGAAACGGCGGTGCGACGGGCACTCCTGCCTGTCGGTCAGCGCTCTCGACACCTCCCCGGCCAGCGAGCGTCCTCACACCCAGACGAAGGCCAAAACCGAGAACAGCGAACCGAGAACAGCGAACCGAGAACAGCGAACCGAGAACAGCGAACCGAGAACAGCGAACCGAGAACAGCGAACCGAGAACAGCGAACCGAGAACAAACCTGCCCCCCTTCCCTTTTTTGCCACGCAATCCACCCAAGAACCGAACAAACAACACTGAACACCATGAATACCTACGACATCGACGTCCTCCTCCGTGTGATCAAGCCGGAGGGGCATGGCAGCAATCCGCTGGCGACGGAGCTGCACAAGCTGGCCTGCGCGCTGCAGGAGCAAACCGACAAGGTGCATGCCGCGCTGGACGCGGTGCGCAATCCGCAGTTCAAGGGCGATGTGGTGGGCGAGCTGGTGGCGTGGCCGGGGCATTTCCCGCTGGAGCTGGATCACTCGGGCGATTTTTTGAACGACATCTTCGTGCGCGGCCAGTCCGTGTCAGAGCACCTGGCCGCCGGACTGTGGGAGGAGGCGGAGGGTTACGTACAGGAGCGCTACGAGCCGGAGCTGAGCCCGGGCACGCGGAGGACGATCGCGAGAATGGATGCGGCGGATCTGCGGAGTGCGCGGGCGGCGTGAGGGGGCGGGCAGACAGTCAGAGCATGAGACGATCAGACCATGAGACAATCAGACCATGAGACCATGAGAAGCTCCTCCATGAGACGACAGCATACTTTCCGACTCTCCCCGTCTGATTGTCTCCCCGTCTGATTGTCTCCCTATCTGACCGCCTCCCATCCCCTCCCCCCTTCCCCGATGCGACCGCCTTCTGAAAATCACCCACCGCCGCATGAGCCTGCGCCGCCTAGGGCTGTGCCGGGTGATCCCCCGAGGCGTGCGGAGCCTCCTGCGCCGGCACCTTTGCCTTTGCCTGCGCCTGCGGAGCCGCCGCAGCGGCCGGAGTACCGGGCTTCTGCGCCGGTGTGGCATGGTATTACATGGCAGGATGTGCCGGGGCATGATGAGCAGACGCAAAAGCTGAACTTCTCCCTGCTGCGCCGCGGCATGCTGAAGGGCCACACCAAGTGCCTGACGCTGGAGGGCGAGGCGCTGAAGGCGGAGCTGCAGAAGCTGAGCGCCCGAAACCGCAGCAACAGTCGCAAGGGCAGCCTGCGCAGGCGCGGCGTGGTGCAGCCTCCGCGCTTTCCGCTGCCGCCGCCGCGGTTTCCGAATCCGCCGCCACGATCTCCTTATCCATCATGAGCATGGGTGCTGCCCGACCACCCGGCCTTCTTCAATCTTCCTCCTACTCTTACTCTTACTCTTACTCCTCCTCCCTTCTCCGGATGCCGATCCGAGGGAGGAAGAGGAGGAGTAGGAGGAAGATGCCGGAGTGCGGCGGTGCTGCTGATACTGCCTACCACTTTCCATTATTTAATACCTGTTTGTGTAATTCCACGACCACCCCAAACCACCTGGAGAATCTCTCATGAGCGACCACCCAAATCCCACGACCACACCGACGACGCGAGACGCGCCTGCCTTTGACTTTTACCCGGAGCGCTGGCTGGTGGGCGTGGCGGGGATGAGCGATGCGGAGCAGCTCTCCTACCTGCGCCTGCTCTGCCACCAGTGGCTGCTGGGAGACGCGGGCCTGCCGGCGGATGCGCCTGCGCTGAAACGCCTGGCGGGCAAAGGGGTGACGGAGGCTGTGCTGGCCAAGGTGCCGCTGCATGCGGATGGCCGCCGGCGCAATGCGCGGCTGGAGATCATCCGCGAGGAGCAGCGCGAGCGCATCGCCCGAAAGAGCGAGCAACGACGTGCGGCGGCGAACAAACGCTGGCATTCTGCGCCGGGCGCCGGAGTGGCGGTGGCGGATGGCGTGCGTGTGGCTGCGCCGAATGGCGGCAGTGGTGGGGAGAGGGCTGGGCAGGGCATGCGACCGCATTGCGGGAGCAGCTGCGGGGACGATGCGGAGGGTGAGTGGTCGCAATGCGGCGGCGCATGCGGGACTCATGCGGCAGGCATGCCCACCACTCACCACCCACCACCCACCTACCACCTCATACCAGAAGCCATCCATCCGCCTGCGGGTGCGGCTGCGCAGCGGGTGCGGCCCACGCTGGAGCAGGCCCGCGCCATCGCGCCGGAGATCGGCCTCACGCCGGATCAGGCGGAGTCCTGGTGGCTGGCCCGCGAGGCGAGCCAGTGGCTTCGCAGCAGCAACGGCGCCCTGATGCCCGTGGGCGAGAACTGGCGCGCCGATGCGAAGACCTTCACCCAAAACGCCCTGCAACGCCGGCCGCAGCCTCGTGCGGGCACGCGCGAGCCTGCGAGACGGAGTGATACGGCGAATGCGCCGGGGAGGTATGCGTGAGGCGAGGCGAGGCGAGGAGGGAAACATTTATGATTTATGATTTACGATTTATGATTTTTGATTTGGCCAGCATGAGGTGGAGCGCGGTGCGGGGGCTTGGTGTGCGCGGGTGTTTTCGACGCGACAGGATCGAAGGCGGATGGGTTTCCACGCACGCTGCGTCGCAGAGCTCTGGCGAACTTTAAACTTGGAACTTTAAACCTGTAACTCCTTCCGCTTCATGCAAACGACTGCCCAAATCCTGCGCGCTGTGACGGCGCGTGCTGCTGCTGCTGCTGCTGACGCTGCTGCTGGTGCTGATACGAACACGCCGGAGATCCATCCGCATGTGGCGGGGTGGCCGTGGCGGTTTGAGGTGTATCACCCAGGGCTGCGCGAGGTGCTGCCTGCGGTGATGGCGTTTTGCAGCGCGGTGATCCGGCGCGAGCCGCCGCGCAGGTGGCTGAGCCTGCTGGGCCCGTCCGGTGTGGGCAAGACGCACGTGCTGAAGCAGGCGATGAAGTGCCTGGAGAGCGCCGCGGCGCGCGGTGTGTGGAAGATCCCCACGCTGACCGGTCATCGCGGCCCGCAGATGGCGCACCTCATCCCCGCCGTGGATCTGCACGACTTCCGCGCGGCGCGCGATTACGCGAAGTATGATGTGATCTACATCGAAGACATCGGCAGCGGCGCCACCCTGGACAAAGGCGCCGGTGCCGTGACCAGCAGCCGCATCGCCGAACTGCTGCAACTGCGCAGCGGCAAATGGACCCTGCTGGATGCGAATTTGTACCGGCGTGAGATCGAGGCGCAGATCGATGGGCGCATCGCCTCAAGGCTGAAGCGGGACGGCAGCTGGATGGTGGAGGTGCCGCAGGGGGTGGGGGATTTTTGGGATCGGTGAGGGTGGCAACATTAAAACACCAGTGAGAATCATGAACCACACAACAGTCAAAACAACTTCGTCCAAAGCATCTGCTCAATTCCTGCTGTTGCATGCCCCCAAGCACTTGGCACGTTCTGGCCATGCTTCAGATTTCTCCCAACGCTCAGCCACTATCATACAATGCGGAAAACCCGAGGAGCTGGTGGCTGCAGAAACGTAGGTTTACACCATGGCTTGAGTTTGTTAAGATCTCCTGATAAATTTTCTATTTTCATCTGCTGAATGAACTCAACTCTGCTCAAACGCCTTTTCCGTGCGATCCAGTCTGGATCAGGGGCGGATGTGGACGTGCTCTGCCGCAAGGTCGTTGAAGATGAAAAGAAGGCGGGGCATTCGCGCGTTGCCGAGGAGCTAGACCGGATTCTCAGTGAGTCGCGCAAGACTCGGAGCTTCGAGCCCGTCCAAGGCACACTCTCCCGCCTGCCGACAAACCGACGTGATTCAGCGCCACTGCTGCAAGAAGTTCCGCGTGATCAACTGCGGCACCACATGGTTCTTCCAGAACTGGTGGAACAACGATTTCGCCGGATCGAAAAGGAATTTGCCGCAAGTTCCCGCCTTGCCGCTCATGGGCTTCACCCTCGCCGGCGCATTTTGCTGTATGGCCCCCCTGGCTGTGGCAAAAGTCTTGGAGCCGAGCGTCTGGCTTGGAACATCGGACTGCCATTAATGAAGGTCCGCTTTGACACGCTGCTTTCGTCTTACTTCGGCGAAACGCACACCAACCTCCGAAAGGTCTTCGATGCAGCCCAGGCGACTCCCTGCGCGCTCTTTCTCGATGAATGCGACACGCTGGCCCGTTCGCGCACAGAGCGCAACGATGTGGGTGAAGCCACCCGGATCACCAATGCTTTGCTGGAAATGCTTGAAGGCTACCGGGGAGACGGACTGGTCATTGCAGCAACCAATCTGGACTCGGCGCTAGATCCAGCGCTGATCCGCCGATTCGATGAAGTGCTCCGTATTCCTCTGCCAACGAACCAGCAGATTGAAGGCATCCTGAAGAGCACCGTTTCTTCCGTAACGGCGGAAAAAGGCATTCGTTGGGATCAACTCTCGCGTGAAATGGATGGCATGTCATGCTCTGAGGTCACGCAAATTGGGCGCAATGCCGCCAAACACGCTGTCCTCGAAGGCAGAAAAGTTCTGACTGCTGAAGATGTTCGTTTTGCTTTGTCTGAAGCCAGCGAGCGTCATAACCAAGCAGCATAAAATCTTCAACATGCCCGCTGCCAACGATTTCCCGCACCTGCATTTGGCATTCGAGGGTTCGTTTGATGTAAAATTCAAACCTGGATTCAAATCCCATCCAGAAGTTGAGTCGGCAAAATCCGATAGAAAAGGCCACTCAAGAAAGATTCGCGGGCAACTCGAATCGATGATTCGTGAAGCAACGTCCAACGCAGAAGTTCGGCGCGCAACAGGACTTCCCGAATTACAGGGGAAAGGCTTTCTCTTGAGAGTGCCGGAAGGAACGGACGTTGACGCACTGGCGCATTACCTGGGAGTCGAATTGGTCGCTGAAACTGAAAGCGGGCTGATGTTTGCAGCCACTGAGACACTTGATTTGAAACGATTGGAGGAGGTACTCTCATTGTTCGAAACCGGCACAGATGGTGGAGGAGGCGCCTCTAGCGTCCTGGATGTATTTTATCAGCCGGATGATGAACGGAAGCTTGCAGAGCAGCTAGTTGGGCGTGTGAAGGAAATCTGGCCCTTTGAAGACAATACCCTTTACACTTTCGATCTTGGCATTCAGACCGCCGCAAGCAGCAGAACTGTGGAGTGGACCACCCTTCCACGAAGAAAGAAGGATCAGAGTGATGAAGATAGAGCCGCACAGGAAGCCGAGCTACGAAGCAAGGATCTCGAGAAAGCAGACGAAGTTTGGATGGAAGCCGCTGATGAGAGATCTTCCCAGCTCGATACTTTCATCGGCCATTATGGCGGCGTAGTTCTGGATGGATTGAAACACGACTCCCCAAAAGAAACTCGAAGAGGCATCGTGTTCCCAGATAGCGTTGAAGTTCGCGTCAGGATGTCAGGAAAAGGGTTCCGTGACCTCGTCCAGAATTTCAATCACTTATTTGAAGTCTCCCTGCCGCCAGACATCCGCTTCCTTCCAGGCTCGCCGGAGACCGAGGGGGCAGATGGCGATTTGAACATTATGCCGCCTGATGCCAGCGCTCCAAAGGTTTGCGTCATTGACAGTGGCATTCAGGAGGAGCACCGCTGGATTGAACCCGCCATAGATAAAACCACCAGCCGGTGCTTTCTCCCTGAAGCGGAACCAGATGATGTGGCAGACTATGTAGTCCCCAGAGGCCACGGCACACGTGTGGCAGGGGCAGTGCTTTATCCCCGTGAAGTGCCCAAAGAGGGTGATGTGCAGCCAGTGGCCTGGATTCAAAACGCACGTGTGCTGGACGCCAACAATGATCTTCCGATCAGTCTGCCGCCCGAACGCTATCTGACCGAGGTGGTAGCGCATTTTGCAGGTGGCGGAAATGGCACTAAAATCTTCAATCATTCCATCGCTGCTCACAGCCCCTGTGGAGGGCATCGTATGTGCTCCTGGGCGGCAAAAATCGATGACCTGTCACATCGGCATGATTTGCTGTTCATCCAGGCTGCAGGAAACGTTGGACCTTCGGCTATTTTCAACAGCCTGCAAGATGGTGCAGAGCATCCGGCCCAATTGCTTGAAGATCACGCCCGAGTTTCCAGTCCGGCCCAGAGCCTTCATGCGCTTACCGTGGGTTCAGTAGCGCACGCCGTTGTTGATGAGGAATTTCGGCGTTCATTCGCTCGTCACCAAGATTTTCCCTCCGCCTTCAGCCGTGCGGGTTACTCGCCCTTGTGGGAAGTCGTCAAACCTGAGGTAGTTGAGTATGGTGGGGATTATCTGCGCGGCGTTCCATTGACTCAGAGCATGCCAACTAATGCAGCTACTGCACCCGAGTTAATCGCCAGCACCTTACATGGCGAGCCTGCCATTTCGAGCGATGCCATAGGCACATCTTTCGCAACACCGAAGGTGGCCCACATTGCCGCGCATCTGCAAAATCTATTCCCCGAGGGCTCGGCCCAGCTTTACCGAGCGTTGATCGTGCAGAGCGCGCAGTGGCCAGAATGGGCAGGCAATGTCGAAAACAAAGACGAAGTGCTGCGGTTGATTGGGTATGGCATTCCATCCCTCGAACGCGCCACCACCAATAATCCGCAGCGAGTCACCCTCATCACGGCGGAGGCCAAAGAAATTCGGAGCAAGCAGTACCATCTCTATCAGATCACCATTCCTGACGAAATTCGCAATGCGGCCTTGGAGGCGAGAATTCGGATCGATGTCACGCTCGCTTACACTGCATGCCCCCGACGCACTCGTTCACGCCGGACCGGCTATCTGGAAACTTGGCTCGACTGGTGTTCTATCTGTCAGGATGAACCGCTCGATCATTTCAAGAACCGTATGCAGGGCAACAAGACACGTTCATACCCTGGACTGCCATGGCAAATTCACCAGCAACCTCAGTATGGTGAAGTCGATGTGAGCAGGAACTTTGGCTCCGTACAAAAAGACTGGGCGGTCATTGAATCCAACCAGCTTCCGGAGACCTTTGCTATTGCGGTACGTGCACATGTTGGCTGGAACCACAAAGAGGGGGCGGGCCTTGCCCGATATTGCTTAGCCATTTCTTTTGAAGCTTTGGATGTGGAACTGCCCATCTACACGGCGATCGAGGCTGAGATTCAAACTCAGGCTGAGATTGATTTCTGGGGAGAATGAACTGGGTCCGGGAATAATTTAAATTGATGGCGCGTGTTGAATTAAAGCCACGGTCCCCCCGCACTGTCCCCAGCAAAAAGTGCGCGACTGACACCAGATCTGCGCGAAGGCGCTGCTGGTCTTTGGGGGGCTTGGAGGAAGACGGCGGCGCTGGTGGGGGGCGGTGGCTTGTTCGTGGGTGAAGTGTTGCTGGAGGACTGTGGGCCGCCGGGGTCCCCCTGCCCTGCTTCGGCGTGGAAGGCGGCGATGGCGGCCAGTGGACAGTCCAAGAAGGGGGTGACGTCTTGGAGGACGTCGTGGGCGTCCTTGGGAACAGCGGGCTGAGGGCTTGCGGCATGTTTTTTTAGCTTTGATGCTTTCCACTGACACCCATGACTCCGAAACAAGAATGAGAGGCTTTGATGAATGAGCTGGTGCCGTTTGCGAATCGGATGCTGGAGAAGAATGGCGGGGTGCTGCCAGGGGAGGAGCATGCGCTGCCGTCGGATCTGCACGACTTCCGCGCGGCGCGCGACTACGCGAAGTATGACGTCATCTACATCGAAGACATCGGCAGCGGCGCCACCCTGGACAAAGGCGCCGGCGCCGTGACGTGCAGCCGCATCGCCGAACTGCTGCAACTGCGCAGCGGCCAATGGACGCTGCTGGATGCGAATCTGTACCGGCGGGAGATCGAGACGCAGATTGATGGACGGATTGCCTCAAGGCTGAAGCGGGACGGCAGCTGGATGCGAATTTGTACCGGCGGGAGATCGAGCAGCAGATTGATGGGCGGATTGCGTCGAGGCTGAAGAGGGACGGCAGCTGGATGGTGGAGGTGCCGCAGGGGGTGGGGGATTTTTGGGATCGGTGAGGTGGGGACGCAGAAGTGGAGGCTAAATATTCTCAAAAGCCACCAAAATAAGCCAAATAAGCCAAAGGCTATTGACAGAGGCGAATTTACCATCTACCGCTGAATTGCCATGCCTGACCCTAATCTTCCTCAAAATGATAACCGGCGGTCTTCACCACGCGGACCGCAATACCCAGCCTTCTCTCTGAGGGATGCGATTCAGAAAGTCCGTGTTGTTTGGGACCATGAAAAACGCAACCCTTGTCCCTTTAATGTCTTGGTTTCACATTGGAACTTTTCGATCAAAAGCAGTGGCGCTCGGACGGCAGTAGCCGCCCTTATGCGCTACCGCCTCTTGGATCGGGTAGGTGAAGAATATAAGGTTTCAAACTTGGCTCTCTCAATCCTTCTCGATGGCGATGACAAAGCAGAAGCTCTGCGTTCCACAGCGCTTTCCCCGAAGATTTTTGCTGATTTGTGGCAGAAATATGGAACCGACCTACCATCTGAAGCCTCTTTGATTCACAAGCTGGTGCTGGAAGGATATAACGCGTCATCCATTCCAGCAATTATCAAGGATTGGAAGGATACGATTGAATTTGCCGGGTTGAAGAATGGGGATAGCTTGGATCAGGCTCCTGTAAATTGTGAGGACGAGCTGGATGACCACTTGATGAAGTCGGAGGTTTTAGCCCTGCCCCGCCAGCTACCGGCAGCACCCAACAAGCCCTCTCTGCCACCGATGAATCCTTCAATTCGTTATCTCCCCATTCCTTTGATGATTGGTGATGCCCAAATCCCACTGGGCATGACCGAACAAGATTTTGAACTGCTCATTCAAAGCCTTTCATTGTGGAAACCGCGCATCGTGCTTCCCGCGCAACCTTCTACTGGTAGCCCATAATAATCTTCTCCTGGATAACAGCCCAAGACCTTATGACAACATTAGCAGCAGCGGGGGCGAAGCCAGAGTCGGTCGTTCCCTGCGCCAAATGAAAAACCCGGTCTTCTGCTTGCAACAGAAGCCGGGTTGAAGACTCGAACTTAACCCATCCCCGATTCCGCTGACGCGGGAGCCGGAGGCCGAGCTAGCCCTGATCCCTCTGATCGTAAGTTATCTCAATTGGCCTTTGTGTCAATCGCCACCCTAAAAAGGTGGGCGTCAGCGCTTTCATTATCAAAGCGTTATGATTCAACCCACGTTGTTTCCACTGCCGCCCAGAGATGGAGTCTTGATCTTTCGTCCTTGGATCACTTGTCCCAAAACCGGCAAGCGCATCTATCCGAAGAAAGGCCGAGTCTTCCCGATCTGGGTCAAGAAGTAGTGTGGAGGTGGCTTGCCGCCCTCACTAAATCCCCAGCCAAGTAGCAAGAAGCCGATCTAGGAGAGCGGAAAGGTGGCTTACCCGAAGCGAGCCCGGTCAGTCAGGCACCTTGTGGTGCCTGGCTGATTCAGGCTTCGCCCAAGGAAGACCTCTTCAGCTCAGAACTACATCATGGGAAGCGGGTCGACTACGTGGGAGGCCTATTATTCCCAAAAATCAGCATAACCGGGACGCACCTTATTCTTCAGGAGGCCTCTTCTTGAACGGATGGCGAGGGTCGATGGCAAGACCATCCGGCCAAATACCATTACGAGTTTGAACAATGTCCAGAGGAGTCTTGAAAAGATTCGGCGGAAAGTAAATCTCCTCTGCCCGCTTGTCCTCACTGCGATTAAATTTATCATGTTGCTCGCAGAGCGCCCAAGCAAATTGATTACAAAGATCTTCCAGCGAATCATTCATCGGGATTGGCTGCCATTTATCTCGTCCCGTAGAAATCCAGAGATGGAGTTCACACAACAGGTGGAAAATTTCATGAGCAATACAAATACGAGCCAAGTGTTTGTTCGCGTCTGGATGAATGAAAATCGAGCCAACAACCCTCGGCCTGCCAACTTTCGAAACGGGGCGATAATATGAGCTCAATAAAACGCTGGGAGGTTTGCGCTCCCCCCCAAACTTAGGAAGAATGGTCCCGTGAGTGTCTGGTGAGATGTTCACATCCAGATCGATACCATGCCTTTTAAAGTAATTCATGGTCCCCCTGACTGTGTGGGCCATCAAAGAGTTTACGCATTCTTCAAAAATGAGGTTTGCGTGTTTTGTCGGGTCGGGATGGCTAGAAGGGCTCACGATTCTGTTTAAATGTGAATAACTATTTTTGGCAACAAAAAAAGAAAACCCCTCAGCAGATTTATCTGCTTAAAAGGTTTCCCGTAGTGGGTGGAGCCCGCCTTAGACTAGCTCAAGCGGTATGAGTTCTCTTAGGCTCAGATATTCATGTTCGAGACATCCCAGTTTGGCCTCGCCACAATCTTTTCCGCCAAAAGCGTAAAAGTTATGCACACCGCCTAATTCTCTTTCAATCACGGTTATCTTGTGGCCTGTCGAAGTGGCTCCAGCAGTCGTGTAGAGCTCTTCGAGAGCTTCATCAGCAAGTTCGTTGTATATATATTTGATCATGGCTTTGGGAAGGTTACGGGTGGTTTGTTGCAAAAAATAGAATAGTATTCAACATGAAATATACGCTTGACAGCTGCATTTGGACGCCATGACTATTCTATTTATAATAAATTGCAGTATTTTACATTCCCGCGCAATTTTTCACAAGAAAATTAATGCCGAATGCAGCAACTCAAATCTGAGTTGCCGCTCTCAGAAAAGGATCGTGTGAGTAAATTGCACTGCAATCATGCATTATTGATCGTGTTGTCTAGAGATCAGCCTCAGAATCGTGCTCTGAATTTGTAGGCCATCGGTAGGGTACGCAGGCGCGTGTCAGATTTTCTGCTTCTGATTATTCACGCACCATCGTCCGTAAAACCTAATGACCGAGTGCACAAACAATCTGTACGATTCGAAACACCGACAAATTTGGACAGCTCTTATACGGCCTGTCTCTCGCAGGAACGTTTTCATCCTGAGATTCACCCCCGCTTCTTCAGCGGCAGGAACGCGAAGATCAGTTCACGCCTTGCTCTGACCTTGCGGCCGTCGCGCTCGATGAGGTTTTGCTGGGTGAGCTCGTTGAGATCGCGCTGGAGGGTTTTGGAGGTTTTGCCGGCGTAGGCTTTGGCGAGGCGTGGGGTGAGCTCGGTAATGGTGGCGATTGGCACCCAGTCGTGGACGGCGCCGAGATCGAGGGCGAGGTGGCGCTGGCGGGTGTCGCTGGGGCTGTTTTTGTGCTGGAAGCGCTCGTGGACGTAGTTGCGCCAGGTGACGTCCCACTGCTGCTCCCAGACGAAGTGGAGCTGCTTGCGGAGGCCGTCCACGAGGCCCTGCACGGCGTAGAGGAGGAAGGGGCGGAGATCGCCGCCGGACTTGCTGGCATGGTCGAGCTGGCGATAGTACTCGCTGCGGGTTTCGTTGTAGTGATTGCTGAGGAGATGCGCGGCGGGCGAGGGTATGCCGGCGGACATGAGGAGGTGAAACTCGACGAGGCGTGCGGTGCGGCCGTTGCCATTGCCGAAGGGGTGGATCCAGGCGAGATAGACGTGGGCGAGCACGGCCTTGATGATGGCGTAGACGATTTCCATGCCGGGCTTGCCGGATGCGGGATTGAAATCGGGGCCGTTGAGCCAGTCGCACAGACGGTCCATGAGATAGGCGCAGTCTTCAGGCGGGGCGCCGCGATAGACGTTTCCGACAAGCACGGAGTGATGGCGGAATTCTCCGGGGACGACGTCTGTCTCGGGTGGGAGGTCTTTGAGCACCTGGGCATTGTAGCTCTTCACCAAGGGGGTGCTGAGCTGCGGCATGTGGCCTGCGGCGAGCTGCTGGCTCATGAGGTTGCAGGCGGCGATGATGTTGTCGACCTCCTGCTTGAGGTATTCTTTGGAGGGGGCGACCTGGAGGCGGCCTTCGACGGCCTGAAGCACTTCAGTCTCGGACAGGGTGTTGCCTTCGATGGCGGTGGTGGCCGCCGCCCCCTTAGCGAGATAGAGCTGGTGGAGCTTTTGCGCGGTTTCTGGGCGAAGGGGGACGCGCGCCAGGTGGTCGCACTTGGAGCCTGCCTCCCCGAGCAGGAGCCAGAAGTCCGGCTGCATGTCGCCGAGTCGGATGGCAAACTTCAGCCAGGGATGTGTCGTTTCAAATGTCCGCATAAATGTCCACTTTTATATGCACGCACAATAATGGATAAAAAGGAGCATTTTGAGCCAAAAATGACAATATTTGTCTGATTTTTTGTCCACTTCTGTGTTCGGTATATTGTCTTGACCTGCGAGTTTCAGGCATAAAACGCGGCGGCCTGCTGCTATGGGGCGGGTGTGCTGCGGCGGGTCTAAGAGTGCAGTGGAAAGAGGAACTGATGAGATGAAGGTGAAGCCTTTGCTCCGTACTCGGGGGAGGCCGGGGGTGAGCGGGTGTTTGCGGAGGTTTTTGCGTGTGAGGGTGATGGGGATGTGTTTGCGGAACCGATGGAGCAGGGACCGAGGCGGTGAAGGAGCCGCCGTATCGAAATCGGAGGAGCTTCAGGGGGGGCGGGAGTGGGCGGAGGAGAAACCTGCGGGAGGCTTGTGCCACGGCGGAAGATTTGTGCGAAAGGGGGGTGACTTTTGAATTTGGGGGCCAAGGCTGGCATGAAATACCATGACTATGGCGGGATCGATGTCTTCTGCTGCGCATTCTGTTTCTCCGTCCCCTTCCCCGTGCGCTTTATCTCCCCTTCCCGGCTGTGGCTGCGGCAGTGGTGGGGATGGTAGTGATGGTGGGGGTGGTGCGGGGGCTGCTGCTTCGGCGGTTTCTTCTGCGGTGAAAGGGGTGGCGTGGAATTGGGGCGGAGCGCAGGGAGTGAGGTGGGGGAGGTTGGGGCGTGGGTGTGGATGAGGGAGAGAGGTCTGGGGCGAGGGTGTTCCACGCAGTGGACTTAATGTGATTTTTTATGGGATGGGGACGTTTTTTGATTCTATTCTAGTTTTCTTGATAAGAATAAATTGCCTTTTGGGGGCTTTTTTGATTTTTAATGGGGTGCTGGTTTTTTCTTTTTTTATGAATGCTCTGAAATGGATTCTACGATCGGGTCTGGCTGTGGTTTTGACGGGGTGCGCGGGGCTGAATGTGCGCTCGCTCCCGGAGGGGGCGGATACGAAGGCGGATGGCATCCGCTATTACGAGGCGGCGAATTTCCTGCTGGTGTACAGCGATGGCGCGGGCTCTGTGCGCACGGAGGTGATCGTGCTGCCGGATACGACGCGGAAGATGGTGGCGAAGCCGCATACTTTCCTGGCGAAGAACAAGCAGACGCTGACTTTTATAGACGGGATGATGACGCAGAGCGAGGCGGAGGTGGACAGCACGGGGGTGCCGAGCGCGATGATCGCGGCGATCAAGACGGCGGCGTCTGCGGCGATGAAGGCGGGGCTGCTCAATGACGGGGATGCTGGCCGGAGCGGCAGCGGGGGGGACCGGGCTAAGCATCTGTCTCTGGAGGAGCCGCGGCTGTACAAGATCGTGGTCAGGGGGGACTGCGTGACGCTGGTGGGTGCGGACTCGAACAACTCCATCACTCTGCCGCTATGAAGCTGAATCTGAACCCGAACCTGAATCTGATTACGAAGGTGAGACTGAATTTTCTTTTTCTGCTGGTGGTGCTGCCGCTGGCCTCTTGCATGACGCGGGTGAGCTCGAGGCTGGTGACTGAGGAGGGGGAGAGCCGGGCGCGGGGCGTGCGCTACCGCCTGCCGCAGCCGTTTCTGCTGGTGACTCCGACGAAGGATGGGCTGAAGGTGGACAAGCTGATGCTGCCGGACTATGCGGCGGAGTATGCGCTGGATGTGCAGTCTTACATGGCGAGCCACAAGTGCACGATCCAGCTGAACGGGGGGATGCTGCAGAAGGTGTCTTTTGATGTGGACAATACGAAGGTGGCGACGGATGCGATAGGGGCGGTGGGTGAGCTGGCGAAGACGCAGATCGAGAGCATGCCGAAGGGGCTGAAGAATGAGGGGCCGGCGGGGGGGGAGAGGTCTTCGGCGGCTTACCTGGAGCAGCCTGGGGCGATGCTGTTTAAGGTGGTGCAGTCTCGCGATGGGGTGGCTCTGCGCCGGGTGTTTGCGCGCCAGGAGTGGCTGCAGACGGTGCGGAAGGATGGCGCTGGTGGGGGCGGCGGCGGCGGCGGTGGCGGCGGGACTGCGCCGGTGAAGCAGAAGGCGGACATGGAGGTGAAGCAGGGGGCGGTGTGGAATGCGGTGTTTGCCTCGGTGCCGGCGGGCTTTGCGGTGAAGCGGGTGACGATCCGCTTTGGGGCGGGGACTCCGATGGACCTGAAGGCGGGGACTTTCAAGCTGACGGGGACGAGCCTGGCGGTGACGATCCCGGAGAGCACGAATCCGCTGGGTGGTTATCACCTGGATGTGTACTGGTCTGCGGATGGGAATGCGAATCCTTCGAGTCCCCTGGGGTATGATGTGACGGTGGTGGCGAAATGAGTGCGCTGCAGTGCCAGTTTGGGGTGGTGCTGCCGGATGGGGTGGCGGTGCCGCAGTGGCTGCATGCGCGGGGGAGGATCGCGGAGCTGTTTGGCGCGGCTTCGGGCGGGGAGCTGGTGCTGGATGTGTCTGCGCCGCCGCAGCTGCTCTCACGGGACAATGGTCTGAGCGACATGACGGCGACGGAGCTGCAGCGGGCGCTGGGGCTGCTGACGAACAATGCGTCTGCGGGGGCGGTGACGTCCATCGGGGTGATCCTGACGGATGTGTTTCATGGGCACCCGAAGACGTTTGGGATCATGTTTGATCCGGGGCCGGGCTTTTTCGGGCTGCCGGATGTGGATGGGATCCCGCGGGAGGGCTGCGCGATTTTTCTGGAGTCGATCCGCCGTGCGCGGGAGGGGCAGGCGACGCAGCCGGGAGAGCCGCTGGGTGATGCGGTGGAGGCGGAGAGCTTTTTCACGACGATGCATGAGATGGGCCATGTGTTTAACCTGTGGCACGCGGAGGATACGCGGAACTTTATGCGGAGCAGCGCGGCGGATGTGGTGGCGCCGCGGAGTGATGAGGGCTTCATCGCGAGTCATTGTGATTTTTTGAAGCTGTTTCCGGAGTCGGCGCCGGAGTCGATCTACGTGCGGCCGGGGGGGAGCCGTTTTGCGGAGCGGGGGCCGCTGCAGCCGACGGATGCGGACCTGGACAATGCGGACGAGGGGGGGCGGGTGCGGTGGCCGAAGATCGCGCTGCACATTGAGCTGACGAGTGCTGAGTTCTTTGCCTTTGAGCCGGTGGAGCTGGAGGTGACGGCGAGGCCGGCGCGGGGTGTGCGGGGGGCGGTGCGGGTGCCGGACAGCGTGGACCCGGGGTATGCGGGGGTGCGGATTTTCATCGAGGAGCCGGACGGGCAGCGGCGGCTGCTGCGCTCTCCGCGGCGGTACTGCCGGACGCGCTCTGAACTGACGGTGTCTCACGAGAAGCCGTTTCACCGGGACATCAGCCTGTTTGGGGATGCGGATGGGTTTGTGTTTCGCCGGCCCGGGGTGCACCGGGTGTGGATGGAGATAGCGCAGAGGGGCGGGCGGGCGCTGGTGTCCAATGTGGTGGAGTGCCGGGTGCTGTCCTTCTGGGATGACCGGCGGCGCTATGAGCGGCTGGCGCCGCTGCTGTCTGCGCGAAATGTTGCGGGCTTTTTGTACCGGCGCTCAGGGGACTTCCGCAGTGCGGCGGCGCGGCGGCTGGTGGAGGCTGCGGAGGTGCTGCGGCGGTCTGAGCCGAAGATCTCGCGGGAGATCCACTACGCGCTGGGCCGCGCGCGCCACTCGCTGGCGCACCGCCGGAATCTGCCGCGGCTGGAGGAGCGGGCGGTGTATCATTTTGACCGTGCGTGTGCGGGGAGTGTGCTGAGCAAGCACAAGCGGAGGAAGATCGAGGGGATCGGCGCTGCTGCGGGTGGGCGGTGAGGCGGGCTTCAGCTTTTGCGCAGGTGCAGGCGCAGGAGTGTGTGCGGGAGTTTGTGGAGAAAAATGAGGCGTGGCGGCTTCTGCTATGTCATCATTTTGCGAATTGGCCTCGTCTGTCCCATGTTCACCATGAGAACAACTATCATCATTGCCTGGGTCCTTTTGATTGGCCGTTCCTCTGCACGTGACATCTCGGTACTGGTTGCCGAAGGCTTTTCTCAGAAGCCTGAAAGCGAGTGCGTGCTTTATGATTCACATCAAGAAAAAATGCCACCGGGGACGCTTGGCAAGAAGAACGAAGTTATTTTTACCAACTTAGCGAAAGGCACCTATTCTCTGGTTTGCTGGAGTTCAAGTGTTTCGGGATGGACTGAATCTCCTCGTTGCGATGCCACCGTTGTGATCAACGATGATCAAGGGCCCCCATTAAAATTCAACATGCCAGAATGCAACAATGAGGTGCAGCTGCACTTGGATTCGCCGGTTGATCTGAAGACGTTTTTCCCGGGCTTTTCCGCGGTGCCTTGCCGTATCCAACGCTATCGAGAAGGAGCTCCCGATGCGTTTGGATATCGATGGATATGGCTGAACCAAACGAAACAAGGCCCATACGAGGGAACTGTCCATCACATGGCTGAGGGCGCTTATGTGCTTTCCATTCCCTTTTTTCTAAATGGCGAGTCGAGCGTAGATGCCCCTGGTGAGGGGCGATGCATTCTTGCTGCGCCCTTTGATTGCTTCAATGGGCCCAATGGGAAGGCTGTCATTGAGATCGCCGTGAAGACGACGCGAAAAACCAGTGAGGTTAAACCGCGGAAATGAGGCCACGAGCCAAGCCATCGTGGCAACCCATGGCAACGCCGAGGGCATCCCCGTCTTGAAAAACCGCCGCTGCCAAGTTCCTTGGGTAACGGCAGTGCAAAAATGGGTGCAACTGGGCATTGCCTGAAGCTCGGATTTCAGCCACTTCTGCCTTATGAGGAGGGTGTCTGACAACCTGGAGCGCTCCACGGCGTTTCGAAATGGGAGGCTGCGTGGATCCTGAGGGCGTGGTCCGGATATTATTTCCTTTTATGATATGTCACTTTCTGCTGCCATGAGATTTTCTTCCTTTCAACGGAGGTGGGCTGGGGTGACGCTGCTGGTGCTGGTGGTGTGGCAGCTGGGCGGGTGGGTGGTGGACCGGGCTTTGACAGAGGAGGCGGAATACGACTTTTTGGCCGCGCAGGATTCGGGACAGGGGCTGCCGGTGAGGGTGGTGCGGCGGACGCATGGCTTTTTCATCAGCGGCGGGCATGGATGGAGCATCGGTGACAAGCGGGATGAGCATGAGCTGAGCTGCGTGCATGAGGGGCGCGCGCTGCGCTGGCAGGGGCCGGGGATGCCGCTGGTTTTGCGCAGGATGGGCGATGCTTTTTACCTGGCGACGTTTGATCGTGAAGGGAGGCTGGATGCGTGGGGTTTTCGCTGCTTTGTGTGGGAGGGCGGGGAGTGGAAGGCGCTGCCGACGAAGCTGTTTCCGCGGAGTCTGGCGCGGCTGAATCTGACGCCGGGGAACTGGGACTCGGACTCGGAAGCGCCGATGACGGAGCCGCGCTTTCGCAGCTCTCTGCTGGCGCACTTTTGGTATTGCATTGATTCCGGGGTGCCGTACCGGGAGGTCCGCAACATGACGGTGACGGAGGAGTTTGTGCGGGGGTTTGTGGAGAAGATGAAGGAGGGAGCTGGACGATGAAGAAGCCTTTGTACCGAAGCCGGAGAGAGAAAGTGGAGGCGTGCCTCGGGCCGGATGAGTATGTGTTTGAGGTGGGTGAGATGTTCACGTGGGAGATCGGCCAAAGAGCTGCGCAGGGGATGCACGCAGTGTGCTGGTGCTGCGGCGCGCGGCTGGAGTATGCCCTGAGCCGGGCGGGGCCGGGTGAGGTCGGCGTTCCTGGGTGGGTGAAGTGCCCGAAAAATCTGAGTCACCTCCAGATCGCTGTGTATCTGCGAGAGAGGCGGGATGAGACTGGCGGTGGTGAATCGCAGGCCGCGCAGGACGAAGGATCGGGTGCGTAGGGCGTGCCGGACGAGATCATTTTGATCTGGTATAAATCACGGAAAACGGGGAGAATCGCTCTCATGAAGGGTGGCGCATTGAACATGAGAACTGCGGGCTGGCTGGTGAGTGCGGTGCTGATGGTGGCGCTGGTGGTAGTCGTATGCCGCCCGGGACCGAGCCCGGAGCGACAGGTGGGCGTGGTGCGGGATGAGGAGATGTTTAAGATCTATGTTCTGGGAAATTTGAACCGGACCTCTGTGACGCTCATGCTGAATGAGAGAGGGCTGGCGGGCGGATGGATGTCGACCGACGAGTCGCTCGGGCTGGCGTTTGAAATGAGCTGTCTGGCGAGGCCGGGGGATGTGCTGAAGGTGAGTGTGAACGAGGACCTGGGGGAGCCGATGCGTGGGGAGGTGGTGCTGGCAAAAGACACGCCGCGGCATGTGCTGGTGGCGGTGCAGAAGGATCGCATCGAGTTCACGATGGAGGAGAAAGCGCCGACGTTTTATTGAGGGTGGCGACTCTTGGGGAGGAGGAGGATGATGCTGGTGGGACGCGGTGTGTGAAGAAGGCGCTGGCTTTGCTGCCCTGCTGCTGGTGCTGAACCCAGGGCGGCGCTCGCCAAGGCTCGCTGGCCCTGGGCTACGCTAGGCCGCACCTTCGGTGCTAGACCAACTCTCAAAAATCTTGTCACATTGCCCGGGCGGCGGAGCGGCCCCATTGGCTGCGTTAGTCGCTTGCCTGTTATTCTTCAATAGCAGACGGCACTCCCGCCTTGCCACTGGGGCCGCTGCGCTCGCCGGTTCAATATGACAATCTTTTCGAGAACTGGTCTAAAAGCTGGAGGCAAAGCCGACGATAACCCAGCTTCATCAAGTGCCACGTCAGTCTATTGTGCAACCCTCAATAGATGGCTGGATGGTGGACAATCTTTTGCACCCTGCCCCGGATGTCACTTTTTTGACAGGGTGGATGGATGTTACCAGCCCAGTCAAACCAAGGAACATCCGCCGAAAAGTGGCCTTAAGTCAGAGCCATTCCACCCTGCGCCCCTTTTGCGAAGTAGCAGGCGAGGAGGTCTGCGGGCTTGGCGGGTGGCAGCTCTTCGGACTTCACTTTGAACCACTCGGCTCCAAGCACCCCTGGGGGGAGGTCCAGGGCAGGATTGTCGTGAAGGAAAAGTTTTGTTAATGCGGTGAGCTGGCGGATCGCGGGCGGCAGTTCGAGGAGTTTGTTGGAGGATAGATTAAGCTCGGAGAGAGCGGTGAGCTGACCGATCTCGGGCGGCAGCTCGCTGAGCCGGTTGCGCTGGAGATGCAACTCGGTGAGCGCGGTGAGCTGGCCGATGCCGGACGGCAATGCGCTGAGACGGTTAAAGGAGGAATCAAGCGTGATAAGAGCGATGAGCTGACCGATCTCGGACGGCAGCGCGGTGAGGTGGTTGTAGGTGAGATTGAGCCCGGTGAGAGCGGTGAGCTGGCCGATCTCGGGCGGAAGCGCACTGAGGTCGTTATAGGAGAGATCAAGCTTGGTGAGAGCAGCGAGGCGGCCGATCTCGGGCGGCAGCGTGCTGAGGTGGTTGTGGTTGAGATTGAGCGAGGTAAGAGCGGTGAGCTGGCCGATCTCGGGCGGAAGAATGCTGAGAGAGTACTGGCTGAGATCAAGCGAGGTGAGTGCGGTGAGCTGACCGATCTCGGGCGGGAGTGTGCTGAGCTGGTTGCTGCGGAGATTAAGCACGGTGAGGGCGGTGAGCTGGCCGATTTCTGGGGGCAGATCGACAAGCCTGTTTTGCCAGAGATTTAGCTCCGTAAGAGCGGTGAGCTGGCCGATTTCGGGCGGGAGCGCACTGAGCCAGTTGAGGAAGAGATTGAGCTCGGTGAGAGCGGTGAGCTGGCCGATCTCGGGCGGGAGTGTGCTGAGGAGGTTGCCACTGAGATCAAGCTTGGTGAGAGCGGTGAGCTGACCGATCTCGGGCGGGAGTGTGGTCAGGCCCAAGCCGCCCAAATCTAAGCGGGTGTATTCTTTTCCTTGCTGCAGGCAGGCTTGGATTCGCTTCAGGGCCTCATCATAGGTCTTCTGTTCAATGCGAGTCATCTCGGGCAGCGGCATGGCGGAAGGTGACGGGGGGAGGGGGGAATGTCGAGACGAATGCTGCGGGTGTGGGTGGGGACGGAGGGTGTGGTCTTGGCGGAGCGTGGAGGGATCAGGATGATCCCTCTCCTGGGGGGCGGTGGAGAGGAAGGTAGAGCTGGGCTGCGACGACGGCGGGCTGGGGACAGCCCGCACTACCTTGCGCTGGGTGGGGAGGCCGGAGCGGCATTGGAATGCCGCGCTCCCAGGAGGGCGCTGGGCAAGGGGCTGGCTTGCGGGGTGGCGGGGACGACACAAGCGGGAGGCTTGGGCTACGGGGGAAAAAGGACACAAGCGGGACGCTTGTGCTACGGGGGAAGATTTGTGCAGGAAGTGCCTGACATTTGGATTTGGGGGCCAAGGCTGGCATGAAATACCATGACTATGGCGAGATCGAAGTCTTCTGCTGCGCATTCTGTTTCTCCGTCCCCTTCCCCGTGCCCTTTATCTGCCCTTCCCGGCGGTGGCGGTGGCGGGGATGGTAGTGATGATGGGGGGGGTGCTGCTGCGGGTGCTGCTGCTTCGGCGTTTTCT
>NZ_JBGANA010000040.1:0-43042 GCF_044222565.1 Prosthecobacter sp.
TGGCGGGAGTTGAAAACGGGGTGCAATGTCCCCTGCATCGTTTGGTGCATGGTCGTCGGGTGCTTTTTGTGTCGCAACTCCAAGTAACCACGCTCTCAGCTCCAAACGATGCTTCTTTTAACTTCGGTATCCGGGTTGAACTGAACCAGGACATCCCCTAGACACCTCATTAAAACCGCCCTCGTTCCATTCTTCATCGCCCTGGGCTTTGCGTCCCTGCCAACGGCCCGCGCACAAGAGCTCAGCAGCGCTCCAGCCGGCCAGGGCATGAAATGAAAGGAGATCATCAACACCTACTGCGATTCGGTGTTCGCAGTGGTCATGGAAAAAATACTCCGGCAGCGGCTTCATTATCGAGCCCAAATACGGCGCTCAGGCGGAGCGTGCGGATCACTCCTTCCTCGTCACCAGCCTGCACCTGGTCCAGGGTGCCTCAGAAGGCCACATCCTGAACTCGGATCAGGTGACCTATCGTGTGGACGGGCTGGTGCATGCCGACATTAAAAATGACATCGCCGTGCTGCAGGTGCCGCAGCTCAACGTCAAAGGCGTGGAACTGACCGACCCCAGAAAGTCCCTGGAGAAGGGAGACGATGTGGCCGTGTTTGGTTTCCCGACCTATCCCGAGTTTTACGAAGGCTCGCTCTCCACCGGCATCGTCTCCGCCTACTGCCGCAAACGCGATGAACTCACCCACGTCGTGGTGCATGAATTCCTGCAGCTGACCACGCCGCCTGCCAAAGGTTCCAGCGGTTCGCCGGTGTTCGACAAACATAACAAGGTGGTTGAAATGGTGAATGCGCTGTACAATCCGAATTGAGGCGGCGGTGTTGGATTCGCCACGTTTGCAATCGCTGCGCTGGCCAACAAGGTGAACGACCTCGTGCCCGCCCTTCAGGAAAAAGGCAAGAACGGCCGCCCCGGCACCAGCTTCGCCGTGGTGCCTCTCAGCTACATTCGCAAAGGCGTGACCATTGAAGACATGGAGGCCCTGCAGACCGAGGAGTTCATCCAGTTTCGCAATGCCGACACCAGCGGCCAGCGCGGGCTGAAAAAAGAGCATGCCGAAGCACTCCTGAAAAAAGCCGAGCAGTCACCGCTGGCCCAGTACCTTCTGGCCAAGGCGCTCTACGATGTGAAGCTCGTCGATGAAGCCAAGAAGTCCTATGAACGCGCCACCGAGCTCGATCCGACTTACAGAGGCCTGGCACTATCTCGGCCGCACCTGCCTGGACCAGTACATGCAGGTCATCGATGACAAGAAAGCCGGCAAAACCGAACTCCTGGACCTAGCCATCAAAGCCTTGAGGAATGCCACCGAACGCCTGGATGTGCCGCAGACCCGCTACTATTTTGGCGAAGCCCTGCTCGTGGCGAACCGGTACAGTGAAGCCTCCGAGCAACTCGAAACGGCCTTTCGCATGAACGACGAAGAGCCCAACATTGCCGGTGCTTATTTCTACGCGCTCGTGAAGGCCAAATACTATGACCGCGCCCGGCAGATCTATCCCGTGGTGCAACGCATGCAGTCCAACATGCAGCCCAAGCAGGCTCAGCGCGTGGAAACCACCGCCAAAGACATTTCGAAAAAATAGCCCCGCTCAGCAATCCCGTCCGCCCGTCCCCCATGTGCTCCCGTATCTGTTCCTTTTTTCGCCACTCCACCCTGCTGCTCCTTCTCTTTGCGCTGACTTCCTGCGGTTCGCTCTGGGTCCAATATCAGCAGCGCAAGGTGAGCCTCCAAACCCAGATGGCCACGGGCAGAATCACCCGCCGCGTTTACAATCAGAAAATCGCGGAACTGGAAAAGTGGTATGAGCGTGGCGGCCACACCTCCTCCAGCAGCGGCAGAAAGTCCGGTTCCAGCACCAAGAAAGCCAGCGACAGCGCGAGTACTGAAACCTCGCCCATCATGTCTTCTTCTCCAAGCTCATCCTCTTCCAACGGTGCTTATCCGCGTTCCACTGATGGCATGCATGACGTCACCCGGAAAACCAAGAGCGGCATCAACGAATTCTGATCTCAGCCACGGGATGATGCGTACCGTCGGGTGAAGCTCAGGGATGAAGCGCAGAAACGCGGGCTTTGTCCACGCCTGGCGGAAGAATGTGGCTGGCTGCGGTGCGTACGAGTTTGCGTTTGCGCTGCGGGTGTGTTCACGCTGGGGGCTATACCCCTTTTGTCACGACCGTTGAAGCAGACCTGTTTTCTTCAATAGCCAAGGGTGTTAGACCTTGGCAAGGGCGAGGAGTGCTTTGATGCGGGGGAGGTCTGAGGCGGAGGTTTTGGCGACGAAGCCGCGGGCGTGGGCGAAGTGGACGTCTGGCTGGGTGCTGATGCGGGTGAAGTCGTAGAGGGGGCTGTCGTTGTGGCGGGAGAGGCCGTAGCCGGTGCCGCGGCGGTCGGGGTAAATGAGGGCGGCGGTGGTGGTGCTTTTGCTGATGCTTTCGAGATAACGGGTGATGCCGGCGGAGGGCTCTTCGGGGATGGGCTCGGTGCGCGGAAGGTAGAGGACGTGGTGATCGGTGAAGGTCCAGAGCTGGGCGTTTTGGGCGACGAAGTCGAGGCGGGAGCGGAGATCGCGGAGGTAGTCGAGGAGGTCCTGGCCGATGTAGGTGAGGAGTTCGTAGAGGGGCTCGCCGGGAGAGAGGCTCTTGGCTTTGGCGAAGCGGCGGAGGATGGTGATGTCGATGGGGGAGGAGAGTTTGTTCATCGCGGTACGATCAACGCCGAGCCACTGGGAGGTGACATTGGGGCCGCGGGTGTCGAACCATTCGGCGGGCTCCAGCCAGTCGCAGAACTGGCGGGCGTCTTCGTAGAGGCCGAGGTGCTGGAGGACGAGGCTGAGGGAGCAGACGGGCGGGTGATCGGCAGGAAACTGATGGTGGTCAAAGTTGTGCAGGGCGGGGTCGTGCTGGCCGCCGACATCGACGACAGCGGTGGCGGGATCGGCGAGGTCCTCAGGGGTGGGCTCGCGGCGGACGATGGGGACGCGGTGGACGGCGGCGAGGAGGGAGCAGGCGAGGAGCTCGTCTTTATGAGAGCCGCCGGGGTGGGTGAGGATGAGGGAGAGCAAAGTTTGAAGTTAAAGGTTTAAAGTTTCAGGTTTTGCTTCTTCGCCCGGCGAGTGCTCAAGGACAAGGAGGTTGTGGAGAAAGGGAGGTGGAGAGTGAGGGGTGGAGGGAGGCGGCGGGCGGACGGAAGGGGAAAAGACGAGGGTGGGTGCAGCGGCGCTTTGTGGGGGACCAGGATGGTCCCCCTCCTGCCGGAGGGCTATTTTGTGGTAGGACCTGCTATGAAAGGATGCTCCCCTGCCCTGCTAGAGTCTGCCTTGTTCCGGCGAGACGGGGCCGACGTCCATGCCGTCGTAGGAGGCGATGCCGCACTCGGCGGCGAGGTGGTAGAACTCCTGATTGCGGGCGTGGAGGGAGGCGGGAGTGTGGGTCTCGACGCGCTGGACGTGGAGGACGCTGCTGGTGCCGTCTTCGGTGAGGAAGATGCTCACTTTGTGGTAGCCGTCGGAGGCGAGTCTGCGAGCGAAGGTGGAGAGTCGCTGCTGGTCGCGGTCGGTGAAAAAGTAGGCCCAGAGGAGATCGCCTTCGATGTACCAGGATGCGTCACGGCGCATGCTGGCGAACATCTTTTGGACGGCGTCGAGGGTGATCACAGCGGGATGCTGTGCAGGAATGATGCCAGAGGGGGCTGGATGCTCGATGCTCGATGCTGGGGCGAGGTGAGTTAATGGACGATTGTTTTGGCCCCTCACCCCAACCCTCTCCCCGAAGGAGATTTTGGAGTTTGCCTTCGTGAGTCTGGGGCGGGGAGAGGGAGGACCGTATTTGGAGGCGCTTCGTTTGCTGGGGTACAGGGTGGAGATGAGCGGCCTGCTGAGGAACCGTGGCTGCGGGCGGGGATGGAGTACATCCTGTGGCTACTTGGCTTTGGCGAGGGGGAGCTTCTGAATGGAGAGCGTGGCGGTGCGGGTGCCGGCGCGGATAATTTGAAGTTCTTCGCCGACTTTGAGGCGGACGCTGCCGGTGGTGCGGGAGGACATGTATTGACTGCCGACGATCTGAGGAGGCTGGTTGCTTTTGGGAGGCACAGGGGTCTCCCAGCCGAGGTTGTAATTGACGAGAATGGAGCCGGACTCCTCCAGGGTGAGGTCGCCGCCGAAGTTGACACCGGAATCGGCAAGGACGGCTGTGAAGGTGCGGGAGGCGACAACGAGGGAGATTTCGAGGGGATCGCCGTCTTTTTCTTTGTCTTTTTCGGTGAGGATGAGGGTGATCTGGTAGTTGTCCGGGAGGGTAGTGGGGACGGCGGAATAACCGGGGGAGACGGGCATGCCTGGCGGCTGCATCGGCGGCACTGGTGCGAGCGGACGTGGGGCGTTCTGTGCGAGGAGGAGGCCAGGGAGAAGGAGGAGGAGGAGGGAGAGGAGAATGAGTTTCATGGCGGGATTGGGACGGGTGGAGGGGGCGGAAGATTCAGAGAAAGTGGTACGGAGACGCAGGCTCTAGGTGCGTCTGGCGGAGCGAGATGGGTACTGTGCGGCGGCGGTCCATGGGCAGTGGGCCGATGGGGGCTGGCTCAAGTGAAGGTGGTAACGAGCAACGTGATGAGGAACAGGACGAAGAGGAGGCAGATGGCGAAGCCGACCTTTGCAGCGGTATCGAGCCGGCGATGATGCCGGTAGCCCGTGGGGAGGACGAAACAGGGAATGGTGACGATGAGGGAGAGCAAGGGGACGAAAGAGAGGAGGCACCAGGCGGGATGCCAGCCGATGTTCCTGAGGCGCGAGCACACGGGCACGATACTCAGGTACATGAGGGACGTGGCCCATGGCTGGGTGGTGTACGAGGCGCAGATCTGGCTGGTGAGGGAGATGAGGAAGACGGAGGCCAGGAAGGCGAGCCGTTTGATACCGGGATAGAGCCGGGGATCGATGACGGGGACCTCCGGGAGAACGTTGGAGGCGGGAGGCTGGTAGGGATTGATGTCTTCGGGTGGAAGTGGTGGGGGTTGCGGGAGTGAGGGGGGCATGAGGGATTATGATTTATGATTTATGATTTATGATTTGCCGGAGGCGGGGAGGGCCTAAGAGGGGGCCGAGCGGGAAGACGCTGGCGCGTGAGGAGGGGGCTCAGGGGAGCGCGGAGAATTGGGGGATTGCGGGGCGCTGACCGACAGACAGGAGTGTCTGTCGTACTTCCGGGGCGGAGCGCTGGGGTGAAGCGGCGCGATTGGGAGCGAGGACGAGGACGATTGCGGAGGAGCGGTGCCGGTGGGAGGACGCGAGGCCTCAGTGTGAATGGGTGTGAGGATGTAGCAGGGAGTGGTAGCCGGAATAGGCCATGTAGAGGGCTAGAATGGTGAGGAGGACGCAGGAGATGTAGGGGGCTTTGCGCATCCAGTCGCCGAAGCCGGTGAAGCGTTTTTGGGCGCGCTGGACGCTCCAGGCGGCGGCGGCGCCGACGGTGACCATGGTGAGGGCGAGGCCGAAGCTGAAGGCGCCGACGATGGCGAAGCCGAGAGCGCCTTTTTTGAGCTGCAGGCATACCAGAAGAATGGTGAAGGCAGCAGGACATGGCATGAGGCCGCCGGTGATGCCAAAGAGGATGATCTGCGGGGTGGTGACGCTGCGGGAGCTGAAGCGGCGGGCGATGTCTTCGGCGTGGGCGCGCTCGTGGGCGTCCTGATAGACGTCATCGCCCTCGGCTTTGATTTCTTCGGCGATGACGGGGGCGGGTGACTGGCCGGGGGCGGGTGACTGGCCGGGGGTGGGCGAGGAGGCGGCGGCTTCGCTGAATTTGAGGCGGTAGGTGTGGGCGTGGTCGGAGTGGCCGAGCGTGAGGGTGGCGGTGAAGGTGTGGGGAGCAGGGAGCGGAGCGGTGGCTTCCCAATAGCCTGCGGCGGTTACGGCTTCGAATTTGAAGAGCTGGGTGCTGCCATCGAGACGCGCGGTTTCGAGGGTGAGGTGGTTGCCTTTGGGAAGTGGCAGGGGTGCGCCCGTGGCGGTGCAGGGATGGATGCGAAAGCGGGAGGTGGCGGTGGCGCTGTCTGACGCGATGGCGATTTCGAGCCAGCCGTGGCCGGTGTCTAGAAGCATGCCGCCGTGGGGTGTGGACGGGGCGTGGGGACGCTCGGGCGGAGGCTTGGGACAAGCCTCCCTACCTTCGGAAAGGGTGGCGAGGGCGGTGAGGCGTTTGGGGACTTGAAAGCCGGCGGGGAGGGCGAGGTCGTGCTCGAAGGGGGGATCGGGGATGTGGGTGAAGCGTGGGCGCTGGGCGGACAGGCTGGCAGCCTGTGTCACGGGCGGATGGCTGTGGCCGTGGGGCTCTTCGTGGGGATGGGCGTGTGCGGATTGGTGGGAATGTGAGTGAGCGTGTTCGTGCGCGTGGGCTTCGGCGACTTCGCGGCGGGTGCGGAGGTACATCCAGACGGCGAGGCCGAGGATGAGGATGGCGGAGCCGATTTGCAGCCAGGGCTCGACGGTTTCGGCGTCCCACTGGCTGCCGTAGTTGAGCGCGAGGGCGGCGAGCACCCAGATGAGGAGGCTGTGGGAGATAGCGGCGGAGAGGCCGAGGAGAATGGCCTGCCAGATGGTGCCGCGGATGGCGATGATGAAGGCGGCCATCATGGTTTTGGAGTGGCCGGGCTCGAGGCCGTGCAGTGCGCCGAGCAGGATGGCGACGGGGACGTAGAGCCAGACGTGGCCGCTGCTGAGGTAGTCGGAGAAGTTTTGCATGGCGGCTGAGAGTCAGGTGGAAGGTTGCAGGAGATCCCAGAGGTTGCCGTAAAGATCTTGGAAGACCGCCACGGTGCCATAGGGTTCTGTTTTGGGCGGGCGTACAAACACGACGCCGCGAGAGGTGTAGGCGGCATGGTCCCGCCAGAAGTCATCGGTGTAAAGAAACCAGCCGACGCGGCCTCCGGTCTGGGTCCCGATGCGTGCGCGCTGCGCGTCCGTGGATGCCTGCGCCAGGAGCAGGCGCGACTCACCTGCTCCAGGCGGTGCGACGACGACCCAGCGCTTTGACTGCGCGGGAACGGCGCTGTCTTCAATGAGAACAAACCCAAGAACGCCGACGAAGAATGCGAGTGCTTCGTCGTAGTCCCGCACGACGAGTGAGATGAGTCCCAGGGATTGTTTCATGTGAAGGATGTTTCGGCGGCCGGGATGAGGAGGCAGATGAGGCCGCTGCTCTCAAGCCGTCATCGCGCACGAGTGTGACTTTGCGGCCATAAAGATTACACACAGCTTATTTGTCGTGCTTCGCGTGAATGATTAAAAAAGATGAATGGATCTCGAATAGGCGCAGGCATGCCGCGTCAGATGTGGACGCTGCACGAATGCGGCGACTCATCAAAAAACAAAAACGAAAACAAAAAACTCCTCCTCCCATCATGAAAAAGATTATCGCTCTCCTCGCAGCCAGCGCCAGCCTTGCTGCTTTTGCTCCTGTCAATGTGCAGGCGTTTGACGGACACGGACATGGACATGGCTCCAGCTCGAATCTCAGCTTTTGGAACAACTGCAGATCCTGCGGCACGGCCATGTATCGCGAACGCGTCGTAGTCGGGCATGACCGGCATGGGCATCCGATTTTTGGTTATCGTGCGGTGAGTCATCAGTGCCGCCCGGTGAGTCATCATCATGGGCATAATCACGGAGGCAGCATGGGACACTTCGGCCATCGCTGATCGGACGTGAATGAATGCATCAGTGTGCGGCCCGCCGGGGAACGAGGGTTTTCCGGCGGGCTTTTATTTGGTGCAGGTGAGAGAGGAAGTGGGCGTTTGGGAACTTGTTTTCGAAAAGGGGCCCGCGAGACGTTCGGCGGAGGCTTGGGACAAGCCTCCCTACCTTGCGGTAGAGCGTTCGAGTGCGGAGTGGGAGTTTGGGTGCTTGTTCCAAAAGCGGCGGGTGGGGCCGGAGGACGGGCGAAGAGGCGAATGCCATCAACGGACAAACAAACCGATCACCACGAGGACGAGCACGAGCATGCAGAGGGAGGCGATGATCTTGGCTGGAATGTCGAGCGTGCGATGCTGCTGGTAGCCCGCAGGCAGCAGCAAAGCTGGAATGGTGACAAACAAGCTCACGAGAGGCACGATGCCGAGCAAGCACCAGGCGGGATGACGCCCGATGTTTTTGAGACGTGACTGAAGCGGTACGAGGGCGAACAAACCGACAAAAATGCCGACGCCTATCGACTTGGAAGCCGCCTGCATGACGGCTGCCGCCACGTTGATCAAAATAGCCAGCAAAAAATACATTGCGCGACCAATGCCCGGGTAGCTCTGCGGTGCGGCATCCGCTCGCTCCACGACGATGTTGGCCTGTGGTGCCTGATATGGATTGAAGTCCGCAGGCGGTGTCTGCACCAGTGCCGGGGACGTGGCGGGAAAGAGACTGGTGTAAGCGGCCCAGCTGCCGCCCTCCGCGCAGACCTGGACGTCAGGCGCCAGGCTTTGGTCTGCGTGGATGTTTTG
Organism: Prosthecobacter sp.; assembly: GCF_044222565.1. Classification (GTDB taxonomy): domain Bacteria; phylum Verrucomicrobiota; class Verrucomicrobiia; order Verrucomicrobiales; family Verrucomicrobiaceae; genus Prosthecobacter. The sequence continues at coordinate 8,497 of NZ_JBGANA010000040.1, forward strand.
GAGTTCAAGCTCTGTGTAAGGGCCCTGAACCTGTCCGTTCAAATGCAGGTAGTAGTTAGGCATGGCGTCCCGGTGGTGGCTAAGTCGAAGATGGGTGGTGAACGCGGGTTTGCCAAGGGTTAATGAGGATGGGGATGCCGGGAGACTTCGGAACGCAGCAGAAAGATCAGCGTGGTTGGGATTTTACGATGAGGTTTGATGAGATCAGTTGAGAATTTTCTGTTCCGTCTCTGCCACGCCAAACTGGCCGACTGCGAGGATGTTCGCAGGCTGACAGTGTTTGCGGCGCGCTCGCAGACGGGCGGGCTTACGCCACGGCCGTCCTACGTGCATGGCTGAGCGTCTGCATTAGTCGAGAAAGCCACTTTCTGCTCGTGCGCTTGTCCAGACTCGTTTTTAACTGCCTCTGGCTTCAATCGAGAAGTTGGGAGCCGGACCGGCTGCTGCGAAGCGAACCCGGCACCTCGATTCTTCAATGGCTGGTGCGGGAGCCGCGAAGGCGCTTACTTTTTGGCTTTGGGGGCTTCGTGTTCGTGGTCGTGATCGCAGATGCAGGCGTATTCTTTGTATTTGCAGGTGGGGCATTGCTCGAGGTTGAGATTGAACTTTTCGTTCACGGCTTTGGCGCCTTCTTTGGCGCGGATCTGGACGACGGTGGGGTGGTCGTTGCCAGAGGGGATGGTTTTGTCGCTGATGAGCTTGTTGCCGTCTTTGGTGAAGGTGAGCTTGGTGGGGGAGGAGCGCTCGCCGAGGGTGACGGTGACGACTTGCTCGGCGGGAGGGACGACTTTGTTGTCGTCATTGACGAAGCGGATTTCGACCTTGTTGTCCTTGTTGACGAAGAACTCAGCGTGGGGCTCGACTTCGGTGATGAGACGGCCACCGGTGGGGCCGGCTTTGATTTTTTCGTGGTCGTGGTCGTGTTTGGGATCGGCGGCGTTGAGGGTGAAAGTGAGGGCGAGGGTGAGGAGGGTGGTGATGAGGATGTGTTTCATGGGTGTGGTTCTTGGTTCTTTGTTATTGGTTGGTGGATAGGAGGGATGTGCGGGTGTTTGGATGAGGCTGGAATTTGCAACCACTAATCGGACCCTAATGGCACACTAATGATTCAATTAGGGGTGTGATGTGGATGGTAGAAGAAGTGGATCGGATTAGTGTTTTATTAGTGTGTGATTAGTGGTTTAGAAATATGTGGGAGGAGTTTGGGGCGGTGGGATTGAAAACTGAGAATTGTAAACTGAAGACTGAAAATTGGGGCGGGTGACAGTGTTGCTGGCGGTGGCTGAGGAACCGGATTCCGGCTAAAGCTGGTACTACAATACGAAGAGGCAGGGGTGGTTAGTGGAGGTGGGGATGTTGATCAGAGGTTCGAATTTCATGCGAAGTGGAATGGTCGAGGACGAAGGCGGGGGCTCAGTAGTTTGGTTTCATCCTTCATCCTTCATCATTCATCCTTTGTTTTAATGGGAGGCAGCGGCGTTTTGGGAGATGGCATGAGCGGCGGCTTTACGGCCTAGGAGCCAGAACATGGCGGGGGTGATGGCCATATCGAGGAAGGTGGAGGAAACGAGGCCGCCGACGATGACGACGGCGACGGGATGCAGGATCTCTTTGCCGGGTTGATCTGCGGCGAGGACGAGGGGGATGAGGCCGATGCCGGCGCTGAGGGCGGTCATGAGCACGGGGACGAGGCGCTCGAGGGTGCCGCGCTCGATCATGCTGCGGGTGAATTTTTCTCCTTCATGACGCATGAGGTGGAGGTAGTGGCTGATCATCATGATGCCGTTGCGAGCAGCGACGCCGCCGACGGCGATGAAGCCGACGAGGGTGGCGATGCTGATATTGTTGAGCTTGAAATAGGTGAAGGCGAGGCCGCCCATGAGGGCGAGAGGGATGTTTACCAGCACCTGCAACGCGAGGGAGGCGCTGCGGAAGTAACCGTAGAGCATGAGGAAGACGGCGATGAAGACGACGGCGGAGAAGAGAACGATGTCCTCGGTGGCCTCCTGCTGTGCCTGGAACTCGCCTTCAAAGGTGATGAAGTAGCCCTGGGGCAGTCTGACCTTTTCGTTCACTTGTTTGCGCAGGCGTTCGACGAGATTGGTGACGTCCTGCACGGTGGGCTTGATGGCGAGGGCGAAGCGGCGCTGGCTGCCTTCGCGGAAAATGACGTTGGGGCCTTTGGCTTCGCGGACATCGGCGACGAGATCGAGGGGGATGTGCTGGCCTTCCTCGGTCTCGATGGGGAGGGAGGCGATTTTGTCTGGGGAGTCGCGCCACTCAATGGGGAGGCGCATGACGAGGCTGACCTTGCGCTGGCCTTCGCGAAGCTCGGCGAGTTCCTGGCCGCCGATGAGGGCGGAGAGCATGCTGTTGAGCCGGCCGGGGGCGATGCCGTAGGCCTTGGAGCGGTCGCGGTCTGCCTCGATGCGGAGCTGGGGGATGGAGGCGGTCTGATCGAGCTTGCAGTCTTCAAAGCCGGGGATGGCTTTGGCGATTTTTTGGATCTCGATGCCGATGGAGCGGAGCTGCTCGAGATCGGGGCCGAAGATCTTGATGGCGACGGGGGCGGAGACGCCGCTCATCATGTGGCCGATGCGGTCTGCCAAGGGGCCGCCGACGACGGCGAAGACACCGGGGACGGTTTTTATGCGGGAGGTGATGTCGGCGAGGACTTCTTTGCGGGTGCGGGTGCGGGAGTTGGCCAGTTGCGCCGCATCTGGCGTAGAAGGGGCGGAGGTGGTGGAGCTGGCGGGAGCGGTGCGACCCAGTTGCGGCGCAACTGGGCTACTTGGCTCGCGAAAATCGACGTCGAATTCGGCGGTGGAGACGGGGACGACGTGGTCGCCACGCTCGGCGCGGCCGAGGCGGCGGCCGACTTTGCGGACTTCAGGGACACTGAGGATCTGCTGCTCGATGACGTCGGAGATTTTGTTCATCTCTTCGAGTGAGGTGCCGGGTGCGGCGGTGGCGGCGACGAGGGCGGTCTCTTCCTGAAACTTGGGCAGGAAGTCTTTGTTCATCTGCGGATAAAGGGAGAACGCGGCGACGAGAAGGAAGAGGGCGAGGGTGAGGACGAGTGCGGGCTGGGCGAGGGCGAAGCGGAGGAGGGTGCGGCGGAGAAGGCCTTTCATGGCGCGGGTGAGCGGGCCGTCGGGATGGGTGTTCTCGGTTCGCTGTTCTTGGTTCGCTGTTCTCAGTTCTCGGTTCGTTGTTGTTGGGTCGGGGGAGGCCGGAGTATTTGCAACGCAGAGGTTAGAAGACCGCAGAGATGAGGTTTCTGATTCTGTTTCTGGACTCTGCGGTGTCCCCTGCCCTGTGGGTTTGGATTTGAGCTTAGACTTGGGATTGAGGAGGAGGGAGCAGAGGACGGGGATGGCGGTGAGGGAGACGATGAAGGAGGCGACCATGGAGATGATGGTGGCGATGGCGATGGGGGCGAAGAGCTTGCCCTCCACTCCGGTGAGACCGAGGAGGGGGAGGAAGACAAGGATGATGAGGACGGTGGCGTAGAGGATGGAGTTCCGCACTTCGCCGGAGGCCTGGGCGATGACTTGGAGGCGGGGCTGGCGAGTGGCTGTATGTGGGGGCAGGAATGCCCCCGGTACGGGTTCGGGGAGTGCGGCGTTTTCTTTGAGGCGGCGGAAGACGTTTTCGACATCGACGATGGCGTCATCGACGACCATGCCGATGGCGACGGCGAGGCCGCCGAGGGTCATGCTGTTGACGCTGATGCCGAGGGCCTGGAAGATGAGCATGGTGATGCCAAAGGAGAGCGGCATGGCCATGAGGGTGATGAAGGTGGTGCGGAAATTGAGCAGGAAGAGAAAGAGGACGAGGGTGACCATGATGGCGCCTTCGGCGATGGCGCTTTTGAGATTGCCAAGGGCGTTGTCGATGAAGTCTTTCTGCTGGAAGAGGAGCGTGGTCTCCACGCCGGGGGGAAAGGTGGGCTTCAATTCATCGAGCGCTTTTTTGATCTGTTCGGTGAGCTTGCGGGTGTCGAAGCCGGGGGCCTTGGTGATGGACATGATGACGCCGTAGGTGGGCGATTTCTCGGGGGCCTGGCTGACGGTGGCGTCTCCACGCATGGGCTCGATGCCCCAGGCGACGGCGGCGACATCGCCAATGGCGACGGGGCGGTCGTTGACCTTTTTGATCATGGTTTTGGCGATGTCTCCGAGATCGGTGCTCATGGCGAGATTGCGGACCATGATCTCGGTGGGGCCGGTGTTGATGAAGCCGCCGGTGGTGGTGTTGGCGGCTTCGGTGATGGCTTCCTCAAGCTCGGCGAAGGTGACGTTGTTGGCCTGCATTTTCCAGGGGTCGGGCTGGACTTCGATGCGCTTGACGCCGCCGCCCATGTTGAGGATTTCGGCGATGCCGGAGACGTTTTGCAGGCGGCGTTTGATGGTCCAGTCGGCGAGGGAGCGGACTTCGCGCGGGGGGATGTAGCCGGGCTCGCCTTCTTTGATGGTGCTGCGGACGCCGACGAGGAGGATTTCTCCCATGAGGGAGGCGACGGGGGTCATGAAGGGCTGGACGCCGTCCGGGAGATTTCCGCGTGCGCCTTGCAGGCGCTCCTGCACAAGCATGCGGGCGCGGTAGATGTCTGTGTCCCAGCCGAACTCGGCGTAGACGAGGGAGAGGGAGACGTCTGAGTTTGAGCGGAGGCGGGTGAGGCCGGCGACGCCCATGAGGGCGCTCTCGATGGGCTGGGTGACGCGCATTTCCACTTCCTCGGGGGCGAGGCCGGGGGACTCGGTGAGGATGATGACGGTGGGCTTGGTGAGGTCTGGCAGCACCTCCACGGGAAGCTGGGTGAAGGTGCGCAGGCCCATGACCATGAGGATGATGGCGGCGCCGAGAATGAGGGCGCGGTTGGCAAGGGACCAGCGGATGAGGTGATTGAGCATGGCCTAAACTGGATGAGGCAGAAGTTTAAGGTTTAAGGTTTCAAGTTTGGGGAAGCTCAGGGGGATGCGGAGTGGTGGGAGGAGCTTGGTCCGGAGGGAGGGTAAAAAAATTAGGGGTAAAAAGATTCTCTCCGGAGGGGACTTGGATGGGTGGGTCGCTCGTGTGCTATTTGCGTTTGATTTGTGGTATGAGGTGGTGGGATGCTGTGGGTGAGGCAGGTGCGGGGAAGCTGGGGGCGATGCGGAATGGCGGGAGGAGCTTGGTCCGGAGGGAGGGTAAAAAAATTAGGGGTAAAAAGATTCTCTCCGGAGGGGACTTGGATGAGTGGGTCGCTCGTGTGCTATTTGCGTTTGATTTGTGGTATGAAGTGGTGGGATGCTGTGGGTGGGGCAGGTGCGGGGAAGCTGGGGGCGATGCGGAATGGCGGGAGGAGCTTGGTCCGGAGGGAGGGTACAAAAATTAGGGGTAAAAAGATTCTCTCTGGAGGGGACTTGGATGGGTGGGTCGTTCGAGTGCTATTTGGGTTTGATTTGTGGTATGAGGTGGTAGCAGGCTTTGAGCTCCAGTTGCGGCGCAACTGGACAACTTTAGGTGCGTTGCTCGGAGTGGTCGTGCTCGTCGGTGTGAGGGGGGCGGCGGGTGAGGAGGGAGATGAGGAGGAGGACGGAGAGGAGGGCGGTGGTGTATTTCCAGATGGGGCTCTGGGGAGCGGTGGTGGCGGATTCGTGGTCGTGATCGTGATCGTGGCCTTCTTCGTTTTCGTCTTCGTGGTGATGAGGGGTGCCGCTTTTTTTGGCTTTCATTTCGGCGAGTTTTTCGGGGGTGAGTTCGGAGCCGTCTTCGGCGTGCTCGTGGCCGTGGGCGGCATCGAGGGCTTCTTTGAGGGAGATGGCGCTGGCGCCGGCGAAGGAGAGGGAGTAGGCGCCGCGGGTGACGACTTCATCGGCGGGGAGGAGGCCGTTGGTGATCTCGACGTAGCGGTCATTGATCTCGCCGACGGTGACGGGGCTTTTGATAAAGGCGTTTTTGAGATCGAAGTCTTTGACGTAAACGAAGCGGTTGCCGCCTTCTCCTTGAAGAGCGGAGCGTGGGACGGCGACGACGCCTTCGCGCTTGCTCATGACGATGCTGAACTCCGCGCGCATCTCGGCGCGGAGCTGGCCGCCGGTATTGGGGAGGCGGAAGATGGCGTCGAGGGTGCCGCTCTGGCGGTCGGCACTGGTGCCGAAGCGGAGGAGCTCGCCTTCGAATTTTTCATTGGGCAGGGCGGCGACTTTGATGTGGGCTTTGGTGCCGGGCTTCATCTGGCCGGCCTGGTGCTCGGGGACACGGGCGACGGCATAGACTTCGGTAAGATCGGTGATTTCGAGGACGGCATTGCTAGGCTCGATGGGTGCGCCGGGGTGCTGATTGACCTGGGTGACGAGGCCGCTGATGGGGGCCTTCAGGGTGATGGTGGGCGGGGGATCGCCGGGCTGGCGGCTTTCGACTTTGACGATGTCATCGCCTTCTTTGACGGTATCGCCAGGGGCGACGCGGAGCTCGACGATGCGGCCGGCGATGCGGCTGCTGAGGTCAGCGATTTTTCCGGGGATGGCCTGGATTCGCCCGAGGGAGAAGAGGGTGGTCTCGAAATCGGCCTCCTCGACTTCGACGGTCTCGATGCGGAGATTTTTGACGCCGGTTTCATCGAGGACGATGGTGTTGGAGGCGCGCTTGGTGTCCTCGGCCGCGTGGAGCGGGAAGGTGGTGGCGAGGAGGAAGAGGAGGATGGGGCGCATGGGGGCGGATGCTGGATGCTGGATGGCGGAAATGGTGGGAGGTGTGGAAGCGGTGGGATCGAGGACGAGTTCGAGGAGGAGGACGAGGAGGAGGACGAGGACGAGGTGTGTGGAGCACTGGGGCGAACAAGCGGCAGAAAGGGAGGAAGAGGAGGAGTAGGAGGAAGAGGAAGATTGTTTTGAGGTGGGAGGACTATTTGGCAGGTTGTTGGGGGAGAGCGGGGGCGTGCTGGCCGGTGGCGGCTTCGTAGCGGATGCGGGCAAGATGGAAGTCGCGGAGGGCGTCGAGGGAGGAGGATTCGAGCTGGAGGCGCTGGTCGCGGGCGCGGAGGACGGAGAGGAGGGGGGACTGGCCGGATTCGTAGGCTCGCTGCATGGCGGACATCTGCTCTGCGGCGAGAGGGAGGAGGGTTTCGCGGGTCTCGCGGACGATGGCGGCATTGGTCTCCATTTCGCGGCGGGCGGTGCCGGCTTCTCCGGTGATCTGCACGGCGAGGGCATCGCTCTCCAAACGGGCGCGCTCGGCGGAGGCGGCTTTTTCTGCGATCTCGCCCTGGTTGCGGTTCCAAAATGGGAGCGGAAGGGAGATGCGGAAGCCGGTGTAGCCGGTGTGGACGCGGTTGCTGGGGGCGACGTCCTGGAATTCATTGGAGGTGAAGAAGCCGGCCTTGATATCGGGGATGCGCCGGGCACGGGCGAGCTGCTGGTCTGTCTGCGCGGCGGCGATCTTGGTCTGGGAGAGCTGGAAGTCGGGCCGCATTCTCCAAGAGGAAATACCAGGAAATGTCATGATGGTGAGGTCTCCGGAAATGATGAGGCTGTCCTCAGGGCGGAGGCCGAGCATGGGCTTGAGCTGGCCGAGGAGGCTGACGCTCTGGGCTTCGAGGAGGCGGGCTTCGACGCGGAGGCGCTGGGCATCGAGCTGGATCTGCTTGGCATCGAGGGGGGAGACTTCGCCGGCTTTGGCGCGGCCGGTGGCGAAGTCGGCAAGCTTTTGCGCGAGCTCGGTCTGCTGCTGGCGAAGCTCGCGCTGGCGGGCGAGGGTGAGGAGGCGGATGGCTTTGTCCTGGGCGTCTGCGATGAGGCGGCGCTCGGCATCGCGGACTTCGAGCTCGGCGCTGGTGACGAGCTGGGAGGTGAGTTTTTTCTCGAGGCTGAGGCGGCGCGTGAGAGGGAAGGTCTGATCAAAGGAGTAGATGGCGGTCTGAGGGCTGACGCGGCTCTGGCTCTGGAAGTCGTAACCGACGGTGGGATTGGGCAGTCTGCCGGAGCCGAGCTGACGGCCGCGGGCCTCTGCGATGGCGAGGCGCGCAGCGGTGAGGTCGGGGTGATAGACGCGGACGCGCTGTGGGATGGAGGAGAGCGGGAGATCGAGCGCGCGCGCGGGGACGGCCACGAGCACGGTGCTGAGCGTGAGCAGCAGGAGGGGGAAGATGCGGAGTGGCTGGGAGTGCATGGGGGGCGGAAGGGTTGGCCGAAAGAGGGGGAGGTGAGTCGGTGCGTCAGTGAGCGGGTAGCGGGAGATGGGGGCCAAGGAGGCGTGTGAGGGAGGGCGGGAATGATTGACCGGAGCGCTACGCGGGAATGGTGAGAGTCCTTGGGGCTGGCTATTGCACGGGATGGGGCCGCGAGATTTGAATGCGGTGCGGGCAGGGATCTTCGATGATGCAAGGAGGCTGCGCCTCCGTGGGCAGGATAGGATGATGAGTGCGTGACTCATCGAGCAAACGTGAGGGGCCGCGACGAATGGTGCGCTCCCCTGCCCTGCTTCAAATCCGCAGGACCATGCTATGGGCGACTTGCAGCGCGGCCGGTGGTGGCCGCTCGCTCTGAGCATGGGGAGGTGTCTTTAAAGAATGCGCGGGAGCGGGCGCGTGGAGGAGGAAGAGGTGATCGAACGCTGGCAGCTCGGTGATGAGGATGGCGACGAAGGTTGGCGTCGCGGCTTGTGCCTGGCTGGAGGTGGCGGCGGTGGTGGAGACTTTGAGAGGTACGTGGCGCTCAGAGTGCTCGTCGTGATATGGCTCTTCGTCCGCGTGAGCGTCCGCGTGATCGTCCGCGTGATCTTCCACATGCGTGGTGGTGCAGGGTGTGTAGCCGCCGCTTTCGGCCGCGTGGTGGCAGTGCTCCGCCGACGTAAGCACGGCGACGTCATGATGATGGCAGATGTAACCACGCTGCAAGCCGAAGACCTGCGCTCCAGCGACCAGCATGACCGCCAGTGTGGTGAGGATGCGCGTGAGGAGGGTCGGCATGACGGGAAGAAGATTAATGGAGATACCCGGGGGAGAGCAAGGGGGAAGTTGGGCGGAAAGGGGGCGGAGTTGACGGTGGTTTACGGTTGTTGACCGTGGTTGACAGTTGATGGGGCTGGGACGGAGTGGTGGCGAATGGGTGAAGTGATGATGAAGAGTGAGCGCGGGGCGAGTGACGGTGGGGTGCGGTTTATTCCGCGTCTGCGGGAGCGGGAGGCGGAGTGTCCGCGGTGGGGCGGATGGATCGGCCGAGGAGCCAGGCGATGAGGGAGGGGATGAGGGCGAGGAAGGTGACCGTGCCTGCGGCGACTGTGAGGATGGCGAACTGGTGGCGGCAAAGGGAACGGTAGTATTCGTCCAAGGCGTAGCCGAGGTTTAACATCGCGATGTTGGCCAGCAGGCCTGAGAGGGCTACCAGCCAAAAGCGTTTGGCGGACCATGTGGACCGACCTGCGCCCATGTGTGCGGCGGCGCGGAAGATGAGTGACGCCAGGGTGACATTGAATGCGAGCTTGATGTAGTCGAGGGGTGTTGCTGACATCCCAAAGACCTGCCGGAAAATCTCCTGCATCATCCCTTCAGCACTCTGGAGATCATGAACCTCGGTGGAGACCCTGATCGACGCGGCAAGGCCTTGGAGCAGGAGTGGTTTTAGGAAGGTGCTCATGCGGAGTGGTGCAATGCATCACAGCGAGGGGAAGGCGTCAAGGATGGGAGGTGTGATGGGGTGAGCTTGCTCTGGTTCTAGCGATGGTGGGGAATGGGTGGTCCAAGGCCGTGTTTGGCGTCGAAAGTATTTTTTGCTTCATCGCCTCACCGCTTCACCGCCAAACTGGCCGACTGCGAGGAGGTTCGTAGGCTGCCAGTGTTTGCGACGCGCTCGCAGACGGGCGGGCTTACGCCACGGCCGTCCTACGTTCATGCCAGCGCCGTGTGGGAGGCGCTATTCTTTGATCGGGGCTTGGCCCGCGCTCCTCGGACCGCATGCGCAGCGGCTGATCATCAGGTTTTTAAATACGGCCGAGGTTTCGCCCGCAGCAAAGTCGTGCCTGTCACGAAAAAGAATGCAGATCTTCAAACTTGTGAAATGCTCTGAAAATACCCGGTAAATGAGTGATTTTCTCCCTCGCCCCGATCAGCTTTCCAAGCCTTCCGATCCTTGGAGGGGACTCACATTCTACTATGTCACCGCGGCGGTTTTTTTCATTGCATACGTTTTTCTGTATCCTGTCTATGCCATCCTGGACTACTTCCGATTCATCAATTCCGATCATGGCGTAGGCCATGTGCTTTACATCGTTTACATGCCGCTGGCCTATTTGGAGATGCATAGCGAGACTGTCTCAGCGTTCTTCAAGTGGCTGAAGGAACTTTACACGGATCCCTTTTTTGGACCGCTGGAACGACCATGAGCCCAAGCACCGGACTGTGGAAAAAGAGGCCGGGCGTGAGTGTCGGTGAGGGAGAGGGTGAGCGCACGCAAGGGCGGGGAGTTGCATTGGACTTGCGAGGAGCGCTCTTGAGTGGCTGGGTGATGGATGAGTGTGGATGAGGAGCATGAATTTGAGATCGAGATGCTGACGACGCTGGAGGCGATTCGGAGGCGGCCGGGGATGTTTGTGGGGGCGGATGGGGTGTGCGGGGTGGCGGAGCATTTGGTGTGCGGGGCGCTGTGCCATGGGCTGGCGGAGCTGGCGTGTGGTGCGGCGACGGGCGTGGAAATCGCGGTGGATGGTTTGCGCGTGCGAGTGGCGGATGATGGGACGGGGTGGCCCGTGCATGTGGGGACGGACGGGCGGCGGTTTGCGGAGAGGGTGCTGACGGATCTGTATGCGTGCCGTGATTTTAAGCAGCACGAGGAGCTGGCGCATGAGCTGTGCCGGGTAAGCCTGCCGGTGGTGGTGGCGCTTTCGAAACGCTTTGTGTTTCAGACCTGCCGCGAGGGCGCGGTGTGGCGGCAGGTGTATGTGGAAGGGGTGGCGGAGGGGCCGCTGGCAGAGGTGAATGAGGAATCGAAAGCGGGCACGGTGATGGAGTTCGTGCTGGATGAGGGCTTCTGCGGCGCGGCGCGGATTTCGGTGCCTGCGATTGAGGCGTGGGTGAAGGCGCTGGGGGCGAAGGTGCCGGTGGGGAGCGTGAGGGTCAGGGGGAGTTGACGGTTGTTGGCGATTGTTGACAGTGGTTGACGGTTGTTGGCGTGGAGTGACTTGGGGACGAAGGCTCAATGACGAATGACGAATGACGAGTGACGAATGACGAATGACGAGTGACGAGTGACGAATGTGGAGGGCTGGGGATTGTGCTTGAGGGGGGAGCGACGCGGGGAGTAGAATCGCGGGCATGGGACTTCGATTTGTGATTGTGTTTGGCGCGGGGATCGTGTGCGGGGTGGCTTTGAAGTGGGGGCTGGAACTGCGGCAGGCGGGTGGTCGGCCCGTGGACGGCACCAAGAAGGAAAATGCGGAGGTGGCTGTCGCAAACAGATCTGGAATGACGACGTCGGCAGTTGCTGCGAAGGCATCTGCCGGGGTGGCGGGCGGTGAGTCGCTGATGATAGATGTGCCGTATGTGCCTTCGTCTCCGGATCTGGTGCCGAGCCTGCTGCTGGTCCTGCTGGCGGTTTATAGAGAGGATGGCAACGAACCAATCCCTTTAGTACGATACAGCGACCGCATGGTTTCAGCGCTGGCTCTAACTGAGAATGAGGTCAAAGTGACTTCGGCGTATCTCAGGCGGGTGGTGGACAACTGGACCTATGTGGTGAAGTTGTCCAAGTCGGGAGAGTCGCGATGGGAGCTGAGTTATTCCGAGAGTGCGGCGAAGGCTACTCTGAAAGACATCGCGCAATGGGCGGAGGAAACGCTGGGGGCGCGACGCGGCTACCTTTTCATGGTGCTGATGGAGCACGATTTCCGCGCTCTGTTTCTACCGGAGGACGTGATACTGGAGCGAGAGTCCGATCTCGTTTGGAGCCTCACCGTGGGGCAGGAGGGGCACACCTACGAATTGAAAGATCACCAGGCGGGATCGCCGATGATGAGGCTGAAGGCGAAGTGCGAGGGGAGGTAAAGGAACTCTGAAAAGGGGTGTCAGATTGGTTGCTGTTGGAGGGCGGTTTTGGCTTCCTTTGTGCACATGCACCTCGCAGGACAACGGAACGCTGGGTGATCGCGGAGCGTTGAGGGATCAGGATGATCCCTCTCCTGACGAAGGCGCTGGGTGGGCGGGAAGTTGGGGATACCACTTCATACCAAGGATCCAGCTACGTCTTTGACGTCAAACACACCCAACATACGACTGGTTGGCGCCTGGGTCTATTCGGGTTGGATGCCGAGCCTGCGGTCGAGGAGTGTTGTGCACATGCACCTCGCAGGACAACGGAACGCTGGGTGATCGCGGAGCGTTGAGGGATCAGGATGATCCCTCTCCTGACGGAGGCGCAGGGTGGGCGGGAAGTTAGGGAGGATGGGGATACCATTTCCTACCAAGGATCCAGCTACGTCTTTGACGTCAAACACACCCAACATACGACTGGTTGGCGCCTGGGTCTATTCGGGCTGGATGCCGAGCCTGCGGTCGAGGAGGGTCATGATTTCGGTGATGTCGAACCAGACTTTCTGGCCGCTCTCGGTGGTCATGACGTCATAGGCTCTGCCGTCTTTTTTGATCAAGGCCTGCTGGGTGGGACGCAGCTCTTCGACCATGAGGAGGTCGTATTCGTCCGAGGTGCGGGTGACGTGGTAGGGCTGCTCCTCGGTGCCAGCGCCGGTGCTCTTGATGCCATCGAGGAGGGCGGTGTAAACGACCTGCTCAAAGCGTGATTCTTTTTCGCGCCCGAGCTTGTGATAGGCAAAGCCGAGGGACATGTGGGCGCCGGGACTGAGGAGGTGATTGGGAAAGAGGCTTTTGGAAATGGTCTCGATGACCTGCTCCCAGCTGCCGGCTTCCATGAGCGCGGAGATGCCGTCGAGTTCCGAGGAGTAGGGATCGAAGCCCTCGGAAGAGAGGGCGGCCTGGCGGAGGGCCATGAAGGTTTCCAGAGAAGGCTGCTCCAGGTAGGTGAAGAGGTGTTCGCGCATGAGAAAGGGGAGGGATTTTTAATTATGAATGATGAATGATGAATGATGAATGATGAATGATGAGGACATTCTGGGGAGGGATGTCAATGGCGAGGCGAAGGGCAGAGTGGGGTGGGCGGATTGTGAGGGCGCTGAAATGACGATGGCACGAAGAGGATTGCGGGATGAACGTGTCGGGCTTACCAAGTCTCTGACATTGACTGCTGCTGAGTTATTTTTTGTATGACCCCGATGCCGGCAACTGAGACTGTGACTGTGAACGCCCGCGCTGCTTCGCCGTATCGATGGCCAATGCGCCTGCTGGTGATCAGCCTGGGAATGATCGTAGTGTGGGCGATCGGGCTGGTGGTTTTTGGGGGGGAGCCGCTGAAGATGCTGCTGGGGGAGATGGGGAAGCCGGGGCCTGCGAAGCCGGAGGTGATCGGGGCGATCTTGGAGAAGTTTTTCACCGTGGAAATGATCGTGACGGGGGCGATCGGTGGGATTGGGATGATGCTGTTTCAGGTGGCGGCGGTGTGGTTTCTAGTGGTGTGCATTGTGAGGTTGAACCGGGGGAGCTAGATGCTGGATGCTGGATGCTGGAGGACTCGGAAGGGAGGAGGGCAAAAAGATTGGGGGGAAAAAAGATTTTTCCCGAGGGGGATTCGATGAGGGGAGCCGGAGTTGAGGTAGAAAGATTTGGGGTAGAAAAATTTTGCCGGAGGGGTGTTCGGAAAGAAAGAGGGAGTAGGAGGATGGGAGTTGATCAAATCGGCAGGTGTGGGGCGCTCTTCATGGGGGTATGGGGGAGTTGCGATGGGAGGAGGGCGCGGTTGGCAAGGGACCAGCGGATGAGGTGATTGAGCATGAAGGGGAATGCGAATACTGGATGCTGGATGCTGGATAGCGGATGCTGGATGCTGGATGCTGGATAGCGGATGCTGGGGCGCTGGGAGGGGCTGGCAGGGTGTGTCACGTCCGGAGGTTAGGCGCTGGTCTTATGGGGGTGAGGCGTTTTGGGCTTTTGTTTTGAATTTTTCGACGTTACAGGGAGTCACAAGGGGCCTGACGTGCTGTGTCTGTGTTAAGAGAGAGTTTTAATGCGGGCGGCGTGGATGGCTGCTTTTTTTTGTTCCTGCTGCTGCCGTTTTTTTTGATCGACTGACAAACCAACCAACTCGTTTTTTTTGGCTGAAGTCTGGCCGGATGCTGTGTGCCTGATGTGTGGGTGCGGGGCGGAGGGGCGGGCTGCGGCTTTTCCTTTTTTCCTCTTCTATTCTCTGCATGAAAACATACGCGCTGCTGATCCCGGGACTGATGCTGCAACTGCTGGTGGTGTGCGTGCGCGGGGCGGAGCCTGCGGGTGGGAAGGCGGCTGATGCCAAAGCGAAAGCGGCTGATGCCAAGGCGAAAGCGGCTGATGCCAAGGCGACGGCGCCTGCTGCCGCGAATGAGACGGTGGGGGAGCGGGGGAGCGTGAAGAGGCTGGAGTTCGAGGGGAATGTGACGTTCTCCACGGAGAAGGTGCGGAGGTCTCTGCGTTTGCAGGGGGACTGGATGCTGGCTGCACACCCGGCGGCGCCGCTGGAGGGCTATGTGAAGGCGACGCGGGAGGCGCTGCTGCGGGGCTACCAGCGCGCGGGCTTTGCGCTGGCGGAGGTGAAGGAGACGCGCTGGCTGGAGAATCCGCCACGGCTGCTGTGTGTGATTTCCGAAGGACCGCGCTACACGGCGGGTGAGGTGACTGTGTCCGGCGCGCGTACGGTGCCGGCGGCGCTGATCGTGGAGAAGCTGACGACGAGAGAAATACCTGCGCCGGCGGATGTGAAGCTGAGTTTTTCGGCCACGACCGGCTCTTCGCCTTCAGAGGGCGCGGCGAAATCGCCGGACACATCGAGTGCGTTGGGCCCGAAGAAGAAGATCGAATGGGAGAAGGGCAAGCCGGCGAAGATGGACGAGACGAGGCGCCGGGAGCTGAAGGAGGTGGTGGTGAAGATTTTGGAGAAGGCGGGGCTGATGCAGGCGCAGGTGAAGATCGAGGTGGAGCGGGATGATGCGGCGAAGACGGCGGCGCTGAAGGTGATCATTGTTTCCGAGGGACCGTCCGCGGTGCTGAATGACATCCAGGTGACGGGGCTGAAGCGGGACAGCCGGACGGCGCTGCTGAAGTACCTGGGGCTGAGGACGGGGCTGCCGTTTCTCTCGGGGCAGGTGCAGGAGATCGAGAAGCAGCTGCTGGAGAGCGCGCGCTACACGTCCTACAAGGTGAAGGCGACGCCGCACAAGGAGGGACAGGCGGAGATGGACCTGAAGCTGGAGCTGGTGGAGATGCCGGAGGCGCCGAAGCTGGATGTGAAGCTGTCCCAAACGCATGAGACGCTGATGAAGGCCTCCGCGTGGGTGAGCGAGGTGCTGAACTCCGGGCGCGAGGATCTGGTGGTGGAGGTGAGCGATTTCTCCATGGCGGGAGGGCGGATGGATGTGAAGGTGATCTACAATGCGCTGCTAGGCCTGCAGGCGAGCGTGGCGGTGGCGGACGATGTGGAGGGAAAGAAGAATGTGCGGAAGTACGAAGTGCTCTATGCGCGGGAGGGACTGCAGGCGCTCTTCTCCACGCATGACGGGCGCACGAAGCAGTGGCTGAACCAGACGGTGAAGACACCTGCCAAGGGAAGGCTCTTTGTGGAGATCAAGACGGATGAGCCGAAGGATGGCAAGACTTCGGGGACGCTGAATTTCGGCGGGGGGCTGCGCCAGAGGGATGAAGAAGGGGATCTGAGGCTGCTGAGATTTGAGCTGGGGATGACGCCGGCGGCGGCGCTGCTGAGGGAGCTGCGGCCGGGCGATGGGTGGCTGCACAAGGACGGACGGCTGACGCTGCCAGACATGGAGCTGCCGGGCGGGGATGATTTTTCGTTTGCGATCGATGAGGCGACGGGCCGCCCGCTGTTGATGAAGGGCGGCTTCTGGGACAAGAAACACACGACCCTCAAGCGCTACGCACTGCGCATGGAGGCGGGTGCGTGGGAGAAGGGGCTGCGGGAGCTGAAGAAGGAGGCGGCGGGGCTGCCGAACAGCCTGGTGGAAGGCGGGGCGCTGGCGTCGTGGGCGGGCATGGCGGTGGCGGGCTATCTGCAGGGGGATTTTGGGACCAAGGATGCGCCGGTGCTGACGCCGGAGGAGACGGCGCGGAAGATCGCGGCGGCGCAGGCTGTGGCGGAGAAGGTGGGCGCGTCAGCCTCGGTGCTGTGGGCCAGTGTTTTTGGAGGTCCGGAGGGAGAGTCGTTCGATGTGCCGGATGATCCTGAAAAGCCCAGGCGGGACAACGAAGCGACGAGCGTGATGCTGGCGAAAATGGGGATCCTGGTGGTGGATTCGCTGGCGCCGGAGGGGAGCTGGCCGTGGCTGCTGGCACGGGAGGTGTACTACAGCACGAACGGGAGAAACGAGTACACGGGCCGCATTCTGGCGCAGGCGCTGGAGGATCCGCGGCTGGGGCCGGTGGGGAGCTACGCGGCCTCCGTGCTGCTGGACTGGACGCTGCCGGCGGAGGCGGGGACTTTCCGCAACCTGGCGCATGCCAAGCTCTCGGCGGAGGACTTCCGGCGGGACTGGGGCATGCTGGTGGAAAATACCACGACGGAGCAGCGCGTGGCAGCCACAAACCTGCTGGAAAAGCTGCGTGACGGCGACGCCGCCGTGACGGGCTGGCTGAAGGACCTGAACCTGACGGCGGGAACCGGAACGAAGGCGGCCATGCCCGCGGTGATGGAGGTGTTTGTGGCGGAGCTGCGGCGCGACAAGGAGCGGCCGCTGGCCTCGGCGCTGACGGCGGCGATGGACCGGGTGTGGGACGAGGAGCTGGGCGTGAAGATGCGCATGCTGCTGGCGCCGAAGGGCCGGGACGGCCAGCCGGTGGACCCCGCGACGGTGGCGGCGGTGGTGGGCAATGTGGAGATCTCCCGGCAGTCCCTGGCGGAGGAGATGGCGCTGCAGCGGATGGTTTTCCTGGCGAAGCCGGGCGCGACGGTGGCCAGGCTGAACGCGCAGCGGGCGGAGATGGAGGAGCGGACGCTGCAGAGGATGATCGAGATGGAGCTGTACAACGCGGCGTGGAAGGCGATGGGGAATTTTGTGAAGGTGGAGTATGGGGACAAGGACCTGAACGACCTGATCGCGCAGGAGTTTGACGGCAGTCAGGCGCGCCTGGAGGAGCTGCTGAAGAAGGAGGGCACGACGCTGATGGCGTATCGCGAAAGGCTGGCGAAGAAGGCGGTGGCGCTGATGATGTGGAACAAGATCGGCGAGATGGCCGGGGTGCCGACGGAGGAGGACATCGCGAAGCAGATGGCGGTGATCAAGGACAGGCCGGAGGCTCAGCCGGAGCGGCAGGTGAAGCTGCGCACGATCTCGATGCCGAAGACGACGGTGGAACGGGACGCAAAGGAGCAGAAAAAGCTGGTGGACGAGGTGCGCGCGGCGGCGGCGGCGGCGAAGACGGCGGAGGAGTTTGGCAAGCTGGCGAAGAAGCACTCCACGGACAGTCGCGCGGAGGACGGGGGTGTGATGGACTGGATGCCCCCTGCCCTGCTGAGCCCGGCGATCGGCGGGCAGCTGGCGGCGATGGAGCCTGGCGGTGTGAGCGCGGTGCTGGACCTGGGCTCGGTATGGCTGATCGTGAAATACGAGGAGGAGCGCCTGCAGCCGAAGTCTGCGGCGGATCTGCGCAAGGCGGCGATGGCTGCGGCGAAGGAGCGCAAGGCGGAGGAGTTCCGCGAGCAGTGGCTGCGCAATGTGCGCGGGAAGTTCAAGGTGGAGATCCTGCCGCGGGCAGACTCGATGAACCGGGAGAAGGACGCAGGAACGAAGACGAAGAATACAGGGTGCTAGGGCTCGATGCTGAGGTGCTGGATGCTGGATGCTGGATGCTGGATGCTGGATGCTGGGCGGAGTTTGAAAACCTCCTCAATGACTGGCTTTAGGTTGTAGGAACAGGTCTTCAAGGGCAGGTGCGGAGCGTCGTGCGAGTGCGGAGCCTGCGGCATCGGAGTGCCGCGCTCCCAGGGGTGTCTGCCGGCGTGAGGCAGGCCTCATGGCGTACGGACGTCCTCGCAGTCGGGCGGTTTGGCGGAGGGTGTCTTGGAGCACTGCAACATCTTCGACGCCAAACACGGCCGACCTACGACCGGAGCGCTGCGCGGGAACAAAGACGTTGGCTGTCTGTCCAGGTTTTCAAATACGGCCTGGATGCTGGATGCTGGATGCTGAGGTGCTGAGGTGCTGGATGCTGGATATTGAGGTGCTGAGGTGCGGGGAGGGGAATGTTGTTTGGCGGGTGTTTTTTGGCTTGCTGTGGAGGGCGTTGGCGTAGGATAGTGGTCGAACTGAATAGAATATCTGATATATTTTTTTATGAACAATTTAAAGAAGACGTGCGCTGTGATTGTGGCGCTGGGAGGCTTTCTGGCTGCTGCATCGTCGCCTGAGCCGAGACAGAATTATGCAGGGCTGCTGCAGGTTGCGCAGGAGGAACCAAAGGCGGACAAGGATGTGTACGAGCGCTGGAGCGTGGTGGGTGAATGGCAGGTGACGCACCCGTACTGGACGGATGTGCTGACGCTGAACCCGAATGGCACGGCGATCGCACGGGACATGCAGACGACGGCGAAATGGACGCTGACGGCGGAGGGCGGGACGCCGCTGCTGGTGCTGCGATGGGACGCGTACGGAACGGAATCTCTGGCGATGGTGGGGCCGAATCACTTCCGAGGGCAGATCGCGCCGGAGTCGTTTATGGACATGCGGCGTGGGGAGAAGAAGGAGGCGGAGTAGAGAGCGGGTGGGGCTGTTTTTGGTTTTTGGTTTTTGGTTTTTGGTTGGCTGTTTACGGTACTCGGCTGGCAGCAGGTGGGTTGGCTGGAGGGGTGATGGAGGCGGCGGGGCGGAGGGTGAAGGGATCAGGATGATTCTTCTCCTGACGGGGTGCTGGGTGCGCGGACGCTCTGGAGGAGGGGGACCATCTTGGTCCCCTGGTTTGGAAGCGGTGGGCGATGCGCACGTGTGAGGGATCAGGATGATCCCTCTCCTGACGGAGTGCTGGTTGCGCGAATGCTCTGGAGGAGGGGGACTATCCTGGTCCCTTGGTTTGGAAGCGGTGGGCGATGCGCACGTGTGAGGGGCGGAGTGCTGGGTGCGCGAATGCTCTGGAGGAGGGGGACCATCTTGGTCCCCTGATTTGGAAGCGGTGGGCGATGCGCACGTGTGAGGGATCAGGATGATCCCTCTCCTGACGGAGTGCTGGGTACGCGGACGCTCTGGAGGAGGGGACCATCTTGGTCCCTTGGTTTGGAAGCGGTGGGCGATGCGCACGTGTGAGGGATCAGGATGATTCTTCTCCTGACGGAGTGCTGCGCGGAGGGCTTGGTGGTATGGACTAGGTTTCCAGGGATCGTGGTATGATGTGGTGGGCTCGAACGTTTTTCGGGACTGATCTCCGCGGCCATTTGAGTGCGGTGGAGGAATGAAAGGATGTGAGTGGCGCTTGGTGAAGAACTGGCATCGCTGATGAGGAGTGTCATGCGGGAGCCTGTGGTGACGGAGCATGGGGGGATGGGGAAACGAGTGGGGCTGTAGATCGGGCGATCCTGTCCGTGAAGAGCGCGTTGCTTACGGGCAGGATTGCCCGTGCTACTTTTCGCTTCGGTGTTCTGGGCTTTATGACACGACGAATGGGCTTAAGTGAGGGCGGTTTATGTGGGGCATCTTGTCTTATTTGATCTTTCTCATCTTAGATCGTCTCGTCTCATCTCAGAGACGCTCGGCGATACTCGGTGCGACTCGGTGCGACTCGGTGCGACTCGGTGCGACTCGGCGCGACTCGGCGCGACTCGACTCGGCGCGACTCGGCGCGACTCGACTCGGTGCGGCGTGGAGAGAGGAGTGGGGAGTGATAGAGGTGCTGATGATGCGGGATGCGCGATCATCCGATTTTGTGAACTTTGTGATGCTGTGAATCGTGCATGGTTGGTGATCTTTTATGGGCGCGCTTTGAAGGAAGGTTCAGGTTTTCTCCATCGTGTGAAGGCGTGAGAGCTGCTTTTCCCTTGGAGAGAGGGCAGGTGAAGAAAGGGATGAGGAAAAAAATGAGGGGCTGGAAAAAATAGACCCGGCCGGTTGCGAGGGTGCGGCGTTTTCAAAACTTGCAACCTGGGTGGTTGAAGTCGTGGCGCTTGTGCGTTTTGTCTCTACCCCCCTGCCCTTTCCACCTTTTTTGAACCTGACGCCAAGAGCCATCATGATGAACGAGAAAGGATGTGACGTATGATTTGGGGCGGATGTCTTGGGAGCCGGGGATATTTATCGCATGAGCACTGGAAGGCTGCGGTGGAGCAGCTGCGAGATCATAAGCTGAAGGTGGAGCTGGACGTGGGGGCTGGAGCCTCCGCGTGCTGGATTCAGCGAAGCGAGAAGTCCAGATCGGGCGTGCTGGTGCTGCACGATGCCGCCGGGGAACAGCAGGAGAATGTGCTATTGCTGTGCAAGACGCCGCTCCTGCGGGTGCCGCTGGTGTCTCCGAAGGTGTCCGAGGCCGAGGAGCTGCTGCGGGAGGTGATGGGGGTGTTCCGGCTGTATGGCTTTGTGGCGGGGCCGGTGTGAGCGGGGTTTGAGGCAGGAAGTTAAAAGTTTGAGGTTTAATGTTTAAAGTTGGGAGCGGAAATTGAGCGGGCTGTGGAGCGGTGTTTTGCTTCGTCGAGCGGTGCCAGACACGAGCGTGGGTTCGCAGGGGAAGAGTTCATACGGGAAGCCGTGATGAAGGTGCGCGAGCTGGGAATCCGGCACTTGGCAAGTGCCGCTCTTTGCTCTTTAGATAGAATAGAGCGTGCCGAACAAGGTCACGCACTTGTCATGATCCAGGAACCCACCGAATCGTCCGGCGAGCAGGCAGCCGCAGTCATCCTGACTTTGCCCCTTCATCTGGAGGTGATGTTCGACCAGGAGGCGGACCGGAAGTTTGTGCGCCTGGTCCATGGCGGGGCGATCAAACGGGAGCTGGCAGCGTTTTGGGCGAGGAATGGTTTTGGATACGCGGGGCTGCTTCTCGGCATCTACAGTTCACTCGTCAACGAGATGGTTTTCACGGCCTGCATGATCGTCGTTTTGGGGGCTTGGCTTCTGCAGCAGCACCGGGTGGTCGCGGTTGCGATTGCCGCTTCTCTAAATGCGGTCTCGGAGCCCATGCGCGTGAGCGTTGTGATCAGCGAAGAGGGAGTCGTTGAAGCGGCAGGCGGCATCGAGGCACGAATTGGCTGGTCTGCCATGAAGCAGTGGGTGCTTTCCGAGGGGATTCTTTGCATCCAGACGACCAACGGAAGATGGGTCTGGCTGCCTGGCCAGGGCATGGAGCCGGCGCTTCGTCTGGAGGATCTTGCGAGGCTTTTGACGAGCAAAGGGGTGCTTGAGCGCGCGGCGGCGTAGACCAACTCTCAAAAATCTTGTCACATTGCCCGGGCGGCGTAGCGGCCCCATTGGCTGCGTTAGTCGCTTGCCTGTTATTCTTCAATAGCAGACGGCGCTCCCGCCTTGCCACTGGGGCCGCTGCGCTCGCCGGTTCAATATGACAATCTTTTCGAAAACTGGTCTAAGAGCGCCAGCTGCCGTTCATCATTGTCCTTGTGAGAGTGATTGACGATGCATGAGCCATGGCTTTTGAGGTGCTGGCCTGGCTCAGGGTTTTTTGAGGGTCCGGGGGGCGGAGGGATGCTCGCTGCGGGTGCGCCATTCGGGCTCGGCGACGCGCTTGAAGGTGGTGACTTTGCCGTCCTGATGCTGGAAGAGGTAATGGGCGTGGAGGCCGCCGCCGATGTGGAAGGAGTAACCGAGCGCGGCGCCGTCCTCGAAGTCCGGGGGGCCGAGGTGGTCCTTCAGGTCGTCGAGGCTGCCGCCGATGATCTTGAGGGAGGTGAGGTGGGACTCGAGCTCGGTGTAAAGGCGGGCTTCGATGAGAATGCGGACATCGACTTCCTTGAGCTGCTTTTTGAGGTGGTCGAGGGCGCTGGCGAGGGTGGTGTCGTAGTGCTTCAGGGTGGGCTCGTGCCGGGGGGCGATGAGGTAGTACTCATGGCAGTAGCGGTAGGCGGGAGCGAGGTGCGGGGGGGCGACCTGGGCGGGAGCGAGGATGGTAGAATCTACCACGCCAAAGGGGTTCTGGATTTTGCTGCTGTCTCCTCCGCCGTCCGCGGGGGTGCCGGGGTGGAGGCGGAGATGCTCCTGGCGGCGCCTGGCGATCTCGGCCTCTGAGGGGTGCCGGACGTAGGTCTGGTAGATGCCGTCAAAGAGGTCCCGATGCTGAACGCGATGCAGGGCGATGAGGCGGATGCGGTCTTCGAGAAGGGAGGGGTTCAGGCGCTGGAGTTCGGCGGCGCTGAGCTTTGCGTCTGCGGTACCGAGCTGGTGCATGAGGAGCTCGAAGCGCTCTCCGTCTTCGAAGCTGGTGGAGTTTTTCTGATTGCTGAGGATGAGGGAGATGATCTCCCCGAGGGGGCTCTCCGCCGCGCAGGCATGGGAGAGGGTCAGCAATAATGCTGTCACAAAGCACAGAGTGGTTTGGAGGGGGTGGCTGGCGGGGCCTGTCTGCTTCTTCAAAATGGGGTGTGAAGCTTCGTGCGGGGCTAAAGGTTTGTCCAGTGGGGAGAGGTGGAGGAGGGGGTAGATATAGTACGCAGAAAGGTGAAAGATGACCTGAGGTGGTGCGTTCCGCGCGGGAGGAGGAGTGGAGGAAGGTGGGCTGAGCCTGAGACATGGGGCCTGGCGCTTGCGGCCTGGGAGCGTGGGCTGCTGATGATGGTCTGGGGCGGGGCGTGAGGCTGTGTGCCGGAAGGTGGCGCGGGAGTGCAAGAAATGGTGTGTGTTTGACAAGCTTTTTTCCGAGGGACGTCCGAATGATTGAATGAGGGCCTGCCGCGGGTGCGTGCGTGCCCGGGCTATGGTGCCTGATTTCTCCAACCTTCCCCCCTTCCCTTCCCTTTTTTACTGCCATGAAAACGATCGTCGCGCTGGTGGACCTGTCTGACCTGAGTTTCAAAGTGCTGAAGCAGGCGCATGCGCTGGCCTCTGCCTTCAAGAGCGAGGTGGTGATCCTGCACGTGGTGCCGAAGGAGCCGGTGGTGGTGGACGTGGGGATCATCTCTCCGACGGTGATGCGGGCGCCGAGCCCTGCCTCTGTGGAGGTGCAGCTGGGGCAGCTGGAGGAGATGCGGGAGTCGCTGACGAAATTCGGCGTGAATGCGCGGGTGGAGCAGTTTCCGGGCGCGGAGGTGGACACGGTGCTGGCGGAGATCCAGCGCCTGGAGGCGGATCTGGTGATCGTGGGTTCGCACCAGCACAGCCGGATTTACAATCTGCTGATCGGGAGCGTTTCCAATGATGTGCTGATGAAGTCGAAGTGTCCGGTGCTGGTGGTGCCGCCCTAATTATGAATTATGAATTATGAATTATGAAGGGTGAAGGGGTGGTGGGAGAGGTGAGGTGGCGGCTTGACGGCGGGATGGCGCTCTTTTTGATGAGGCGACCCTGCACCTACTCATGCCTGCCAAACCTCAAGATGCCGCTGCTGCTGCCGCCAAGAACGATGACAAGCTCCCGCCGACGCCTGCGTGGGTGATGACGATCCTCATTCTGGTGCTGCTGGGACTGGCGGCGGTGACGACCAAGCTGGCTCTGTATCCCTCAATGCCGGCCGAGTGGAAGAAGATCTTCAACACGCCGCAGATGCCGATGGCGGACGTGAACAAGCAGCTGGCGGAGAGCCATGCGGTGATGGAATCGGTGAAGGCGGCGCTGGACGACACGGTGGAGACGTGGACGCTGAAGCACAAGACGGGCGCGTGGTCCGCCAAGGTGACACTGGTGAAGTCTGACAAGGGCCTGGTGTACGGCCACGCGGAGGTGAGCTGCGATGTGACGAACCTGCCGAGCTTTAAGCGGACGTGGGTGTTTCCAGAGAAGGATGGTAAGTGAGGGCGGCTGGATGCTCGATGCTGGATGCTGGATGCTGGATGCTGGATGCTCGATGCTGGATGCTCGATGCTGGATAGCGGATGGGGGATAGAGGAGTGATGCTGCGAGCGCTTGGAAACGGGGCTGTTTTTGTGCGCAGGTGCTTCGGTGGGAGGTGGGTTGGGTTTGGCGGCGGGAGAGCTTCCATGCGGCAATGGTTTTTTGGCCGAACCGACGAATGCGAGGATGTTTGTACGCCATGGGGCTTGCGGAAACGCTCGCAGACGGGCGGGCTGTCGCCACGCCCATCCTACGGCTGGCATGGGGGCGGCTGTTTGAGCTTTGGGGGGAACTTTTAGACGTGGTTGCTTTTGTGGCCGGGGCGGCTCAAGCCGGAACTGCCATACGAAGGGGCTGGGGTGGAGTTCGAGTTCGAGTTCGAGTTCGAGTTCGAGTTCGAGTTCGAGTTCGAGTTCGAGGACGAGGACGAGGACGAGGACGAGGACGAGGACGAGGACGAGGACGAGGACGAGGACGAGGACGAGGACGAGGGCGAGGGCGAGGGCGAGAAGGAAAGGGAGGAAGAGGAGGAGTAGGAGTAGGAGGAAGAGGAAGATTGAGGGGAATTGGGTGGCTAGGGAGTCTTTGAAGAGAGGTGGCGGTGGAAGAAGGAGAAGACTTCGGCGAGCTGGGCGTCATCGAGGCGGAACCAGTGGAGCTTGCCGGGGACTTCGATGAGCTGGACTTCTACGCCGGCGGCGCCGAGGGCTTCGAAGAAGCGCTCGCTCTGCTCGACGGGGACGACGTGGTCGTGGGTGCCGTGGATGAGGAGCACCGGGGGCATGGCGGTGGCGTAATTGATGGGGCTGGCGGTGGCGGCGAGGTCGGTCTTTTCGCTCATGCGGCCGCCGAGGAATTTTTCGATGAGATTGATCTTTTTGCGCTTTTCGTAGAGCCAGCCGAGCTCGACGAGATCGCTGGGAGAATAGAGGGCGCAGACGGCGCGGACGCGGGATTTGCCTTCTTTGGAGGCGAGCAGTGCGGCGAGGTGGCCGCCGGCGGATTCGCCCGCTGCGCCAATGCGGTTGGGATCGAGCCCGTACCGGGGGCCGTTTTTGCGCAGCCACTGAAAGGCGGCGCGGCAGTCGTCGAGCTGGGCGGGATAAGGGGCGGTGCCGCTGAGGCGGTACTGGATGGAGGCGACGGCGATGCCGCCGCTGGTGAGATCGCGGATATTGATGTGGTAGCGCTTGCTGCCAAAGGCCCAGCCGCCGCCAAACATCCACATGACGACGGGAACGGGTTTGTCGCTGCGGGGGACGTAGAGGTCCATGCGGAGGTCATGCCCGCCGGGGGAGGAGAAGACGAGGCTGCGGTAGATTTTTTCATTGGGCCGCGCGGGGCCGTAAGGCGTGCAGCTGGCGAGGAGGAAGAGGAGGAGCAGACCGAGACTGGTGAGGTGGTGCAGGCGGGACGCGATGGGGGTTCGTGAATGAGGCGGCAAAGTCGGAGGCTGAGGCGGGCATGGGGTCATGGCTGACGGGAATTCGTGGGTGGATGGGCCGCAGGCTTTGTGTGGTTTGCGAGGAGATGCTGGAAAAGCGAATGTGACGAGAGGGGCTATGGAGACGCTGGTGAGACGCGGGAATGCGGAGGATGATTCAGCGAAGGGTGTGAGGCATGTGAAAAGACCTGGGCAGCTTGGTGAAACTGAGACTGTCTTTAAAAATGCAACCGGCAGGCCGAAGGAAAGACCGGAGGTGGATGAGCGCTGCTAGGCGCGGAGCCGAGGGGCGGGTGCGGAACATGGCCCGGCGAGCATGTGACCTGTTTTCTCATGCCCCAGATCTTCCATGTTCAGAATGAAGCAGGCACGACATCAAGATGATGAGTGCGAACCCCAAGGTGAGCGCTTCAAAGACCGCGACCTCTAAGGCCGCACAAACCGCAACTCTTTTTAGCCGGTGGGAATGGCGGGTAGGGAAATGGCAGACTCAAGACATTGGGATTATGGGACTAATGATGTTTTTAGGCATGTTTCTCTTATCTGAACCAATGTTTGCTTGCAAAGGCTGGCGGCGGGAACTTACTGCCGGGGTCCATTGTTCAGGTTTTTTGTTCTGCGTGCAACGTTATGAACTGTGCTTTCCAACTACGATGGGATGCCGCCTTGGCGGGGAGTGGGATTTTTCGAGGGCCTGAATGGCGTGCGCAGAGGGGACTGCATGATTGCGGGCGGGCGAGCTGGTGGAACGAATTTCACGGAAGCTGCCGAAGGCAATGAACCTGAGACTTTTTACTCCAAGAGAATCCAACAACGACAACTCATCTCTCCACCACCAGTGCTTATGAATGCAACGCTCCCAACCCAACTGATGAACGCCGCCACCTGTGCCGCCCCCGAGAAGAGAACCTCGCCGCTGCGTGCGGCGGGCAGGGCGGTGTGGGGACCGCTGTGTGCGCTGGGACTAATGGTACCAACCGCTGTGCTGGGATTTGGGAATGAGGGACACCAGACGGTGGGGGCGATCGCGGACAGGCTGATCGCGGGAAGCCCGGCGGCCAAGCACGTGAAGAAGCTGCTGGGGGATGAAACGCTGGAGCACGCGGCGACGTGGGCGGACGAGGTGAAGCATGGCCCGAAGACGGCAGAGACAGAGGCTTTTGCGGTGCGGAACAAGGAGCACCACAACTACCACTACACGGATGTGCCTGTGGGCCTGAAGAAGTATGCGGAGGGCACGCCGGGCACGGGCGTGAATGATGTGGTGCATGTGATCAACCGCTGCATCGCGGTGCTGGAGAGCGGAAAGGACTCGAAGGAGATGACGCAGAAGGAGGCGCTGAAGGTGCTGGTGCATCTGGTGGGAGACATCCACCAGCCGCTGCATGTGGGTGCGGCGTATTTTGATGCGCAGGACAAGATGGTGGTGCCGCAGACTGAGGCGGAGGCAAAGAAGGAGTCCGACCACGGGGGGAATGACATCGAGTTCCGCAGCGGTGTGCTGCATTCCTACTGGGATGACAAGACGGTGCAGCATGCGATGAAGCTGGAGAAGGCGAAGACGGTGGAGGAGATGGCGGAGGCGCTGAAGAAACAGGAGCCGGCGGATTTGAAAACGGGCGGCGCGCTGAACACGTGGTCCGCCACGTGGGCGACGGAGATCCTGCCGGACGCGGAGAAGGCTCACCGGGATCTGAGCTTTGGGCCGCTGCACGCGGTGACGAAGACGGAGTTTGGCAAGAAGAAAACGGTGATGCTGCGAACGGCCACCACGGCGAACGCCCAAGCCGCCAAGGACTACGATGAATGGAGCGCCAAGGTGGTGCACGACGGGCTGGCGAAGGCGGGATTCCGACTGGCGGCGGTGCTGAAGAAGATCTGGCCGAGCGAGTAAGGAGTGGCCTGAGGGGCCTGCCCCCTTCCCCTCCCTTTTCAATTCCATCCTATACCTGCCTTTTCCATCCCCTCTCCATTTCAACGTTCCGCACTCTCCACTTAGCCTTTCAGATTCCTCCCAGCGGCACCGTGAGTGAAGGAGCCTTTTCATTGAAGTCCAAAATTAACCACCCAAGAATGATCCACCTATGAGCGCGAAACTTGTCAAAATCATCAAGGAAGACACGAAGTACTCGGCAACGATCGATGCGGGGCCGAAGTTTTATGTGTCGCATGCCACGAAATACCAGAAGTACCGGGGGATCACGAATGATGCGCATCCTTCAGCGCCGTTTTATGATCCGGCGGAGTTTCCGACGCTGGGATACTGGGCGAAGTTCATGCTGCCGACGGGGTATGTGGAGAGCGTGCTGGCGCTGACGAACCTGAACACGTATGACTCGGCGGCGTTTACGTTCGGCTTTCTGCAGTTCGCGGCGCATGTGCCGAACGGGGATTTTGTGCGCTTCTTCCGCAGCCTGCTGGCGCGGCCTGAGGCGGCGGATTACTTCCCGGATCTGTTTCTGCAGAACGGGCGCATCATGCGGAAGCTGATCAATGGGACGACTCAGCTGGAGGATGACAAGAGCACGCAGGCGCTGATGGATTACCTGAACCCGAACGGGACGGTGATCGATGACATCGAGGTGATCAACGGGGCGAAGTTCATCGACTGGACGAAGAACGTGCCGGAGGCGCGGCAGCTGCAGGTGGCGGAGGCGCTGAACACGGTGAGAAACATCCTGAAGCATGCGGATCTGGTGATCGGGCTGGGCGGGCGGCTGGACACGATCTGCCTGGTGATCATGGACATCATGCACCAGGGGCGCGGGAAAACTTCGGCGATCATCCAGGCGCTGCACAGCAGCACGGTGGAGTCGAAGCAGCTGACGGCGCTGCTGAAGATCGGGGCGGCGTCGTACCCGGACCGGATCGCGGGGCTGAAAAAGAAGATCAATGAACTGGTGGCCTCCGGGGATCTGGGGGTGAAGAGATACCGGAGTGCGACGGGGGATTTTGGGTAGGAGGGTAGCGGAATGACGAATGTGAACTGTGAATTGATGACGAACTTAACAACCACGAACGACCATGAGTGAAATCATTCTAACTGAAAGCCCCCTTCCCTCCGGAGTGAATGGAAATACGCCGCCTGCGGGCGGGCAGGCTGAGCATGTGACCGAGGTGCCGATGGTGGATTATGCGGCGGTGGAGAGGATGGCGGTGGAAGCGGCGCAGCGCTCCGTGGCGGAGCGGGTGGAGGCGGTGCAGCGCAACGTGGCCGAACGGGTGGAAGACATGCAGCGCAATGTGGCTGAACGGGTGGAGGCGATGCAGCGGGCCGCGGCGGAACTGCATGGAACGAGCGACATCGCGGGACTGCGCGAAGGCGGCAGGGACACGGTGCTGAACTGCGAGATCCGCGAGCTGATTTATCACAGTGCGATCTTCATTGTGTACCTGGATGAGAAGCTGCGGGTGCAGTACCGGGGTGACTGGAGGTTTCCGGAGGGGAATGATGAGATCTGCTTTGAACTGGCTCGGCTGGAGGCGCTGACACTGGGCAATCAGTCGTTCTTTGGCATGAAGGCGGATGAGGAGCAGATGCTGGCGATGCGGAGGCTGATCGGGGAGGTGTTTGCCAAGCTGCATGGAGCGCCGGACACGGTGCGGGCGCAGGCCTGCCTGACGAAGGCGGACGCGGTGATCACCGGGATAGTGACGGACAACACGCGGCTGAAGCGGGTGGTGGCGGCGGTGTTTATCACCGCGCTAACAGGCCTCATCGGCTGGATCTGGGTGCAGTGCCATGACAAAGGGACGGGGCTGAACCCGGAGAATGAATTCGGGCTGTGGATCCCGCTGGGGGCCATCGGCGCGCTGCTCTTCAGTGTGACGCGGATGGGGACGATGGAGGTGAAGCCGTTTTCCAGCAACTGGCTGGTGCTGTGGGAGAGCACGGCGCGTATCCTGGCCGGGGCGATAGGTGCGCTGCTGCTGGTGGCGGCGGCGAAGGCAAACCTGCTGCTGGGGGTGCTGTCTCAGGCGACGACGAATGCCTCGGCGTTCTGGGGTGTGCTGACGCTTTCGATTCTGGCGGGTGTGAGCGAGAGGCTGGTGCCGGATTTCATCACGCGCATGGATGGAAGCAGCAGCGGTGCGGCTGGCGGTGCCGGTGCGAATGCGGGTGGCAATGTGAACGCGGGTGGAAATGCGAATGCTGGCGGGAACGCGAACGCTGGGAGGCGCTAGTTTTTATATGGTTAAGCGTCCGGTGAGATGCGGAGCGGGTCATTGTTCCGCAGGAACAAAGCTACTTTGCTTCGCCAAGGGCCGGAGCCCAAAGCAGCTCAGTTCCTGTGGAACTGAGGAGAGGCACCGCCACGCCGGACGCGTGCGCGGCCCTAGCAAGCCAATTGCTGGAAAACATTTCGTATGTTTAACCATACAGAATCGGGTGCGTGTTTGCCCATGGGAATACTATAAACCACCATTTCATGATACCTCTGAAATGAGAGTGGCGGCTTGAACGCAGCCGCGAAATGATGCCCAAGGCTGTAGCGGGCGCGCTGCCTGCGTGGCATGTCTCCGGCTCATAGACTGCAGGCGTGGGCCCTCCGCTTTTAGATTTTCCCTTTTCGACTGCGAGTTTTTCTTTTGAGATTTCATCGGCTGCTTATCTTCTAACCATGGCTTTTGCGCTTTCCACTGTGAGTTATCATTTGGGTCTGCCGGATGGATCGGCGGGGGTGGCGGTTTCGAATGAGGCGTTCATCGGGGCTTCGGATGAGAGCAATGTGCTGCACCTGCACCTGACTGCGGATGGGGAGCGGGGGAAGCCGGTGCTGGATCTGAATGAGGAGTTTCCGGGGTTTCCCGCGAAGAGGAAGAAGAAGGCGCCGGATGCGTGGCGTGAGTCTGATCTGGAGAGCGCGGCGCAGGTGGGAGAGCTGGTGTACTGGATCGGCTCGTGCAGCCGGGGCCGGGATGGCAAACGGGCGAAGGAGCGGGAGGTGCTGTTCGCGACGCGGCTGGTGAAGAGGAAGGGCGGCGTGAAGCCGGTGCCTGCGGGCAAAGTTTACAAAGGGCTGCTGGATGATCTGGTGGCTGCGCCGGCGCTGAAGAAGTATCGGCTGGCGGAGTCGGCAAGGCTGGGGCCGAAGGAGGGGCCGAGTGATGAGCCGCCATGCTGGGGCGGGCTGAACATCGAGAGCCTTTGCGCGGAGCATGGGGGCGGGCGGCTGTTTATCGGCTTCCGCAATCCGATCCCCTGCGGGCAGGCGCTGCTGGTGCCGCTGCTGAATGCGGCGGAGCTGACGCAGAAACGAAAGAAGAAGCCAAAGGCGAGGATACGCGCGAAGTTTGGCGAGGTGATGCTGCTGGATCTGCACGGGCTGGGCCTGCGGGACATGGTGTGGTGGCGCGGGCGGTACCTGATCCTGGCCGGGTACTATGACGAGTATTTGAACCGGCAGACCAAGGCGCCGGTTTCGCGGCTGTTTCAGTGGACGGGAAAGCCGGAGGACAAGCCGGTGCTGCTGGAGGACGTGGACCTGAAAGGGCTGAACCCAGAGGCGCTGGTGGTGTTTCCCAACAAGCGGGTGCTGATCCTGAGCGATGACGGCGGCCTGAGGGACGCGGACGGAAAGATTCTGAAAAAGGCGGGAGAGGCGATGTGGAAGTTCCGAAGTGTGTGGCTGGAGGAGGTGTGAGGGCGGAGCGGGAGATGAAGATGATGGGGACCGATTAGCGCGTAGGAGGGCGCGAGGAGGTCCGGCATGAACGTTCCTTCGTCTAAGCGACAGTGAGGCTCCGCCGTTTATGGAGCAGGCGGGTTCGGATTATGAGGCCGGGGGTGTGTTTGTCTGCTGTTTGCACCGTGGCACCGTTTTCCTGCAGTTGTGGGAGCGGCGGCACACAAAGCTAAACTTAACATTTTGGTGGAAGATATTTCAGGTGCGGATGAAGCTGGTCCGATAGGAGTAGAAGAAATTTTCGTGCCACCTCAAAACCCATGAAACACGCGTTCTTATTTTTACATCTTCTAGGTTCATTGGCCATTTCTTCTGATTCAGATACCAAAGAACTTTTTTTGAACTGCCGTAGCGGAGTTACCTTAGCCCAAGAGCTTAGCAAAAACAACTTCGACCCATCCCTTTGGCGTTTTGGTGATGTCCTCACAAAAGATGCGGGCTATGTGGATGTGCTATTAGCCGATGAGGCACCTGCTTTGGCATCTTTGAGACAGGTTTTTGTGGCAAAATCCCCACTTTTTTCACCTCAAAACCAGTCCCCCTGGAACGAGATCTCATTTTCTGTGCAAGGAAGGCCTTTTCTAAAAGACGCAATCACACACGGTGGAGGGAGTTTTGGCTATGTGGAACTGGAACAATGGCGTTGGCACAACATTTCAGGCTCCTTAGTTTTTCAACTCCTCCCTGGTGATGGCAAGGGTGAAAGAGTCATTGGGATGCCCTGCAAACTTCCCAAGTCCTGGATGCCCATTTTCAACCCGGCTGCTTCGCTTCGAAACGAGCGTGCGAGATGGTTCTCACCGGGACTGACTGATTTGGACATCAACAAGATGAGAGAAAACATCACAGCAAATAATCCCTTGTGGAGGTTGTGCATCACTCAACGATTGATTGAGCTCGGCCGCCTTCGGGAGGCGGATGTAAAAATAGCATTGGAGACTGCGACAGCTCAAACACTCGAACTGGGTTGCATGCTTGTCATCTTATTTAACGACAAGTCCCCTCATGAGTCCGCCATTATGGAGTGTGTTAGGAGAGCGGAGCATGATCAAAAAAGAGCCGAAGGCCTGGCGCTTGGATGCCTTACAAGTGCAGCAGGCAGGCCTAGGTCTATTGAAAGGGCATTCGAAAGTTTAGATTTACTCAATCAACTAAAGAAGAAAGCCTCCGACCCCATGGAAGACAAAGAAAAGATGATCGATGGCATTTTTTCAAAAGATGCAGATATTGAATATCGAGTTGGTCATAAGCTTCATGCACTGGCAGGGGGACTTAACAAGGATTTGAAGCAAAAGATTAGCGACATTTTATCCTATATGCTGACACCGTAGCGCTTGAATAATATGAGTCCACAAATCAACTACTGGCCTTGGCCTGGAAAAGTGGGCGGGGGGGCAAATAATCGACAAATAGGGAAGCTGACATCAGGTGGTGATTTGGAGCTGATCCAAAAAGCTGCGGAGTGGGGCTGGGGCTTTGGCGCGGGTCCTTTTGAGGTCGAGGCGGCGGAGTTGCTGGCTGACGTTGGCGGCGGATTTCATGGACAGCTTTTGGGCGAGCCATGGATGGGAGACCGTGGTGCGGCGGGATAAGAAATGGGCGAGGAGGAGCTTTCGGGGATCTGAGCCTTTGAGGTCGGTGAGTTCGGAGGGCTTGAGGCCTGCGGCTTTGAGGCCCTGGGCGAGCCAAGTCACCGCCTGCTGCTCGCCGTGGGCTGCGAGGTGGGGATTGCCTTTGTGGTTGCGGGATTTGGGGCTGCGGTTTTTGAGGAGCTTTCCGGCGAGCTTGCGCATGGACTCGCCGAAGGCCTGGGTGCCCCAGTACCAGCCGCGGCGGAGGTGGCTGGCGCGTGCGTCCACCTCGGCGGGCAGCGGGGGGACTCCGCAGCTTTTGATTTCCTCGGTGATGGCGCGGCGGTCGAGGCGCTTGATCATCTGGCGGCGGCCTGCGGCGGTGTCCGGGAGATTGAAGGTTTTGAGGCCGGCGGGGGCGTCGAGCCATTGGGGGCGTTTTGTGGGTGGCAGGGCGTAGCCGCCGGCGATGCTGCTCCAGGGGTAGTCGAGGATGCTCTGCTTGGCCTTGGGCCGGATGAGACGCGCGCGCACGGGGTTGAGGTGGATGTAGTCCATGAGCGTCTGGTAATGGTAGGGGTCATCTCCCTGGACGAGGACGGCCTTGTAGCGGTCGCCAAAGAGGCGGCCCCACTTGCTGTGGCGGACGTTGTAACGGCGGGTGAGGGTGTTTTGGAGCCAGGCCATGCCTGCGACGAGGTTGGGCTCGGGGGTTTCGATGAAGAGGTGATAGTGGTTGTCCATGAGCACCCAGGCATGGACGCGCCAGCCGGTCATCTCGCAGGCCTGGGCGAGGGTGTGGAGGAAGAAGCGGCGGTCGTCGTCGTCAAAGACGATGGCCTCCCGGCGGTTGCCACGGGCCATGACGTGGTAGTAAGCGCCGGGGGACTGGATGCGGATGCTGCGTGGCATGATTGACAAATAGACGGGAGCAGGCAGCCTTGTCAATTCTTTGCACCCTGTCCCCGGTTTCACGCAATGGACTGACGCGAATGGAGTGCATGTGCATGCAGGAGCCGGGGCGTTGCGTGCGGCGGAGACACATGCAGCCTGCTTCGGCGTGGCGGGAGGACGCTGCTGGGGGACGCGGTGTGTGAAGAAGGCGCTGGGTTTGCTGCGCTGCTGCTGGGACTGAACCCAGGGCGGCGCTCGCTTAGGCTCGCTGGCCCTGGGCTACGCTAGGCCGCACCTTCGGTGCTAAATCATGGAGGCAAAGCCGACGATAACATGACTTAATCGGGGGGCCACGTCAGTCTATTGTGCAAAGCTCAATCATTGAGGCTTGTGCAATGGACTGACGCGAATGGAGTGCATGTGCATGCTGAAACCGGACCGTGTGGCGGAGGCACATGCTACCTGCTTCGGCGTGGCGGGAGGACGCTGCTGGGGGACGCGGTGTGTGAAGAAGGCGCTGGGTTTGCTGCCCTGCTGCTGGTGCTGAACCCAGGGCGGCGCTCGCCAAGGCTCGCTGGCCCTGGGCTACGCTAGGCCGCACCTTGGGTGCTAAATCATGGAGGCAAAGCCGACGATAACATGACTTATTGAAAGTTGCACAATAGACTGACGTGGCACTTCGTTATTGAGGCTTGCGCAATAAGCTGACACGATCGGAATTCGCTTGAGGGGGATGATGCGGGGAGGCAGCGACTGCGTGGCGGAATGGCGAGGCAGACGCTGCTGGAGGGCGCGGTGTGTAAAGAAGGCGCTGGGTTTGCTTTCCTGAAGGATGCACCACGTACCAGGGTAGCCTCGCCGAGGCTCGGCAACCCTTCGCTATG